>JBAQAF010000038.1:0-35233 GCA_049285595.1 Thermoplasmata archaeon
GCAGGAAGTCGAGTAGGAACGGCTTGGGAGGGATCTCCGGCTCGGACGCCCGGGCCGGCGCCGCGGCCGGCGCCGCCGCGGGAACGGAGGCGGCCGCCGGACGGGTCGGTCGGCGGACCTCGTTCACGACGCTCCCCCGCGCTGGTACACCATCACCGAGTGTACGTTCGCGCTTCCCGAGAGGTTGTGGACGAGGGCCCACTCCGGGTCGGGGACCTGGCGCGCCGCCGGTACCTTCGAGGAGAACTGCTGGAACACTTCGACCGCCTGCGCGACCCCGGTCGCTCCGAGCGGGTGACCGCAACCGAGCAGGCCCCCGCGCGGGTTGATCGTGATATCCCCCCCCAGGTCGGAGCGGCCGTCGGCGACGAACGCACCTCCCTTCCCCGGGGGGCAGAGGCCGAGGGCCTCATATTCGACGATCTCGGAGATCGTGAAGCAGTCGTGGATCTCGGCCAGATCGACCTGGTCGATGCCGATCCCCGCGCCGCGCAGCGCCGTGCGCGCCGCATGCGTGAGACCGGTCCATTCCGTGAGGGACCCGGCGTTCGCTAGGTTGTGGAAATCGGAGTACTGGCCGGTGCCGCGGATCCACGCCGGAGGGTCCGGGAATCGTCCGACCGCCTCCTCCGACACGAGCACGACCGCCGCCGCCCCGTCGGTCATCGACGAGCAGTCCCCGAGCCGCAGCGGTGGGGCGATCAGGGGCAACCGCAGGAGGCGATCCCGAGCGAACGTCTTCTCGTAGAACTGAGCGGTCGGGTTCGTGTTCGCGAAACGGTGATTCTTCTCGGAGACCGCGGCGAGCTGTTCCTCCGTCGTTCCGTGCTCGAGCATGTGCCGCTGGGCGACCATCGCGAAGAACGGCGGGGCGGTCGCGCCGGCGGGGCCGTCCCAGGCACGATCCATCACGCACGCCATCGCCGTGTTCGCCTCGGCCATCGACGGGAGATTCATCTTTTCGAGGCCGACCGCCACGGCGACGTCCGACAGGCCGGCCGCGATGGCGGCGTACGCCGAGCGGATCGCCGACTGCCCGGACGCGCAGGCGAGCTCGGTGCGCTGGAGGATCCGCGTCGGTCGGATCCCCATCTGCTCGGCGACGTACGGCGCTGCGTGCGACTGGAAGGCGAGCCGTTCGGGCTCGGCGGCGCCGACGAACAGGGAATCGACCTCCTCGGACCGCAGCGCCGGGACGGCACGGAACAGGGCGGCGCCGACCTCCTGGGCGAGCTCGCCCCAGGTGGCCGGCCGCAGGCCGAACTTGGTGGTGACTCCGCCGACGAGAGCGACCGCCCGGCCGGTCATCGGCCCCCCGCTCGGACCGCCGCGGCTACGCGGTCGCCTACTTCGCTCGTGGTGGCCGTACCGCCCTGATCGTACGTCCGCGCCGCGCCGGCGGCGAGCGTCACAGCCACCGCGCGCTCGAGCCGATCGGCCTGGGCGGCGAGCCGCGGATCGGCATGCTTCTCTGCGAGCCAGCGGAGCATCTGCTCGACAGCGAAGAACGTGGCGAACGGATTGACCCGGTTCTTTCCCGCGTGCTTCGGGGCGCTCCCGTGCACGGGTTCGAACATGGCGTGGTCGATCCCGACGTTCCCGCCCGCCGCGAATCCCATCCCGCCCTGCAGGACGGCGGCCAGGTCCGTGATGATGTCCCCCATCATGTTCGGAGCGACCACGACGGAGTAGTGCTCGGGGTTCCGGACGATCCATTGCGTGAAGGCGTCCACGTAGGCGTAGTCCCGCTGGATGTCGGGGTACTCCCGTCCGATGCGATCGAACGTCTCGCGAAAGAACCGGCACCCCTCGAGTACGTTCGACTTGTCGACGCACGTGACCCGGCGCACGCCGTCCTCGGGAGCGCCGCGGGGCCGCGCGCGGGCCATCTCGAAGGCGTACCGCGAGATCCGCTCGCACCCTTTCCGGGTCATGACGCGGGTGTCGATGGCGACCTCGGTCTCCCCTCCTCGACGGAGGCGGCCGCGGGCGGGCGTGTAGAGGCCCTCGGTGTTCTCGCGCACGATGACGAGATCGACGTTCTTCGGCGACCAGACCTCCCGGAACTCGCCGCTGATGCGGTGGGTCACCCCCGGGTAAAGCTTGCACGGACGTACGTTGGCGTACAGATCCAGCCCTTCGCGCAGGCCGAGCACGAGCGCGCGGCCCGCGAGGTCGCCGTTCGGGAGGGTCGCCCCCGGCCACCCGACGGCGCCGAGCAGCACCGCGTCGGCCCGGCGGGCGGCTGCCTCGCCGTCGGGATCCCACTCCCGTCCGTGAGAGAGGTAGTACTGCCCTCCGCCCGGATACTCCGTCGCCTTCCACGGCGCGGGGCCGCCCTCGGCGAGGGCGCCCAGGAGTTTCAGACCCTCCCGGACCACCTCGGGGCCGGTGCCGTCGCCGGGGAAGACCGCGACCTCGTAGCCGGTCTCCTTCACGGGGTGGCCCCTGCGGCCGCCCGGCGCGCATCGAGCTCCCGGCGCACCTTCTCCACGAGGCCGCCCGCTTCGAGGAGGCTGAGCAGGTGCTCCGGAAGCGGTGGGAAGTCGAGCGAAGCGCCCGTGGTAACGTTCGTAATCCGGCCCTGCGGGAGGTCGATGCGCGCGACGTTCCCCGCGAGGAACAGCTCGCGCACGCCGCGGGCCTCGATCGCCAGGATCCCCAGGTTGATCGCGTTCCGGAAGAAGATCCGCGCGAACGAGTCGGCGACCACGGCCCCGACACCGATCGCCCGCATCGCCTGCGGCGCATGCTCCCGGCTCGATCCGCTCCCGAAGTTCTCTCCCGCGATGAGGATGTCCCCCGGACGCGCGGCCTGGGCGAACTCGGGGAGCGCGATCTCGAAGACGTGCTTCTTGAGCTCGTTCGGGTCGATGATCGTGAGGTACTTTCCCGAGATGATCTGATCGGTGTCGACGTCGCGTCCGAGCGTCCAGACGCGGCCTTCGACGATCGTCTGCACCGTCCCCTCGCTCAGGCGAGCGCGCGCGGGTCCGCGACCTCGCCCTTGATGGCGCTCGCGACGACCGCTGCCGGCGACATGAGATAGATGCGGGCCTCCTTCGCCCCCATCCGTCCCGGGAAGTTCCGGTTCGACGAGGAGGCGCACGCCTCCTCCGGGGCCAGGATCCCCATGTTGCCCCCGAAGCAGGCGGAACAGCTCGAGTTCGTGAACACGGCGCCGGCCTCCGTGAAGATGTCGATCAGCCCCTCGTGCAGGCACTGCTCGTAGATCTTGGTCGACGCCGGCGAGACGATGAACCGCACCCCGTGGGCGACCTTCTGGCCTTTCATGATCGCCGCGCCCTCCCGCAGGTCCTCGATGCGGGCGTTGGTACAGGAACCGAGGAACGCCTGGTCGATCTTCACGTGCTCGGCGACGACCTCGGTCAGGGGCCGAACGTTGTCGGGAGAGTAGGGGCACGCCACCATCGGGGGCATGCCCTCGACGTCGACCTCGATCGTCCGGCCGTAGCGCGCATCGGCGTCGGCGTGCAGCGGGTGCATCGGGTGCTTCGCGATCTTCTCGAGATACTCGTAGGTCGTGGCGTCGGGGGGGACGATCCCGGTCTTCGCCCCCATCTCCGTCGTCATGTTACAGATCGTGAACCGTTCGGGCATCGAAAGGCGTTCGATCGTCGGCCCCCCGTACTCGACCGCCTGGTAGGCGGCGCCGGTCGTCTTGAGCTCCCCGAGCACCCGCAGCACCAGGTCCTTCGCGGTCACGCCCTTGTCGAACCGTCCCTTCACCCGGATGGCGATCGAGCTCGGCACCTTGAGCCACAGTTCGCCGAGGGCGAGGACGGCGGCCATCTCGGTCGGTCCGATCCCCGTAGCGAACGCCCCCATGGCGCCGAGCATATTCGTGTGGGAGTCGGTACCAACCGCGAGGTCGCCCGGAACGACCCAGCCGTTCTCGGCGAGGATCTGGTGGCAGATGCCGTGGTTCCCGACGTCGTAGAAGTGCGGGAGATGGACCTCCTCGGCGAATTTCCTCAGCGTGCGGTGGAGGACCGCCGCCCCTTCCGTCGAGGCCGGGACCCAGTGGTCGATCGCAATGACCACGCGCTCGGGGTCCCAGACGTGGTCGGCCCCCATCTGGTGGAACGGGAGTACCGTCTGCGCCCCCTGCTCGTGCATCATCGCCAGGTCGACCTTCCCTTCCACGATCTGGCTCGGGACGACATGCGGGGTGCCGGAGGCGCGCGCGAGGATCTTCTCGGCGAGGGTCATCCCATGGCCGTTCCCGCCCGTCACGATGCCACCGCCCGCAGCCCGACCGCCTCGACCATCGCCCAGAACTCCTCATCGGAAAGACCGGGACGCTCAAAGCGCGCACGGTACTCCGCGAGGAACCGGGAGAGCGACTCTTTCGACTGGGATTCGGCATCCACCTTGATCCGGTGCAGCAGTTCGACGAGCAGAGGGTCGGAGGCGGCGATCCCCCGCTCTTTGAGCTTCTCGACGAGGGCCGCCTTGCCGGTGTGCTTTCCCAGGATCATCTGACGCTTCCGCCCCACGAAACCGGGCTGCAGGGGCTCGTACGTGAGGGTGTGGGCGAGGATCCCGTGAGTGTGGATCCCGGCCTCGTGAGAGAACGCGTAGTACCCGACGAGCGCCTTGTTGGCAGCGGTCGGAACCCCGGAAAGCTCCTCCACCAAGCGCGACAGCTCGTAGAGTCGCTCCGTGCGGATACCGGTGCGGTACCCGTACAGCGACTCGAGCGCGACCACGACCTCTTCCAGGGCAGCGTTCCCCGCGCGCTCCCCGAGGCCGTTGACGCAGACATGCGGCGCCCGAGCGCCGCATTCGACCGCCGTCAGCGTATTCGCGGTCGCGAGGCCGAGGTCGTTGTGGCAGTGCACCGAGAGGTCCTTGGGACGGACCCGACGCTGGAACTCGGTGAGATACCACCGGAACGTGAGCGGGGTCATGATCCCGACCGTGTCCGCGACGACCAGTCGGTCCGCACCGGCGTCCTGCACTTCGCGGTACAGTCGCTCCACGAAATCAAACGGGGCGCGGACCGTGTCCTCGGTGACGAACGCCACGTGAAGACCGGCTTCCTTCGCTCGGCGCACCGAGTCGAGGGACGCCTGCACGACCTCCTCCTGCGTCATCTTGAGCTTGAACTGGAGGTGGACATTGCTCGCGGCGACGAAGATCGCGATGTGGCTCGCGCCACTGTCGATCACCGCGTCGACGTCCTTCAGCACGGTGCGGGCGGCAGCGAGCACCTTCGCCTTGAGACCCGCGCCGGCGACGAGCTTCACCGCCCGCGCCTCTTCTTCCGAGACGACCGGTATCCCCGCGTTGAGGACCCCGACGCCGATCTCGGAGAGCAGCGTGGCGACCCGGAGCTTCTCCTCGGGGGTGAAGTGCACGCCGGACATCTGCTCGCCGTCCCGCAGGGTCTCGTCCCAGACCACGATCGAATCGGGCAGATGGCGGTCGGCCGCCGTGAACGGGTGGTAATCCTCGACGAGTCGAGGCTCGGTCACGGCCGATTCAGGCCGTCGAACGGATTAAGGCTTGGCGCGAGCCGAACGCCGGAGAGGAGCGACCGCGTGGCGCGCGGTCGACCGCCAGATGATGAGTTAAATAGAGTGCGAGGTTGAAACGGGGTAGGATTCGGCAGCGTACCGGTCGGCAGCAACCATGTCCAGCACTCCAGCGTCTCCATCGAAGCCCGTCCCCACCGAAACGGGAACGGGAGCCTCGCGGACGACGATCGACCTTCCGGACGTCTGCGTGATGATCGGAGGCCAGGGCGGCGACGGTACGTTGACCGTCTCGGACCTTCTCGGCCGGTACTTCCGCAAGCGCGGGCTCTACGTCTACATGTCGCGCAACGTGCTCTCGCGGATCCGGGGCGGGCACGCCGACGCCTCGGTGCGGGCGTGCCGGGACCCAGTCGCGGCGGTCAAGGCGCACGTCGATGTCCTCGTGGCGTTCGATGCCCAGGCGATCGAGATGGGCCGGGAGGAGCTGGCCCCGCATGGGTTCATCCTCTACGATTCGACCGCGTTCAAGGCCGAGGTCCCGAACGGCGTGGGGTTCCCGTTCGCGACCCTCGTGGGCGGCGTGCTCGGACAGCCGATCTTCAAGAACACGGCGGCGTACGGCGCGCTCTCCGTCCTCCTCGGCTTTGACCCGGAGGTGACGAAGACGGTGATCGAGGACCGGTTCCGCCGTCGGGGTGGGGAAGCGCTCGAGAAGAACCTGCGCGCCCTCGAGATCGGCCGCAAGGTCGCGCTCGAGACCGAGGGGATGCCGCACCGGTTCGCGGTGGCGGACGGCGACGCGCACGACATGATCCTCACCACCGGCAACCAGGCCGTGGCGCTCGGGTTCGTCGTGGGCGGTGGACGGTTCTTCGCGGGGTACCCCATCACCCCCGCCACGGAGATCATGGAGTACCTGCAACGGTACCTTCCGCCCCTCGACGGAGTGGTCCGCCAGGCGGAGGACGAGCTCGCGGCGATCAACATGATCATCGGGGCCAGCTACGCCGGCGCCCGAGTGATGACTTCGACGAGCGGCCCGGGGCTCTCTCTCATGACCGAGGGGATCGGCCAGGCGGGGACCGCCGAGATCCCGATCGTGGTCGCCGATTGCGCGCGGGTCGGCCCGTCGACGGGCCAGCCGACGCGGCACGAGCAGTCGGACCTTTCGCACCTCGCCAACCTCGGCCACGGCGAGTATCCCCGCTTCCTCCTCGCACCGTCCGACCCCGAGGACGCCTTCCTCGTCACGATCGAGGCGCTCAATCTCGCGGAACGGTGGCGCCTTCCCGTCCTGCTCCTGCTCGACCAGGCCCTCTGCCAGAATACGACGACCTCGCGGCGCTTTGACCTCTCGAAGGCGACGATCGACCGGGGCAAGCGGCTCACCCCCGAGGCGGTCGAGCAGCTCGCCCAGTACAAGGTCTACGAGCACGCGAGCGACGGACGCAGCGCCTACGCCCCGCCGGGCACTCCCGGCGTCTGGGCGGAAGTGACCGGCAACGAGCACGACGAATGGGGCCACGTCTCGGTCGATCCGGGCAATCGCGATCGAATGATGCACAAGCGGATGGACAAGATGGTCCACGCGCGCTCGGAGCTGCCCGCCTGCCGGCGGTTCGGTCCCCCCGGTGCGAAGATCGGCCTGATCGGCTACGGCAGCACCTCCGGCCCGATCCTCGAGGCCCAGCGAATCCTGGCGGCTCGGGGCGTCCCGACGCTCTACCTGCAGGCTCGCACCCTGTACCCGGTACCGGTCCACGAGATCGATCCGTTCCTGAAGGAGGTCGACGTGGCGTACGTGGTGGAGAACAACTTCACCGGACAGTTCGCCCGCCTGCTGCGGGAGACGATGCCGTGGCAGTACGGCAAGCTTCGTTCGATCCTGAAGTACGACGGGTACACGTTCCGCGCGGCCCAGATCATCCGGGAGCTCAAGGAGGTCGCCTGACGATGGTCGAGTCGGCGAAACCGGTCCACCCGATCTGGTGCCCTGGCTGCGGGGATTTCGGCCTGCTGGCTTCCGTGAAGCGCGCGGCGGGCGACCTCAAGATCACTCCGGCCGACCTCGTGCTGGTCGGCGGGATCGGCTGCTCCGGATCGATCCACAACTTCCTCGAGGTGAACGGGATCCATGCGCTGCACGGCCGCCTTCTCGCGCAGGCGGTCGGCGTGAAGCTCGCGAACCCCGCCCTCACCGTCGTCGCCGCGGGGGGCGACGGGGACGGCTATGCGATCGGGATGGGCCACTTCATCCACGCGTTCAAGAAGAACGCCTCGATCCTCTACATCGTGATGAACAACGAGACCTACGGTCTGACCAAGGGCCAGCCGTCCCCGACGAGCCAGATTGGCTTCGAAGGGAACGTCGAGGCGCCGTTCGACGCGATCCTGACCGCGCTCTCGATCCCGGCACCGAACTTCATCGCGCGCACGTTCTCCGGGGACCCGAAGACGATGACCGCCGTGCTCGCCGAAGCGATCCGCTTCAACCGCGACGGACGCGGGTTCGCGTTCGTGGAGGACCTCTCGCCGTGCGTGACGTACAACGATACGTACAAGCTCTGGCGGGAGAAAGTGATCGATGTCGCGACGCAGCCCGGCTACGACCCGACCGACCGCAAGGCGATGTTCAAGATCTGCCTCGAGCAGATGGACGCCGGTCGGATCCCGATCGGCATCATGCATCGCCCCAAGGAGTCGACTCAGGACGGGCTCGAGCGCAAGCTCCTCGGCGAGCGGCTTGGCCCGGTCCGCACGGACATCCGCTTGGAGACGCAGCGGCCGGTCTACGAGAAGCTGATCGCGGGCCTCACGTAACGGCGGGCGGGAGCACGCGCCCTCCGGTTCGGGGGTGGCCACGATCTGGATCGGGATCGACGACACCGACAGCCCGCGCGGCGGCTGCACGACGTGGGTGCTCACCGAGCTCGTCCGGCTGGCGCGCGACGGCGGGATCGACCTGATCGGCGAGCCCCGGCTCGTGCGGCTCAACCCGAACGTTCCGTGGAAGACGCGCGGCAACGCGGCGCTCGCCGCCCGATTCGGCCGGGGCCAAGGGAGCCCGTATTTGGTGGGCGAGGTCGGGGGGGCATCGATTCTAGCGTACCCTCGGGGGTCGGGGCTCCCGCGTCGCGAGGCCGCCGCGTTCCGCGACGCGGCGTGGCGGCGAGTACAGGCGCTGGCCGCACCCGTCCCGTACAGCGACCCGGCGCTGGTCGCCTCGTCGACCGCGCTGCCCGGGTCGCTCTACTGGTCCGCGGTCCGTGAGGTCGTTCCGGTCGGTGCGCGGGCGGCCGCCCTGGATCGACTCGGGGCCGACTGCCGGACGAACGGGAGCCGCCGCGGACTCATCGGGGCGTCGGCGGCGATCGCCTGGCCCGGACGACGGGCGACGTGGGAGGTGATCGCCTATCGGGAGCCCGCGCGCTGGGGCACCCCCCGGGAGGTCGACGCCGAGAGCGTCCGACGAGCGCAGCGGGCCGAGCCCGAACTGTTCCTCTGCCACGACGCGCGCACGCGTCGCCTGCTCGTCGCGCCGCACTCCCCGTGTCCGATCCTCTTCGGCCTCCGGTCGACCGGACGGGACGCGCCGGTCCGGGCCCGGGCGCGGGTCCTCTCCGAACCGGTCGAGCGTTGGATGGTGTTCCGCACGAACCAGGGTACCGGAGACCATCTGCGGCCCCGGCCGGCGGAGGCGATCGCACCGTACTTCTCCGCCATCGTCCAAGGAACGGTCGCCTCAGCGCCTCGCGCGGAGGCCGGGGGGCACGTGCACTTCGACGTGATCGACGCCACTTCCGAGCGGGTCCCGTGTCTTGCCTTCGAGCCGACCAAGACGCTCCCGAAGGTCGCGCAGTCGCTCGTGGTCGGGGATCGGGTGCGGGTCTGGGGGAGCCGGGGTCGTGCACCGGGCCTCCGTCTCGAGGGGATCGCGATCGTCCGTCTCGTCGCGCGGACGGCGACCGAGAATCCGCGGTGCCCGGACTGCCGGCGGCCGACCCGCTCCCGCGGGCACCGTCGAGGGTTCGAATGCCCCGGCTGCCGGCGTCGCTGGCCGCCGGAGTCCGAGCGGATCGTGCGTCGAGCGCCCGAGTTCCCGGCCGGCACCTACCATCCGACCCCGTCCGCCCGCCGACACCTCGCCGTCCTCGCTCCCGAGGTCGAAACAGCCCGCGCGTAAGCTTTTGAGCCGTCGCCCGCTAGCTTCTACGAGGCGGACCGGTGGGTACGCTCGGTCGGACCGCGGTGCTGTTCGCGGTCGTCGTCGCGCTGTTCGTGGCGGTCGGCGGCCTCGTCGGGGAGTACCTCCTCGGCTCCTGGCTCGCCGGGCTCGTCATCGCGCTCGTGCTGTCGCTCGCGCTGAACCTCGTCTCCTACTTCGCGTGCGACCGCCTCATCCTCTGGTCGACGCACGCGAAGATCGTCTCCCCGGCCGAGTCGCCCCGACTCGCCCGCATCGTGGAGGAGCTCGCCCCGAGGTTCGGGCTCCGTTCTCCCCGCCTCGCGATCGTCCCGACCCAGAGCCCGAACGCCTTCGCGACGGGACGGGACGAGGCGCACGCGATCGTCGCCGCGACCGAGGGGATCCTCCGCCTGCTCGACGACCGGCAGCTGCGGGGGGTGATCGCGCATGAGCTCGCCCACATTCGGGACCGCGACGTCCTCCTGATGACGTTCGTCGCGACGCTCGCGGGGGCGATCTCCTACGCCGCGCAGATCGCCTTCTTCACGACGATCTTCGGAGGCACCGGCAACCGCGGTTCGAACCCCGTGGTGCTGTTCCTGGCTCTCCTGACCGCTCCGATCGCCGCGCTCCTCCTGCGGCTCGCCATCTCCCGGACCCGGGAGTTCCGCGCGGACGAGGTCGGCGCGACGACGATCAACGACCCGGAGTCGCTCGCCTCCGCGCTCCAGCAGCTCGAGACGGCGACCCAGCAGCGGCCGATGAAGCTGGGCTCCCCGTCGCAGGCGAGCCTGTTCATCGTCAATCCGTTCCGGGGGGGCGCGTTCGCGACCCTCTTCTCCACGCATCCCGCGACGGCCGAACGGATCCGGCGGCTCCGACGCCTGAAGACCGACCCCCACTACCGCCCGACGATCCGATCGGCCTCCGTCGCCGCCCCCTCCTCCGCCCACCCGGAAGGGGCCTGAGGCGGAGGGGCGATGGGAGCGTGTCCGGCCTGCGCATCCGAAGTCCCGGGCGGCGCGGGCGAGTGCCCGACCTGCCACCTCTCGGTCGATCTGTTCGGCGTCGTGCGCGAGGCAGCGGGGCCCGAGGGCCGCAAGGATCCGGTCTTCATGCAGACGGTCGGGGAGCTGCTCCGCTCGATCGACCTGACGAGCGCCCCCGTCACCAGTGACGACGACGAACCGCCGCGGCTCCTCGACCGGGGGGGGACCCGACGCCGCCTCGGAGCCCCCGCCGACCGGCCCGCGCGTACCCCGGATGTGGTCGCCCCCCTCGACGCGCTCCCCGCCCTTCCTCCGCGCGCCGAGGCGGAAGCGTTACGACGCCGCTTCGAGGAGTACAGCCAGTTGGCGCGGAGGATCGGCGTCGATCTGAGCGACTCGGCCGCCCGCGCCGGGCCGGCCGCGCTCGTCGCGGACGACGCGACCCTCGACACGATCGTCCGCGAGATGTTCGTTCGCCTGGCGAGCACCGTGGCAGAAGAGTACGAACAGACGCTCGGCCGACGTAACGAGCTCGCCCAACTCATCCCCACGACGAGCGCGGACGTGGAGTTCGGCGCGATCCGGAGCGCCCTCGCGGCGGGGGACCTCGCGGGGGCGTTCCGCCGGCTCGATCACGTCCGAGAGGAGCTGAGTCACATCGAGGAGGATTGGGCGACCGGTCGGATCCTCGCCACCGAGTGCGATCTCCTATCGGAGACGCTGCGGGAACTCGGAGGCGACCCGGGTCCCGCGCTCGGCCCCCTCGAGGAGGGGCGCAAGTTCCTCGGTGCCGGCCGCCGCGAGCCGGCCGAGCGGATGCTCGCCCAGAGCGCGATCGCGCTCTGGGCGCTGCTCAAGCCCCGGTTCATGGAGGAGCTGAAGCGCTTGCGCGACCGTATCCTCGAGGCCCGGAACGCGGGGCTCGACATCGCCCCGGGGATCGCGGAGCTCCGGGCGATCACGGTCGAGCTCAAGGCACGGAACTTCGTCGGGACGATCGGCGCCTATCGCCATCTCAAGGCGTTCGCCGACCGCGCCGAGCCGGCGGGGTCGGTCGGGGCGTTGGAGAGCGCGGTCGACGCGGCGCGGCCCGCGCCGTCGGCGTAACATTAGATAAGGGGGGACGCCCGGTCTTTGGGCGATGTCGCCCGGGGCTCTGCGAGGATTCCGCGACTATCCGCCGCCCGAGGCGGGAGCCCGGTCCGAGATCCGCCGACGGATGCGCGCCGCCGCGCGGCGGGCCGGCTTTTCTGAGCTCGAGCTACCGAGCGTCGAGAGCTTCGAGCTGTACCAGACCAAGAGCGGCGAGGGGATCGCCGCCGAGACCTGGCTGTTCCGCGACAAGGGCGACCGGCCCGTCGCGCTCGTCCCGGAGCAGACGCCGTCGCTCGCGCGAGTCTTCGTCGAGCGTGCCAAGTCCGAGCCGATGCCGGTGAAATGGTTCACCGTGGCGAAGAGCTGGCGGTACGAGGAGCCGCAGGCCGGTCGCACCCGGGAGTTCCTCCAGTTCAACCTCGATATCCTCGGCGTTCCCGGCGTCGAGGCGGAAGCGGACCTGCTCGCGACCGCGGCGCTGATCCTCGACGAGGTCGGGGCCCACGGTCTCTACGCGTTACGGATCAACGACCGAGCCCTCGCCGAGGGCCTCGGACGGTTGTTCGGAGCGACGCAGACGCCCCGCTTCTTCCGCGCGGTCGACCGGTTCCGCAAGGTGCCCCCCGCCGAGTTCGAGGGGGAGCTCGCCGAGGCCGGGGTGCCGGCCGACCGGGCGCGGGAGCTGACGGAGCGATTCCGCGCCGCCGGCCCCGGGATCGGCCCGGCGGAGCTCGACGCCTACCTCTCGGACCTCGAAACGCGCGGCCTCGACGAGGCGGCCCGCGCCGGGGCCACGCGCCTCCGAGCGCTGTTCCGACTTCTCGAGAAGAGCGGACTCTCGGACCGGATCGTCTTCGACCCGACGGTCGTCCGCGGGCTCGCCTACTACACGTCGACCGTCTTCGAGGCGTTCTCCCGCCGGGGGGACGGGCGCTCCGTGTTCGGTGGGGGGCGGTACGACCACCTGATCGAGCTGTTCGACGGCCCGCCCACGCCCGCGGCCGGCCTCGCCATCGGCGACCAGACCCTCGAGATCCTCCTGAAGGCGGCGGGTCGGTGGCCGGAAGGGGAGCCTCCGCTCGATACGTACGTGATCGTCGCCGACCCGTCGCTCGGGCCGGAGGCGGTGCAGCTCGTCGACGAGCTGCGCCGGGCGGGAGTCTCGGCGGACGCCGACCTGCTCGGCCGGTCGATGTCGCGCCAGTTCAGGGAGGCAGCGCGTCGGCGGAGTCGCCGTGCCCTGATCCTGGGGCTGAAGGAGGCGACGCCGGGTGCGTTGGTCGAACGTGATCTCGCGACGGGTGCGCAGCGTGAGGTCGCTCGGAACGAGGCGGCACGACCGGCGTGATCCCCTCGAACGTATCGCCGTCCCAGAGCAGGATCCCCGGGGGCGACTCCGCCCCTTCCTCGTACCCGTACCAGTAGACGACCGCTCCCTCGCCGAACAGCTCCGTGTACGGACCCAGCTGGCGGCGGAGGTTCTTGCGGAGCTCGACCTCGTCGCCGAAGTTCGCCTTCGACTCGATCCAGGTGAGCTTCTGGCCGTAGAAGATGATCGGTTCGTCGAGGAGCGCGTCCGGGGTCTTCGCGTACTTGCCGCGCAGGTCCTTCTCCGTCCGGAAGCCGATCCCGTGCTTCTTCAGCCACCGCTCGAGCCGCTCCTCGCCCTGGCGGCCCCGCTCGCGCTGGAGTTCCATCCCCCGCGGGGAGTAGATCATGTCCGCGGCGAGCAGCGCGTCGACCTCGCTGCGCAGGCGCTCGTCCGGAGCCGTCTCGGGGTGCAGGAACGTCTGCCAGACCTTCTTGCGGGGGATGCCGAGCTCCCCGAGCATCTGCTGGCCCATCAGGACCGGAGGAAAATGCCATTCGGTCGCGATGTCGAGGATCGACGCCCCGTGCTTCCACTGGTCGACGAGGCGCGGCAGCTGCCGCTTGACGACGTAGAAGCGCCGGGTCGCGTCGCGCGTGACCCGGTGGGTGTGGATGACGAACAGGAGCTCTTCGCTGCGGTGCTCGGCGTGCGCGATCCGGTGGACGTCGTCGTACGTGACGAGCTGCTCGTAGAGCCGTTGGTAGGTCGCGTGGTCCATCGCGCAGTCCCGGTAGTCGCGGCGGTCGAGCCCCGGTCCCGTAAAACGTTACGCGGGGACGGCCGAGGGGCGCCACGCCCGCCTCGGCGTCACTCCCGCCAGTCGATGCCGACCGTGCGGAGCCCGACCTTGGCGACCGGCGCCGGCCGACGCTTGTGGCGGCTCTCGTGGACGCGCCGGACGATGTCCCGTACTCGGGCCGGCGGGATGCCGGTCGCCGACGCGATCTCCGGCTCGCTCCGAAGCTCCTCGAGGCCCCGGAGGATCCGGTCGACGACCTCGTATGGGGCGCCGAGCTCCTGCTCGTCGGTCTGCCCGTCCCACAGCCCGGCGGTCGGAGGCCGGGCGCGGATCGCGTCGGGCAGCCCGAGCTCGGCGGCGAGGGCCCGGACCTCGGTCTTGTAGAGATCGCCGATCGGCAGGAGATCGACGCCGCCATCGCCGTACTTCGTGAAGTAGCCGAGCAGGAGTTCGGACTTGTTGCCGGTGCCGGCGACGAGCCGACGGCGGCCCCGTGCGATCGCGTAGAGGAGCACCATCCGGATCCGTGCCATCGTGTTGCCGAGCGTCACGGGGTCGTTCGGGCCGGGGAGGGCGTCCGCGAACGTTCGTTCGATCGGGTCGATCGGGATCGTCCGGCTCTCGATGCCGAGCGACCGGGCGTACGCGACCGTCTCGGGGATCAGCGCCGGGGGGAACGCCGCGTCGGGAAGGAGGACGCCGAGTACGTGCGACGCGCCGAGCGCGTCGACCGCGAGCCGGGCGGTGAGCGCGCTATCGATCCCCCCCGAGAGCCCGACGACGACGCCGTCCTTCCCTTCCCCGAGCGCGTGGGCGCGAAGGAACTGCTCGATCGTCGACCGGGCGTGGGTCGGAAGCTGCGGTACGAGCGCCGCGCTCACGCCTCGACCCCGAGCGGCTCGAGCTCCCGTTCCGCGCGCCAGGTCGCCCGGCAGGCGCAGTCGAGATCGGCCAGCCCGGCGAACGATTGGTCGAGCGACGCGTCCTCGATCGCACGGAGCACGCGGGCGTCGCACGACCCGCAGTTGTGGGGTCCGCGACGTAGGCCGCCCGCCGTCGGGAACGAAACGAGGCGGACCCCGCCCCGGCGCTCCGCGCCGCGGGCGAGCGACTCGACGACCGACCAGAGCCACGGGGGTCGGTATCGGCCCCGGTGGAACAGCCACTCCACGACCGTGCCGTTCTGGATATGGACCGGGTTGACGGAGAGCGTGTCAAAGTGGCCCGCCGCGACCTCGGTCGAGCGGACGACGTCCTCGATCGACTCCGACTCGGTCAGGTACGGCGGCTTCAGCAGGAGGTACGCCTTGCCGCGCAGGCCCATCGCCCGCAGACGGTCCCCGGCGGCCAGGTACTCGGACGGGGCCGCGCTCTTGTGGACGAACTTGCTGAGGACGACCGGGTCCGTCGACTCCAGGCCGAGGGCCACCTCGAGCTCCCCCGCGAACGCCGTGCGCAGCGGGTCGAGCTGCTCCGGGGTGACGAACTCGGGCAGCGTCTCCAGGAGGAACCGCTCCGCTCGACCCGAGAACGCGGCGACGATCGCCCGCCGGCTCTCCGGGTCGACCTCGCGGTCGTCGAGGAAGCTCCCCGACGTGTAGAACTTGACGTACGGCTCGCCGTTGTACCGGCGGAGCGCATGCGCGAGCTGCTCGGCGAGTTCGCCGGGGGTCGCCGAGCGTCCGAGCGTGTCCTTCGAGTAGCCGCACATCGAGCACCCCTTCACGTCGGCCCAGTAGCACCCTCGGGTGCGAAGGATCACGACGAACGCCCGGACCCGGCGGCCGCCCAGCGCCTCGTCCTCCGTCCATTGGTTCACGTAGCGTCGGGCCGACTCGGGCGCGGCGGGCGCCGGGCGGCGGTCCTCGGCGATCGACCGCGCCAGCGAACCGGTGGTCATGGCTCCTCGATGTCGACCTTGACCGGGTCCTCGTCCTTCAAGTGCAGCGCGTCCCGCAGCCGTTCGCCGGCGATGAACTCCACCACGTCCTTGTAGTGGGTGCGGTCGGGCCGGATGAGGTGGCCGGAGCGCCCATTGATCCGGGCCACGAAACAGCTCGCGCCGCCGAACGTCCGACCGCTCGCCTGAAAGCCGTCGATCCGGATCCCGGTCCAGCCGGCGATCACCGAGAGGGTGCGTTGGGTCGGCCCGTCGACCCGGACGTTGAGCGTCCCGGGATACGGCGAATAGCCGAGCCGCTCGGAGAACTGGACGACGTATCCCGGTTGGCTGAGGTAGTAGCGGCCCTCGCCGAGGCCCGAGACGACCGCTCCTTCGATACTGATCCGCGCCGGGCCCTCGAAGATCCGGCGGTAGAGGTGGTACTCCGCCCGGAGGAGATCCATCGCGACGGGGGTCAGCTGGATGCGTTGGCGGCGCTGGGCGAGCGTCCGGACGAGGAGACCGCGGCGCTCGAGCGCCACGAGGTACCGGTCGGCCGCCTGCTGGCTCACGCCGATCTTCGTCCCGACTTCGCGCGACGTGACGACGATCGGGGTGTGGTCCGCGCCGGCCTGGGCGAGGAACTTGAGGACCGCGAGCGTCTCCCCGCGCGCTCGGGGCGTCGCGTTCGCGGTGGCCCCGGACCCGGCGGGCACGTTCAGCGCGAGTGCGCGCCGGACGGCGCCGGCCCTTGCAGCGTGACGACGTTCGATCCTCGCAGGACGACCCGGCCGAGATGGCGGCTCATCTCGGGCGTCGTCTCGTTCGCGTCGTCGAGCACCACGTTCATGTGGTCGTCGATCCCGACGAGCTTGCCGGCAAGCTCCCGCGAATCCTTGAGAACGAGCGTCACCGGTTGGTCGAGGAAACGCTCCAAGAGATGGGCCGCTCCTTCCGGCATCGCGGGCTAGACCGGGACGCGGGGTCTTAGCGTTTGCCCGATGCGACCGCTCACGCTAAGCCGCAGGCACCGACTGCCGCGCGCGATGCCGGATCCAGCCCTTCTCTCGAAAGGACTCGACGGAGTGTTCGTGGGCCAGTCGCGGATCTCGTGGGTCGGGGGAGAGACCGGAGACCTCGTGTACCGGGGATTCGACGTCCGAGCGCTCGTACCGGGCGTCCCGTACGAGTCGGTGGTCCATCTCCTCCTCCACGGCGACCCCCCGCCGAGCGATCCGGCCCCCGAGGTCGTCGCCGCCCTCACGGCCGCCCGGCCCATCCCGGAACCCATCCTTCGGGCGGCCGACGCGATCCCGCCCGGACTTCCTCCGCTCGAGGCGCTCCGTACCCTGCTCTCGCTGCTCGGGGACGGTACCGCCGGCTATCCGCCCCGGCTCGAGGACGGGTACCGGCTGATCGCCCGCACTCCGATCCTTCTCGCGCGGTACGTCCGGCGGTCGGGCGGCCGCGCGCCGGTCGAGCCGCGCGCGGAACTCTCGCACGCCGCGAACTATCTCTGGATGCTCCACGGCGAACGACCCACCCCGATGGCCGTAGCCGCCCTGGAAGGGTACCTCGACCTGCTGGCCGACCATGGGATGAACGCCTCCACCTTCGCCCTTCGGATCGTCATCTCCACGGAGTCGGACCTCTACAGCGCCGCCACGGCCGCGCTCGGGGCCCTGAAGGGGCCGGTCCACGGCGGCGCGCCAAGCCGGGTCGCCGACATGCTCGACGCGATCGGCTCCCCCGACCGAGCCGAGGCGTGGATCACCGAGCGCCTCGCCCGGAAGGAGGTCCTCTACGGCTTCGGGCATCGGGCGTACAAGACCGACGACCCCCGGGGATTGATCCTGCACCAGATCGCGCGGACGTTCGCGGATCCCGGACGCCTTCGGCTCGCCGAAGAGGTCGAGACGATCGCGTTGCGCCTCGTGCGGGCGGCCCATCCCCGGGCCCGCCTGTTCACGAACGTCGAGTTCTACAGCGCACTCGTGCTCGAGGCGATCGGGCTGCCGCGCGAGATGTTCACCCCGACGTTCGCCGTCGCGCGGACCGCCGGCTGGACGGCCCACGCGATCGAGCAGGCGGCCGATAACCGGCTGATCCGGCCCGACGTCGAGTACGTCGGCGCCCCGAAGGGGCGGACGTGGCCCCGGCCGCTGGGCCGGACGCCGTAGCGCCCTACGGGGGGCTCTTCTCGTTCCCCGTATCGTCGACGACCTTGAAGTCGGCGTCGACCGGGCCCCCGGTCGGGCCGGGATCGGTGGTGCCGGGGGGTGGCGCGGTGTCCGGGGGAGGCGTCCCCGGAGCTTGCGCTCCGGCCGCCTGGTACATCTTCTGGGCGATCCCATGGAGCGCCTTCGTCAGCTCCTCCGTCTTCGCCTGGATCGCGCTCGCGGCCGCGTCCTTCTGGGCGATGACGTCGCGCAGCGACTTCACGAGGCCGTGGATCCGCTCGGCTTCCGCCGCGTCGATCTTATCCTTCTGGTCGGCGAGGACGCGTTCCGCCTCGTAGGCGAGCGACTCGGCCTGGTTGCGGGCCTGGATCTGCTCCGCGCGGACCTTGTCCTTGTCGGCGAACTCCTCGGCCTGCTTGATCATCCGCGCGACTTCCTCCTTCGAGAGCTTGTTGGAGGCGGAGATCGTGAGCCCCTGCGAGCGGCTCGTGGCCATGTCCTTCGCCGAAACGTTGAGGATCCCGTTCGCGTCGATGTCGAAGCTGACCTCGACCTGCGGCACGCCGCGCGGGGCGGGCGGAATGCCGGTGAGCAGGAAACTTCCCAGGGCGACGTTGTCGGCCGCGATCGGGCGCTCCCCCTGGTAGACCTTGATCTCGACCGTCGACTGGTTGTCGGAGGCGGTCGTGAAGATCTGGCTCTTCCGTGTAGGGATCGTCGTGTTCCGCTCGATCAGATGGGTGTGCACGCCGCCCATCGTCTCGAGGCCGAGGGAGAGGGGGGTGACGTCGAGCAGGAGCACGTCCTTGACCTCGCCCGCGAGGACGCCGCCCTGGATCGCCGCACCCGTCGCGACGCACTCCATCGGGTCGACGCCGCGCTCGATCGGGCGGCCGATCTGTTGCTCGAGGAACTTCTGGACGATCGGCATCCGCGTCGGCCCGCCGACGAGCACCACGCGCCCGATCTGATCGAGGCTGAGCTTCGCGTCGCGGACCGCCTGCTCGACCGGGCCCCGGCAACGGTCCACGATCGGCCGGACCAACTCCTCGAGCTTGGCCCGGGACATGGTGGTGGTGAGATGCTTCGGTCCCTCGTGGGTCGCGGTGAGGAACGGGAGGTTGATCTGGGTCTCGGCCGTGGAGGAGAGCTCGATCTTCGCCTTCTCCGCCGCGTCGCGGACCCGCTGCATCGCCATCTTGTCCGAGCGGACGTCCACCCCGGATTCCCGTTGGAACTCGGAGGCGATCCACTCGGTGATCGAGTTGTCCATGTCGGTCCCGCCGAGCTGCGTGTCGCCGCTCGTGGAGAGCACCTCGAAGACGCCGTCACCGAACTCCATCACCGTGACATCGAGGGTTCCGCCGCCGAGGTCGAAGACGAGGACCTTTTGGTTCGTGCCGGCCTTGTCGAGACCGTAGGCGAGGGACGCCGCGGTCGGCTCGTTGATGATCCGGACGACTTCCAAGCCGGCGATGGCGCCGGCGTCCTTCGTCGCCTGGCGCTGATTGTCGTTGAAGTAGGCGGGGACCGTGATCACGGCCTTCTCGACCTTCTCGCCGAGGAACGACTCCGCGTCGCGCTTGATCTTCTGGAGGAGGAAGGCGGAGAGCTGCTGGGGCGTGTACTTCTTTCCGTGGAGAGAGTACTGGAAGTCGGTGCCCATCTTCCGCTTGAACGCGGTGACGGTCCCTTCCGGATTCGAGATCGCCTGACGGCGCGCGGGCTCCCCGACGATCAGCTGACCGTCCTTGGTGAAGGCAACGTACGACGGAAACGCCTTCCCGCCACCGACCGTCGTGCCTTCGGCGCTCGGGATGATCGCCGGCCGGCCCGCCTCGAGGACGGCGGCCGCCGAATTGCTCGTTCCGAGGTCGATTCCGATGATCTTTGCCATGATGGTCTCCGCAGTATCAGCGCCCACCGGTGGAACCGAATGAGCCGTGATACGCATTTTAGTAAGAAAGCACTCATATAAAAGAAGCGCCGGGTCGAAGGCGTGCGAATCGGCGGTCGAGCGACCCTGCCCCGCTCCTCACTTTCGAGGACGGTGGCGAGGTGAGCGGAGGGGGCGTCGAAATCGAGAGGAAAGGTGGCTCCGCGGACCGCGTCGGATGGAAGCGGGCTAGATTCGCTCGTTGGAGCTCGTCGTCGCGGTGGACCCGGTCCGTCGCGGGTCGGTGACCCCGGCCGTTCCACGGCCTCCCTGCTCGGGATCTTCGGCCCGCGTCCTCGGAACGT
Organism: Thermoplasmata archaeon; assembly: GCA_049285595.1. Classification (GTDB taxonomy): domain Archaea; phylum Thermoplasmatota; class Thermoplasmata; order Lutacidiplasmatales; family UBA184; genus Lutacidiplasma. The sequence goes on from JBAQAF010000038.1 coordinate 20,189, forward strand.
GACCCACGAAGAACAGGGAGAAGCCGAATGCGATCAGAATGCAAACGGCGAGTACCAGGAAGATCTTGTCGTACGTCGTCACCAGCGCGTTTTGGAGTTCGGCCGGAGTCGTCGCACCGGCCGAAAGTACGCCGGCCCGCCACGTCTCAAAGACGGTCAGGAGCGAGATCCCGACCGCTCCGCCCAGGTTTTGGAGGAACCGGGTGAGTCCGATCGCCGCTCCGACCTCGGCGGCGGGGGATTCGTTCTGCACCGCGATCGTGACCCCCGAGAGCGAGAGCCCGAGCCCGAATCCCATGGGGAGCAGGGGAAGGGCGAGTCCCCCGACCGGCAGAAATCCTTCGTATAGTACCCAGAGCGGAGTGGACGAGCTGACCTGGGTCAGGAGCAGGCCGACCACCCCGGCGGCCGCGAGTCCGCTCGCGATCATGTTCCGGTACGACAACCGGAGCAGGAGCTGACCTCCGAGCGCGGCGCCCAGGATGAGCGGGACGGCGAGGAAGTAGATGATGTCCCGAACGTCGCCGGTCGCGGAAGGCCCGTTCTCGAGGAGGACGATCCCCACGAAGACCGAGAGGAACGTGATCAAGGAGCTGAAGACGATCCCGGAGAACAGCATCGTTCCGCTGCTCGCCGCGATGACCCGTTGCCGGAGAAGGCGGAGCGGGACCAGCGGTTCGTCCGCCCGCAGTTCCCACCACAGGAACGCGCCCAGGAGGAGGATCGCCCCGGCCAGCAGGCCGACGATCCGCGGGTCGGTCCACGCCCAGCCGGCGTCCGCGACCTGAACGAGGGCGAACATCAGGGCCCCGACCCAGCCGGAAAGCAAGAGCGCCCCCGGGAAGTCGAATCGGCCGGGGGCGTTCGACCGAAGGGGTCCGACCGCGAACAGGAGGACGAGGACGGCCAGGATCCCGAACGGGAGATTGATGTAGAACACCCATCGCCACGTCGTGACCTGGACGATCGCGCTTCCGAGCAACGGACCCAGGACGATGGCGATACCGGCCGCCCCGGAAAGTACCCCCGTGACCCGGGATCGCGTGGCCGGCGGGAACATGACCGCGACCATGGCGATCGCGACGGGGAAGACTCCTCCTCCGCCGAATCCCTGGACGCCCCGGAAGACGATGAGCTCCGTCAGGTTCTGACTGAGTCCGGCGAGGGCCGACCCGGCGATGAAGATCAGCAGCCCGGCGATGAAGACGTTCCGGCGGCTCGAGATGTCGGAAAGGCGAGCGAAGATCGGGATCGCGATCGTGGAGGAGATCAGGTAGGCACTGACGACGAACGTCACCCCGTCGACCTGGTGAAGGTCGAAGGCGATCTTGGGCAGGACGGTCGCGACGACGAGCGAGTCCATGGCGCCCATCAAGATCGCCAGGAAGATGGCGACGAGGACGAGGATCGCGCCGACCTCCCGAAGACTTTCGAAGGCGAGGGTCCCTGCGGGAGGGTCGGCATCGGCCGGTTTGGGCGCATCTTCCTCGGTCATCGACGTCGATCTCTCGGGCGCCCCTCCCGCGCCGAACGGCCTACCCTAACTATTGGTCATTATAAAATCTCACAGTCACAATGACGGGCAAACGAAGGTAGAAATACGCTGGGGGAGTCCTCTCCCCCGGGCGCCCTCGCGATATGCCGAAGGTGATTCGAGAGTACAGGGTCCAGGCCCGCGCGCGGATCGTCGCCGCGGCCCAGGCCGTGTTCCGGAAGAACGGGTTCCGAGCGGCCACGATGGAGGACATCGCGCGCGAGGTTGGGGTGAGCAAGGGCGCGATCTACCTCTACTTCCACTCAAAGGTCGAACTGCTCGCGGCGATCCAGGAGCGGACGCGGGAACAGGTGCTCGCATACTGGGAGGGGCTCCTTGAAGGAGGGGACGTCGCCGAGGGGATGGCGGACTCTCTCGCGGAGGTTTTTTCGGGGAAGGTCGACCCGGGCGTATGGCTCGAACTGGTGGCCGAGGCGGCCACCAACCCCGCGGTCCGGGCGGCGATGAAGGACGACCGGCGCCAGGACCGTCGGGCGATGCGGGAGTTCCTCACGAAGCTCGAGCAGCGAGGGAGAATCCGCAAACTCACGAGCCCCGAGACCGTCGCGGACATCACCCTCGCGATGCTCCACGGGAGCGTGCTCGACCTGATGCTCCACGGCCGGGCCGACAGTTCGCGGGAGACGCTCGTGCGCTCCCTTCGATTCCTGCTCGAAGAGCGGCGGCCGGGGCGCCGATGACGGCGCCCGCCGCGGATGCGATCGGCACGCTTCCCGCGGGGTCGCGGGACCCGATCAAGGCGCGGAAGGCGGCGAGAGATCCGAATCGTCCCGGGGAGCAGTGCCGAGCCGCGCCCGGCCGATGGACCCCTGTGATCGACCGAGACCGGTGCGAGGGGAAGAGCGACTGCGTCGCCGTCTGCCCGTACTCCGTCTTCGATCTGGGCCGGCTGACCGACGCCGAGTACCTCGCGATGGGGTACCTCGCGCGACTGAAGGCACGTCACCACGATCGCGCGACGTCCCGGACTCCTCGCTCCGAGGAATGCCGCGGATGTGGCCTGTGTGTCGTCGCCTGCCCCGAGGATGCCGTGACGCTGACGTTGATCCCCGGCCCGTAAGTGGCTCGGTCCTCTTCGGAATTTCGGTCCGTGGGTTGGCCGGGACTGCGACGGTCTCGAGGGATCTCTCTCCGGAGTTCCCGCTCGCATTATATCGCGTAGGCCGATGCAACCGGGATGGCTCGCGTCCCAGAGTCGTGGACGCCGTCCGCGCGGCAGGTCCTCCCTGCCATGCGGGTCTGGCGGGCGGCGCTCCACCAGGATCCGGAGCTCACGAACCACGAGGAGCGGACCCGCGACAAGCTCACGGCGGCGCTCCAGGAACTCGGGATCCCGTTCCGTACGTTCGAGGATCTCGCCGGGGTAGTGGGTCTGGTGGCCGGGGACCGACCGGGGCCGGTCGTCGCGTTACGCGCCGACATGGATGCGCTACCGGTCACGGAGGCGACGGGGCTGGCGTTCCGCTCCCGGACGCCGGGCGTGATGCACGCGTGCGGGCACGACGTGCACATGGCCAGCCTGCTAGGGGCCGCCGCGATCCTCTCGCGCCGCACCGACCGGCTCGCCGGGCCGGTGAAGCTGATCTTCCAACCGGCGGAGGAGGAGGGGCAGGTGGGAGGCGCCGCTCCGATGATGGATCGGGGCTGCCTCGAACGTCCGACCGTCCGCTACATCGTCGGGCAGCACGTCGACCCCAGCCTTCCGCTCGGGACGATCGGATGGAAGATCGGGCCGTTCATGGCCGCCGCCGACTCGTTCCGGATCGTCGTGCGGGGGACCGGGGGCCATGCGTCGACCCCGCAACAGGGGCCCGACGCGATCCTGATCGCGAGCGAGATCGTGACCGGACTCCAGGCGCTCGTGAGCCGAGTGAGAGACCCGTTCGACCCGGTCGTCGTGAGCGTGGGGTCGATCCACGGCGGCACGCGGCACAATATTCTCCCGAGCGAAGTCGTCCTCGAGGGGACCGTGCGAACCCTCCGGGCCGAGACGCGGGAGCTCATCGAGCGAACGCTCAAACGGCGGACCCGTTCCATCGCGGCGAGCCTCGGAGCGCGGGTCTCGATCGCGTATCGGCGGGGGTATCCCACTCTCGTGAACCCGCCCGAAGCGACGCGGACGGTGGTGCGGGCGCTCGAGATCGAATTCGGCCGCGAGAACGTCCGAGAGTCCGACCGGGCGCTGATGGGCGCAGAGGATTTCTCGCGGTACCTGGAGCGAGTCCCGGGGACGTTCCTGCGGCTCGGCGTCGGGGTGCCCGGGCGTCCCGCCAGCCTCCATAGCGCAACGTTCGCTCCGGACGAGCGCGCCCTGGTCCTGGGGGCCGCCACGCTCGCCGCGGCCGCGACGGGGCTCCAGGGGGCCGTCAGGTGAACGTCGGGGAGATCCGGCGAGATTTCCCCGCCTTACGGGAGCGTCCCGGGGGAAGCCCGGTCTACCTTGACTCAGCGTGCATGTCGCTCGTCCCCCGTCCGGTACTGGAAGCGATGGCGGAGTACTACTCCGACTACCCCGGCTGCGCCGGGCGGAGCCTGCACCGCTTCGCGCAGGAGGTGGGGCAACGGTACGACGCCGCCCGAGAGACGTTCGCGCGATTTCTCGGTCGCCGGGATGCGCGGGGGATCGTCTTCCTGCGCAACGCGACCGAGGCGATCAACCTCGTCGCCCAGGGGCTCCCCTGGAAGCGTGGCGAGCGCGTGCTGATCTCCGACCAGGAGCACAACTCGAACCTCGTGGTCTGGCAACGGCTCGCCGAGGAACGCGGGATCCGGATCGAGGTGATTCCCCTCTCGGAGGACGGGTCGTTCGACGGTGACGAGCTCGACCGGCACCTCCATCAGAACGTCCGGCTCGTCAGCCTCTTCCACACGTCGAACGTCGACGGCCGAACGCTGCCGGTCCAGGAGATCGTGGAGCGGGCCCACGAGCGGAAGGCGCTCGTCCTGCTCGACGGCTGCCAGGCGGCGCCGCACCGCCGGGTCGATGCCGACCGTCTGGGCGCCGATTTCTACGCGGTCTCCTCGCACAAGATGCTCGGCCCGACCGGCACCGGGGTGCTGGCGGCGGCCGTCGGTCCGCTCGCGACCCTGCGGCCGCTGCTCGTCGGAGGAGAGACGGTCGAGTGGACGACCCTCACGCGGCACGCGTTGCGCGGCCCGCCCCATCGGTTCGAGGCCGGGTTGCAGAATTACGCCGGCGTGCTCGGAGGCGCGGCCGGTGTCGACTACCTCACCCGCCTCGGTCTCGAGGAGGTAGAGGCCCAGCAGCGGGCCGTGAACGAGGCCGTGTCGCGGGGGCTTCAGGGCTCGGAGCGGGTTCACCTTCTCGGACCGTCCGCTCCCGCGGATCGGCCGAGCGTCTACGCCTTCACACTGGACGGGGTCGATCCGAACGACGCCGCGGTGTTCCTCGACGAGGGCCATCGGGTGATGGTCCGGTCGGGGATGCACTGCGCCCACTCCTTCTACGAGCGGCGAGGGATCGCGGGGAACATTCGAGCGTCGTTCTACCTCTACAATGGCCGGGAGGACGGCGCGGCCCTGGTGCGCGGGATCGAAGAACTCCTCGAGAGGATCCCGAGCTCTACCGGTACATCGGCGGCGACTGGGGCTGCGACGACTCCGGGCGGCTCCGCTCGGCGCGCCGTTGGATCGAAAGCAGTTGCTGCTCGATCCGCTCGGCCTCCGCGTACAGCGGCACCGCGTCGAGCGGGGTCCGCAGCAAGATCCGGTTGATCGCCTCGATCACTTTCGCCGCCGCGCGGGCGTCCGGGTAGTCGGACTGGGCCTCCGCGAGGAACGTGAGCACGTCGAACCCCCGGCGGCGGCCCTCGTTGAGCAGGACCCCCGCGATGCCGGTGATGACGCCCTCGGTGAACGGGATCGTGTTCGGTTCGATGTACAGCTCGCGCGCCTTCGCGGTGCTCGCGATCCCGTAGACCTTCACGTCGTTGAGCCGCGCGGGGTGGGTCCCTCGGGTCCGGGGGTCGGCCTCCACCACCAGACCTTCCGGGGAGACGAGCAGCGAACACCGCTGCTCCTGGACCCAATCGAGGATCGCCGTCGCGAGCGGGTGGATGATCGACGGCGCCGGGTGGAACTCAGAAACGAACGCCACGATCTTGTCGGCCCCTCGACCGGCGCGGTCGGCCGGCGGTCGACCGGCGTAGATCCGGACCGGGTGCTGCGGGACCCCGTTCCGTACGAGGGAGACCGTCGGGAACGTAGGAGACTCCACGATCCCGATCTGCTCCATCTTGAGCGTGTCGATGAGGAAGTTCGCGACGATCGAGCTCACGAGGCCCACCGACGGGAACCCGTCGATGACGATCGCTCCCTCGACGTCGACCCGCTTGACCTCGTAGATCCGGACCTCGTCCGGGGCCATCCGCTGGGTCACAAGGACCTCTCGACGATCTGACCGAGTTCCTTTGAGATCATGTCCACGAGGTCATGGGTGAGCGCGCGTCGGATCTCGGGCGGGAGCGCGGAGAGGCCCAAGCGAGCGGTGGCGGTGCCGATCCGCACCATCGCCGCGTATTCGTTCGCGCGGGCCGCCAGCAGATCACGGACCGCATCCCGCAGCGCCTGCGCCAGCTTCGGGTCGTCATGGAGCGTCTTTTCGAGGTGCCGCCGGATCTCGTCCTTGACGATATCGCGGGTCGCCTCGCGAACGATCTCTTCGGGTCGAAGGAGGTCGCGGGTGCTGCGGAGCAGCACGTCGAACGGCTCGCCGGCCGACCCCTCGTCGCCCATCGAACGCGGGAGCCGGGACCGAACCATAAGGGTTTGGTCCGAGGCGCCGGCCGGCGGCGGCGACGCGGTCGCGAAGCTCCGTGGGACGCCTCGAATCAGAAGGGCTTATCGTGCCGTCCGCCTCGGCGCCCCCGGTGGGCCGGTAGATCAGCGGAAGATCGCTACCTTGGCAAGGTAGAGGTCGCGAGTTCAAACGGCCGCGGAGCGACCCTCTCGGCCGGAGAGTCTCGCCCGGTCCACTCCCCTGCGCGGACCGCCTCCGTCGGCAGATGTCGAAAGGTCCCACCGACAGGAAGGGCACCGATTTATATCGCGGCGGTTTTCTCGGGACCCGTGGAGGCCGAGATCCGCGAGAAGATCGCGGGCGAGGTCGTTCTCTCCCCGCATCCGGGGCGCACGCTGCGCAAATGGCGGGAGGATTTCGGCATCTCCCAGCGCGATCTCGCGAAGCACTTGTCGACCGTGCCGTCGGTGATCAGCGATTACGAATCCGAGCGGCGGATGAACCCGGGCGCCGGATTCATCCGAAAGTACGTCGTCGGTCTCGTCACGCTCGATACCGAGCACGGGGGCCGGGTCGGCTCGCGCCTCGGTCTGCGTCCGCACTCCGACGGGATCCTCGGTATGAGCGAGTTCGCGGTGGCGATCCCGCTCAAGTCGCTGGCGGACGCCCTCGACGCGCGGGCCGTCAGCCGGGTCGACCTGCACCGCGACGTGCACGGGTTCACGGTGCTTGACGCTCCCCGGGCGATCCTATCGATCGACGCGGCGCATTTCGTCGAGGTCTACGGTTGGTCGACGCAGCGGGCGCTCATTTTCTCGAACGTCAAGTACGGCCGGTCGCCGATGGTCGCGATCCGGGCCCATCCGCTGAAGCCGGCGGCTGTCTTCTTCTCGAACCCGGGGCGCATCGATCCGCTCGCGATCCGGCTCTCGGAGGTCGAGAACATCCCGCTCCTCACGACGGCGCTCACCGCGCCGGCGGTGCTCGAGAAGCTCGAGGAGCTGTGAACGGAGGAACACCGTGAAGGCAGGGATCGTCAGCTACGGCGCGTACGTGCCGAGATACCGCATCACGCCGGCCGAGATCGGACGGGTGTGGGGGACCGACGGAGCGAGCACGGGCGAGTCGCTCAATGTTCGGCGGAAGAGCGTTCCCGCGCCGGACGAGGATACGATCACCATCTCGACCGAGGCGCTGCGCGCGGCCCTCGTCCGAGGCGCGATCGATCCGCAGCAGATCGGCGCCCTCTACGTCGGATCGGAATCCCACCCGTACGCGGTGAAGCCGAGCGCGACCGTCGTCGCGCAGGCGGTCGGGGCGACGCCGAACCTGACGGCCGCCGATTTCGAATTCGCCTGCAAGGCCGGCACGGCGGCGATCCAGACGTGCCTCGGGCTCGTCGGCGCGGAGATGGTCCGCTACGGCGTGGCGATCGGGACGGATACGTCGCAAGGCGCACCGGGCGACGCGCTCGAGTACTCGGCGAGCGCCGGCGGGGCCGCGTTCGTCATCGGGCGCGAGCGCGTGATCTGCCGGGTGAACGGTACCCTCTCCTACACCACCGATACTCCCGATTTCTGGCGACGCGAGGGGCAGCGGTATCCGAGCCACTCCGGGCGATTCACGGGCGAGCCCGCGTACTTCCGGCATGTGACGGAGTGCGCCCACCGCATGATGGAGAGCGCGGGCACGACCCCGGAGTCGTACCGCCACGTCGTCTTCCACCAGCCGAACGGGAAGTTCCCCCAGCGGGTCGGCAAGCAGCTCGGTTTCACCGAGGCGCAGATGCGCTACGGTCTCGTGACACCGCACATCGGCAACACGTACTCGGGGGCGGCCCTGATCGGCCTCGCGAACGTGCTCGATCACGCCGGCGCCGGGGAGAGGATCCTGATGGTCGGCTACGGTTCGGGAGCCGGATCGGACGCCTTCGACCTCGAGACGACCGACGAGCTGCCGAAATTCGACAAGAGCTTCGGCCGCCCGGTGCAGTGGTATCTCGACGGGGGCGTCGAGATCCCGTACGCGGTCTACGCGAAGTTCCGCGGCAAGATCCATATGGGAGGCGGCTGAACAATGCGCGACGTCGCGGTGCTCGGGATCGGTCAGACGAAGTTCGGTGAGCTGTGGGACCGCTCGTTCCGGGAGATCGGCATCGAGGCCGGACTCCAGTCGCTCGTGGACGCGAAGCTCTCTTCGGGGGACCTGGGAGGGTTGTTCCTCGGCAACATGGCGAGCGGCTCGCTTCTCGAGCAGGAGCACATCGCGCCGCTCATCCTCGATTACGCGGGGCTCGCTGGTCGCCATCTTCCGGCGGTCCGCGTCGAAGGCGGAGGCGCCTCGGGAGCGCTCGCCCTGCACCAGGGGTATCTCGCGGTAGCGAGCGGACTCTACGACTACGTCGTCGTCGGAGGAGCGGAGAAGTTGACCGACGTCCCCGACGCGACCGCGAGCCAGATCTCGAGCGCGGCCGCGGACCACGAATGGGAGATCGTCTTTGGCGCGACGCTCCCGGCCCTCTGGGCCCTCGTCGCGCGACGGCACATGCATCTGCATGGGACCACCCGCGAGCAGCTGGCCCGGGTCGCGGTCCACGCCCACGAGATGGGTTCGAAGAACCCGAACGCTCACTACCGGAACAAGATCACCCTCGCGCAGGTGATGGAGGCGGGGCCGGTCGCCGAGCCGCTGGGGGTGTTCGACTGCGCCCCGCTCTCGGACGGAGCGGCCGCGGTCGTCCTCGGACCCCTCGAGACCGCGCGCAAGCACACCGACACGCCGATCCGGATCGCCGCGAGCCAGGTCGCCTGCGACACGATGGCCCTGCAGCATCGCGCCGAGCTGACGAGCGTCGGCGCGACCGTGACCGCCGCGGCGCAGTCGTTCCGCCGGGCCCGCCGAGCGCCGGCGGACGTTCAGGTCGCCGAGATCGACGACTCCTACACGATCTCCGCGCTGGTCGGGCTCGAAGACCTGGGGATCGTCGAGCGGGGCCGCGCGGGGCCCGAGTTCGCCACCGGCCGATTCGGCCCGGGGGGCACGACGGTCGTCAATCCATCGGGCGGCCTCAAGGCGCAGGGTCGTCCGTTCGGCGCGGTCGGCGTCGCCCAGGTAGTGGAGCTCGTGCGTCAGCTCCGCGGGGAGGCCAAGGATCGCCAGGTCCCCGGCGCGACGCTCGGACTCGCCCACGTTCTGGGGGGGACCGGCGCCACGGCGGTCGTCCATCTCCTCGAGAGGGTGAACTAGGGAGGGAACGATGTCGATCGCACGATTCTGGCGCGAGACGCCCCGCCGCTACAACCTCGGGGGATCGAAGTGCACCAACTGCGGGACCGTCTACTTCCCGCCGCGGGCGGTATGCCCCGCCTGCACGCACCACCGCCAATCGATCGAAAAGATGATCCCGTTCCCGCTCACCGGGGAGGGCGAGGTCGTCTCCTACACCGTCGTCCATGACGCCGCGGAAGGGTTCGAGATGCAGGTCCCCTACATACTGGCGCTCGTGAAGACCCCCGAGGGGCCGATCTTGACCGGCCAAGTGGTCGACGTCGAGCCGGCGGACGTCACCATCGGGCTCCAGGTGCGCGCCACCTTCCGCAAACTTCGGGAGGAAGGGAAGGCGGGCGTCATCCACTACGGCTACAAGTTCGCCCCCGCACAGGATCCGGACGACGACCGGCCGGCCCGTGGGCAGGAAGCCCCCGCCCGGGCGGACGTCACGATCCGGGACCGGGCCCCCGCGTGAGCGCCCCCGACGACGGGGACGGGTCCCCTCCGACCGACGCCGAACCCCCGGCGGATGAGGAGTACGCCCGCGCCTACGCTGCCGGCTATGAGGACGGCGTGCGCAACGCCCTGCGCGAGGTCGTCCAGCACGCCGCGCGCGGCCACACGCCCCAGGAGATCCGGATGCTCGCGGAGGGACGGCTCGTCCGTCTTCCCGAGGAGGTCGAGATGAAGCGCAAGGGGCTGATCTCCGCGCCGCGTCGCACCGCGTGGAACGCGATCCTCCGACCGGTCCCCGCACCCCCGACGCGCGCCTGGGCCGTGCCGATCGGAGGCCCGAGGCCCGCCGTACGTCCCCTCCCCGGGCAAGGGATCCTCGTCCGGGAGGAGCGGCCCGCCCGGGCGCTCGAGCTGCTGCGCACGAGCGCCGGGACGTTCCCACGGATCGTGATCGTCTCGACCCATCCCCCCGATCTCCCCGGGATCCCCCCCGAGCGACGCACGGACATCTCCCCCCGGGGGGCCGTCGCCCCCGACGGCTCCGTCCGACCCGTGACCCTCTCCGAACTGGGGGGGCGCCTGAAGGGACCGACGGAAGCTCCCGGCGGGGCGCTCGTGTACGTCGACGCGCTCGAGTACTACGTAGGGGAGGAGGGAGCCGACACGACGTTGCGCGCGGTCCACTGGCTGCTCGGGCAGATGCAGACCACGCGCTCCTCGCTCCTCGTCTCCTGTAATACGCGGACGATGGACCCGACGAACGGTGTACGGCTCGAGCGAGCGTTCCCGACGACCGTCTAGTCGGCCGCGGCGCATGCACCCATAAGCATACCACCCGGGGTGCCGGAGCGGGACCGACGGATGGAGATCGTCTTCTTCACGGACTCGTACGACCCGATGCACGACGGCGTCGCGGCCGTCACCGGCGGCCTCGCCCGGACGATCGCGCGGCTCGGCCACAGGGTCCGGGTCTTCACGTCCGACACGAAGGTCGGCGCCCCGTCGCGCGAGGAGGTCGTCGGCGGCGTGACGGTGCGCCGCATTCGCTCCGTGCCGGTCCCCCTCTACGGGCAGTACCGCTGGCCGGTGTTCCCGTTCTCCCTGATCCGGGAGGCGAACGGAGTACGGGACGCCGACGTCGTGCACCTCCACACGCCCGGACCGATCGGGAGCATGGGATTCCTTTCGTCACGACGCTTTCATCGGCCGCTCATCGGGACGTTCCACACGAACATTCGCGAGATGCGCGAAAGCGTCCCCCAGAAGTTCCTCGTCCCGACGTTCTTCCGCATCGCCTGGTGGTACAACCTCGGAACGTATCTACGGTGCGACCTCGCGACCGCCCCGTCCGCCGCCGCCCGCGACGCGCTCGTCGGATCTTCCCGCAAGCCGTTCCGACATCCCGTGGAGGTGGTGCCGAACGGGATCGACACGGACCTTTTCCGTCCGGGCGTTCGGGTCCCGGACTGGCGGACTCGCTGCGGTCTGGCCGACCACCCCTTGCTCACCTACCTCGGACGCCTGACCGTCGACAAGGGCGTCCATCGGTTCCTGGACGCCGTCGCCTCCGTCGCCCGTACCGAGGAGGTCGTCGCGATCGTCGGCGGCACCGGCCCCGAGGAGTTGGCGGTGCGGGCCCGGATCGCCGGCGACCCCGACCTCGCGAGCCGCGTACGGTACGTCGGCCCGGTCGCCGAAACCGAGAAGGCCGCGCTCCTCGGTCAAACCGACCTGTTCGTCCTCCCGTCGACGAGCGACACGTCGAGCGTGGCGCTCCTCGAGGCGATGGCGTGCGGCGCGACGGTCGTCGCCCCGAGCAGCGGAGGCGCGGCCGAGGTCGTCGAGGACGACCGCACCGGGCGCCGAGTGGACGTGGTCGATCCTGCGGCGCTCTCCGCTGCCGTGCGCGCGCTGGTCGCCGCCACCGACGAACGCCGGCGCCTCTCGATCGGGGCGAGTCGGTGGGCCCACGACCACGCTTCGCTTGAAGCGATGGCCCGGCGCTTTATCACGCTCTACCAGATGGTTGGGGAGGAGAGGCGCGCGCGTGGCGAACGTACCGCTCAGTGAGATCGACGCGCTCGGCCGCCGCCTGGCCGGCGAGCGGTTCGATGAGTTCTCCGCCCGGGTCCTCGCTCGGGCGTACGAGGAGTTCGTCGCGCGGCGGAGCACGCCGCTCGGAACGTTGGCACTGACGGTCGACGGGAAGGTGTTTCCCTCGTTCTACGCCGCGCTGGGCGACCCGGAGGCGCTGTTCACGGAGGGGGAGATCGGGCTCCTAGGCGGCCCACCGCCCGGCCCGGCCTGGGCGTACCTGACCCCGTTCGAGCGCATCGCCTTCCACCCGGACGGTGCCGCCGAGCTGTACACTCCCGGTGGCGGCCCGCCGCGGCGCGCCGTCGCGCGCGTGCTCCTGCGCGAGCATTTCGTTCCCCGCAGCCGCGTGGAGGAGGATCGCGCCGCCGCCGGAGGCTCGCGCGTGCAGCTCCCCGCCCGGATCGGCACCTTGGCCCAGGGAATGATGATCTGTCGGGTCCAGCCGGTGCTGCCGTTCTCGGTCGCGGTCCTGCTCTACCTCGCGGAGGAACGGATCCGGTTCGAGATCGACCTCGTCCGACAGTCGATCTCCGCCGACCCGCGGGCCGGACGACTCGCCCTCGGCCGACGCGTCGCGCGCCCGTCGCGGGTCGCCTGGTCGCTCGACCGGATCATCGGGCGGGGCGACTCGTCGTTGCTCGCGATCCGCTGTCTCGAAGTGCTGGCCGAGTCGAACGGGCTCTCGAGCGTCGAGCTCGCCCACGTCTTCGGCGGCGTGCGGGAGCTCGTCGACTCGGCGCTGCAAGGACTGGTGCAACGGCAGCTCGTCGCGTTCGACCGCCGGACCGGGATCTACCGGGTCCGGCTCGAAGCGCTCCTTCCCGAAGGCGAGGCCACCGGCGTGACGACGGACGCTCGCGAGGGCGGCGATCCCGCGCTCCGCACCAGTGTCCAGGAGCTGCTCGCGGCGGCGGACGCTCGCTCGACGTGTCCGCTCTGCGGCCGGCGGCTCCCCGTGGGGCCGAACTCGGTGCTGTGCGACGACTGCGCTGCGCTCGTCGGGGTGACGTAGCGCGAGGCCGCGGGCGCCGGTCGGCGCCCGGGGGCGATGAGGACCTAGGGCCGGCGCGCCGCGACGATCCCCACCGGGGGATGATCCTCCCCGTACTTCTGGCGCATCCCATCGGCCTCGTCCCAGCGGCGTAGGAGGTCCTCCCGAAGATTCCCGTCGGGAATCGCCTCCACCAAAGCCCGCGGAAAGTGGGCCAGAAAGTGAGGAAGGTTGACTTCCAGGACTTCCTGCTTCTCTACGACACCACCGGCCCGCGCCATCAACGACGCGAGTCGATCCAGCGGATAGTAGGGCAGGTCGTCGGGGGATCCGCCCGCGGCCGAAAACACGTCCTCCCGGAGGTTGTACATCGCGAGATGCGCCCTCTCGGCATTGGTTCTCGCAATCGGAAGGGACTCCGCCAGAAAGACGCGGGGAGAAACTCGAAGCATCTCCCGGAGAACCCGCAGTATATTCTCTTCGCCGCGAAGAGAACGAATTCCGTGCAGACATACCGCCACTTCCGCAGAGTCGGTGCGCAACGGCAGGCGGCGCGCGTCGCCTTCAACGGGCCGGATTCGATCCTCGAGACCGCTGGCGGCCACGACCGGTCGGAACTGGCCCCACCGGGATCGTTCGACGGCCACGACCCGTCCCGCCGGCCCCGCGCGAAAGGCCAGGGGCACGGTAGAAATGGCGTGGGCACCCGACCCTATCTCGAGGATCGTCCGGCCCACCAGTTCGGAAGCGCGCCGAAGCACTTCGTGCCGTTCGAGCATCTCGCAACGAAGCCACTCCGCCGGTCCCGGGGGTGTCGCCTGCCGAGGGATCCGGCCGATCAGTTCCCGGAACTCTGGTTCCGCGGCTCGTAGCTGAGACTCGTAGCGCTCCATCTCGGGGAGTCTCCCGAAGGGGTTCTCGCATGAGGGATTATCGGTTGGGGCCCGGTCGGTTTTGCCCCGGTGGATTCGTACCACCGGGGGTCCCCCTCCCCCCCGGACCCGGGAGGAGAGATTCTGCTCTCCGGGGTAGGCGGGCCTGTCGGGAGTCTCCGCCCCGGGGCGGGCCCCGGGACCTTTGAACCCGAGTATGCTGGCTTAGAAGGCCAGTACTTCGTCCAAGCTAAGCTACAGGCCCTACCGGCCGACTCCGCCGGCGCCCCTTAATGGTTCGGTCGGTACGCTGCGGCGCGGACCGGACCGCCGAGGCGATGAGGTGGGCGAGCCGGAGCGGCTCGGGCCAATATCCGCGGGCGGTCGCACGGTGCAGGAGATGCACCGCGTCGGCGGCCGTGCATCCGCTGGCGGCCGCCCAGATCGGGAGGCCCCCCGTCCGGACGCGGAACAGCCGATGCTGGCGGAGGAGCGCGAGCCGGGCCTCGGCGGTGCGGGGGAACCAGCGTTCGAGCGCCGCGCGGATCCGGGCCGCGTCGGGGCGGCGTCGGGTGACCGCAATCACCGGGACCCCGACCGCCGTGCGGATCGCGTCGAGATCGAGCACGTTGAATCCGCCGACTACCGGGCCGTCGAGGAGCACCGCTCGAATTCCGACGCGATCGTCGAGCAAGCGAAGCAATCGTATGATCCGCTCGGTTCCATCGCGTCCGTTCACCCGGACACGCGTGAGACGGATCGACTCGACGCGTTCGGGCGCCGAGACGACGACCGCTGCGACCGGGGCGGTGCGGTCGCCGCGGGCGAAGGCACCGTCGTCGACGCCGACGAGCCGCGGGTGCCTTTTCGAGAGCGCCCGCCGCAACGCTAAGACCCCGGGGCGGCTCGGCGCCGCCCGATGGCCGGGCCCGGGATCGCGGTGCGCTGCCCGTCGTGCGGGACGGAGTTGCGGGCGTTTCCGGCCGCCGCGCCGGCGACCCAGTGGTTTCCGTGCCCGCACTGCCGGTGGGCGGTCCCCGTGGTC
>JBAQAF010000039.1:0-70485 GCA_049285595.1 Thermoplasmata archaeon
CCCCTGGCCCGGAGCCGTGGCTCGGCCCCCGCGCGCCGGCTCGGGAGGCTCCTCGGGCGGGCTACGGCGCCGGAGAACGAAGACCGCGATCAGCACGGCGGCCGCCGCACCGGTGCCCACCAGCACGTACCCCCAGATCCCGAGGGCGGCGAACCCCCCCGGACCGTTCGGTGGGCCGATGATCTGAATGAGCACGTTCGGGGCGGGCAGGCCGTCCACCGTGAACGTCCCGTTCGACGGGATCGCCTTCGAATTCGCGGGGAGCCCGCCGATCTCGTAGTGGTAGGTTCCGTTCGGGAGGGCGAACGTGAACGCCTTGGTCGCGTGGCCGGACTTCATGTCGCCGTCGACGGTGACGGTCCACGGCAGCAGCACGCCGACGCCATAGATGGGGGTGATCTTGGCGTCGAACGTCACCAGGTCGAAGGTGATCTCGAGGGTCACGGGCGAGGCGCCGAGGGTGAACGAGCCGGTCACCTTCAACGGCGCCCAGCTCAAGTTCGTGCATCGGAGATGGTACATGTACGTCGCGTACGCCAGGGTCGTCTCGAGGTCCGAGGTGCTGCCCGAGATCGTCGACGACGGGAGGATCTCGACGGACCAGTCGAAGGGGAACGCCATCTCGCCGTTCGCGACGAACGTCACCGTGTCGAGCTTCGCCGTGAAGACGAGATCGACCGTTATCGTCCCCCCCGAGACCGTGACCGTTCCGGACGACGGCGCGATCGTGTAGTTGTGCGACGTGGTGGCCGCCGTCCAGGAGTAGCTCCCGTTCTCGAGGGCCCCGACGAGCGATGCGTCGGCCCCGGTCCCGGAGAGCTTGGAGCCGGTCGATAACGTGACCGACCAGGAGAGGGAGCTGGGAGCGCCCGTCTGGTCAAACGAGACCGCGTATCGGAACGGCTCCGACACCGAGATCCCCTGCTCGGTCGACCCCGCGCCGTAGACGAAGCTCCAGCTGTTCAAGGAGGTCGCGGTATAGGAGAGGTTCTCGGCGATCTCGGCGGTCTGCGACTCCGCGGGCGTCACCACCGAGGTCTCGGCCGCCTCGAAGCTCGTCGTCCCGAGCGGCTCGACGAAGGCGGAGATCGTGCCCGTCGTCGGCGAGGTGATGTTCGCGGGACCTCCTCCCGGCGAGCCGACCAGCGCGACCTGGGGAGCCAGGAAGCCGCGCACCGACCCCGACGGTCCGGGGCCGTTCGTGTAGTTCGTTCCCTGCCAGTTGTAGGAGTGGTCGTACCCGCCGAGGAGATACTGGGCCCCGGGGACGGGGAGCGAGATCGGCGTGGCCCCGTCGCCGAACGTGAAGCTGATCACGCTGTCCCACGTCGGTTTCTCGGCCGTAATGTACGTCGTGAGATCGAAGGAGAGCGGGAGCTTCAGTTCCTGGCCGGTCTTCGGGAGCCAGAACTCGTAGACCGAGTCGTTCGGATAGATCCCCCAGAACGGGAAGACGACCCACGCCGTGAAATTCACGGCCCACGTGCCGCTTCCTTCGTAGTACAAGTACAGCACGCTCTGGATCCAGAAGATCGGAGCGCCCAGTCCGTTGGCCAGGAACAAGTTCTGTTGGACCGAGGCGACAGCGCCCGGCAGCGGAACTCCACCGGCGCCCGAGGGCGAGACCCCGAGGTCGGTGAGGTTCACCCAGTCCTGGATCGCGCGGAGCGGACCGTAGGACGGCACCGTCGCCGGGACGATCAGATACATCGAGAAGTTGTAGGCGTCGAGCGAGCCCCATCCCGAGACCAGATCGTATCCGACGCCCGCCAGGTCCGCGAAGTTGCGGCCATGGACGACGTCCCGGAACGGCAGCGTGGGAAGCGGCGAGGTGTAGTTCGGGGTGTACCCGGCGCCGTGGACACCGCCGCTGGGCAAGGCGTAGTACTCGGAGGTCGCGAGAGGGTAGATCGTAGGATCGGGGAAACCGACCACCCGATCGCCGGCGCCACGCAGGGCGTGGTCGATCTCCGCGAACAATCCGGCGGTGATCGCCACCGCCACTCCGGTGCCGGAGGCGTTGTAGAACGCTGCTCCGAGACTCGCGTTCGTCGCCTCCAACTGGCGACCGTCGATCGTGACGGTCGCCGCGGTGTTGTTGGCGAGCGCCGCGATATCCGGGACCCCGCGTCCCTTTCCACCGAGGAGGGTGGACGCGGAGCTCGATTTCTGCCAGGACGGCTCGGCGATCAGCTTGCTGACCCCGCCCGCGGACCCTTCCGGCCCGCCGTGCGCGGTGTCCGCCGCGGAGACGTTCCAGGGGACTTGCTGCGCGATCAGAAGGGAGGAGGCGTTGAGGGTGACCGTCGTCCCGCCGACGGCGGTGGTCCCGAACGAGTCGTACGCCATCGAGGAGGGAAACTCGACCGCCGTCCCGGGCCAGTGCGCGCTCGCGGGATCGTCGCCCGAATCCCCGGCGGCCGCGAGCACGGTGACGCCCCGGGCTTCGGCCTGCTCGAGAGACGCGTACCAAGCGGAGTCGTTCACGTCGGCGAACCCCCACGGGGTCGCGACGACCGTGACGTTCTCGAGATTCGATATCACCGCAGCGGAGAGGGGGGCTCCGGGATTGAGGACGGTCGCGAGCGCCGTATCAAGGTCGGCGGCGGACGGAGTCGGTCCGTAGACCCCGTAGATGCGGGCTCCGGGGGCCGTCGATCCGATCATCTCGAGCGCGACGGTGTTCGGCGCGACCACCTGGCTCGTGTCCCAGGACGCGAGGCACGTCGGAGCCGCCGCACCGTCGAGCGGAACCCCGGTGACGGTCGCCGGGTGCTCTCCGGCAGGGAGCGTCGAGCTATAGAACGCCGAGACGTCGGACGGGACCCACGGTCCGACGTCCTCTCCCGTCGTCAGATCCCCGCAGCGGGTATCGTTCGACCCTCCGGTGTAGGTGCCGGACGCCGTGAGGAGGGCGACGGTCTCGTTGCGCGGCTCCCCGTACGCATTGAACAGCGATCGCTCGTCATAGGCGACCTGGAAATCCGGCCCGTACTCGATCTGCGCCGACCCGAGAGTGGCGGGGGTCCGATACCCGCTCACCGAGGGGTCGAGCGCCGGATCGGTCCGAGCGGAAGGGGCGACCGACGGATTTCCGTCCGATAGCATCTGACGGGCGATCGAGGAGGCCGTTCCGAGCCCTTCGACCTGGACCACCGATCTCGCGAGCGACTCGGGCAAGTTCAGCGGGCCGTCCGGTGCAATGTAGGATCGCCCGTCGATCGAGTAGGATCGGAGCGCGGTGCCGAAGATCCGTTCCGCCGCCGTCGGCGTCGCGTCGAACGTGATCGTCGTGCGGTCGGCGTACGTCGTCAGGCGAGCGACCCCGGGTGACGCGAAGAAACCGACCGCCGCCGCGTACAGACGGCTGGAGGGAGCGAACTCCCGGTCGAATTCGGCGGCCGTCAGGTAGTCGTGAGCTCCCGAAGGAACGGAGACGGCGCGAAGCTCCGCGGCGAGTCGAGTTCCGTTCGAGTACGCGAGGGTCACTACGATGCTCAGATTGCCGCTCAAAGGAGCCGACGAAGGCGAAGAGCCGGGCAGTACCGCGTCCGAACGAGCGTCCTCGACCGGCGCGCGAGGACCTTGCTCGAGCCGGGAGACGGAGAGGAGGGTCGCGGCGGGGACCACGGACGGGATTTCCGGTAGCGGCCGGGCGCTGGCGGGACCCCCCGCACCGAGCGTGGGTGCGAGCATGAGGGCGATCGCGACGAGCGCCCCCACGAGGGCCCACGAACGGAACGACGGACCGCGACGGAGCGTCATCAACGAGGGAGGAGGGGTCTCCGAGCGCGTCGAAACCGCTGCTTCGGTTAAGGATTATCCGTCGGGGGACGAGGCCAGAGGGTCCGCGCCGCCCCCCGGAGGAGGACCTCCGACGGGCCGTGCGCGATGGGACCGCTTCGCACGTCGCGCCAGCGCTGTTCGTGCGGAAGCGACCCCGAGTACCCGCGGCCGCCGTGGAACTGGATCGCGTGGTCGATGGTGCGGAGAGAGACCTCGGCGGCGAACACCTTGGCCATCGCGGTTCGGGCCTCCGATTCCGGCGACGCTCCGAGGCGCTCGAGGGACCGGAGCGTGTACTGCCAGGCGGCTTCCAACTGGACCCCATCGTCGAGCAGCGGGAACGCGACGGCCTGCTGTTCGGAGAGCGGTCGACCGAACGCGGGACGCTCGCCCACGTACCGAACCGTCTCTTCCCACGACGCGCGCGCCACCCCGAGATAGATCGCGGCGAGGAGCCCTCGCTCGCGGGCGAGCTCGGGGCGGACGTAGGAAAGTCCCTCCCCTTCCGCGCCCAGCCGATGGCTCGCCGGGAGCCGGACCTCAGTGTACGTGACCGTTCCGCGCCGTTGCCAATGCTCTCCCAGGTCGAGGGGCGAAGCCGTGCGGACGATCCCGGGGAGGTCCTGGGGTACGAGGAACGCGCTGATCCCGCGGCGCCCGGAACTGCCCGGGCTCCGCCCGTAGACGATCGCCGCCTCGGCGTCGAGGGCGAACGCCGCTTCGGTCTTCGTCCCCGACAGCAGGTACTCCTCGCCCCGGCGCTCGGCGGTCAGCTCGAGGGCTCCGACGTCGGAGCCGGCCCGAGCTTCCGTGATCTGGTTGCCCACGAGCCGCTCTCCCCGGATCAACGGACGGAACCATCGATCGACCAGTTCCGAACTCCCGTGCTCGGAGAGGACCGAGCAGAACTCCGGCTGGAGGGACAGCTTCGCGAACACCGTGCCGCCCAAGTAGGCGAGGTGGAACAGCGCGGTCGCCGCGCGGGGCAACGAGAGTCCCCGGCCGCCCCGCTGCGGCGGAGCGGTGAGGCCGAGCAGCCGCGCCTCCCCCATCGCGCGATACTCGCGCCGAGGGAACTCGGGGACCCGGTCGAACTGCCGGCCCCGTTCCGCCAACGGAATTCGCCGGTTGAATTCGTGGATCTCTGCGACGATCGGATCGTCCGGAAGGCCCCATAGCTCCGCCATGTTACCCCTTCGCGACGCGGAACGGCGGAGGCCCGGGGGCCGGGGGACCGTGCGGGGGGTCCTCCCCGATCACGCCTTCGCCCCGAAGACGACCGACCTCCTCCCGCGAATACCCCAGTATCTCCCCGAACACGCGGTCGTTGTCCTGACCTAGCCACGGCGCCCCTCGCCAGACACGACCGGGGGTCTCGGAGAACTTCGGCGCGATCCCCGGACCCTTGACCCGGCCGGCGATCGGGTCGTCCCACTCGAGGAACATTTCGCGCGCCGCGTAGTGGGGGTCCCGCGCGATGTCGGCGATATCGAACACCCGAGAGATCGCGAGGTCGTGCTCACGACCGAGCCGCTCAAGCTCCTCGCGCGTCCGCTCCGCGCAGAATGCGGCCAGCGCCGTGTCGACGGGGGCCCGATGGGCCAGACGGTACGTGGGGTCGTCGAGCGCGGGATCGTCGATCCCGAGGAGCGGTTTGAGCCGCGCCCAGGCGTCCGCCGTGGGGGCGGCGACGACGACCCAGCCGTCCCGGGCCCGGTGGACGTCGTAGGGGTGGAGCCGGGCGTGCCCCGAACCGTACCGGCCCCGCACCACACCGCGCATGAAGTAGTCCATTGCGAGGTTCTCGAGCAGCATGAAGAAGACCTCGTACTGCGCCACGTCGACCGCCTGGCCGCGTCCGGTACGGCTCGCGTGAATGTACCCCATCAATCCCGCGGTGGCGGCCGCAAGACCCGTCACGGTGTCGTTCAACGCAGTCCCGGCCCGGGTCGGCGGCGCCGGATCGGGATCCCCTTGGAGCGAGAGGAAACCGCTGAACGCCTGTCCGGTCAGGTCGTACGACGGGGCCGCGACCCGGGCCGGAACCCCCGTTTGGCCGTTCCCCGAGACGTGCACGATCGTCACGCGGGGGTTGGCCGCCCACACTTCGGCATCGGAGAGACCGAGCCGATCGTAGGTCCCCGGTCGGGACGACTCGATCCAGATATCGGAGGCGCGGAGCAGGTCGAGGAACGTTCGACGCCCGTCCGGATGACGCGTGTCGAGCCCGACCGAGAGCTTGTTGCGCCCGTACTGCACCCACGACTCGGAGACCGAGTCCGCCGGCGACCCGCCGGGGAGCAGCGGTCGAAGGGTGCGGGTCGGGTCGGCGTACGGAGGGGCGAACGGCGGTCCCTCGACGTGGATCACGCGCGCCCCGAACTCACCGAGGTACGTGGACGCCCACGGGCCGGCGACGAACCGGGCCGAATCGAGGACCCGAACGCCGGCGAGTGGGCCGTACGGCGGAGGAGCGCTCGGAGCCGGAGCCGGGGTCGCCACGTCGGTCGAGCGACGCCGCTCCCATTAAACGGCGAGGTTCAGTGCGGAACCTCGCGGGAGATATAGCCGGCGCTGCTCGGCGGGACATGAGCGAGCCCCCCTGGGTCCGGTTCGAGGGCGCGAAATTCCGCGACGAGCTCACGAACTACAAGATGGCGAACCACCCGTTCAAAACCCATCCGTTCTTCGCGGACGTCGAGCACGGAAAGGCCCCCGTAGGGCTGGTCCGCTCCTGGGTGAAGCAGTTCTACCCCTGGCTCGCCGCCGTGCCGATCGCGATGGCGGAACGGTTCTCGAACTGCCCGTCGGACATCGCGAACGACCGGTATCGCCGCATGATCCTCGACCAGCTCGTCGAAGAGGCGGGGGATCCGAAGGGGAAGGAACCCGGTCACCCCGAGCTGTGGCTGCGCTTCTGCGAAGGGATCGGGGTGCCGCGGGCGGAGGTGCACGGCGCACCCCTGCTCCCCAGCACGATGGTAGCGATCGACGATTTCCTGTACACGAACCGGCTTCACCCGTTCTACATCTCCGCCGCCGGCTCCTCCGAGCCCCCGAACGTAGAACTATGCGCCCGGCTTCTTCCCGCGTTCCGTCAGCACTACAAGGTGACCGAAGACCACCTCGAGTACTACCGGCTCCATGTCACGGCGGACGTCGAGCACAGCGCATGGGTCGGCGAGATTGTCGCTGACTTCGCGAACTCTCCGGGGGTCCGGCAGTCGATGTGGGAGCAGATGCTTCGCGGATTCGCGCTTCACCGCCTCCTGGTCGATGGGGTCGTCGCAGCCGGGACGACCGCGCCTCCGCACTGAGACGTCGACGAGCCGAGAGACTCTGAGACCCGCCGCCGCGGCTCCGAGCCCAGCGCAGGAGCCAAATAGCCAGACCCGCTCTCGTGGTGCTCGGAATGTCGATGGATCTTCACGGTCCCAGTCCGTCGCCGGGGAGTTCCTCCGCGTACGTCTCGCCGGGGGCGATCCTTGACCGGATCTACGAGATGAAACGACGGGTCGACGCCGGCACCTTGCTGGTCGAGGAGTTCGTTCGGAAGCGAGCGGATCTGATGACCACGACAGCTCCCCCCCGCGATGCGCCCGCCCCTTCGTCCACCCCCCACCGTGAACTCGCCAAGCTCGACTGGCTGCGCGACCGGACCGCAGTCACGGGCCCGCAGTACCTCGAGCTCCGGCGCCGCATCCTCTTCCGCTGATCGAGTTTCCCGCCCACCGGGGGCGGCTCGGCCAGCGAGCGCCACCGAGGCCGGTCGACCGATGAAACGCTCAGAGGCGCGGTCCGGCGTCCCCCCGACCGAGCGCCGGAGGGCGGCGCTAACTCCTAAATACGCCCTGCCCGTGGGGGTAATCGATGGCGAACCGGAGCGATCTCGGCGTCACGTGCCGGGCGACCGGCCGGGCTGCCGGGGCCTGGCTCTGGTGAACGGGAGGCGCCGGGAGGGCGCCGTCCCGATCGTCCTTCACTGACCTCGGGTCGGCCCGTTCCGGGCGCCTCCCTCGGAGTTTGAAACCAACCACCGAAGGAAGGAACGATGTACGGAAAGCAGATCCGACTGAAGCGACTGTTCCCGGACCCCGCCCGCCGGCTGTTCTCGGTCCCCCTCGACCACCCGGTGTCGATGGGACCGATCGACGGCCTCGAGCGGCTGGCGCCGGTGGCCGAAGGCCTCCAGGCCGGAGGCGTCGACCTGCTGATCGTGACGAAGGGGGCGGTCCGCGAGGTCGCACCGCTGCTCCGTCCGAACGTCTTCCTCGGGATCCACGTATCGGCGTCCACCGGTCTCGGCACGACCTCCGACCGCAAGGTGCTGGTCGGTACGGCCGAGGAAGCGGTCGCCCTGGGTGCGGATCTCCTCTCGGTCCAGGTCAATTTTGGTGTCCCGGAAGAGCCCGAGATGCTCCGGGACCTCGGGATCGCCTCCGACCAGTGCCGGCAGCTGGGGCTGCCCCTCCTGTGCATGGCCTACGTCAAGAAGGGGAATGGCGGAACGCCGACCGAGCTCCGGCACGCGGCTCGGGC
Source organism: Thermoplasmata archaeon (assembly GCA_049285595.1). Classification (GTDB taxonomy): domain Archaea; phylum Thermoplasmatota; class Thermoplasmata; order Lutacidiplasmatales; family UBA184; genus Lutacidiplasma. The sequence continues at coordinate 8,326 of JBAQAF010000039.1, forward strand.
TGCCGCCGATACAGGGGCGGACATCGTCAAGACGAGCTACCCCGGCTCTCGGGACGAGTTCCTCCGCCTCTGCCACACGACCCCCGTCCCGGTCCTCATCGGGGGCGGCGTGCGGCTCGACGACGAGGAAGCGTTCTTGACAATAGTACGCGAGAGCATGCTCGCCGGCGGCGCGGGGATCTGCATCGGCCGTAATCTGTTCCAGCGGCGGCCGATCGAACCGCTCGCTCTGCGCATCTCCGCCATCCTGCACGGAACGTCGAGCTAGGAGTTCCACGGGATGTCGGATCGGGTCGTGATCTCCCCCGAGGCCCCGGACGGCGCGAGCTTCGAAGCGATCGTCGCCCGGGCCCGGGACCGCGGGTTTCGGCGGTTCCTGATCTCGGAAGGGACTCCGTTCACGGCCGCATCGGGAGAGGAGATCGACCTCCGAACCGTACGCGGGATCCGACCGACCGGCTCCGCCGAGGCAACGGTGCGGATCGTAACGGTCGCGGACCCGGCGACGCTCGACGCCGAGGTCGCTGCGACGGCGGACGGAGGAACACTGGCGGTCGAGTGGACCGGCGACCGGGTGATCCCGCTGGAGAACGCGATCGCCCGTCGGGGCCGGCGGTTTCATCTCTGGACCCTCGCCCGCTCGGTCGTGGAGGTGCCTGCGTCGCTCGGAGCGCTCGAGCACGGGGCGGACCGGGTGATCGTCACCGTTCGATCCCCCGAGGAGGTCGACCGGCTCGAAGCGATCCTCGAGCGGACCCTGGTCGCGGAACTGGCGTGGCGCAAGGTCGCGCTCACGTCGATCCGACCGGCGGGTCTCGGGGACCGGGTGCTCGTCGATACGACGTCGATCTTGCGCCCCGAAGAGGGGCTGCTCGTCGGTAGCGCCGCCGCCCTTCTCTTCCACGTGGCGAGCGAGGCGGTCGGATCGGAGTTCAGCCGCCCTCGTCCGTTCCGAGTGAACGCCGGGGCGGCCCACTCCTACGTGCTCATGGCCGACGGAACGACCCGGTACCTCTCCGAGCTCGAGGCGGGAGATTCGGTGCTGGTGGCGGTCCCGGGCGGCCCGTCACGGGCCGTTCGGGTCGGTCGGATCAAGATCGAGCGCCGTCCGATGGTCCTTCTCACGGCGGACGATGAGCATCGGGTCCGGACCGTCTTCCTGCAGGAGGCCGAGACGGTTCGGGTATCGACCGACTCGGGGCGAATCGCTGTGACAGTGCTGCGACCGGATCGCCTCCTCGACGCCGTACGGTTACCGTCCGCCCGGCACCTGGGGACCGCGATCGAGGAGACGATCGAGGAACGATGACCGGAGTCCGTCCCGCGATCGTCGTTTCCCTTCCGGCGCGCTCCGCGGCCGAGGCGGTCCCTCAGATCGTCGAGGCCCGGTCGGCCGGGGCGGACGCCGCCGAGATCCGTATCGACCGGTGGCCCCCGGAGGAACGGGCCCGCCTCCGCGATCTATTCCCTTCAAGCCTCCCGCTGATCGCGACGCTCCGATCCGCGCGAGACGGCGGCAGCGGTCCGGACGGACCGGCGGAGCGCGCCCCGTTGCTGCTCAGCTACGCAGCCTTACCGTTCCGGTGGATCGATCTCGAGCACGGGCGCGACGATGGGCTCGTCGATCGGCTCCCGCCGACGGAGACGCTCGGCCGCGTCATCTCCTGCCATCTTCGAGACGACGAGCTGCTCGACTGGCCCCGCCGGTGGTTGGAACTATCCAGCGTACGGGGCATCGGAAAACTGGTCGTCCCAGCATCCGTACCGATCGCGCTCGGGGAGATGCTCCCGAAGCTGCTCGGACCCCGGGACGAACCGGTCGTCGTCCATACGACCGGCCCGTCGGGACCGCTCCTTCGCGCGTTCGCCCGCCGCCTCGGCTCCCCCCTCGTTTTCGCCGCTCTTCCCGAGGGGAACGGACGGGCGCCGGTCGAGCCGAGCCAGATCCCGGTCGACCGGCTCCGCCGCTATCTCGAGGCTCCCGGGGAGGCCCCGATGTTCGCGGTCGCGGGCCGGCCGATCGCGCACTCCCGCAGCCCCGCGATCCACTCCACCTGGATGGAGACCGACGGACGGGCCGGTCTCTACGTTCCCCTCGAGTTCGCCTCGGACGATGAGTTCCTCGAATCGATCCCGCTCCTGGCGGCCAACGGCTTCCGAGGCCTCAACGTCACCCATCCGCTGAAAGCGGCGGCGTTCGAGGCGGCCACGGACGCGGGCCCGGGAGCCACCGCCTGCGGTGTGGCGAACTGTCTCACCCTCCGCGACGGGGAGGTCCTTGCCGAGAACACCGACCTCGTCGCGATCTTACGCCGGCTCGAGGAGCTTCGGGAGTCGGGTCCTTGGGACGGTCGGTCGATCGTGGTCCTCGGGGCGGGGGGCGCGGCCCGGGCGACGCTGGCCGCAGCCCGCGCTCTGTCGATCCCGGCCACGGTCGTCGCGCGGCGTTCCGAGGCGGCGGCAGCGCTCGCGAAGGCGTTCGGAGCGAGTTCCGAAACGGTGGTCCGTCCGAACTCCGGCACCCTGATCGTGCACGCCTCCTCGGCCGGACGGGAGGGGGCCGGTCCCCTCGACCCCGTTCTCGCGAGGGCGATCGTCGGGGGTGGCGTGGTCCTGGATTGGGTCTACGCCCCCTCGGGATCGACCGTGCGCGACGCGGCGTCCTCGGCGGGGGCGGCGTACGAGGACGGCTGGAGGTTGTTCGTCTACCAGGCAGCCGCGAGCTACGCGCTCTGGTGGGGCGAGGAACCATCGAAGGAGCTCGTCGACCGGGCGATCGTGGAGGGTGGATGCGCGGCGTAGGTGAGGCGACGGCGGCGATCACGATCGTGAACGCTCTCCCCACGGGCGTCGGAGCCGCCGCGGGGATCGAGCTCCGGACCCGGGCCTCGGTCGAGCTGGGCCTCCGTCGCGAAGGCTCGGACTCATTGCCCAAGATCCGGCCGGAGGGTTCGGCGACTCCGCTGGTCTACGCTGCGGTCGCCGAAGGAATGCGCACGTTTGCTCCCGGGGAGTTTGTGCCGGTGGAGATCTGGGTGAGCTCCGACATCCCGTCGTCCGCGGGTCTCAAGAGCTCGAGCGCGGTCGTTTCGGCGATCCTCCTCGCGATCGCCAACGCGGTCGGACGGCGACCGTTCCCCGAGGAGGTCGCGCGGAAGAACGCCGCGCTCGGTCGGTCGACCGGGGTGAGTGCGACCGGTGCCTTTGATGACGCCCTCGCCGGACTGACCGGCGACGCCGTTCTTACCGACAACCGGGCCGATCGCCTCATCGAACGGTTTCCGCTCGACCCTCGGCTCGGCGTGGTGCTCTGGATCCCTCCGGGGAGCCATGCGCCGGCGCCGTCGGCGCTCGAACGCTTTCGTGCAGGTCCCGCGGAGGCGCTCGCTCCCGTCCGTGCGGCTCGGGCGGGGCGCCTCTGGGAGGCGATGGAGCTGAACTCCGGACTGGTGGAGGAGGCGATGGAGTACTCCTATCGGGATCTCCGACGGACCATGCAGGAAGCCGGGGCGGTGGCGAGCGGGGTGAGCGGACTCGGGCCCGTATTCGCCGCGGTCGCGCCTCGGGATCGGGTTCCAGGACTCCTCGTCCGGCTCCGCGGAAGGGCGGGACTTGTTCGCTCGGTCGACTTCTCGCCGTCGCTCGCGCAGGAGGTGTTCCGGTGACGGAGGTCCGGGTCTCGCCCGGTCCGGTGCACGGAACGGTCCGTGCCCCTCCGTCAAAGAGCTACACGCACCGGGCGCTGGTAGTGGCCCATCTCGCCGGACGACGATGCGCCGTCGAACGACCGCTTCGGTCGAACGACACGCTACGAACCGTCGCGGCGATCCGTGCCCTCGGCTCGGTGGTCACCCTGGGCCGGGATCGATGGACCGTCGCTCCTTCCGGTGATCGCTCCCGTCGACGGGCCGTTCGGATCGACTGCGGGGAGTCCGGCACGACGTTGCGGTTCGCGAGCGCCCTGGCCGCGCTCGAGAGTCGCCCGGTGGAGCTCCGTGGTCGCGGTCGTCTCCCCCTCCGCCCGATGGGGGCGCTTTCGCGGGCGCTCCGGACGCTCGGCGCCACGGTCAAGGCGCCCCCACCTCCCCGAACGCTCCCGATGGTCGTGCGGGGCCCGGTCCGAGGAGGGGAGGTGGAGGTCGACGCCTCCGAGAGCTCGCAGTTCGTTTCGGCGCTCCTGCTCGCCCTTCCGACGGCGGAAGGCGACTCCGTCCTCCGTCTCCCCGGCCCGCCGGTCTCTGCCCCGTACATCGACGCGACCGTCGCGGTGATGCGCGCGAGCCGCGTGCGGGTGACCCAGGGCCGCCAGCGATACCGTATTCCCGGGCACCAGATCTACCGAGGCCGGAGTTTCCGGGTCCCGGGCGATGCCTCCTCGGCGGCGTATCTTTGGGCGGCACCGGCGATCGCCGGCGGCTCCGTCACGGTCCTCGGCCTTCCGGACGCGTGGCCGCAGGCCGATCTCGCGATCCTCGGACTCCTTCGGGAGTTCGGCGCCCGGGTACAGCGCCGTCCCCGGGGGACGACCGTGGAGTTCTCGGAGCGACGGCCGTTCCGGGTCGAGCTCACGGACTCACCGGACCTGTATCCTCTCGCCGGCGTCCTCGCGGCGAGCGCCCGAGGAGTCAGCACGCTCGTGGGCGCCGCGCACGTCGCGTCGAAGGAGTCGGATCGTCGGGCCGAGACGATCCGGCTCGCGACGCAGATGGGAGCGAAGGTGCGCGCCAGCCGGGGCGGTCTCCGGATCGAGGGTACCGGCGATCCCACGCCGCTTTCGATACGGGGAGCGGACGACCACCGCATCGTCATGAGCGCGGCGATCGGCGCGCTCGCCGCGTCGGGAGCGTCGACCGTCGGCCGCCCCGAGGCGGTCGCCAAGTCGTTCCCGGAGTTCTGGAGCGTTCTCGCCCAGATCGCGGGAAAGGGGCGGATCGCATGATGGAGCTGGGACGGAGATTCCGGGTCGGTATCTTCGGGACCAGCCACGGTCCCGAGGTAGGGGTCACGATCGACGGCCTACCCGCGGGAACTCCGATCGACCTCGAGAAGATCCAGGCCGATCTCGACCGCCGACGACCCGTGGGTCGGCGGCTGGCCACGAAGCGACAGGAGGAAGACCAGTTGGTCGTGGACCGGGGCGTCACGAACGGTCGGGCCGACGGGACGACGTTCCGCGCGCACGTGGCCAACGAGGACGTGAAACGCGGGGCCTACGATCGGATGAAGAACACGCCCCGTCCCGGCCACGCCGATTACCCGGCCCGGGTCCGGTACGGACCGGACGCCGATCTCTCGGGAGGAGGGATCTTTTCCGGGCGAATGACCGTCGGGCTCGTGATCGCCGGTGCGATCGCCCGCGCGATGCTTTTGGTCCGGGGGATCGAGATCGCCGCGTTCACCCGGTCGGTCGGGACGGTGGACGCCGACGTGCCGGACGACGTCCCCCTCTTCGATCTCTTCCGCGCCTGCGCCGCGAACGAGGTCGGCACGCCGGATGCCTCCGCTGCGGGACGGATGGAGGAGGCGATCGCCGCGGCGCGCAGGGACGGCGACAGTCTCGGGGGAGTGATCGAGGTCCGAGTGACCGGTGCGCCGGTCGGCCTCGGGGAGCCGTTCTTCGACTCGATCGAGAGCGTCCTTGCCCATGCGGCGTTCTCCGTCCCGGCGGTGAAGGCGATCGAGTTCGGCGCCGGCTTCCGGGCGACGCGAATGCGGGGGAGCGAGCACAACGACCCGTTCGTCCTCGAAGGAGGGCGCGTCCGGACCACGAGCAATCACGCGGGCGGGATCCTCGGCGGCCTCGCCAACGGGATGCCGATCGTCTTCCGCGTCGCCGTCAAACCGGCCTCGTCGATCGCCCGCCCGCAGGCGACCGTGGACCTGTCTACGCTCACCGCTGCCGAACTCGTGGTGCAGGGACGCCACGACCCGTGCATCGTACCTCGCGCCGTCGTCGTCCTCGAGAGCGTGACGGCGATCGGCCTCGCGGACCTCGCGCTCGCGGGGGGGTTCCTGCCGTGACGGACGTTCCCCTCCCGACGGCGATCCTGGGAGCGAGCGGCTACATCGGGCAGCATTTCGCTCGCCTCCTCGACGACCACCCCCGGTTCGGGCGACCGCTGCTCGGGGCCGGAGAGCGGTCGGACGGCCGTCGCCTTTCGGACGTCTGGCTCCTCTCGGAACCGACGCCCCCGCACCTCGGGGACCAGCGACTGACGCGGCTCTCCCCAGCCGCCCTCGAACGGGCCGGCGTCCGGGCGGTCTTCTCGGCGCTACCGTCGGGGACGGCGGGAGAAATCGAGACCGAGCTCGTACGCCGGGGGATCTCGGTGTTCTCCAACGCCGCGGACCACCGGATGGACCCCACCGTGCCGCTCCTCGTCCCGGAAGTGAACGCGCGCCATCTCTCGCTCCTCGCCCGTCGTCCTCGGCATCGGGGACTGCTCATCGCCAATCCGAACTGCTCGGCCACCGGGCTCGTCGTGGCCCTCGCTCCGGTCCTCCGACTGCTCGCGCCTCGCGCCGTCCACGTAGCGACGTATCAATCGATCTCGGGTGCCGGCTACCCCGGCGTACCGTCCCTCTCCGTCACCGACAACGTCGTCCCGTTCATCCGGGAAGAGGAGGAGAAGCTCGAACTCGAGTCGACACGGATCCTGGGAACCTTCCGGTCCGGCCGGGTCCGACCGGCCCGCTTCCCGCTCCTGGCGCACTGCGCCCGGGTGGCCACTCGGGAAGGCCATCTCGAGGCGGTGACCGTGGAGGCGACCCGTCGCCCGACGATCGCCGAGCTCCGGACCGCCTGGAGCACGTTCGATCCGTTGCGCGCGCTCGGTCTGCCGACCGCGCCCCATCCTCCGATCGAGCTGCGACGAGAGCCGGACCGACCCCAACCGGTCCGGGACCGTTGGGCGGGATCTCCGGAGCGCGCGCGCGGGATGGCGGTCGTGGTCGGACGGCTTCGCTGGACGCCTCCCTACCTACGGTTCTTCGTCCTCTCGCACAACGCCGTCCGGGGCGGCGCCGGAGGCTCGGTGCTGAACGCCGAGCTCACCGCGGCGAAGGGCTACCTCGACCCGGGAGCCGCGTGATGCCGGCGAGGGGTCGGCGTCCGATCGTGATCAAGTTCGGAGGGGCATCGCTCGCCGACGCGTCGCGCGTGGCGAACGACCTCCGTGCGCTCGGGGCCCCGTCCTCCCGCCTCGTGGTGGTCGCCTCCGCCCGGGAGGGGGTCACCGACCTGCTCGAGGAGGCGATCGCCCACCCCCGCTCGGCGAAGCGGCACGGGAAGATCCTCGAAGAGATCCGGCGACGTCATCCAGATCTCCCGCCGGCGGGTCGGATCCCCCTCGAACGGCTGGGGCGACTGTTCGACTCGCTCGAGCACGGACCGGCGCGTGACGCGCCCCTTGCGGACCGGATCCGCAGCCAGGGCGAGCGGCTCGCCGTGCACTGGCTCGCCGCGCGACTTCGAGAGGAGGGGATCCCGGCAGCGCCGGTCGAGGCCGACCACTTGGGATTGATCACCGACAACGCATACGGCGCCTCTTGTCTGATGCTCGACCGCTCGCGCGCGGCGGTCCGCCGCGGCCTCGGTCGCGTGATGGCTCGGGGCGTGGTGCCCGTCGTGACCGGCTACTTCGGCCGTAGCCTCGAGGGGCGGGTGGCGACCCTCGGACGCGGCGGCTCGGATTATGCGGCGGCCGGTATCGGCGCCCTCCTCGGCGCCTCCCGCGTCGAGCTCGTGAAGCGACACGTCGCGGTGTTTTCGGCGGACCCCCGGGACGTGCCGCGGGCGCGACCGGTCCCCGAGCTCTCCTATGAGGAAGCCGAGGAACTGGCCCAGTTCGGGGCGCGCGTGCTGCACCCCCTGACGATCGAGCCGGCCCGGACGGCGGGACTTACGCTCACTGTCCGGTCGTTCGACGATCCGACGATCGTGACCACGATCGGGCCGGCGCGCGCCGCGCGACGGAACCGGGCGATGACGGTGCTCCGACCGCTGCGCCTCCTCCGCCTTCGAGTGCCCGGCGGCCGCCAGCGTCCGGGGATCGTCGCCGAGGTCGCGCAGCGCCTCAGCGCGGCCCACGTCAACGTCGTTCAGTTGTTCACTTCGTCCGCGCTCCTCTCCCTCGTCCTCGAACCGGACCGGGTCGTGGCCGCGTTGCGCGCGCTCGCCCCGGTAACGCACGACGACGAGGCCGACGTCGAGGGCCCGTTCCGCGTCGCGCTGGTGACCGTGATCGGCGACGGAGTGCTCGACGACCTCGACCGACTCCCGGCGGCCGCGGTTGTCGGGGCCGAGGGGTTCAGCGCCACGCCCCGGGCGCTCTCCCTCGCGGTGCCCGAGGCCCGGGGGACGATCGTGCTTCGCGCCCTCCACAAGGCGCTCGTGGAGGACGCGGTCCCGTGATCGATCCGTGGACCCAGTTCACCGAGCAGGCGATCTCCTCCGAGGTAGCGGTGTACTTCGAGCGCACCGGCAAGCGGGGGCAGAGGGGGACCGCCGCGTGGTCGGTGCGCCCCTCGGAACGGCGGGTGCTCGACCGGCAGAGCGAGCTGACGGATCTCTCCGCGCGTTCGGGCCGATTCCTCGACCGGCATCCTCGGGGAGGGATCCTCGGTTACGTCGGTTTCGACGCGGTCGGACTGTTCGAACCGGCCCTGTGCCGATTTCCCGTCGGAACTCCGTTCCCGCTCGGGGAGCTCGCGTTCGTGGACCGCCTCGAGACCCGGGCCGTCCCGCATCGGAGGCGGCGCGCCCTCGAACCTCGGCGCCCGCCGCGTCCGGTCGGGGACTCCCTCGGTAAGCGCCCGTTCGAGGCGGGCGTCCGGCGGCTGATCCGGGAGATCCGTGACGGCGAGGCGTTCCAGGTCGTCCTGGCGCACCGTCGGTCATGGAAGCGCCCGGCCGACCTCCTCGCCCGCGCCGGGACGCTCCGTGCGACCGAGCGATTCTCGTTCTTCTACTTCCTGCGATTTGGCGATCGGGAGATCGTCGGCGCGAGCCCGGAGTCGGTCGTGGAGATGCGGGGCGGCGTCGGGTTCATCAACCCGATCGCCGGGACGATGCCCGCGACGCCGAGGGCGGGCCGCCTCCCACTCCCGAAAGATCCAAAGGAGCTCTCGGAGCACCGGATGCTGGTCGACCTGGCGCGCAACGACCTGGGACGGGTCGCACGGCCCGGCACCGTTCGCGTGCTGCAGACGGAACGACGGGAGAGGTACGCCCGTCTCGAGCACCTCGTCAGCGAGGTCGGAGGCCGGCTCGTCGAGGGGATCGGCCCGTGGGAGCTCCTGGCCGCGGCGTTCCCCGCGGGGACGGTCAGCGGGGCGCCGAAGATCCGGGCCACCGAGCTGTTGCGCCGCGAGGAGGATTCGTGGAGGGGTCCGTACGGCGGGGCCGTCGGGTGCCTGCGCCCCGGAGGGCGGGCCGATTGGGCGCTCGCCATCCGGACCGCGTTCGCCGCCGGGCCGACACTGTATACGGCAGCCGGTGCGGGGATCGTGCACCGATCTCGCCCGGCGCAGGAATACGAGGAGACCCTCGCGAAGCTCGAGCACCTCGAGTCGACGTTGCTCGGAGACGCGCCGTGAAGATCCTTCTCATCGACCACGAGGATTCGTTCGTTCACAACATCGAGCAGGCGCTCTCGGAGCGAGGGGCGAAGGTGCTCTGCCTGCGACCCGGAGCTGCGCGCGTTCAGGCGACCTCCTTCGACCCGGACGCGGTCGTGCTCTCGCCCGGACCCGGTCACCCGTCGGACCGCCGGATGACCGGCCTCTCCCGCTACCTCCTCGACCGGTGGGAGGAGGAGCGACCTTTCCTGGGAGTCTGTCTCGGTCACCAGCTGGCGGCCGAGCATTTCGGGGCTCGCGTCATCCACGCGGCGGCACCGGTGCACGGAGAACGGACGCGTATCCGGCACGACGGTCGCGGGATCTTCCGGTCCGTCCGCACGCCGACGCTCGGCGCGCGGTATCATTCGCTCGTGGTCGACCCCCGATCGATCCCGGAATCTCTCGAGGTGACCGCCTGGGGGGACGGGGGCGTGGTCATGGGGCTCCGTCACCGAACCTACCCGGTGGAGAGCGTTCAATTCCACCCCGAATCGTACCTGACGCCCCTCGGCTCGGCGATGTTCTCGAATTTCCTCACGGGGGTGCGGCGGTGAGCGGGTGGATCCTCCCTCGGCTCCTCTTGGCCCCACCGCTCGGCGGCGCCGAGGTGCGCGAGACGTTCCTGCGACTGCTCGAGCCCGCGTCGAGCGATGTCGAGCGGGCGGCGATCCTGGTCGCGCTCGCGGCCCGCCCTACGGACGCCCGCGAACTCGCGCTGTTCGCCGGCGAGATGCGCCGGAGGGCCCGTCCGTTCCCGATCCCCCGGTCCGATCGCCCCATCGACCTCTGCGGCTCGGGGGGCGCCCGGACCCCCTCGTTCAACGTCTCCACGCTCAGCGCGCTGGTGGTGGCGGCGTCCGGGGTCCCGGTCGTCAAGCACGGGAATCGGAGCGCGCGGGGGATCTGCGGGTCGAGCGATCTGCTGGAGGCGCTCGGTCTCCCGGTCGTCCGGTCTCGGGAGTTCTCCCGTCGCAGCTACCGGCGGCATCGGATCGCGTTCCTGCATGCCCCGCTCTACCATCCGGAGACCGCGGTGATCGGTCCGGTCCGCCAACTGCTCCCGATCCGGACGATCTTCAACCTGCTCGGTCCGCTCACCAACCCGGCCCAGGTACCCCTGCAGGTCGTCGGGGCGCCCGACGTCCCGACCGCCGCAATCTTCTCAAAGGTACTCGTGCGACTCGGAGTTCAGCGAGGGATGGCGATGACATCGGCGGACGGCTGCGACGAGTTCTCCCCGCGCGCCGGCACGACGGCGTTCGTCTGGAGGGGGCGCGCGACGCACCGACGCACGATCGCCCCGGCGGAGTGGCTTGACGCGGACGACCGCCGAGGCTCCTTCGGACCGATGCCGCCCGCCGAGGCCGCCGAAGAGGCCGAGCGGATCCTCGCGGGCGGAGGCGGGGCGCGGCGAGGGGCCGTGCTGCTGACGAGCGGGACCGCGCTCTGGACGGCCGGGGCCTCCACGACGTTCGCCCGGGGGATCGCGCTGGCGGCGGAGGCGATCGACGACGGCCGGGCCGCGCGCCTCCTGCGCGCGCTCCGAACGCTCGGACGGGAGTTCCCGGGGGAGGCGACGTGACGAGCGGATTCCTCGCAGGGATCGTTCAGGAGGTGCTCGCGGACGTGCACCGGCCCGAGTATGCCGCCGACCTGCCGGCTCCGTCGTTCGAATCTCGGCCGAGCCTGCGCTCCGCGATCGACCGGGAACGGGCGAACGGCGCGCTTCTCGTCGAGTTCAAACGAATCTCGCCGGGACGCCCCGACCCGGTCCTACCGGTCCGAACCCTGAAGGAGTTCGTGGCGGCGACCGGGGTGCCGGGACTCGCCGGATACTCCTGCATCGCGACCGCGCCTCGGTTCCACGGCTCCCCCGCGGATGTCGCGGAGCTCGCCCGGGAGACGGCCCTTCCGATCCTGTTCAAGGACTTCGTGGTCGATGTGCGGCAGCTCGATGCAGCGATCCAGGCCGGGGCGAGCGCGGTCCTGCTGATCGCCCGGCTCGAGACCGACGGGCTCTGCCCCGTGCCGCTGGTCGATCTCGGGCGCGAGGCGCACGAACGAGGGCTCGAGGTCCTGCTCGAACTGCACAGTTCGGCCGATCTCGCGCGGGTCGATCGGATCGGAGCCGACCTCTTCGGGGTGAACGCGCGCGACCTCGACACGCTCACGATCGACCGGCCCGTCGCCGAACGGACCCTCGAGGAGGCGTGGTCGCACGGCCTCAAGCCGATCCTGGGCCTGAGCGGCATCGAGCGGCCGGCCGATGCGCGTCGGTTCCTCGACGCCGGGGCCGACGGGATCCTCGTCGGGAGCGCCGTCGCCCAGGCGGCCGATCCCGCCGCGTTCTTACGCTCGCTCACGGAGACGGGAGCGGTAGGGAAACGATGAGGACGTTCGTCAAGTTCTGTGGGCTTCGCGAGACAGCGACCTTGGCCGAGGTGCCGGCGGGCGGCGCCGCTGGGTTCGTGATCGACGTGCCGGGATCTCCCCGGTCGATCACGATCGACGCGGCCGCCAAGCTGGTCGAGTCGGTGCCGTCGGAAGCGGAGGCCTGGGCCGTCGTCGTCGCCCCGAGCGCGGAGCTGATCCATCGACTGTTCGACGAGGTCGGGGTCGATCGGGTGCAGCTGTACGGGCCGATCCCCGAGGGACTCGAGTTCCTCGAGATCCATCACCTCGTCCCGTCGATCCCGATCCCCCCGTCGGGGACCCCGGGCGATCTCCCCGAGATCCCGCCGGCCGAGTCGTACCCTCGGGTCCATTTGGATGCCGCGGGGCAACCGCTCCCCGGCGGCAGCGGGATCCGCCCCGACTGGGAGAAATGCGCCGAGATCGTCGACCGCCTCCCGGGCCGCAAATTCGTCCTCGCGGGCGGGCTGACCCCCGAGAACGTCGCCGAGGCGCTCGCGAGCGTCAAACCGTGGGGGGTCGACGTCTCCTCGGGGATCGAGAGCGCGCCCGGCACGAAGGACGTGGTGAGAATGCGGGCGTTCCTCGCGGCCGTGGAGAAGTTCGAGAGGGGCGATGCCTAGGCGGTTCGGTGCCTACGGGGGGGCGTACGTTCCCGAGACGCTCGTCCCCGCGCTCGAGGAGCTCGAGCGGGCGTGGAAGTCCTCCCGCAAGGACCCCGCCCTGCGCGCCGAGCACGCCCGGCTTTCCCGTACGCTCGCCGGGCGACCGACGCCGCTGTACCACGCTCGGCGATTGTCGAAGCGGGGGGCGGGGGCCGAGATCTGGCTCAAGCGCGAGGACCTGCTGCACGGCGGGGCGCACAAGATCAACAACGCGCTCGGACAGGGGCTTCTGGCCGTCGCGATGGCCAAGCCACGGCTGATCGCCGAGACCGGCGCCGGCCAGCACGGCGTGGCGACCGCGATGGTCGGCGCGCTCCTCGGCCTCTCGACCGAGGTGTACATGGGCGAGGTCGACATGGCGCGCCAGCGCCCGAACGTCGACCGGATGCGTCTCCTCGGGACGAAGGTCATCCCGGTGAAGAGCGGTTCGCGCACCCTCAAGGACGCGATCAACGCCGCGCTGCGCGACTGGATCGCGAACGTGCGCACCACGCACTACCTGCTCGGCTCCGCGGTGGGCCCGCACCCGTTCCCGACGATCGTCGCAGATTTCCAGAGCGTCATCGGCCGGGAGATCCGGTCCCAGTCCCGCGCGGCGTTCGGCCGGCTTCCGGACCTCGCGATCGCCTGTGTCGGGGGCGGGTCGAACGCGATCGGGACGTTCCACCCGCTGCGGCGCACCTCGGTGGAACTGCTCGGGATCGAAGCTGGCGGGCGGACGGGCCGAGGGGCGGCCTCCCTCGCCGCCGGACGACCCGGGGTGCTTCACGGAGCGTTCACCTACGTTCTTCAGAACGCCGACGGTCAGGTGTCGGACACCGAGAGCCTCTCCGCGGGCCTCGACTACGCCGGGGTCGGGCCCGAGCATGCGTTCCTGCGCGACTCGGGTCGGGCGACGTATCGCGCGGTGAAAGACGCGGGAGCCCTCGCGGCGTTCCACTGGCTCGCCGAGGACGAGGGGATCCTCCCCGCGCTCGAGTCGGCGCACGCGGTGTATGCCGCGGTGCAGGAAGCGAAGCGCCGGCCCGCCCGGGAGAAGATCGTCGTCACGCTCTCCGGCCGGGGCGACAAGGACCTCGAGGTGGTGAACCGTGCGGATCGACGCGGCGCTTAGCGCGGCCCGCTCGGCCGGGCAGCCGATCGTCGTGCCGTACCTGATGGTCGATCGGGGGCGCCACGCCCGCCTCGGGGTGACCGTCCGCGCCCTCGCCGCCGGCGGGGCGACGGCCCTCGAGCTCGGGTTTCCGTTCTCCGACCCCATCGCGGACGGGCCTGTTCTGGAAGCGTCCGCGAACCGGGCGCTCGCGAACGGCACCCGCTGGTCCGATCTCCTCTCGGCGTTGCGGACCGCGAGCGCCACGCTGCCGGTCGCGGTGATGACGTACGCGAACCCCGTGCTCCAACACGGGCTCAAAGCCGGCCTGAGATCCCTCGCCGCCGCGGGAGCGTCTGGCCTGATCGTCCCCGATCTCTCCCTCGAGGAGGCGGCACCGTGGATCCGAGCATCTCGCGCCGCTCGGCTCTCCCTGATCCTGCTCACCGCACCGGCGGCATCCGCGTCCCGCACCGTTGAGATCGCGCGTCGATCCCGCGGATTTCTCTATCTGGTGTCCCGGTACGGGACGACCGGCCGACAGGGCGCTCCTGACGTGGGTGGGCTGTCGGACCTCGTCCGGGCAGCCCATGCAGCCGTGCCGAGCTTGCCGGTGCTGGTCGGGTTCGGCGTTCGCGACTCGGCGACTGCGCGAGGGGCGCTCTCGAGCGGGGCGGACGGTGTGATCGTCGGCTCGGCCCTGGAAGAACTGATCCTATCGGGAGCCGACCCGCAGCGGATCGAAGCGTGGACCGGCCGGATCGCGAACGGCGCCCGTCGGGCCCGCGCGGCGGTGGCCCGGTCTTGAATCCCTAGTCTCGGAACCTGACGAGTACGAAGAACCCCGCGATCGGTAGGGCGAGCCAGAGAATTATCGCGAGAGCGGCGAGCCCCGGGTCGGGAGCGAGGGCGATCAACGCGCTTCCGTGCGGAGCCTCGGCACCGAGGGCCCAACCGACAGGGTTCAGCCCCGCGGCTGCGGGGGAGAGTAGACCGACCGAGCCTTGCCAGGACAATGTGTCCGAGACAAGGTTGGAGACACCGAGGAATCGCGAGATCAGCAGCGTCAGCAATGCCCAGAACAGGGTGAACACGAATGCGAGGGAGAGTCCACCCGCGAGTACCGTTGCGTGGGACCGGCTGACGTGGGAGAGGAGGAAGACGAGCGCGACCATCGTCACTCCTTCGCCCATTCCCCCAAGCCAGATCGCGCCGTAGACGTACCACGGGAGCGCCACCCCGAAGGAGCGTTCGAGTTCCACGGCGAGCACCGCTTCCGCGGCGGTGACCCCGATGGCAAGGCTGACGGCCGAATTGAGCATCCGCAACGCGGGGACCTGGAGGCGGCCGAGGGGGAGCGCGATCACCGGCTCGATCGCCCCGGAGATCCGATCGCGCCCGTACGCGACGTAACCGAGTACCGCGGCGCCCATCATGATCAGCGGCGCCATCTCTTCGATCCACAGAAGGACGGGAGTGCCCGCCGGCCCTTCCTGCCCCGGGGGGGCGTTCAGAACCCCCAGGCCGAACGTCGCTTTGGCCACGACCCCGCCCGAACTGTTCTCGAGATAGAGACCGATCGGATTCCCGGGAACGGTCGCCGGGGGCACGGCGAAGCGCACCAGGCGGTCGGGGGTTGTGAATGGGCCGAGATCTCCCGTAATGTTCTGCCCTCCGCTCCCCGCTGCGGTCTCGTTGACGTAGTACGCCAGAGTGAGCCCGGGCACCACCGAGCCGAAGGGCGCGGGAAATGCGACCAAGATCCAGTTCGTCAGTCCCAACTCCCCCCGCTCTGCCACGGAGAACACCCCGAAGACCGGGACCACGACGTTCGGCGTCGGAGCCTTCAGGACGGTCCCGAATCCCTCTCCCATCGACGATCTCTCGTTGAATGTATAGTTCCCCCGGGCGACATCAATCTCGAGCGTCGCCAGGCCCGCCGGCGATGTGATGCCTACGGCGCTCCCCAATGAGTGACCGGAATCGTTCGCGACGCTGAGGACGATTGTGATTCGATCGCCCGCAACCGGCGCCCCGGTATTGTCCGAGGCGAAGATCGAGAACTCGTATTTTCCGGAGTACTCCATCGTGATGGCGACATTTGCCATTCCCCCGACCGCGCCGGACGTGGATGCGACGATCCCGACCGCCGCGAGGACGAGCAGTCCGATCACCACGAGGGTCGAGGAGGTCACGAGCTGGCGTTGCAGGTCTCGGAGGAGTGGGTTCACGGGTGCTTCCTCACTAGTTCGAGGAAGTACGTTTCGAGGTCCGGATTGGTCGCCTCCAGGCGCTCGACCTCGTAGCCGGCCTCGACCAGTGTGCGGTTGACCGCGGCCGCGTTGATTGCGGCCCCGCTCACCACCACCCCGTTCGCGCTCCGCTCCACGGCCCCGAACGAGCGCAGGAGCTCGAGGCCACGATCGTCGATCGGCCGGAAGACGACCTGCAGCCGACCTTGGGTCGAGACGGGCAGTTTATCGGAGTCGACCTCGCCGATCAACCGCCCCTCGTGAATCATCGCGAACCGGTCCGCCATTGCTTGGAGCTCGCGTAGCTGGTGCGAAGAGACGAGCAGTCCCCGCCCGGCCTTGCGCTGACGGAACATCCACTCCCTCACCTGGGCGACGCCCGCCGGATCGAGTCCGTTGAACACCTCGTCCAGAAGGTAATATTCCGGGTCCCGCAGTGCCGCCACGGCGAGCGCGAACCGCTTACGCTCTCCCATCGACAGCGTCCGGAACGGACGCCGCGCCAACGAGAGGATCCCCCACTCGCTGAGCGAACTCTCGGGGTCGGTCGACCCGCGATCACCCGCCATGGCGGAATAGTAGTCGAGCAAGGAGTGGATGCTCCGGTTCGGGTCGTGAACGGGGGTTTCCGGTACCCAACCGAGGGCGCGCGACGCCGACGCCTTCTCCGAAGTGATGCTCTTCCCATCGACCCGGACATCCCCTTCGGAGGCCCGACTCACACCGACCGCCACCCGGATCGTCGAACTCTTCCCGGCTCCGTTCAACCCGACCAACCCTACGATCTCGCCGGGGGCGACCGAGAACGAAACGTCGTCGACGGCGGGCCGGTCACGGCGACCGTACCGTTTCGAAAGGCGGACCACTTCGAGCAAGGTTCGGGGCTCGCTAAGGGTGGCACCAGTATATCTGGCGCAACGGGACCGCCGGGCTCCGCCCGTTCGACATTACGCTCGAAGAGAGTTCGGGCTCCTTCCTCGAGGAGCGACCACTCGGGGCGCACCGACCCAAGGGTGATGTAGCCCCGCTCGCGTACTTTCCTCGTGGCTCAAGGTCTCCCTCCGAGCGCGGGAGCGCCGCCCGCCGGAGCCAGGCCACGCTCTCCCGGACTCGGTCGTCGACGGATCCTCGCGATCGCCGTGGCGACCGTCCTCGTCCTCGTCGCCCTCCTGGGGGCCCTTGTTTATTGGGGGAGTGGTTCCGCGGCCCTCGCTCCGACGTTCGTCGAGGCGCGCGATGCCGTCAATCGTACGGTCGCGGGAGTGGCCGGGGGAGGATGGACGCTCCTGAGCGCGTTCGGCTTGGATGAGCGAGCGGGGTCGACGATCCTCGTCACTACGATCGCCACCAGCTCGGCGGCGACCTGCACGCCGGGGGCGGTCGCGGGGTATGCGCTCCCTAGGTCGTTCACCGTGGGGGCATACTCCGGAAGCTTTGGCTCCGGTCGGGCCCCGTTCTGGCTGTTCCTCTTCCGCCAGACGGCGGACGGGCCGTTCATGATCGCGACCGACTCGGAGGGCTCCACCACTCCGGAGGCCTATCTCAACGGCTCGGCCTGCGCTACGGCGCTCGAGAAGGTCGCGCCGATGCCGGATCCGATCGTCAACAGTCCGGCCGTCGCCTCGGCCTCCTGGTCCGGGACCGCGGACGCGAGCGGCTTCGTCGCCGGGGACCCGGCGATCGACTCGCTCATTCTTCTTGCCACAGGATCGCTGACCGTCGACAGCGTCACGTTCACGGGGTGGGGATTTGAATACGCTCCGTGCGACCCGTTCCTCGAGGACAGCACGGTGAGCGAAACCAACTACCTCGCCGGATTTACGGCGGCCGGAACCTTCGAGGCGGCGTTCAGCTCGCACACGGATTGCCCGTCGTAGCGAGGGCGAACGGCCCCTCGTGCGGCGGGGTCGAACGCCTTAGGGTCGGATCCGCTCGAGCGACAGGAATCGGACCTCGGCCCCCGGCGCGACGCCCGCGATCAGGAACTCCTTGCGGACCCCCTGCGCGACGCGGACCCCACCGGCGACCCCCGGCCACGTGGCGATGTGGTCGGTCGGCACCGCCTGCACGAGGTATCGCGCATGCGAATGCTCGGGGTTGCGAGGGTAGGCGCGGAAATGGGCGCCGTACTTGAACCCCGTCTTCACGACGAGGCGGCGGGCGCGCAGATCACGATAGGCGGCGAGTCGTTCCGCGAACTGAGGGTCGAGCCGGCGGGCTCGGCGTTCCAACCGGTCGAGCGGCACGGGCCGTCCCGACGTGGCGTCCTTCACCGAGAGCTGGCCGTCCCCGGCCAGGTACGCGGCCTCGATCAGGCTTAGCTCCAGTCGGCCCCCAATGCGGCTCCCGTAGGCGAGCTCCTTGCCGAGCTTCTCGACCGCGTCGGCGTCGTGCACCGTCACCCGGTCCTCGGAGAGCCACGCCTCGGCGGGCGAGGAGAGCGAGCGGGGAGCGAGCGCCCCGTTCGGCGCGGGCCGGCGGACCCGGTAGTACGTCAGGTCCGACTCTTCGTCGACGACCGCGAGCCAGAGAAGTCGGCGGGCCCCTTGGGCCCGCTCCGCGAGCGCAAAGATACGGGCCAAGTCGAACGGCTCGCGCTCGCTGAGCGCCTCGACCCAGAACCGGGAAGGGGTCTTGTTCGGGATCCCCCCGCGCGGCAGCACGGCGAAGGCGACGGGCGGGGGGCTCGCGCGGACGACGTACCCGCGCTGGCGCAGATCACGATACACGAGGTAGCGAACGGCGAACCCCGGGTCCGCCTTCACCGCGCGGCGGAACAGGCCGGGCCAGACGAGACCGCCTCCCCGCGGCACGGGCAGGTCGATCCGGCCCATCTCCGCGAGGTACACGGATTCGAACCGGTCGAGTCGCAGACTGCCGTCGGAACCGACCGTCCCGAAGAACCCTTTCGCATAGACCGCGTTCGCCTCCGCCTGGTCCGAGATCCGGACCGTGGCGTCCGGGCCGATCTCGCCCGTCAAGGGGCGCGGCCCCGGAGCTCCGAGAATCGGACGAGCGGCTCGAGCCGGACCCCGATCTCCGCGAGCTTCGTGGTCGCTCCGGCGTCCCGGTCGACGACGACGATCGCCCGCTCGACTCGGGCCCCGGCGGCCCGGACGATCTCGACCGAACGCACGGTCGAGCCCCCGGTCGTGGTGACGTCCTCGACGAGGAGCACGCGGCTCCCCGCCGGAAGCTCCCCCTCGAACGGCTGGCGGGTGCCGTGCTCCTTCGCCGCCTTGCGCAAGACCACGAAGGGCCGACCCGTCCGAAGCGCGAGCGCGACGACGAGCGGCACCGCGCCGAGCTCCATGCCCGCGAGGCGTTCCTCGGTCCCTGCCTTTGTGGCCAACGCGGCCGCGAGCCGGTCGAGCCGACCCGGGTCGGTCCAGGCACGCTTCACATCGACGTAGACATCGCTCTTCTCGCCCGAGGCGAGCGTGAAGTCGCCGAAGCGGACCGCGCCGGAGTCGAGGAGCAGGCGAACGAGGTCGGCGGTCGACGGAGTACCGTTCGGAGGTAAGGAGGTCACCAGGGCACCTTCTTCAGGCCGGCCCAGTAGCCGACCCAATTGAACGCCGCGTGCAGCCCGAGCGTGTACGCGAGCAACCATATGACCGCTTCCCAACGGAGAAAGACGGAGTCGAACAGCCCGGGGAAGAGGAGCAGCCCGAGGGCGATCGGAAGGAGCACGAACGGCATCTGGTCGAGCAGGAACGTCCGGCTCCCGCTGTCCCGGCCGAAGCGTCGCTTGATGAACGACCCGACGGCGTCGCCAGTCATCGCGCCGAAGGTGAGGAGCGCGACGACCGGGACGGCGGCGAGGACCGAGACGGCGAGCTTCGGGACGAGCGCGAGGTTCGGGGGCGCGAGGAGGATCAGCCACGCTTCGAGCAGCCCGACCGGCATCGCGAGCAGCGACCCGGTGAGGAACCCGGACCACGTCTTCGAGGGGCCGAGAATGCGCCGACCGTCCCGTTTCCAGATTCGGCCGAGGTCCAGGGCCGCTCCCCATCCACGGGGGAGCGTGGCGAGCGCGTTCGCGACGTACGTCGGAAGCAGCACCCAGAGGACGGCGAGGCCCGAGGCGAGGAACGGGTCGAGCACGCGCGCCGGCTCCGCTACGGCTCCCGAACGAACCGCTCCAGCGCGGCGATGACCCCGGCGAGCTTCTTCGGATCGACGCTCTCCTCGGCGTCGTGGATGTGGGCCGCGTCGTCCATGCTTCCGAAGACGACCGCGGGAAGCGGAGCCCCCGAAGGGGTCGTGAGCCCTCGGAGCGCACTCGCATCCGTGCCGCCGTACTCTCCGCGGATCCCGTGGGCCCCGAGCGTGTCGCGGAGGATCCGGTCGAGCTTCATCGCGGCCGGATGATCGACCGGGAGCGCGTAGCCGGGTCGGCACCGGGCGGGCGGGGCCTCGATGCGGGCGGAGAGGGAGTGGGCCGACGACCACTGGTTCACGTAGCCGAGCGCCTGCCGGAGTCCGTCCTCGAGCTCCATCTCCGGCGGGAGTCGGAGGTCCACTGTGAACATCGCAGAGCCGGTCGAGCGAGGGTCGATGAGCGATCCCTCCGCAGCGACTCGCAGCAGGGCGAGCGCGGCCGGCACCGGGTTGTGTCCGCGGTGCGGGTACCCTCCGTGGGCGGCCTCCCCGATCAGTTGGAGCGCGAGCGCCCCCTTCGGGATCGACAGGGCGGTCGCCCCGGCCGGTTCGAGCCGGAACGGGGAAGAAAGATGCGGCGTGAGGCGCGCGGTGAGCCCGGAGAGACCGTCCGCCGGGCCCTCGAATACGAGCGTTACCACTCGCGCGATCTGGTTGGCGGCATCGGTCTCCGCGTGCGCGGCGACGAGACGCAGCTTCTCGCCAGGGGCGACGCCCCCGACGTCGAACTTCGTCACCGAGGCGCGGCCGGTGATCACCGGATCCGGCGCGCCGCGGTCGGGCCAATCCGGCGAGGCGAACGCCGACTTCCAGGCGCGGGCCATCGTGTGGAGAGCGACCAGGGCCTCCCCATAGGCGAGCGCCTCGGACAGGGGCACGCGGCCCCCGAACGACGCTTCCAGGAACGCGACGCCGCTCGAGCCGGCGGTCGTTTCGGGGCTGCCGTCGGGGATGAGCGCTACGTCCGCGACCAGGAACCGACCCGGGTCGCCGGGCGGAAGCGTCGCATCGTAGGCGCGCAGCGATTCGATCCCTCCTTCGCCGCCCGTCTCCTCATCGCAGCAGACGAGCAACCGCACGTTCGCGGGGAGATCCTGCGCGTCGGTGAGATGGGCCAGCGCGATCAGGGAGGCGACGACACCACTTCCGAGGTCGTCGTTGGAGCCCCGGCCGTAGAGACGGCCGTCGCTGCGAAGCGTGAGGGTGTGAGGGGAGCTCTTCCAGCGAGAGCGCTGCTCCGTGGGCACGGGCACGACATCGTAGTGGGCCAGGATGAGGACCGTTGAGCGCGCTCCGGCATCGAGGTCCACGATCACGTTCGGTCGGGGGATCCCGCGGAACTCCTCCGGATGCGGACCGTGGATCAGCGGGTCGAAGATCCGGGTCGCGAGACCGAACGACCGGGCGGCCCGCACGATCGCGTCCGCCGCCCGGGGGTAGTTCGGCTTCTCGAACCGATCGCCGGGGATGTCCTCGAGGTTCGTCGGGGCGATCGAGACGAGCTCCTGGAGGAGCGGCAACGCCCGCGGGTCGCCCAGCGCCGCCGGCACCTCTCCGCCCGATCGATCCGACGCCGGCATCGATCGCCCTATCGTAGGACCAGCGCAACGAGCAGCGAGCTCGTGAGGAGGAGGAGGAACGTCGTTACGAACATGTGGGTGAACATACCGAGGGTGTCCCCGAGGGAGGTCAAAAGGCGTGCGGTGTAGCCGGGGCCGAGGACCCTCATGTTGGGGAGTTCCTTCGACCCGAACCGCGCCTCGCTCGGAGCGAGGTCGGCGACCGCCGCGTCGAGCACCGCCCGAGCGTCCCGTACCAGCGAGGCGAGGGGGTACCGCTCTCCGACCGGATTGATGCCCCCGTCCGCTTCGTGGACGACGTGGTTGTCGGTCGTCAGCACCTCCCCCGCGTCGACGGCGTGACCCAGCTCCTCGACGATCGGCGCCCGCTCGCCGAGGATGAGGTTGTTGCCATCGATCAGGACGTACCCCGCGGTCGCTCCGGCCGCGCGAACCGCGAGCGCCCGCATCCCGTGAGGGCCGATCCCGTCGCGCCCGATCGAATAGCCGTCCCGAACGGCGACCCCGATCTCGAACGGGCCATCGCGGGCGGCGGCCATCGCCGCGGCGACCGCCGCCTTCGTGTCCACCATCAGCTTCTCCGCTGCGGGCCCACCGTAGGCGATGTCCCCCTCCCCCTCGACGTACGAGTTGTGCGCGTCGACCAGGACGACACGGGGACCGCCGTCGCGGGCGATCTCCCGGACGATCCGGTCGGCGACCGAGAACGCGATGTCGTCACTGGGGGCCGGCGCCTGGCTGACCACGACCAGGGCGACGCCGCCGAGGATCTGGGCGCGCGCGAAACTGCCGGGGTACGGGCTCACCAGCGGGCTCGCACGGGAGGGGACGGGGATCGCAAGGCCGCCGAGCAGTTCTCGGCAGGCAGCGCCGATCCGCTCGACCTCGGCCTCCGACGGCAGGTCGAGGTCGTGATCCGAGGGGGTGTGCGGGACGAACACGGTCCCCGCGTCCGGGCCGAGGATCCCGCCGAGCTTTCGCGGAAGATCGCTCGCACCGAGCGCGCCGAACGGCCCGGGGTGGACGGTCGGGAGCGCGATCGTTGCATGGGTACGGCCGGCGCGGTCGAAGGCGAGGAGGTCGACCCGCACATCGGCGGCGACCGTCGTCCGCAGGAAGAACGCCTCGAGCGTCCGCGTCGCCTCCGGGTCCCGGAGACCCACGTGGTCGAGCAGCGGACGGATCAGCGAGACCCCCGAGCTGTGGAACTCGCGGCGGATCGGGCGGTCGGAGGCGCTCAGGACCGCGAAGGCGCAGACGAACGCGAGGACGAAGAACGCGGCGGTGGCGACGAGCACCCTCAGGGTCGGCGGCGTCAGGAAGAAGTCCCCGAGGAGGAAGAGGATCGGCTGCAGCAGCGATGCCGGGAGCATCCGCGCGTGGCTGGAGCGGGAAACGCCGTACAGGCTCAGATGCCGGAACCAGAGGGCGGGGGCCGCCAGGAACGGGATCAGAAAGACGACCGGCGGCACGGACGCCGGCCAGAGGATCTCGGCCCCCCGCCAGGCGGCCGCGAGCGGGAGCTCGACCAGCAGGACGAGAGCGCTCAGCAGGATCGCCCGGTAGAACTCGAGACGACCCCCGAGCACCGCGGCGAGGGGGGAGGTGACGAACCCGGCGAGGAGCGCCGGGCCCGCGAAGACGAACAGGAACTCCTCCGCGAAGCGGAACGACGGGGGCGGTGCGAACATCGCGGCCGCCGCGACCCCGGCCAGCACGATCAACCCGACCGCTACGAGGGGTGGGGGCGAGCGGAACAGTACGTGACCTCGCGCGACCTCGCGCGGGGCGTCGACCGCGGGCGCGGGCGGGTCACTTTCGGGCACGCCGCACCTCCTCCAGCACCGAACGGTAACCGCCGGCGATCCCCTCCTCCTCGGTGACGCTCCCCGTGACGAGGACGTTCGCTCCGGCCTCGAGGAGCGGAGCGGCATCGCGCCCGGAGCGGATCCCGCCGCCGACGATCACGGGTATCCCGACCGTCTCCCGGACGGCGCGCACCATCGCCGCGGGGACCGGGGTCGGCGCGCCCGAACCGGCCTCGAGGTAGACGAACCGCATGCCCAGGAACTCGGCCGCTAGCGCGTACCCGGCGACCGTCGCCGGCTCGTCCCGAGGGATGACATCCGCCTCGCCGACCTCGCCGACGCGCATTCCCGGAGCCACGACGAGGTACGCGAGCGGGATCGGTTCCAGCCCCATCTTCTGGACCGCGAGCGCCGAGCGAGACTGCGCCCGGATGACGAGGTCGAGGTTGCGCGAGTTGAGGAGGCTCATGAACAGTACCGCATCCGCCTCGGGGGCGAGCGACGCCGGACCTTCGGGGAAGATCACGACGGGGACGGAGACCGCGGCCTTCACAGCCGACGCCGCCCGTCCCATTCCCCCGGGGGAGATCCCGGTCGAGCCGCCGAGCAGGATCGCGTGGGTGCCGTGGGCGACCGCGGCCTTCGCCGTCGTCGCGGCCGCCTCGCCGGGGGACTTCTCGGGGTCGATGAGAGTGAAGTGGATCGGCCCGCCGCGCAGCTGCTCGGTGAGGTACCGTTCGACCCGTCCGGGACCGGTCGTCATCGGAACGCCACCGCCAGGAACGCGAGGAGCGCGACCGTCATCGCTGCCTTGCTCGTCGTCTGCTCGAAATGCAGCCGTTCGGGCAGGTGCAGGATGGAGAGCACGAACGTCGCGTCCGCTGCAGCGACCAAGAGTAGGTAGATAATCCCCGCGTCGGAGCGCGGAGCCACGAACCAGAACAGCGGAACGATGCTCAACGCGATCGCGACGACCACGGCCACCCGGGCCGCCGCGGTAGCCGCGGCAGGCCCGTGGCTCTTCGGGAACGTCTGCCGGCCCACATCGCCCTCCACATCCTCCATATCCTTGATCAGCTCGCGGCTCAGGGTCGCGAGGAACGCCATCGCCGCGAACGGAAGGAGGATCAGAGCGTTCCCCGCCGCCGCCCCTCCGTACAGGAAGACGAGCCCGGTCAGGAGGGCGACGACGGCGTTCCCGGCCAATCCGCGGGACTTGAGCCGAAACTCATACGCCAGCAGCGTACCCACGGCGACGGCCAGGATCACGCCGACCAACGGCTCGG
Source organism: Thermoplasmata archaeon (assembly GCA_049285595.1). Lineage (GTDB taxonomy): Archaea > Thermoplasmatota > Thermoplasmata > Lutacidiplasmatales > UBA184 > Lutacidiplasma. The sequence continues at coordinate 33,207 of JBAQAF010000039.1, forward strand.
CCACCACGACCGGCACGGCCACGAGGGCCCCCAGGACGAAAAGACCGGTCGCGAGCCGTTGCGCGGTACGGCGGCTGACGGCGCCGGTGACCAAGGGGCGATCGGGATGGTTCGTGCGGTCCCCCTCGATATCGAGCAGATCGTTGAGGACGTTGCCCCCGCCGGTCACGAGCGCGGTGGAGAGCCCCGCGAGGGCAGCGAACTCCCAGAAGAGGAGGGGGGCCACGACCCCCGAGGCCCGAGCCACGAGGGCGCCGACGACGGTGCCGACGAAAGATACCCCGAGATTGCCCCCGCGCACCAGCCGGAGCGCCGGAATCACGGGCGGCGATGGCCGCGCGCTCTCCATAACGGTTGTGTCGGAGGTTCCCCAGTTATTTTTTCGGGAGCGCGACGCCGGGGCCCGAAGGCGGTCGGATCGGGGTCGAACCGCGGTGAACGGCTTCGAACCGACTTCATGGGCTGTCCGTGAACTCAGAACGAGAGGGGAGGAAGGACTGGCCAGGCTTCGCGGGAGCGACTCGAGCACTTACATTTGGGGCGCGGCCGCGTGGCACCGAGTGCAACTGCTCGACCAGGGGGCGTTCGTGAGACCACACTGTACACACTTCCAAGACCGGGCGCGAGGTCCGGCTGCGGGCGTGGGGGTATCCCCGTCCTTCACCCCACGAGGCAGCACGACGGCACTGGGTGGCGAGGCGGGGGCTGCCGCACGAGGAGCCATCGCGGGGGTCTGGGCGGGGCGCGCCGCGGGGGCGACGTACGGCGTGAGCGGGCGGGCGGGCGATTTGTGAGCGGGCGCCGGGGGGGCCGGCAGTGGAGGCTGGGGCCGTGCAGGAGCCGCTCGGTTCGAAGTCGCTCCGGCCGGGGAGCCGCTGCGTCCGGACAACGCCTCAGAAATGTTGCCGTACCGGGGAGGGGCGGTCGGTGGCCCGGAACGGGGACCGGCCGAGGGAGAGGTCAACGCAGCGCCGGCCGCCGGCGCACCCGGGGCCGGATAGTTCCTCCGAGGCGGAGGGAGCGGCGCGTAGGCGTCCGAGGAGAGCGGGCCGACGTCGGTCTCCGGTACCCGCCAACTTCCGGAAGTGGCCCCGCTCGGTGAACTTCGGGCCGGAGCCGCGGTCGCCGGAGCCGCGCGAGGGGCCGGACGAGAGCTCCACTGCGCGAGCTCTCGGAACCGGGGCGGGCGGTAGACGATGGCCAGGATCCCCCCGGCCACTCCCGCGGCGATCCCCACGTAGTATCCGCCGTAGGCGACGACGCTCGCGGCAGAGCAGGCAAGAATGAGCGCGCCGATGAGGGTATGCTCGCGGGGTCGGAAGAGCAGGACGAACGCGAGGAGCGTCAGGATTCCGCCGGCGACGAACCCGACGATCGCCGCGAGGAGGAAATACTTCGGATCGAACCCCCAGAAAGAGAAGTCGGGGCAGACCGTGTTTCTGGGCGGAGGATTACAGTGCAGGTAGACGCCGAGCGCGTCCGAGAACCAGTAGCCCGAATAGCCGATGATCGCCGCCGCGGCTACGATGGTCGCTGCTACCGCCGCGATCGGCTGCCGCGGCCGGCGAGGCGTCCTCGGTGGAACCTCGTCGTCGTCGCCCGACATCTTCCTCCCGGAGTCCCCGTCGCCCTCAGGGCGAAGCGGACCCGCATGACCGGCGCTCGCTATTAGAGTTGAATCCCGAGGCGCCCTGAGGGCCGAACGGCCGCGGGGACGGTCCCCTTGCGTCGCTTTCGGGCGACCGGGCGAGGGCAGCGGAAACCGGGGGCCCTTCGATTACTGTCTCGACGGCGGCGCGTTATAACCGAGGGACGCTCGGCGACGCCGATGGCGGGCCGCGGAGTGCCTCGGCCGACACATCGCTCCTTCCGGCTCGGCAACGGTCTTCGGGTCGTCCTCGCCCCGTCGAAGACGAGCCCGGTGGCGAGCGTCTGGGTCTGGTACCGGGTCGGTTCCAAGAACGAGCACCCCGGGATCACCGGAGCGTCGCACTGGGTCGAGCACATGCTCTTCCAGGGCTCGCCGCACTATGGAAAGGGCGAGATCGACCGGGCCGTCGTGAGCGTCGGCGGCAATCTGAACGCGTTCACCGACACCGACTTCACGGCCTACTTCACGACCGTGCCGTTCGAGCATCTCGCGATCCCGCTCGACATCGAGGCGGACCGAATGACGCGGGCGTTGATCACCGATCGGGAGGTCGAGCGCGAACGCACCGTGATCTATTCGGAACGGGAGGGCAACGAGAACTGGCCGGAGTTCCGGGTCGAGGAGGAGCTCTACCAGCTGGCGTTCCGGATCCACCCGTACCGATGGGACGCGCTCGGACGGCGCGAGGATATCGAGCGAATGCGGCCCGCGGAACTGCGCGACTACTATCAGCGGTTCTACGGTACGCGCAACGCAACGTTGGTGATCGCCGGCCGGTTCGACCCGGTCGCGACCACCGCGGTGGTGCGGCGGCGCTTCTCCCCCCTGCCTCCGAGCGGTGCTCCGGTCGAAGTGACCGACGCCGAACCCCCCCCGCGCGGAGAGCGACGAGCGGAGCTCTCGGGCCCGGGAACGACTCCCTACCTCCAGATGGGCTGGCGCGCCCCAGCATTCGCCGACCCCGACACGCCCGCCACGATGCTCGTCGATTCGCTGCTCGGTGGGGAGACCCGGCTGTTTGCTGCCGGATCGATCTGGGGCCACGGTTCCGAACATCCGAGCGCCCGACTCTATCGGGCCCTCGTGGATCCGGGCCTCGCCGTGCGCGCGACGAGCGACTGGCGACCCCGGGCGTACGAAGGACTGTTCACGATCCAGGCTCAAGCCGCCCGCGGGGTCACGCTCGATCGCCTCGAACAGGCGATCGACGGGGTCATCGACCGTCTCCGACGCGCCGGTCCGACCGCGAGCGAAATGGACGACCTCCGGACCCGGGTGCGTCGCGGCGTCGGGCTCGCCTACGAGGGCGCTTCCCGGACCGGGTTCCGCCTCGGCTACTTCTCTGCTCTCGGGCCGGATCGCCTCGAGGACGATCTCTTCCGACGACTGCTGCGAGTCCGCGCCGACGAGATCCGGACGAGGGCTCGGGCCCTCTTCCTCGACGATTCGAAGGTCGTGGTTCGCTACGAACCGACCTCGGAGGGCGGCGATGAGTGAGCTGACGGACCCGTTGCGCGTGGAGTACGGCTCGGAGCTCGACGGTCTCCGCGTCGTCCGACACCCACCGCCTCCGGGGGCTGCGAGCTTCTCGGCGACGTATGTCGGGCCGGCGGGATGGGGGTTCGACCCCTCCGGTCGCACGGGGACCTCGCGCCTGGTGAACCAACTGATCGTCGCGGCCGCCGGACGGTACGACCGAGTCGCCCTCGCGAGGGTGCTCGACCGGGCCGGCGCGACGATCGCCCACCAGTCGAGCCCGGAGTCCTCCGAGGTGACGATCTGGGGACCGACGACGGAGTGGCGCCGTCTGATCGGCGTCCTCTCGGAGGTCGTGCTGCGCCCGCGGTTCGACCCCGCCGACGTGGCCCGAGTCCGACGGCAGATGCTCGAGCACCAGCTCCGGGAGTCCGCGCAGCCATCGCCGCGCGCGGACCGAGAGATGCTGCGGGCGATCTTCCCGGTCGGTCACCCGTACCGCGAGACCGGGCTGGGGGATCGTCGATCGCTCGCGCGCATCACCCGGGCGGATCTCGTCCGATTTCATCGCGAGCATTACACAAGCGGCGACGCTCTGCTGGTCGTCACCGCGTCGGCTCGCCTCGCGGCGGTCGAGCGGATCGCGCGGGAACGGTTCGGCCGGTTTCCTCAGAGCACGCCGCCTCGACTGTCGGTTCCGACGGTTCCCCGGCCGGCAGCCTCCCCCACCTTGATCGATCTTCCCGGTCGCGCTCAGGTCGACATCCGGATCGGTGGAGCCTCCCTCCCCCGGACCGATCCGGCGTTCCCTGCGGCGTTCCTCGCGAACGAACTCCTCGGAGGACGCCCTCTCTTGAGCCGACTATTCCAGCGGGTTCGAGAGCGGGGGGGACTCGCCTACCACGCGTCGAGCTCGCTCGAGGCGATGCGCTACGGAGGGTTCTGGGTGGCGCAGGCCGGTACCGGGGCCGACCGCTGGAAGAAGGTCGTGCCGATGCTGACCGACGAGGTCGCCCGACTCGACCGGTCGACGGTCTCCTTGAAGGAACTTCGAGTCATCCGCGAGAGCGCGATTGGAGAGATCCCGCTCGCCGTCGAATCTACGGCCGAAGCCCACGAGCTCGCCGTCGATCTCGCCTACCACCGGCTTCCGGCGGACTACTGGGTCCGGTGGCCGCGACTTCTCCGAGCGATCCGCCCCGGGGAGATCCGCGCGGCCGCCCAGACCGCGCTCGACGGCCGTCGCGCCGTCACGGTCGTCGTGGGTCCGGTCGACTCCGCGCCAGCGGCCCCGTAGCACCGCCGACGGGGCGAATTCCCCTGCGCACCCATACGTACATATACGCCTCCGCGGTTCCGGGACCTATGCCGAATCGCCTCCGATCGGATTTCGCCTCTCCGGCGATGCTGCGGAAGAACATCACCATCACTCCCGAGGAGGAAGAGTTCCTCGAGCGGCATCCCGAGATCAATCAGAGTGCCCTGTTCCGGCAGATCGTAGAGAGCCTGATGCTCGCGGAGCGCAGCCCCGGGGTCGCCTCGACGCAACCGATCCGCCTCGGGAAGGCGGTCTACCGGTCGGGCGCCATCATGTTCCAGAAGTCGAATAGTCGCCGGGAGTAACCGGAGCGTTGGACCGCTCCCTCGTGGGGGCGGCCGACTCCCGCGCCCGGGGAGCCAGACCTTGGAGGAGCGGGTGGTCGGCGTCGGCCGCTCGGGCGTAGACGATCCCGACGGCCTCGGGAGTCGCGCGGTAGAGCGATTCCGCAGTCGGTCGGTCGAGATCGGCGAGCGCATGTCGTGAGACGATGTGCCCGAACGCCCAGCGGCGGCGTAGGGCGAGGTCCGTGAAATGCGGAGCGTAATGTCCGCCCCCGACGGCGAGCGCGACGATGTCCGCCGGGTCGGGTTCGATCGTCGGGATCACGTCCGCAAGTAGGCGCACCGCCTCGGGGGGAGGTTCAGAGTCCGTCCCGTAGCCGATCTCGACGAAGAAGGACGGGAGCCCGAGCTCCGGCCCGTGATGCGTCGCCTCGAACGTTGCCCCGAGGCCCAGCGGACGCCCCCCCTCGGATAGCAATCGAAGAGCGGATGCCATCCTCCGTGGGTCCGTCGGCACGACGGCCCGAGCCCGCCCTCCCACCTCCGACGAACTGCCAAGGTTCCCGAGCGGGTGCACGGTCAGGCATCGGACGTTCTGTTCTCCCCGGTGGATCGATGGGAAGACGAGCGTCGTTCCCGCATCCCGAACGTTGGACGGGAGCTTCCGGTCGAGATGTTCGTCGTGGATGTGCAACCCAGGTCGGCGGAGCATCGTCACCCCCGGGGCCAGCTGTCGGAGGGCGGTTCCGTCGACGAATTCCCCCGCGCTGGGAGGGGTTCCCCACCGCCCGACGACCCTTGACGCCACCGGGTCCGCTTCCGAGACTACGATGAGCGTGGGTGCCATACGGCGGGAGAGGCTTGCCAGCCAGAAGAGCGTCGCTTACCTTCAGGTCATCCCCACGCGCGGCCTCGTGGTTCGAGTGGCCGTGGCGGAGTGCCGTGGAGGGGATCGGGCGGGATCGAGCCCTTCCCGACAGGGAGAGGGGGTTCAGGGGCCGTTCGGGCGTCGACGGGTAAGCGCGACAGCGATGAGGGCGGCGACGACGACGAGCACCACCACGAGGATGAGGACTCCTCCGTACGGCCCAAGAGCGCCCGAGAGGTCGGACCAGAAGGAGCTCTGGGTCGAAGTGAAGGAGATGGTGACGAGCACTTCCATGGTGCTGATGGAGGCGTTTCCGGTCGGAGACGTCGCTCGGAACCCTGAGGGGTTGCCGACAGAATACCCGTACGTTCCGGCCGCCTCTCCGAAGGTGATGTTTCCTGTTCCATCGAGACGTTGGCCGCCGACGGTGACCGACCAGACGGTGCTCGCGGGGAGTCCGGACGGTACGAATACGAGGGGTTCGGCGCCCACTTCGAGGGTCAGGACCTCCCCGGGGAAGAGGTCGGGGGTCCCGAGAGGGTAGACCGATGCGCCCTGCTGCACGGCGAGCGCTACCGATCCCACGTTGACGAGCGTCTCCACAAAGTCGCCGCTGAACGCCAGCAGAGAACCGTTGATCGACAGTTCTCCCCCGGAGGTCCCCGTGACCACACTGACCTCGACCGTCGAGAGCGCGATCTGGGCCCACAGGGTCTTGAACGATCCGGCTCCGCCGTACGTGATCATCGCGACCGGCTCCCGAGCGACGGTCGACCGGGCCTGGACGATCGCCTGGGAGATCCCTTCCTCGGTCGCTTCCCCGTGGTCCGCCGCATCCGGGACAGGTTCGAAGTTGAAGCCGTTCCACCACTCGAGCGTCAGATTGAGGTCGGTCGCTCCGTCCAGCGCGGTTTGAGAGCCGTTACCCGGACCCCCGAGAACGAGCTCGACGTCCCCAAAGCATCGATCGCAGCTCGGGGAAAACCCGAGCCCCGGATCGACGTCGAACCCTTGGAATACGCTGAGGGAGGTAGCGTACGGAAACGTCACCGTATCGAACGGCTGGGGAGTCCCACCGTTGGCAAAGAGGAAACGGATGGTGGGAACGCCTCCCGCCCCCAGGGACGCGGTCAGCTCAAGCTCGACTCTCTGAGGGTTCGGCAGGCTCGTGCACGCTCCGAGAAGCGTGCACGGCGCTCCATCCCCATAGTAGGCGGAAGACCCGGTTCCGGAAGCGGACCCGTTCCCGTGGATCCCGGTCGCCGTAAGATTATCGGACGACACGTTCCAGACGTTATCCTCGAACGCGACCGTCCTGGTCGAGGTGCTCAGGATCGCCACGTCCTGAGCCCAGTAGGCGTAGCGGTTGGAACCGAAGTCGAAGACCAGGAAGGCGTTCAACTGGATGCTGACCGAAAAGGGGTCCCCTAGGGAGTGGTTGTAAGCCGCGATATCCCCGAACTCGACCGTGCCGCGGAACGTTGTAGTACTGAAATCCGCAGGTTGGCCGCCCGAAGGGCCGCCCAAGTCCCCGATGCCCATGGGAGCCGGTTCCGCCCCAGAGGACGCCGAGTCGGGGGCGCGGAAGGCCGGGCCGTCACTCCATCGATCGTCGAGCGGTGGGGGGGCGGCCCGCGCGGGAGCATTCGATTCAGTCGGGCCGCCGGCTGCTGCGGAACCAGTCGAACCTCCCGAGAGAGCATGAGTAAGATCGCCCGGGCTCGCCCTTGCCCCTTCCGCTCTAGCATCGCCCCAGCCGACAATCGAGAGGCTGGGCAGAAGTAGGAGCCCCGCGACGAGTATGGCGCTGCGAAATTGGACACGGGTCAGAGGTCGGATACTTCGCTCCCGAGCGCTTCTATCGCGGGCGGGGCTTCGGAGAGTGTTCCCAGCAATCCTCGAAACCCGTGGAGACGGATAACTCGCGGATTCCGAGCCGCACGGAGAAAGGGTCACTGGGTAGTAGAATCCTCCACGTTCTATCTAAGGCCGGCGGCGAGGTCGGAACTGGAGACCCCCGCGAACCTGGCGCCGCGGCAAGAATCGAGCGTTCCCGAGACGGATAACACTCTCGTTGGCCATTCAAGAGGGGCGCCGGGACCCTCTTCGTCTGGGAACCGACTGCGTAACGGGCTCTCGGCGGAGAAACAGAGTCAACGTCATATACTATGGCCCGGAAAGCGCTTCTAAAATCCTTTAATATCGACGCGCATTGGTCCGCGCTAGGTGGGCTCATGCGTCGAGAGGGTCACCGATATCGGGGAGTTAGGCGATCGGGTCGCGGAGCAGGGTGGGGACACCGGGCTGTCTACGTCGCTTCGGCTATTGCCGCAGCGTCGTTGGTTGCCGGGTTCGGCCTCGCGGGGTACTGGTTTGGTACGTTTTCACACACGTACAGCCAGATCACCACGACGGGGTTCGAGAGCGCGCCTTATGGCGTGGTCTTCCTTAGCGCGGGCGCGACCTACGCGGCGTTTGTGGGATTCAATTACACAAACGTCACGTGGAATTCAACGACCGGCCCGTGTTCTGCACTGCCGGCCAATGGGACGAACGAACTGAACCAGTCGGGTCCGGCAGGGGCGTTCAACCTCTCCGCGTCCAACCTGACGACGAGCAGCAACGCTACGCTGACGTTCGTCTGCTTGAACGCTGTTGACGGCGGGAACATCAGCTACCTCTGGCAGAACTACTCGGGTCACGACCCGCTCAACCAGAGCGGCTGGGACAACCTATCGGGCGCTGCAAACGGATCGCAGCCTGCGCCGACGTTCAACCTCGGACTGAACATGACGGGGGAGAACTCGACCGGCTCGGTCAACATCACGGGCTGCAACCCGTCTGTTGATGGCAGCAACCTGACCGGTGCCGCCGAGTTGGCGAACTGTCCGTTCTTCGCGGGCAACAACCAGACCACGTACGTACCGCACAATGGGTTCTACGCCTCCAACGGCACGTGGATCAACGAGAACGCGACCTGGTGGCACCCACTGCAGACGGGCTACCTCGACTCCGACTCCGTCTTCTACGCGACGATCGAGTTCGTCGACACGATCCCGAACGTCACGTATGAGTCCGTGGTCGACTTCGCGGGCGCCACGCCGGTCCCGCAGGTGTTCTTCCTGAACACCGGCGCCGGAGGCAACAACGAGACGGTCACCTTCGTCTTCGACATGACCGCCGCGTGGTTCACGGCACTGCCCGGCAATGAAATGGGCTACGGCGACGGCAACGTCACGAACGAGACCGGCGGCTTCCACTCGAACATCTTCGCGGCGATCGACACCTTCTCGATCACCGTGTCGCAGTGTTACATCGACGGAAGCGGCATGGTAGCGTGCCCCGACACACTCGGTGGCACGGGATTCCCGTAATCGGTTCGTGAGTCACACGAACTGTGGCCGGGGAGGGAAACCTCCCCGGCCAACCCTTTCCTTTCTTCTTCTTTTCTCAAATTAAGCGAGACTGCGTCGGGAGACACGGGAAGCCCTCGCCGGCTACAGGTTGTCGGCGACTCTAGGGCGGCGTTGAACGGTAGTCGCCGTCTCCCGAGACGCCCAACCCAAGGTCCACGAGCGGGCCAAAGAGCGGTTTCAGGGAACGGTGGGTGTCGCGCCCGATCGGCGCGTATAGAGAGCGACGTCAGGCGCGAGGGGGCGCACCGTAGGCGGGGGCACGGGTCGCGGAGGTGGAACTGCGGTGCTCGTCGACCGGCTCCCCTCCCTCCGCTTCCTCGGTCTCGTGGCGCTCCTGAGCGCACTCCTCTTCCGTCACCCAGTCGAATTCGACGTCTTCCGCGTGATCGTGGGAGATGAAGGCACCCGCTTCGAAAGCGGTCGAGATGATCTCCTCCATCTTCTCCGCCTCATGGGTGCCGAACGACCCGACGAGCCGCCAGTACCAGTCCGGGGCCTTTCCCGCGGCCTGGAGGAACTCGGTAACGAGATCGTAGTAGGTCGTGTGCTGGTCGGTCAGATGGACGTGGAGATGGCGATCTCCTTGCGGTCCGGCCGGCGTCACGACCGTCCATGTCGGTGCCTGATATAATCCTCTCGGGTTGAATAACCCCGGACCGGCGGCGCGAGGCGCCGCGAACTCGGATCAGATCTTCAGTCGAACGCGGGATCGTCGGGGACAAGCTCCCGATAGTACCCGCCTTGGGGATCGTGGACGACGTCCGGTTCCCGGTAGCAGAGGATGCGCCAGGTGACGTAATCCTTCGGGCAGCGCGTGAACAGCATCCCGAGGATCGCGCCGACCAGCATGACGACCCCGAGAAGGAGGAACAGATTGGAAAGGGGCACGATGCCGATGTGCGGGGCCGATGGGGAGAACCCGACCACGAGGAAGATGATCCCGAGCACGATCATCGGCAGGTAGTGGAGGAAGATGTGGGTCGCTCGACCCGGGGCCGAAGTGGTCACCATCATGGACTACCCGACCCTCCCCACGACCCGGGAAGGGCGTCGGGGTTCATCCGCCTTTGCCCCGGTGGGGCTGCGACCGGCGACGGATCGCGCGGGGGCCGCCGCCGACCTTGCCTGTGATGAGTCTCTAGTCCCCTCGCACCCGGGAATCGCCAGCCCGCCCACGGGAAACGTCCGGCAGCACTGCGGCGCCCACTTCCTGCCCGGGGACGGCCGGAGTGCCAGCGGCCGAAAAATGGCGTTATAATTACTATATAGCCTCAGACCCATCCCCGATATAGAGGCGGCACCGAGAGGTGCGGCTTCTACCGGGGGACAACGGGCCATGCGGATGGTAACGTATGTCATTCGTAGAGTGCTCCAGATCATTCCCGTGCTGATCGGGGTCGTCACCGTCACCTTCCTTCTATTCACCGCCCTCCCGCTCACCGACCAGATTCTCTCGCATTACGGAGCCCCCGGTCCCCACGCACCCTGCGGTTACCAGCCCTCCTGCCCCTGCTCGCAGTTGAACCCAACACAACATGGGTCGAGTTGCATCTGTAGCTACCCCACCGCACATACGGTGTCCCCATCAACCTATTGTGAGAACCAAATTTACTATCATGACGTCCACGCGTTGGGCCTGGACAAGCCCCTCCCGATCCAGTGGGCGAATTATGTGGTCCATAGTTTCACCTTCCGTTGGGGCTATGTTTCGAACAACAGTTTCATCGGTCAGAATATCCTAGGCATCAAAGGCCATAGCGTCGCGAGCGTCCTGGCGGGGTTCCTGCCGTACACGATCGAGCTCGCGATGTTGTCGCTCGCGCTGATCCTCGTCATAGCCATCCCCCTCGGAAACGCTGCCGCCGTCAATCGGAACCGGCCGTTAGACCAGTCGGCGCGAGTGATGTCGTTCTCGGGCTTCGCCATCCCGGGGTTCCTCTTAGGGTCGCTTCTGGTCGCCGGTGTGACGCTCTTGTTCCTTCCCCATACGGGCGCCACGGTCGTCAGCCCGTGGTGCCGCGCGGGCGAAGCGATCGATCACGAATTCACCTACTCCTGGCCGCAAAGCCCCGAATGCTACGTCGGTGCGAATACTCCCACCTTCCCGTATCACTTCCCACCGTGGATGCCCTACGGAACGACGACCTCCCCGACCGGCTTCCCGACGATCGACGCGCTGATCCACCACAGCTACTGGCTCGCGCTCGACTCGCTCTTGAGAATGATTCTTCCAGCGCTGGTCATTGCCTACGGAACGATCGCGGGGTTGCTGCGATTCGTCCGGAACAGCATGCTCGAGGTGATGAACCTCGATTATGTCCGGACCGCCCGGGCGAAGGGAGTCCCCGAGAAGATCGTGACCTCCAAGCACGCCGGTCGAAACTCCCTGAACGTGACCATCACGGTCTTAGGTCTCACCTTCGCGGGCTTTATCGGTGGATTCCCCGTGATTGAGGAGGTGTTTCATATCAACGGCGTCGGAGAGATGATCGCGTTGTCGATCCAGCAGCAGCTCGACTATGCGATGATCTTCGGGTCCACGATCCTGTTCACGTACCTGGTCGTGGGCGCCAATATCATCGTGGACGTATTGTACGCCTATCTCGACCCCCGGGTCCGGCTGGGGTGAAACAATGGCGACTCCCACCGCCCCGGTTCCAAGCCTGACCCCCCGCCGTCGGCCGCATCCCCGGTTGGACCAGGCCAAACGTACTTGGTACTTCTTCCGTAGAAACACGCTGGCCCTCGTAGGGCTCGGGATCATCATCGCGATCGCGGGTATCGCGCTCTACTCGGCGACGCTGCCCCTCCCGTGGTCCACGCTTCCGGCGTATTGCGCCACGGATTACGGACCGGGGAACCCAGCTTCCGGTTACCCCAACAACTACACTACGCACAACATCTGCCACACGGTCTGCACGTACGAGGTGGTGCCCCCGCCGAACCACGCCGCCGTCCCCGGGTGTAATGATCTTTGGTACAAAACTCCACTTTATGTGAACGGTACTCCCAAGATCTACGTCTCTTACGCCGGGGCGATCGCTCCGACCCTTCGGCTCTTCCCGGCGTTCTCGACCGGCCCATTACCGCTCGGGGGGCTGACCGAGTCGATCGGGGAAGAGACCCCGATCTATGATGTCGCGGGAGCGCTGGCCCGTGGGTCGGACTGGACGCTGATGCTCTCCCTGTCGATCGTGGGGCTGGGGGCTATCATCGGCCTCCTCACCGGGGCGATCGCGGGTTTCTACGGGGGGGTGGTCGACGACTTTTTGATGCGCTTCACGGACGTCTTCCTATCCATTCCAACGATCCTCTTCGTCATCGTCATGGTGACTGCGTTAGGGGCGATCATCCCCATCCACGGCCCCCTCGGGGCGGACATCAAGTTGATCCTCCTCATCGTTGGCTTCGTCCTGGTCTGGTGGCCGATCTACGCCCGCATCGTTCGGGGGCAGGTCCTCGTCGTGCGCGAACAGAAGTACGTCGAGGCGGCGAGGGCGTCGGGAGCCTCGAAAGGGCGGACCCTCCTTCGCCACATCATCCCCAACAGCATGTATCCGATCTTCATCCAGTTCTCCTTGGACGTCGGGACCATCCCTCTCCTGATCGGCGCCCTGGTGTTCCTTGGCTTCGGGCCGGAGATGTTCCCGGCGGTGCCGTTCCCTGAGTGGGGATCGATCTCGGCGATCTCGGTCGCGGACCTCCCGATCGATATGCTCGGCTCCTGCCTCGTCCCGCACGGGCCGTGCATCATCGCCTGGTGGCAGCTCCTGTTCCCGGGGCTCGCGCTCTTCTTCTTCGCGATCAGTGTCAACCTGCTCTCGGACGGGATCCGGGATTCGCTGGATCCGCGGCTGAGGCGGTAGGGGCGATCGATGACGTCGGCCGCAGGGTCCGGTAGCTATCCTTCCCCCGTATCTCGCAGGGTCCGACCGTCCGGCGGCCACCGGCCCCATCTTTTCTCCCGGAGCCGGCCCTCCCCGGCCCCGGCCGCCTCCCCCACCGCGTCGGCGATGGCCCCCGCCCCGCCCTCCGACCGCGCGGCCCCCTCGCGGAGCACCGACCGGAATGTCGTGCTGGAGGTCCAGAATCTTAAGACCTATTTCTTCACGTACGACGGGGTCCTTCGGGCACTCGAGGGGATCAACCTCGTGGCGCGTGCCGGGGAGACCACGGGGATCGTAGGGGAGACCGGCTGCGGGAAGAGCGTCACCGCGTTCTCGATCGCCCGGCTCATCGGGGACCCCGGACGCGTCATGTCCGGAAAGATCTTGTTGAACGGGGCCGACCTACTCTGGGGGCTTGACAAGGAGGCGCGGTACAAGAAGATCACCGGTACCGGACGGGTCAAGGTCATCCGTTCGTTCCGCCGGATCAAGGCCGCCAACGAGCGGCTGGCCTCCGTTCGTGGGCGCGGCATTTCGATGATCTTCCAGGAGCCGGGGCAGGCGATGAACCCGGTCTTCTCGATCGCCGACCAGCTCGGCGAGTCGGTCCTACTCCATCGGGGGATCGAGGTCGTGGAGGGGATGCTCCGCGCCGACGCGGCGGCACGCGGGTCCGGGGGGGTGGCCAGTGAGGAGTTCGTCCCCGAGACAATGGACGGCAGCCCGGTCGAGATCCTCCCGGGAACGGGCGGGAACGTCGAGCGGATGATCACGGTGGCCATGAGCGGCGATCGGGAGGGGCTCCGGGCGGCGGCCGAGGAGGTGGCGACGACCGCGGGGCTCCCGTCGCTCGCCCCCGAGCTGTTCTATTTGCTGCGGGAGTCGAAGGCGCAGGCGCCCGCCCGTCGCGTCCGGGTACGTCGGGCGATCCATCGCGTGCATCTGAGCGGAATGCAGCGGAAGTACCTCCGGCATCAGCGGCGCGTGATGTTGATGCAGCGGGCGATCCAGGACCTCTACCTCAAGGAAATGAAGCTCGGCAAGTCGCAGCTCGGGGCCCGGAGTCGGATCGGGCTTCGCATCCGCCTCGAGCGGCTGCGCAACTTCTACTTCGGGGTGTGGGGCGTCAAGCGGCACGTCGCCCGCCCGATAAAGAACGAGCTGTTCTGGAGGGTGGTCGGGCTGCTCGAAGGCGTCCGGATCGCGAACCCCGTGCAGGTCGCTCGGGGCTATCCGCACGAGCTGTCGGGCGGCATGCTGCAGCGGGCGATGATCGCTATGGCGCTCTCCTCCGAACCGACACTGCTCATCGCCGACGAGCCGACGACCGCTCTCGACGTCACCATCCAGGCGCAGATCCTCGACCTGATGAACAAGCTGCGCGAACGGGTCGGGACGGCGATCGTGCTGATCACCCACGACCTCGGGGTCGTCGCCGAGGTGTGCGACCGAGTGAACGTGATGTACGCGGGCCTGATCATCGAGAGCGGACCCGTCCACGAGCTGTTCCGCCGACCGCTGCACCCTTACACCCAGGGGCTGCTCGCCTCGATCCCTCGATTCGATCAGCCGGACAAGGAGCTCGCGTCGATTCCCGGCTCGGTGCCGAACCTCATTCGGCCGCCCCCGGGCTGTCGCTTCCACCCGCGGTGCCCGTACGCCATGCCCGTCTGCAAGGAGGTCCGCCCCGAGCCCCAGATGGAAGGGGAGGACCACATGGTCGCCTGCCACCTCTACACCGCCCCTCCGGCCGCCCCCGCGGCTCCGGAACCGACCCCACCCCCGACCGTCGGAGGCCGCCCGGCGGCCGCATGACCATTCCGGCAGATCGGGGCGCGCCGGGCGCGATCTCCTAGCCCGACCGTTCCCGGCGGCTCTCTCTTTTACGCCGAGGCGTTCTGGAGCTGGCCGAGGATCCCAGGCGGCGCGCGGAGACCCTGCGTCCCTCGCGGGCCACCGTGCGGGAACCCTCGAGAAGAGAGGAATGAGCGATCTCGACACCACCTGCGTCAACACGCTGCGCTTCCTTGCGGTCGACGCGGTCGAGGCCGCGAAATCCGGACACCCGGGATTACCGCTCGGCGCTGCGCCGATGGCGTACGTGCTCTGGGACCGGTTCTTGCGCCACCACCCGGCGAACCCCGCGTGGGCCAACCGAGATCGGTTCGTCCTCTCCGCGGGCCACGGCTCCGCGTTGCTCTACGCGCTGCTCCACGCCACGGGATACGACCTGCCGATCGACCAATTGCACCAGTTTCGCCAATGGGGCAGCCGCACCCCGGGCCACCCCGAGCACGGCCTGACCCCGGGGGTGGAGGCGACCACCGGCCCCCTCGGGCAAGGATTCGCGATGGGGGTCGGGATGGCGATCGCCGAGCGGCGGCTCGCGGCCGAGTTCAACCGCCCGGACCTGCCGATGATGGACCACCGCACGTACGGCATCGTCTCCGATGGCGACCTGATGGAGGGGATCTCCTCCGAGGCCGCCTCGCTCGCGGGGACCCTCGGTCTCGGCAAGCTGGTCTACCTCTACGACGACAATCACATCTCGCTCGAGGGGCCCACGGAGTGGGCGTTCACCGAAAGCGTGCCGCGGCGGTTCGAATCGTACGGTTGGCAGGTCCTCTCGGTCGCCGACGGCAACGACCTCGGGGCGATCGAGCAGGCGATCGGCGCCGCCTGCGCGGAGACCGCTCGGCCGAGCCTGGTAGCGGTCCGAACGCACATCGGGTACGGCAGCCCGGTGGCGGACTCCCGGGAGGCTCACGGAGAGCCGCTCGGGCCGGCGAACCTGAAGGCGACGAAGGAGACCCTCGGCTGGCCGCTCGAGCCGACGTTCCGGTTCCCCGACGACGCGAAGGCTCACTTTCGCCGGGCGCTCGATCGGGGCCGACAGTGGGAAGCCGAGTGGAACGAGCGACGCACGAACTACGCTTCCGCGCACCCGGAGCTGTCGGCCGAATTCGATCGCCGGCTCCAGGGAGCGCTCCCGAGAGGCTGGGACACAGGGCTCCCCTCCTTCCTTCCCAAGGACGGACCCATCGCCACCCGGGACGCCTCCCAGAGATCGATCAACGGCCTCTCCGCGACGCTCCCCGGCCTCGTCGGCGGTGCGGCGGACCTCTCCCCGTCGACGAAGACGGTGATCGCCGGATCGCCCGATTTCTCCGCGCACGAGGCGGGAGGGCGCAACTTCCACTTCGGCGTGCGCGAGCACGCGATGATCGCGATCATGAACGGGATGGCGTTGCACGGAGGGGTTCTGCCGTACGGCGGGACGTTCCTGACGTTCTCGGATTACGCGCGCGGGTCGATCCGGCTCGCCGCCCTTCAGCAGACGCACGTCGTCCTCGTGTTCACCCACGACAGCATCGCCATGGGGGAGGACGGCCCGACCCACCAACCGATCGAGCAGCTCGCGAGCCTGCGGGCGGTCCCCGGATTGACGGTGATCCGCCCGGCGGACGCGAACGAGACGAGCGCGGCGTGGCGGCTCGCCGTGACGCGGCGCGGCCCGACCGCCCTGGTCCTGACCCGTCAAAAGATACCCGTGCTCGACTCCGCCCAGTACCCGATCGCCGCCGGAGTCCCCCGCGGGGGCTACATCCTCGCGGAGCCGGCGTCCGGGGCCCCCGCGGTCGTTCTGCTCGCGACGGGCTCCGAAGTGTCGATCGCGCTCGACGCCCAACGACTGCTGGCCGCTCAGGGTGTCGGCGCCCGCGTCGTGTCGCTCCCCTCCTGGGAACTGTTCGAGGCGCAGGACGTCGCGTACCGGAACGGAGTGCTCCTCCCCGGAGTGCCGAAGGTCTCCGTCGAGGCGGCCTCCAAGTTCGGGTGGGATCGATACGTAGGACCCAACGGAGAGTCGATCGGCCTGGACGGGTTTGGCGCCTCCGCTCCTGGCCCGGTAGTGATGCGGGAGCGCGGCATCACCGCGGAGCACATCGTCCGGGCCGCACTGCGCTGGTCGGGGCGGGGCGCGCGCCCATGATCCTGATCGACCCCGGGTCGTCGGCGCTTGGGCCGGATTCCGCCCCGGTCGCCGCGCGACTTCGAGATTGGGACCGGGACCGGGTCGCCGAGCGACTCTGGGCGGCCGACCCGACGCTCTGGCCGAACGCACCGGCCGCGGATGTCGCTAACCGCACCGGCTGGCTCGCCTTGCCCGAACAGATGCGATCCGAGGTCCCAGGACTCCGGTCGTTCGCCGAGGGGGTCCGCGCGGACGGAACTCGGCACGTCGTCCTGCTCGGCATGGGGGGTTCGAGCCTGGCTCCCGATGTCCTGCGACGGATGTACGGACCCCGACCCGGCTTTCCGGAGATGATCGTCCTCGACAGCACGCATCCGGACGCCGTGCGGGGCGTCCGGGACCGGATCGACCCGGCGCGTTCGTTGTTCGTCGTCTCGAGCAAGTCCGGCACCACCACCGAGCCGCTCGATTTCTATCGGTTCTTCCGGAACGCGGTCGAGAACGCCCGCGTCGACCCGAGCCCCCACTTCGCGGCCGTTACCGATCCGGGCTCGCCGCTCGACGGCCTGGCGACGAAGGAACGGTTCCGAACGGTCTTCCGCGCAGTGTCGACCGTAGGGGGACGCTACTCGGCGTTGACGATGTTCGGGCTCGCTCCCGCGGCCCTCCTTGGCGTCAACCTCGACGAACTGCTCGCCCGCGCCGGACGGATGGCGGACGCGTCGGGTGCCACGGTCCCGGCGACGGCCAACCCGGGACTCTCGCTGGGGGCGGCCCTCGGAGAGGTCGCCGCCCGGGGTCGCGACAAACTCACGATGTACGCGGGCCCCTCGGTCGGAGCGTTCCCGATCTGGGCCGAGCAGCTCGTCGCCGAGAGCACCGGAAAGGAGGGGCGGGGGATCGTGCCGGTGGTCGGGGAGCCGTTCGCCGCTCCCGCGACGTACGGCAACGACCGTCAGTTCGTGGAGTTACAGTCGACCTCAGCGCCCGACGCGCAGCTCGCGGCGCACACAGCACGTCTCGAAGCGGCCGGGCATCCGGTCCTTCGCTTCTCCCTGGGCGAGACGGCCGACGTCGGTCAGGAGTTCTTCCGCTGGGAGGTCGGGGTCGCCCTCGCGGGGGCGATCCTCGGGATCAACCCATTTGACCAGCCCGACGTGGAGCTGGCCAAGCAGCTCGCCCGCGCGGCGATGGCGCGACCTGCCGGCCCTGCCGCGTCGCCCGAGGTGCGGGAAGAACGTATCGGCGAGGGCCCGGCCCTCACCGACGCGCTCGCGCGATGGCTCGGGTCTGCCCGACCGCGCGACTACGTCGCTCTCCAGGCGTACGTCGCGCCGACCGAACCGGTAAGCGCGGCGCTCGACGCGCTCCGTCAGGTCCTTCTTGCGCGCACGCGTCTCGCGACAACCGTGGGTTTCGGACCGCGCTTCCTTCACTCGACCGGTCAGCTCCACAAGGGAGGCCCCAACACAGGACTGTTCCTCCAGATCGTCGACACGCCGGCCGCCGATCTCGAGGTTCCGGGCGCGGGGTACACCTTCGGTCAGTTGATCCATGCCCAATCTCTCGGAGATTACCAGGCGCTCCAGCAGAAGGGCCGCCGAGTGCTTCGCGTCCAGTTGGGCACGGACGTGGCGGCGGGCTTGGAGAAGCTCACCGAGGCGTGTCGTGGCTGAGGTGGCGGCGCTCCTCTGGGATGTGGGCGGAGTGATCCTATCGAACGGATGGGATCACGAGGGACGACGGGCCGCGGCAGCCCACTTTGAGCTAGACGCCGCGGAGCTTGAGCGCCGGCACGCGGGGCTCGCCCGTCCTCTCGAGACCGGAGGGATCGATTGGGCCCAGTACCTGTCGGAGACCGTATTCTTCGCCCCCCGGCCTTTCTCCGTGGAGGAGTTCCGGCGCTTCGTCTGGGAGCGGTCGACCCTCAACGCGCCGGCGTTCGATACTGCGCGCTCCCTTCGCCGGTCGGAGCGGTACGTCCAGGTCGCGCTGAACAACGAGTCCCGCGAGCTCAACGAGTATCGCATCGCCCGGTTCCGCCTCGGCGAGCTGTTCCACGCGTTCCTGAGTTCGTGCTACACGGGTCGTTTGAAGCCGGAGCCGGAGGCATTCCTCTTCGCGCTGGATCTGCTCCAGCGAACTCCCGAGGAGTGCCTGTTTCTCGACGACCGCCCCGAGAATATCGCCGGAGCGGCCGCGGTCGGGCTCCGAACGTTGCTCGTCGGGTCGGGCGATCAACTCCGAGAAGACCTCTTGGCGGCCGGCGTATCTCTGGAGTGAAGGAGTCGACGATGGAAGTGGGAATGGTCGGGTTGGGGAAGATGGGCGGCAACATGACGGTACGACTCGTGAAGGCCGGCCATCGGGTCGTCGGGTTCGCCCGGGCGAAGCCGGTCGTAGACGCTGTGGTTCGGCAGGGGGCCATCGGGGCCGACTCGCTCGCGAGCCTGGTCGGCCAGCTCGCGAAACCCCGCGTGGTCTGGCTGATGATCCCGTCCGGCGCCCCGGTAGATCAGACCCTGGAGGCGCTCCACCCCCTGCTCGCCCCCGGGGACCTGATCGTGGACGGCGGGAACTCCTACTACAAGGACACCCTACGACGGGCGGCCCAGGTGAACGGCTGGGGGTTCTCCTACGTCGATGTGGGCACGAGCGGTGGCGTGTGGGGATTGACCGAGGGGTACTCGATGATGGTCGGGGGCTCGCCGGCCGACGTCGAAAGGATCCGGCCGCTTCTTGTCGCCCTCGCTCCGGGCCCGGACCGGGGGTGGGGCCGCGTCGGAGCCGTCGGCTCGGGCCACTTCGTCAAGATGGTCCACAACGGGATCGAGTACGGTCTAATGGAGGCGTACGCCGAAGGGTTGGCCGTTCTCGGGGCGAAGACCGATTTTGCGCTCGATCTCCACCAGGTCACGCAGATCTGGCGCTACGGGAGCGTCGTGCGATCCTGGCTGCTGGAGCTGACCGAGGCCGCGCTCGCGGAGAACCCGACCCTCAGTGGCATCGAGCCGTGGGTCGCGGACTCCGGCGAGGGGCGGTGGACCGTGACCGAGGCGCTCGACCTCAACATCCCCGCGCCCGTGATCACCCTCGCGCTCCAGCAACGGTTGCGTTCACGCGAAACGAACCCGTTCGCCGAGCGTCTCCTCGCGATGATGCGCAACAAGTTCGGGGGCCACGCCATCAAAGAGGCACCGTAGCCATGGACCGCCCGACCGTCGAACCCCACCTGTTCATCGTCTTCGGCGCGACGGGCGATCTGATGCAGCGCAAGCTGCTCCCCGCGCTCTACCGGCTGCGAGAGCGGGGAGAGTTCCCTGCCGGCAGCGTGATCTTGGGGGTAGCACGCCGGCCGATGGACGACGCCTCCTTCGGGGCCGCCGCGGTGGAGTGGCTCACGGCCGAGAAGATCGCGCCCGAGGAGACGCTCCGAGCGTTCGCCGGGACGACGCTCGCCTACCACCGACTTGAGGACGAATCGCCCGAGAGCTTCGTTCGCCTGCGCGACGCGATCGCCGCCCTCGAGAGTGCGCGCGGGCTGGGAGGCGACCGGATCTTCTATCTCGCGCTTCCCCCCGAGGCGCTCCGATCGACGTTGGACGGTCTGGGCGGCGCGGGGCTGGCCGCGGGGCCGGGATGGACCCGCGTCGTGGTGGAGAAGCCGTTCGGGCGGGACCTCGCCTCCGCCCAGGCGCTGAACGCAGCGCTGCACGCCCACTTCACAGAGAGCCAGGTCTATCGGATCGACCACTACCTTGGTAAGGAGACGGTCCAGAACCTCCTCGTCTTCCGCTTCGCGAACATGTTCGTCGAATCGCTCTGGAATCGCGAGCGGGTCGAGCGCGTCGAGATCACCGTCGCCGAGAGCCTCGGCATCGAGGGTCGTGCGGCGTACTACGAGACGTCCGGGGCGCTGCGCGACATGATCCAGAACCATGTGACCCAGGTCCTCACGCTGGTCGCGATGGAGCCGCCCGCGACCCGCACGGAAGAGGCGGTCCGGAACGAGAAGGTGAAGGTCCTCCGAAGCATCGCCCCTATCGGCGTCGACGACGTCGTGCGCGGCCAGTACGCGTCGGGCACGGTCGCCGGCGCCCCGGTCCCCGGCTATCTCGCGGAGCCCGGGGTCGCCGCCGGCTCCACGACCGAGACGTACATCGCGCTCCGCCTCCGGGTGACGAACTGGCGATGGCAGGGGGTCCCGTTCTTCCTGCGGTCGGGGAAACGACTCCCGGCGAAATCGAGCCGGGTCGTCCTGACGCTCAAGGCGCCGCCGGTGTCGTTCTTCCCGACCGATCAGGAGTACGAGATGAACCCGGACCGGATCTCGATCCTGATCCAGCCCGAGGAAGGGTTCGAGATCGCCTTCGAGATCAAGGTGCCGGGCCGCGAGCTGAAGGTGCAGACGCACCGCATGAAATTCCATTACGCCGACGTCTTCGGGCCGCTCCCCGACGGGTACGAGACCCTCCTGCTCGATGCGATGCTGGGCGACCCCACTCTGTTCGTCCGGGCCGACGAAGTAGAGGAGTCCTGGCAGGTCTACGACTCCGTCCTGCAGCATCCTCCGGCGCTCGCACCGTACGCCGCCGGGTCGTGGGGACCCGAGGCAGCCGAGCGGCTGGCGGAGCAGTGGGGGCACCGCTGGTGGGACGAGTCGGCCTAGCGCCCGACGTGCGCCGCTTCCGGGACCTCGCCGCGGCAAGCCGCGCGCTGGCGGAGCACGTCGTCGAGCGGGCGCAGGAGTCGGTGGCCGAGACCGGCTCCTTTCGAGTAGTGCTCTCGGGCGGGCGGACGCCTCTCGGACTGTACCGGATCCTCGCCGACCCCGCCGCTTCCCAGGTCCCCTGGCCCCAGACGCACGTCTTCTTCGCGGACGAGCGGTGCGTCTCGCCGCGATCTCCCGATAGCAATTACCGGGCCATTCGGGACGCGCTCCTCGACCACGTGCCGATCCCCCGGGCGAACGTCGTGCGGATCCGCGGGGAGCTCCGTCCGCCGTCCGTGGCGGCCGCAGAGTATAGCCGCCGGCTGGGTCCGGACACGAGAGGATCGCGAGGGCCCCGGTTCGACCTGGTGCTCCTCGGCATCGGGCCGGACGGTCACACCGCGTCCCTTTTCCCGGGCGAGCGAGCGCTCGTCGCCCGCCGAGGCCGCGCGGTGAGCGTCGCCGAGGCCGGGGTCGAGCCGTTCGTTCCTCGAGTGACGATGACGCTGCCGACGCTCGCTTCCTCCTCCGAGGTCTGCTTCCTTGTCGCGGGATCCGACAAGTCCCGCGCGGTCGCTCGGATCCTCTCGCTACGCTCTAACGGGAGACATCCCCTGCCCGCAGCCCGAGTTCGTTCGCGAGGGCCGGTCCGGTGGTTTCTCGACCGAGCGGCTGCGGCGGGTCTCTCCCGCGGTTCGACCGCGATTCGTTAGGATCGGGAGCGCGCCCGACCCGAGGAGCTCTTCGGCCGCGGGCCGACCGGCTCTGCCTCCGGGGAGGCGGAGCGGCCCGACGGAGTCTGCCAGGCGCGGATACCCCCGAGAAACGCGTTACGATTGTCCCCGCGGTGGGCCCCGGGCGGAAGCTTCTGCAACCGGCGGACATTGCCGCCTCCCACGACCACATAGTCCGGCTCGAGGGCCGTCTCGAGCATGTCGATCACGGCGAACACCTCCTTCTGCCACCGCTTCTTTCCTTCGCGACGGCGGGCGTCTTCCCCCACGAACTCCTCGAACGTCTTCCCCTTGCGGTACGGCAAGTGCGCGAGCTCCATCGGCTGAAGGACCCCGTCCACGATCATCGCCGACCCGAGGCCCGAGCCGAGCCCGAGAAAGAGCATGCTCCCGCCGCGATACGATCCCAGCGCCTGCATCGCGGCGTCGTTGAGGATTCGCGTCGGGTGGCGCAGCGCCCGTGAGAAATCGAAGCCGACCCATCCCTTCCCGAGATGATAGGGCTCTCGAGTGATCGTTCCTCGCCGGACGAGCCCCGGGTATCCGATGGTGACTCGCTCGAACCGCTCACCTCGAACCGCTCGGTTGATCTCGCGCACCATCCGCGCCGGGGTCATCGTCGGACCGGAAGGGAACCGGACGCGTCGGCCCGGTCCGTGGGAGAACGCCACCTTCACGTGGGTCCCTCCTACGTCCACGACGAGAATTCTAGAGTCCGTCCGCGCGCCCGGCGACATGACGATCACCCCCACCCCGCGAGAGGCTAAAAGTTCGGAAGGGGCCAATCCCCGCCTGAAGGATTCGGAGAAAAGGAGAGGAAAGGGTTGCCCGCCCCCTTTCGGAGGCGGGCGTTCCGGTCTAGCTCACCCGGCTTAGGCAGCCTCGCGACCCGAGACGGTCGCGACGAGTCCCGCGTGGCTCGCGAGCGCGGTAGACAACCGTGTGACCGCCGGCCCGAACGACTGGTGTTCGGGGGCGAAGGTCACGTGGATCGTCTGCGCGTGCGGCGTGTGCGACGGCAGGACGGGGGCCACCACGATCGGGGACGCGGGAGCTCCCGTGCCCGTGTCGCCGCCGACCACCGGGATGGTGTACGTGTACGTCCCGTTGGGCAGCTCGAACTTGATCGTGGCCGACGTGCTGCTCAGGGTGATTGGCGATCCTGGCACCGGGCCGGTCACCGTAACGGACCAGCTCGTGTGCGCCGCCAACCCGTGCTCGCTGAAGGTGATCGCCCCGGCGTTAAGCTTGAACTTAATCGCCTTGTTCACCGTGACGCTACCGACCGACAGACCGCCGTGGGCCGGAGCAGCGTCGTAGATCGCGGGCTTTGTCACTTCATACTTGTACGGGGTACCCTTGGCGATGGTGAACGTCACGGTGCTGCCCGTGGTCGTGGCCGCCGAGCCGGCCGGGCCGCCCGTCCCCGACGGAACCAGGGTGATGCCCCAGGTCGTCAGAGCCGGCAGTCCGGGCCACGGTACGGACGTCACTTCGTTGAAGTTCACCGTCTGCAGCTTGCCGAAGTGCAGGGTAATGGTCGTGGTCGCAGAGATCGGGGCCGATCCGTAGAGCGTCCCGTGGGGTCCCGTCACCTTGGCGAGTCCGTAGCCCGCAGGCGCGGTCACGGTGAAGTCCAACGTCCCGTTGGGGGCGTTGAAGGGCACCGAGGTCGCAGGTCCCGTCACGTTCGCGGACGTCTTTTCGGTCGAGGGAGAGCCCGCGGTCACCGTGAACGCGGTGCCGGCACCCGCCGTGATGCCCGACTCCTTGAACGTCACCGACTGTTCGAACGGAACGTAGCGGACCTGGAACCAGACCGCATCGCCACCGCCGCCGATCATGACGTTCGTGTTCAGGGAGCTCGGGTCAATCCACGGAGCCGCCGAGGAGACGGCGTTCGCCTGGCCGTTCCACACGTACATCCCCAAGGCGTTGGTGATGTGCGTGATCAGGTTGTAGTCGAGCGTCCGGTCCGGTCCTACTGGCAATCCCGCCGCGATGCCCATCCAGTTCACCGCGACCGTGTAGGCGACTCCCTGGCACTGGGTGGTCAGGCGGCCCAGAGCGGGGTTGTCGACAGAGTGGGCCCAGTAGTCGAGGTCCTGGATCGTCGAGCCGTAGTGGCCGCACGCCGAGATGTTAGCGCTCGTCTGGGTGCCTTCGCCAACCATTCCCGAGAAGGCATCCGCCGCCGTGTAGGTGGCGTTCGGGCCAACCTCGGGGACGGTGTAGTCGGTCGGGTCCGGATAGTCCGGAGCCCAGCCCGAGCCCGTCTCGGAGATCAGGGGGTTGGTGCCGGGCGCGTTGAAGGCGATGTCCAGGAACTGGTCGAAGGTCAGGTCAAAGGTGTACGGCGCAAGCGCGCCACCCGTGATCGTGGTGATCTCCGCCATCCAGTCCGCAATCGCGGCGTCATCACTCGGATCTGCGTCGAGACCCGCGATCGGGAACGTGCACGGAGTCGCATGCGAGCACGAAGCGAGCTGCGGATCGTAGTAGGACGAGATCGGGTTATTCGCCTGGGCCCACCACCACGCGGAGCCACCGACATCCGACGGGTTCAGGTCAGGGTCCGTGTTCGGGAATGACACGTTCGTCGGGTAGTAGTTCCCGAGACCGACGGGAATCGCGCCACCCGCATTGAAGTCGAACTGGATACCGTCGACAGTCCGGATGGTGTTCTCGACCGTGGTGTAGGGGTAGGCCTCGACGTAGAACTCACGCAGTGCCGGGTTGGTGAAGAAGTTCACCGGGATGTTGGGCAGGGGCTCCGACGGGAAGTAGGTCGAGAATTCGGACGGGCTCCATCGGAGGTTGACCGGCGTGAAGAACTGCGTAATGGTCGGGTTGATAAAGTAGTTCAGGTCGCCCTCGGACGCCAGCAGCTTCAGCGTCGTCGTGTGCGCCGCCTCGATGCCGGCAAAGTCCGCGATGTGCGCCCGATACTGGCTGATGCCGAACGAGTCGTCGGGCTCCCAATAGACCTGGACGTTGTGGATGAACGCGCTCGGCGCGGGGTCGCAGTAGCCACCATACGTCGCCGCGACACCAACGCCCGAGCAGCCACCGGGCTGCAGGTACGCGGGGTTCTCAGCGAGCGTGTAGCCTGCGCCGGGGATGACACCCGCGTAGTACGGGCCGGATCCGACCATGTTCCACTGAACACCGCCATCGACGATCGGCGAGGTGACGGCCGTCTCTTCGAACGAGTCCCACGAGAGGGGGTCTACGCCCGCCAGGTATGCCGCCCACGCTGAGCTGTCGGTCGAGGTGATCAGGTGGCCCGGGGTGCTGCCCGGGAGTCCGCAGGGACCGTCCCCGTGGGACGCCCCGAAGTTCGCGAAGCCCGGCATCGCGGCGCCTTCATACGAGAACCAGCCGCACGGCTCAACGCTCGCGCCGAGGTTGTCCGCCACCAGCTGCAGGAAGTAGGGCCAGTCAGATCCCCCACCGTTTGCGACGAAGGTGACGCAACCGTGTTCGTTAGCGATCGCCGACGCCGGACAGTAGGCCGTCGAGTTGACGAGCATCGAGCTCAGGATGCTGTTGGCCGTGGTATTGAACGGGTAGTGAAGGCCACCGTCGTAGACGGGGCTTCCGTACTGGAGCAGCGACTGCGCCTGGATCCAGCCCGGGTTCTTCCCGACGTAGGGAACTTCCGAGAAGGCCAGCGTCCGCGCTAGGCTGAACATGACGTCCGACGGGTAGACTCCCCAGGACGCGTGCGTGGTCGGGTCGTAGAACGAGGCTTGCTTGTCGATGACAAACGTCCAGTAGATCGGCTCACCCGCAAAGGGTCCGGCGCCGTCAGCGACCAGGCTGGAGCCGTAGTCGGACGTGCACTGAGCGTCGCCCGGAACGCAGGTCGCCACCGTGGGAACGAACGTCGTCGTCGAGTTCCCATTGTAGTTGACCAGCGTCTGGTAGACGTTGATGATCGGCTCGTAGCTCACCGTGTCGTACGCAATGGACGGGTCTTCAGAATTGGAGCCCCCCGGTGCCACTTCGTAGACATCAAGTGTGCCTGCGTGTGGCGAGTGGGGGGACGCTTCAATCGCCCCGCCTACTGGTACGGCCGATGCGGTCGTCTGCTGGACGGCTGCCCCCTGCGCACCAGTGGTATGCGTTACCACCGGTGCGGCAGGCGTAACCGACGCGGCGCTCAAGGCGCCGGCGGCGACGGGCAACGCCATGCTCAAAACGAGCACGAACGTCGCGGCAATGACTGCCGTCCGTCTTGTCGCAATCTCTCCCACCGAATAAGACCCTCCCGGCAATTGGGTCACCCGATTTCGGGAGGCGGGCTCCCTATATGAGCTTTCAATAGCCGTTTTGACACACCGCCACTATCGGGGCCGCTCGTCGGCCGGACGGGGTGGAAAATCTCTTCTTCGGCGACAAAAAGGGATGCAGTAGGGGGCCTCCAACCGGCCCGTGCCCCGAGCGCCCGACCGTCGTACCATTCCCGGTCGAACGGAGCCCCGATGATGGATAACTCACGGTTCTAGGGGAGTCCCCCGGGCCAAGCCGTGGTTGGGGGTTAGAGATTGAGCGATCTGGAGCATTGCCGCGTCGTAAGGGCCCGCGGTAAGGTCGGACCGGGCCCTTGCCCGACCGGCGGCTCTCCGCTCGGGTCATGGCGCCCGCCCCCGCGGGAGACCGACCGATCGGTCCGGGCTGGATCCACGGCTCCCCATCGATGAAGAGGTTCCCGCGAAGGTTCTGTCTTCTAGCCCCCTGCGGGCCGGGGAGAGGTCGTGGATCTGCCTCGAAGGATCGGTGGATGCACTCTCCTCCCTCGCCCGCTCTGCCGGGGAGCGCGGCGTTCCCGTGACTCTGGATCGGATGACTCCAGTCAGCGTTTAGGAACGTCAGGGGAGCCGAGTCATGGAGCGGCGGGCTAGGGTCGGCCCTCACGGACCACCCTGCCGCCCCCTCGGTGGCTCCCCGGAAAACCATGCAGCCATGCGATGGACGGATGTGGGGGGAGGTGCCGGAGGAGGGGACGTGGGCCGCCCCCCTACGTCTCGCATCTAGACTTGGGGCGCCTCCGAGAATCCCTGGGCAAAGCGACCCTGGAATCGGCCTTGCCTGTACACGTACAACCCTAGTCGGGCAGGTCCCTCTTGGCCATACCGGGGTTTGGAGCCCCCCGATCGTGGACGGGGTCGACGCGATCTCGGCCGTCGGCGCCCTTCGGGAGGTCCTCGAGTTCGGGAGGGTTCCACCCCGAGCCGTAGATCCCCCCCGAGGCCGCCCCGTCCACGAAAAGGGAGTGCTCCCGGCGGGAGTTTCCCCGGGCGGCGCGAACCGCCCGGTTTTGAACCCGCGTCAGAGGCTCGAGAGGCCTCTATCCTTGACCACTAGACTACGGGAGCGCCGGCGCTCGGTAGCGAGCCGACCGTTTCAACCTTTCTGCGCGGCGGGCTCTCGGATAGCGCGCTTCGATGCCTCGGGACTTTCGGTGCGGGGGCCGACGTGCGATCGTTCCACAGGGGGGGTAATGCGACCGAATTCTCCGCAGATGGGGCCGCGCGAGCCGTGCCCGGGAGAACCGCCTACCGAAGGCTCACGGGTTGAGCGGGGGACGGATCGGCCTCGACGACGACGGCGGTCCCGTACGCCATGATCTCGGTCATGATCTCGCTCATCTCCGACGTATCGAAGCCCACCGACAGGACCGCGTTCGCTCCGAGGCTCATCGCGTGCTGCGTGAGCCGGGAGATCGCCTCGTGCCGGGACTGCTCGAGCAGCTGGGTGTACTCGGTGATCTCCCCGCCCGCCAAGCTTCGGAGACCGGCGACGATGTTCCGGCCGAGGCCCCGGGAGCGGACGATGAGACCGAACGTGACCCCGATGACGCGAATGACCCGGAACCCGGGGAGGAACGGGGTCGTCACGACGGGGATCTGGGACGGAGGGGCGTACATGGGGGCCCCTGGCGGAGCGAGCGGAGTGCCGGACATGCCCGCCGAACGGTCCGGTGCGGCTTAACCGCGTCGGCCCGCCGACGGAAGAGCCTATCTGTCCCTCTCGGGTCCGGAGCCTGTGACCCCCCCGGTCAAGGCCCGCAGCGGCCACCTTCTCCTGGAGTCGAAGCGATCGTTCAAGGACCTCGTCCGGGTCTACCCCGAGATCCATCGTCGGGTCGTGGAGATGAACCGGCCGTTCGTCAAGGAGTCGGACCCGTTGTCGCCCGAGGCGCTCCTCGAAGAGAACCTGCGGGATCTGAAGCGCGACAAGAAGCCGGTCGGATACAACCGGCAGGACGCCTTCGGCCTCCGGCTGATCTTCCCGATCACCGACGATCGACGGATCGAATTCTACTTCGCGAAGCCGTCGCGCTGCCAGGAGGTCGTCCAGGTGACCGAGCAGGTCTCCACGCTCCTGCGTCGACGGGGCCTGAAACACAACGTGGAGTACGACCGGCTCCCGCTCGGGCCGGTGCGCTTTCCGCCGGGGATGACGGTTCCCCCGGCCGGTTCCGGACTCTCCTCGCGCTGACCGTCGACGGTCTACGACGACGGCGGCCGCCGGAACGGCCAGAACGGTGTCGCGGCCGGGGCGGCCGCCGCCGCAGTCGCCTCCCCGACTACGACGCCTTCCGCCTGGAGCAGCTTGAGGGCATCGCGCGCCTTCTCCAGGGCCGCCGGATAGTCGTTCGCCCGAAGGCGGAGCGATTCGGTGAGCAACGCGCGAGCCTTCGTGGTGTCGATCTCCCGCTCCTCGGCGCGGGCGAGCGCGGCGTCGATCAGGTAGTGCAGGTTCGTCAACTCCCGATGGAGCGATTTGCGCAGGTTCAGATCCTCTTCCACCTTCAGCAGTCGGGCGCCGCCTTCCAGCACGCGGCCCGACGTGAGGAGATCGTCGGCCGCCTGGAGCTGCTCCTTCACGGGACCCACGCTGACGTGCAGACCCTCCTCCGCGAACGTCACCTCCGACGCGACCTCCTTGCGGCGGCGTTGCAGGGGGCCCCGGACGCTCTCTTCGAGCGCGGCGCTCGCGCGGGCGAGGTGCGCGGTCGCCTCCCCGAGCCGGCCGGAGTCGACGGCCGCGCGCGCCTCGCCGAACGTCTGCATCGCGGGAGTGGTGTCAACCCCGAGGCGCTCGCCGACCCACAGGCGGTCCCGCAACGTGGCGACCGCCCGCAGCACGACCTCCCGGCGCTGACCACGGACGACCTCGAGCTCGGCGTGGGCGAGGCGGAGCGCTCCGCCGACGTCCCGGGAGGCTCGCAGCGTCCCGAGCTTCTTCGCGACGTCCTCGCGGCGGGACACTTCGGCGGGGGGGACGGGGCCGGTCTCCTTCGCGTCGGCCTCGACCTCCCTCCAGCGGCCATCGATCGTCTCCTCGAACAGGCGTCGGGCCGAATCCTCGGCCTGCACGATCGTGCTGCGTGCCTCCGTCCACTGGTGGGCGCGGGCCGCCGCCTCCGCGCTCGCGACGAGCGCCTCGAGCGGCTCGAGCTCCGCAGAGAGCCCCTCGCCTCGGGCCGCCTCGGCCTGGCGACGCAGCTCCCCCAGCGGCGTCGCGAATGTCCGGTCGATCGCCCAGCGGGCCATCTCGGTCGCTTCGCGGGCGCGTCGAACGGCGGGAGAGTAATGGCCGGCGGCGATCTCCTGACGCGCCTCGGCGAGCTCGGCCGAGGCGTCGGTCGCTTCCGCCCCGAGCGATTTCGCCTCGCTCAACTGATGTTCGGCGACCTCGATCGTCTCGCGACCCCGTCGCAGGCCGTCGCGGGCCGCGGCGACGACCTCGTAGACGAAGATCGTTCGCTCGAAGACGTCGGGATATGACCCTTTGGCGAACGACGACTTGCCGTTGCGCAGCGCATCCTGCGCCTCGGTCGCGACGACCCCCTCCGCGAGCGCCGTGGCGATCGCCTTCTCGGCCGCGACCAGCGACCCTTCGGCGAGCCGGTGCTGGAGGTCGGCCTGTTCGAGCTCCCGCTCGCTGCGCGCCGCGAGCTGCACGGAGTCGAGCGGACGGCCCTCGTCGAGCGACATCCTCGCTTGGTGCAGGAGATTCTCGGCGACCGAGGTGTTCGCCCCGTCGCGCCGCAGCTGCGTCACGGTCGCCTGGAACCCAGCGAGCGTCTTCGAGACGTGC
This sequence comes from Thermoplasmata archaeon, assembly GCA_049285595.1. Classification (GTDB taxonomy): domain Archaea; phylum Thermoplasmatota; class Thermoplasmata; order Lutacidiplasmatales; family UBA184; genus Lutacidiplasma. Next base: position 63,637 of record JBAQAF010000039.1, read on the forward strand.
CGGTACGTCGCCTGGTGGAGTTCCCGCTCGAGGGGACCGGCGAGCTCGACGACGCGAGCGTACTCCCGCCCGGCGAGGAGGGCGTCGAACCGCTCCCCGCGGGAGCGCAGATCGCCGACGTCGACCCGCAGGAGGTCCGCCTGAGCGAGCGCCTCGTGCACCCGCTTGGCGGCCCGCTCGGCGTGTTCGACGAACCCGCGGGTGCTGATCAGGGCGCTGCGGACCTCGTCGATCAGCGCGGCGGCGCCCGTCGGCACGGGGAGCGCGACGCGGCGGCGCGCTTCGGCGAGCGGCGTCACGATCTTATCGAGCGGCACGCCTGCGGAGCGGGCGATGTCGAGGTCCCGTTCGAGCGACCGGAGGTTCTCGTCGAGGATCGGGCGAAGGATCGCGAGCAGCTCGTCATGCAATAGCATCGACCCGGTCCGGGTCGCCTCGGGCGCCGCGGTCGTCCGCTCCGTTCGGAGCGCTTCGAGGCGGTGGGCCATCGGTTCGACCGGGGCCCCCAGCTGTCGTCCTTCCTCGATCAGCAGACCGACCTCCCCGAGGAGGCGCTCGGTCTCGACCCGCGCGCTCTCCGCGGAGAGGCGTGACTCTACGTCGTCGAGGACGGTGCGGGCCTGGTCGAACCGCAGCGCCGAAAGGTCCTCTCGGGCCTGCTTGAGCGGCTCGTAGAACGTCGTCGGGTCGGCTCCGCCGGCGCGGATCCGCCCGAGCTGATCCTGCAGACGGGAGATCCGTTCGACGATCGTATGAGCGGCGGCGCGGCCCCGGCCCGCGGACTCTTCCAGCTGGGAGGCGGTGCGGTACGCGTCGAGGTAGCGACCGTCCCGGGCCGACGCCTGCGCTTCGTCCAACAGCGGTCGAAGCGTCGTGAGGTCGAGGCCGATCGGCTCGAGCTCGACGAGGGCGAGCTTCGCGTGGGAGATCGCCTCGTCCGCGCGCAGGAGCTGCTGCTGGCGCGCGCGCGTGCGGATCTCCTGCGACGCGTGGGACGCCTGGACGAAGTCCCCCATGTTGAAGATCTGCTGGACCTCGTCGATCTGCCGCTGGATCTCGTCGCTCGCCCCGCCCATCGAGTCGAGCACCCGGACCTCGGCCTCGAGACCCTCGACCAGCGCCGAGGCGTGTACGCCGAAGACGGCGGAGAACTCCCGCTCCGCGCGATGCAGGCTCTCGACGGAGGCGACGATGTCCTGCTTCACGCGGAGCGCGACGTCCGCGTCGGCGAGCAGCCGCCGCACCGGGGCGGTGAGCGCCGCGTCGGAGATCTCGACGAACGACTTCTCCATCTCCTCCACGCGGCGCGCCACGTACGGACCCGCCGAGGTGCGCAGCTCGACCTCGTATCGGGCGATCCGTTCGGCCGCCGCGCCGAGATCTCCGGCGTCGAGCAGGGTGCGCGCCTCGGCGAGCAGCCCCTCGGTCTCCCCCGAAACGAACCCGTGCTCATGGGCGTACGACCGGGTCCGCTCGAGGGTGCTCCACCGCTCGACAAAGAATCGGAGCGCCTCCTTGCCGGCGACCCGGATCGCCTCTTTGAGCGCCTCCTTCGCGGCCGGCACGTCCGCCCGGTCGAGGAACGTCCGGACGCGGGCGACGGAGGCGTCGTACTGCTCGCTCGGGAATCCAGCCGAGCGGAATCGAACGAGCATCTCCTGCAACGTGGCGAGCTCTCCGCGCGATGAGTCGAGGTCCTCGGTGAGCCCGCTGACCCGGTCGAGCGCCTCCTGCGCGGCCGCGAGCGCCTCGGAGTAGATCTTCAGGCGAAGGGCTTCGCGCGCGCGGTTCATCGCGGCGAACACCTCGCTCGGGTCCCGGCCGAGCCGTCGGGCGCCTGCGATGCGGGGCCGGACCTCGTCGAGCAGACCAGCAACGACGGTGACGATCGGCTCCTCAGCGGCGATGCGCGCATCCGAGAGCAGCCCGGCGATATCGCGGGGCGCCGTCGTCGGCAGCCGCGCGAGCGCGGTCTCGACCGCCGCGATCGCGGCCGCGGCGTCGACCTCGAACTCCCCGACCGTCACCAGCGATCCTCGAAGCCCCTCGAGGATCTGCCGGCACCGTTCCCGGAGCCCCTCGGCGACCTCGGGGATCGCCGCCTCGATCGCCCCGACGGTCTCGGGCCATCGGTCGATGCGGGCGACCTCGTCCGCGCGCAGGGCCGCGTCGAGCGGACCGGTCGGCGCTCCGAGCTCCTCCGCGGTGCCGCGCAGACGCTCGGCGTTCTCGCGGGTGGATCGGTGGCGCTCGACGGCCTCGGGGAGACCGCTCGTCAGGGCGCGTTGGACCGTCGTGAGCGCGTCGGCGAGCGCGTCGTCCCGGGCCGAGACGACGACCTCGGGAAGACCCCGCTCGAACTCGGTGAGCCGGACGCCCTCGAGCCCGGCCCATTTCGCCACCGTAAGGGCACGCCCCCGTACCCCTTCGAGGTAGCCGGTCGCGGCGTCCCGGATGCCGTCCTCGACCTTCGTCAGGCGAGCGAGCGAATCGGTCCAGGCCGCTTCGGCCGGGGGGTGCGCGAGCGCCTCGAGCTCGGTCGCGAGCTCCGGCGGAAAGGAGATGCCGAGGCCGGTGAGCCGACCGAGCGACTCGCCGGTACGCCGGCGCCGATCCTCGAGCAGGCCCGGGACGGACGAGGCGAGGTCGGCGAGCAGCCCCTGGGACGCGGTCTCGACCTGGTCCCAGTCGGAACGGCGGACGAGCTCGCGGATCTCGTTGATGCGGGTGAGGGCGCTGGGCGGCACGATCCCCAGGCGCTCGAGCTGGCCGACCCGCTCCTCGGCCTCCTTCAGAGCGACCTCGGCGGTCTGGCGCTTCTTGCGCAGAGCCTCGGCCTTTTCCTGAAGGATCCGGGTCAGCCGGGACGACGGTAGAGGTCCGACGCCTCCCGGACCGGACACGCGCTACCTCCCGTACGCCCCGCCTCCCTACGTTTTAAGAGAAGGTGCGCGGGCAGCAGTTTCATGCCGCACCTACCCTATAAATGAAACGCGCCTTCGGCCCGTCAGCCGGCGGCGTCGTGCTTCACGTCCGGGTGATGAGTCGCTTGCCCATCGCATCGACGTATTGGATCTCCGCCCCGGGTGCGAGGAGCGCCTTCGTCTCCGCATCGAGCGGGAGCGTGAACGTCTCGTACGACTCCAGGTCCATCAGCTGGACCTCGCCCTCGGTCATCGACAGGACCTGAGCCTGCCGCTTACCGATCAACGGCACGCGGATCTTGTGGGTCACGGGGAAGACGACGCTGCGCTTGGAGCCGTCAAAGACACCGACCGCGTCGATCCGTGCCTTCGCTTCACCGTGCTTTCCCGGTTTTGACATCTGGATGCTGATGATGCGGCACGGCTCTTCCTCGATGAGCATGTAGCGCCCCACCTTCAGCTCCCGGACCTCCTGCTGCGTCCAGGCCATGATCTTCTCCTCGGAGGCCCACGCAGCGGAACGGTGGCATAAGAGTTGCTCCGATGCGGAATTCCTCCGGCGCGGTAGGTCCCTGGCTTGCGACCGAGGGTTTATTCCCGCCCAGGTCGCTCGATAGACGGCGGGGGACGTAGGCGGGAGCGATGCCGGAGGAGGCGCGGCAGTTCACCGTTCGCTCGCTCGAGCCGGACGTCCGGGCCCTGTGGCGGAGCCGACGTCTCCCCCCGCCGGGCGGACTCCTCGGTCCGAAGGACGGGGCGATCGTTCGCCAGTTCGAGGGGTCGATCGCGCCCGGAGATCCCCCCGAGATGATCGCTCATCGCGCGGTCGCCGCCGACGTCGACGCGCGGCACCTGATGCTGTCGGGCCGTGGGGTCTCGGGGACGCTGCGCTACGAGGTGCGCCGCGAGGAGACGGAGCCCAATCCGATCGGACCGTTGCTCGAGACGCTGGGCGTCTGGACCGGCGGGGCGGCCGACCGGCCGTGGGACTCGGCCGACCGCATGACGGGGATCCAGGCGATCGTCTCGCGCCTGGCCCGTCGGGAGATCCTCGCCGCTCGCGACGGCCCCCTGCGGCTCTGCCTTTCGTGCCGGGTCCCCCGGACCCCCGAGCGGATCATCTACCAGAAGGAGGTCGGCGACACGTTCCTGGTCCGGTTCCCCCTGCAGGGTACCGACCCTCCGGTCGACGCTCTGGTCTGGGTCGATGCCCCCTGGCGGCTTCTCGGCGCGAGCGCCCTCCTCGTCCATCCCGAGGTCCCGTACGCGGTCGTGGAGTACCGCCACAAGGGGTCGAGCGCGCTCCTCCTCGTCTCCCGCGGCGCGCTCGATCGATTGCGCGCCTGGCTGCCCGACGTCGAGCTCGAGGTCCGGGAAGAGCGGCCGGGCCGCGAGTGGGTGGGCCGGCCCTACGCCTACCCGCTCCGCCATGAATTCCCCATCGGGGGAGGGCTCGACCCGCCCGCGGGAACGGTACAGGCGGACCTCGAGGTCGGCGACACCGGGACCGGGATCGTGCCGCTCGTCCCGGGCCACGGACCGACCGACGCGGAGATCGCGGACCGCCTGGGGATCACCGGATGGCCCCTGCTCACCCCGAGCGGGTTGCTCGACCCGACCTTGATGCACAAGTACTCGGGGCTCGATGTGGAGACGGCCAACGAGTTCGTCTCCCGGGACCTGACGGAGAGCGGCGCGGTCCTTGCCCGACTGCGGGTCGTCCGGGGGGTCCCGTACTGTGCCATCTGCGGCCACCGGATGGTCTGGGTCCCGGGGCGGGCCTGGTGCCTCGAGCCGACCCGGCTCCCGGCGGAGCAGAAGGACCGGTACGCCCACCTGTTGCCGCGGGATCGACCGATCGGCCAGATCGAGATCGCCCGCTGGCCGGTGAGCGAGACGAGTGCCTCCCGCGACCCCAGCGCGATCTCGCTGCTCGAATGCGCGCGATGCGAGCGCCTCGACGCCCCCGACGGGCCGATCGAATGTCCGTGCGGCGGGACACGACGGTTGGTCGCTCGGCGGCTCCTTCCATCGATCGGCGGGGCGTTCGGCGCCTGGTCGCGCTGCGATCCGCTCCCGCGGGCCGACACGGTCCGCATCTATACCAACGAACGTCGGCGCGTTCCCGCGCTCGTCCACCACCTCAGTGCGATGACCGGGATCGACGCGTCCATTTCCGAGATCGGTCTCACGCTCGTTCCGACCGTCGCCCGGATCGACCTGGCGGAGCTCGTCGCCGCGCACGGCGCGGATGCGGTCCGTGCCGCGTTCGTACGCACGGCCGGCGCCGGCGGTTCCACGACGACGTTCGAGGAACGGTGTCGGCAAGAGGAGGAGCGGTGTGCGCGATTCTTCTCGCAGGCCGAGGCCCTCCTAGAGCATTGCACCCCCGAGATCTTGCGAGAGGGGGCTCGACCCCCCGATGCGGCGGCGCGGGACCTCGAGGTCGAGGACCGAGCGATCCTCGCCCGGTGGGCGCGCACGCACCTGCGCGTACTGGCATCGTACGACCGCTGGCAGCCGGACACCGCGCACCGTCAGCTGTTCCGATTCCTCGAACGCGACCTCCTCGAGTATCTCGAGATCACCCGGCCGCGCCTCGACTTCGCCGGCTCCCCCGCCACGAAGCGGGGGGCCCTGCGCACGCTCGTCTACCTGTTCCGCGCGGCGGCGATCGCGCTCGCCCCGATCGCCCCGTTCACGGCCGACACGGTGCACCGGCGTCTCCTCGGGGAACCTCGGAGCCTGTTCGAATCGACCGACCTCGGGGGAGACCGGACGCTAGTCAACGAGGAGCTGGCTACCGCTTGGGACCGCTGGCATGCGGTGATCGCCTCCGCCGACACGTTCCGCCGCGATCATCACCTCGCGTCGTCCACGCAACTCCCCCTCGCGGCGATCGTCTTCCGGGACGAGGAGACGGCGGCCCGGCTTCGGGCGGACCGCGCGACGATCGAGCGGCTCGCGAGGATCGCCCGGCTCGAGGTGACGAGCCCGCAGGTCCCGTGGGCAGCCCGCCAACGGCGACTCGTTCCCGTGGAGAGCGAGATCCAGCGCGCCTATCCGGCGCTCGCGACGCAGATCGTCCACCTTCTCGAGCGGATGCCGCCTCGACGGAGTACCGAGTCGCCCGGGCGCGAGCTCACCGTCTTCGTCCACGGGGTGCCCCGTACGATCACCCCGGAGATGGTGACGACGGTCGACACGCTCCCGGAGGGGTACGCGCCGATCCCGTACGGGCCGGGGGAGATGTACGTCCAGCCGCCGCCGAAGGGCGAATCGATCGCAACGCCCCCGCCGCTCTCCTCGGACGCCTTTTGGGTAGTCCGGTGGGTCCGTCGCCGGCTCGCGGCCGCCCCCGCGGCGGGCGATCCCGCCGGACACGTCGCGATCGTCTCCGCGGTCGATCCGCTCGCCGCCGAGCTTCGAGAAAAATCCGCCGCGATCGCGGAGTACCTCGGGCTCCGTGAGCTGCGCATCGTCGGCAACGTCCCCGAGTCGCTTCCGCACGCTCAGATGGAGGGCCGGACCCGAACGGGGGCGCGGTGGACGGTCTCACTGCCGGGGATCGCGGCCCACCACCGCCTACCGAAGCGTCGAACCGCCCGTTCGGACGGCCGGCGCGTTCGCCCTCCCCGGGAGCCGACGGCCCCGGCCGAGGTCGATTACGCGGACGATGCGGTGATCGCCCGGGAGGAGTCGATCCGCGATCTCGGCCGCGAGCTCGATGCGCTGCTCGCCGCACCGCTCCTCGGTCCCGCCAAGGTGACGATCGCCTGGGAAGCCGGTCTCCGTTCGATGCAAGAGTATCGCGACGCACCGTTCGAACGGATCGAGTCGCTCGTCGGGTTCGGGCGACCGGTCGCGGCGTCGCTCTGGACGAAGCTCGGCCGCCCGGTGCCGAGCGGGCCGGCTCGGCACCGGG
>JBAQAF010000040.1:0-39138 GCA_049285595.1 Thermoplasmata archaeon
GCTCCCACTCGACCGCGAAGGCGTCGGGGGTCGACGGGGTCGGCGGGTCGCGGCCCGCCCGCCGCTCCCGGACCGTCCGTCGAACGAGCTCGAGGTAGCCGATATGCTCCGTGAAGAGATTCGCCGAATCCTCCTCCGACGGGTCGAGCGCGGCGACCGGCACGGAGCGGCTCTGCCCCCAGCGCAGCGTCTCCACGAACGACGGGTTCGGTACTCGCACCTCGCCGAAGCGGACGAGGCCCCGCACCTCGTTGAACTCGATCGTCGTCAACGGAACGACCGGTTCGCCGTCCGCCACGAGGAAGTAATCGACGAGCCCATGCAGCTCCTCGCGGGAGAGGCCGAGGCCGATCGCCGCGGGGTCGAACGCGGTGAGCGCGGCCAACAGCGGTCGGATCTCGGAGGAGAGCCCGCGCACGGGAGCGAGCACGAGCAGGTCGGTCCCGGCCGAGAGCCGGGCGGTGTTCACGGTTGCTCCCGCTCCGTGATGTCCTCGAGCAGCTCCTCGGGACCCCGGTGGCGTTTGAGCTCGGTCACGTTCAGGATCGCGAGGCCACCGATGGAGGGGCGGTGGATGCTCTCGCGCACGATGAACATGGCATGACCCTCGGCGACGCGGGCGATCCCGTGCAGCACCTGGGCGCGGTGCAGCGCGGTCCGCAGGCTGCCGACCCCGGCAAGGAGTACGGCGGGCGTTCGGGCGAGCGCGTCGAACGGGGCGCGCACCGTGACGGTCACCTCGAGGCCCATGACGTCCAGCTGGGCCAGCACGCCGTCCCGCAATGGATCCCCCGTCGGGGCGGGGAACGGAGCGCTCGAGTGCGCGTGGCGCGGCCCGTCCCCCTTCCGCTTCTTCGGGGGGTTCCGCGCCGGGGGCGCGAGGAACAGCTCGACCGGTCGCACGATCGGAGCGTCGAGGAACGCCTCGATCCGCTCGACGACCGTCGCCTCGGCGCCCTGTCCTTCCTCGTACAGCTGGATGGCGCGCCGGGAGACACCGGCGACCGAGGCGAGGGTACCGAGCGATAGACCCCGTGTCTGGCGCAGGAACCGGAGCCGCTCCCCGTCGATGCGGGCAAAGGCGCCCCCCGGGCTGGCGTAGAGGAACGGCGGCACGGCCTTCTCGAGATAGTCGCGGAGCGTCGGTTCGCTCACGATCGGCACTTCGTAACGAGTGTAGACGACGCCGTCGTCGAGCTCCGACGACCCCGACGTCTGCCCGACGACGAGCACGGTCGCGGGGAACAGCCGACCGAGCTCGCGCAGACGAGACGCTTCTCCCGCGTCGAGGGCGTCAATGTTCTTGAGGACCTTGATGAGCAGGAGCGTGGCGTCGCGGCGGGCCGCCAGGTCGAAGCTCGACGGCCTCACCCCGTGCGTGTTCGCCACGTAGTATCCGGCCCGCTCGAGGAGGGTCCGGATCCGTTCGATCCAACGCTCGCGGGTCCGGGTCACGGTGTACCTATCGGTACAACGCGTCTGCGGCTTCTATAAGTGTGGCGGTGGCGCCTTCCATCAAAGGCGCCGAGCGGACCCCGCCCCGGCCGACGAAGGGCGGGTACGTCGCTTCGAGAACGTGCCGAGGCCCGGTCGACCCTGCTCCTACGAACGGTCAAGGGCGCGGGTCCCCTCCCCCACGGCATGCCGAGGGGGATCCGACCGGTCGCCGATGCCCCGGCGCTCCTCCTGCGCGCTGCCGCCTCTCGGGGGAGCCGCACGGTCGTCGTCGCCGACCTCCATCTGGGTCTCGCCGGAACGTCGGCCCGGCCGATGGGACCCCCCGGGGGGTCGGCCGGCGAGATCGGGGACCGGCTGATCGATCTTGCGCGCGCACAGGGCGCAGGGACGCTGGTGATCGCGGGCGACGTGAAACATCCGATCGTCGGAACGCCGCCGGCCCTGCGACCCCTGCTGTTCGACTTCTTCGCCCGCCTCCTCGAGGAGGGACTGCGGGTCGAGGTCGTGCTCGGGAACCACGACCCGGGGCTCGCCCGGCATCTCCCCCGAGAGGTCGAGGTCCACCCGGCGACGGGCGTCGTCCGCGACGGGGTCGGGATCTTTCACGGCCACCGCTGGCCGTCGGACGAGGTGCTCGGAGCGCGCCGGTGGGTCACCGGACATCTCCACCCGGGGTACCGCTTCGCACCGACCGCCGAGCACCCGGACGGAAAGCGGCCGTGCTGGATCCGCGCGAAATTTCGGACGCCGCTCACGGCCCCGGAGGTCGGCGGCCGACGCCGTCCCGCGGTCCGCGAGCTGATCGTGCTCCCCCCGTTCAATCCGCTCGCCGGCTTGGAGGCGTTGAATCGGGAACGACCGGCCCGGGGGCGAACGTTCCTCTACCGACGCTTCCTCGCGAAGGGCGTCGTCCGGGCCTACCTGCTCGACGGCACGGACCTCGGGGTTCTCGCTATCCCGGGGCCGGCGCCCGACCGGCCGCGAGGAGCGCGCGCAACGCGTCCGGCCCGGTGACGGGCGGGGCGCAGGACGTCCCGAAGCAGACGAGCGCTCGCGCGCCGCCGTCCGATCGCGAGGGGACCCCGTCGAGCTCCAGCGAGAACGGAGGCGGGGGGGCTCCATCAAACACGAACAGGTTCGGGTGCCAGCTCCTTCGAGCCGCCCGCCGGAGCGCATCGGCCGACGCGCCCGACCCTTCCACGACGACCGACACCGGGGCAACGACCGAGAGACCGACCGCGAGTGCCGCCCCCGCGCCGAACAGGCCCGCGCCCGAGAGCCGGGAGGAGAGCGGTCCGAGGAGCCCCGCCGCCTTCTCGGTCCAGCGATCGTCATGGACCAGCGCGCCGAGCCGCAGGAACGCGAGCGCCGCGGCGGAGTTCGCGGAGAGGTGGGGCGAATCCTCGAGCGGGTACGCCGGCTCGGAGATCCCGCCGACGCTCGGTCCGTCGTACAGCGCCGGGGCGACGTCCCGGAACAGTCCGTTATCTCCCCGGAACTCGCGGTCGACGAGCTCGAGGAGCTCGATCGCGGCACGGGCGTAGACGGGCTCTGCGGTTGCGCCGGCAAGCTCGACCAGACCCGCGGCGAACGACACCTGGTCGTCGAGCAGACCGAAGCCCGCCGAGCCCGCGGGGTCGAGACGGTGGGCGACGCCGCGCCCGGGGACGTACGCCTCGCGCAACCATCGGTCGGCGGCGCGTCGCGCCTCCCCCAGGACGGAGGCGTCGCCGAGCACACCGGCCGCCCGAGAGAACGCGCCGATGAACCGTCCGTTCAGGTCGGCGTAGAGGGCCCGGTCGACCTGCGGCGTCGGGCGCCGGTCACGCGCTCCTTTCAGCTTCGCCACCACGGCGCCCAGCGCGGCGTCCGGTCCCTCCGTGAAGCTCAGTCGGACGGCGGCCTCGGACGCTGGGAGGAATCGGAACAGGACGTTCCGGTCGGGATCGTGCGGCATCTGCCCTTCCGTGCCGATGCCGAACGCCCGCACGGCGAGCTTGAGCTCCTCCGGTTCGAGGATCTCCTTGAGCTCTGTCCGGGACCAGGTGAAGTAGCCGCCGTCGTCCCCGGGGGCGTTGTCGGCGTCCTGACTCGCCCCCCACCCGCCGGCCCGGTCCCCGAGCATCTCGCGGGTCCAAGCGATCGTTCCTCGGAGGACCTCCTCGAAGCGGGGTTCGCCAAACCGCGCCAGCCCCTCGGCGTAGGCGCCGAGCAGGGCGGCATTGTCGACGGCCATCTTCTCAAAATGAGGGATGTGCCAGCCGGCGTCGACGGAGTACCGGTGGAATCCGCCGCCGACCTGATCGTACATCCCCCCGTCCGCCATCGCCAGGAGCGTGAGGCGAGCGAGCTCCGCGCTGCGCGCCGCGCCGCTCGGGAACTCGTCCTGGATCAGCAGAGAGACCGCGGTCGGGTGCGGGAACTTTGGCGCCGAGCCGAAGCCGCTGTGGACCGGGTCGAAGCCGGAGCGGATCTCCGCGACCACTTCCGCCGCGAACGCCCCGATGCCCCGGGCGACGGACGGTCGGGCGTCGCGCATCCGTTTCAGTCCCTCCTGCACTCCCCGCGCGTTCTCGGCGATCCGTTCGGGCTCCTCCTTCCACAGGCGGGCAACCTCCCGAAGGACCCGACGGAACCCCGGGCGACCGTGCCCATCGTCCGGCGGGAAGAACGTCCCCCCGAGGAACACTTGACCGTCCGGCGTAAGGAACGCCGTCAGCGGCCAGCCGCCTTCGCCGGTCAGTGCGCCGACCTGGCGTTGGTAGCGCCGGTCGATCTCGGGATGTTCGTCCCGGTCGACCTTGACCGCCACGAAATGCTCCCTGAGGAGCCGGGCGACCTCCCCGTCGGAGTAGGTCGTCTCGTCCATCACGTGACACCAGTGGCACCACGACGCGCCGATGTCGAGGAGCACCGGACGACCGGTTCGGCGCGCGAGCTCGAACGGATCGGCACTCCAGGGATGCCAGTCGATCGCCTGCTCGGAGGCCGCCCGCAGGTAGCTCGAACGAGCGTCGGCGAGTCGCGACGGCCCCCGCCCTCGTTCCTCGGCCGATGGAGGAGACACGCTCTCGAACGACCGCGCCTGCCTCTTAGGTTGTCGCCCGCGTACGGTCCGGATCCGCCGGAGGGGACGTAACCGGATGACGAGGACGCCACCCCCCGCGCGGGCGTTATAAAGGGGTCCTCGGTGCCCGCCTCGAGGCACGGCATGGAGATGCAACCCGGGCAGATGGCGTACGACCGGGCGATCACCGTCTTCTCGCCCGACGGCCGCCTTTTCCAGGTCGAGTACGCCCGCGAAGCCGTCCGCCGGGGCGCGACGACCGCCGGGGTCGTCTACTCGAACGGCGTGGTGCTGATCGCCGACCGGCGCATTCCGAACCCGCGGCTCGCCGAGCCGTCGAGCCTTGAGAAGATCCATCAGATCGACGAGAACCTCGCGTGCGCGACGGCGGGTCTCGTCGCGGACGCTCGCGTCCTCGTCGACTACGCCCGCCTCGCCGCCCAGGTGAATCGGGTCACGTACGCCGAGGCGATGTCGGTCGAGCTGCTCGTCCGGCGCATCTGTGACTACAAGCAGCAGTACACGCAGTTCGGCGGGGTGCGCCCGTTCGGGACGGCGCTCCTGGTCGGTGGGTATGACGACTCGGGGGTCCATCTGTTCGAGACCGAGCCGTCCGGATCGCTCACGAGCTTCAAGGCGGCGAGCACGGGGGGGAACAAGGGCCCCGTGATGGAGATCTTCGAGCAGAAGTTCAAGCCCGGGCTCGACCGCGACGGCGCGACGTTGCTCGCCCTCGAGGCGCTGCGCGCCGGCCTCGAGGAGGCCGGGAACCTGGCGCAGGTCGAGGTCTGCACCGTCGAGCGGGACCGCGGGATGACCCGGCTCGGCACGGACGAGATCCAGAAGTACGTCGCCCGCCTCCCGCCGGCGGCCCCCGCCCCGCCCCGGGGCGGCCGGTCGTAGGCGGTCGCGAACCTTCCCATGGTGAAGGTCGAAGACGCCGTGATCGCCCGGTGGGAGACGCAAGGCTCCCGGTTCGAGGTGCTGGTCGATCCGAAGGCCGTTCAGGACCTGAAGGACGGCAAGGACGTCGACCTCTCCGACAAGCTCGCCCTCGAGCAGGTGTTCAAGGACGCGAAGAAGGGCGACAAGATCTCCGAAGAGCACCTGGAGCGGACGTTCCACACCCGCTCCCTCACCGAGATCGCCCGGCAGATCGTGCTCAAGGGGGAGGTCCAGGTGACGACCGAGCAGCGCCACCAGCTCCAGGAGACGAAGCGTCGGCAGATCGTCGCAACGATCGCGCGCAATGCGATGAACCCGCAGACCGGGGCCCCGCATCCCCCGGCCCGGATCGAGGCCGCGATGGAGGAGGCGAAGGTGCACATCGACCCGTTCCGCCCGGTCGATGCCCAGATGCAGGAGGTGCTCGCGAAGCTCCGGCCGTTGATCCCGATACGTCTCGACGTGGTGCGGGTGAAGATCCGCCTGCCCGCCCAGCATTATCCCCGGGTGATCGGGGAGGTGAAGTCGATCGGCCACCTCATCTCGGAAGAGTGGCTCGGCGACGGGGCGTGGAGCGGGATCGTCGAGATCCCCGCCGGCGTGCAGACGGAGCTCTACGAGAAGCTCAGCGCGCGCACGAAAGGCGCCGCCGAGACCGCTTTGGTTAAATAGCGCACGCCCGTCGCACGGCCCGGTGCAGCAGGAAATATGGCTAGAGGTCATCGGCCGGGCCCCCGTGGGCATGGCCGCGAGGGAAACCCCTCGCATCCCTCCGAGGAACGGAAACTAGTTCTTCCCGGGGAGGAGATCCCGGGTCGCGGCTTGAAGCCGGGGCCGGGTACCTACCGGGTCGGCGGTAAACTCTACGCGAGCCTACTCGGGCTGGTCTCTGAACGCCCGCCGTTCGTCCAGGTGATCCCGCTCTCCGGTCGCTATCTGCCGAAGGCCGGGGACGTCGTTATCGGTACCGTCACGGACGTCCAGACGACGTTCTGGCTGCTCGATATCGGTGCTCCCCGCTGGGCGCCGCTGCACATGTCCGGAGCGCCGTGGAAGGTGGAGATCGGCGATACGGCCCGATTCCTCGGTGTCGGCGACTCGGTCGTCGTTCAGGTCGAGAACCTCGAGGCGACGGGTCGGATCGGCGTCACGATGCAGGGTGACGGGCTCGGGAAGCTCGAGGGAGGGACGATCGTGCGGATCTCGCCGGCCCGCATCCCCCGACTCGTCGGTCGCGGCGGCTCGATGATCCAGACGATCACACGGCAGACGGGCGCGAACGTGGCGATCGGTCAGAACGGACGCGTCTGGGTCGACGGCACCCCCGAGGCGATCCGACGGGTGACGGACGTCCTGCGGATGATCGAGGAGAACGGACAGCGCTCGGGCCTGACGAACCGGGTCGAGAGCTATCTGCTCGCTACCACCCCGACCGCTCCCCCGGACGGGGCGGCGCCGGGCGGGATCCCGACGCCGCCGGTCGGGCCCGCGGACGAGCACCCCGGAGGGACCGACGAAGGCTCCTGGGAGACCGACGCTCCCGAGCCGAGGTCGTTCGGTCCGCCGGAGCCGTAGGTCTCAGAATTCGATTTCGAGGAGGAACATCATATGGGAAGCGTAGGAGCGAAAGACGTACCGGTCCTGCTGGGCCCGGACGGGCGTCGGATCGACGGGCGACGGCTGGACGAACTTCGACCGATCCAAATTACGGCCGGGCCGCTGCGCCAGGCCGACGGGTCGGCGTACGTGGAGTGGGGCGCGAACAAGGTGATGGCGGCGGTCTACGGGCCCCGCGAAGTCCACCCGCGTCATCTCCAGCAGAACGACCGCGCCGTGATTCAGTGCAAGTACAACATGGCGGCGTTCTCGGTCGACGAACGCAAGCGCCCCGGTCTCGACCGCCGCTCACAAGAGATATCGAAGGTGATCGGGGAGGCGTTCCAGTCGGTCGTCTTCACCGAGGAGTTCCCTCGGACGAGCATCGATGTCTACATCGAGGTGTTGCAGGCGAACGCCGGGACCCGCTGCGCGGGGCTCGTCGCAGGATCGGTCGCGCTCGCCGACGCGGGGATCCCGATGGTCGATCTCCTGCCCTCGGTCGCGGTCGGAAAGATATCGGGAGCGATCGCGCTCGATCTGAAGAAGGAGGAGGACAACTTCGGTGAGGCCGACCTCCCGATGGCGCTCGTGCCGCAGTCCGGACGGCTCGTCCTCCTGCAGATGGAGGGCCACATGACCGAGGAGGAGCTGGCGAAGGCGCTCGACCTCGGCGTCGCGGGCTGCCGCGACATCTACGAGAAGATGAAGGCCGCGCTCCGGAACCGCTACTCCGTCAGCCCGATGGGAGAGGCGCAATGAGCGAGGAGGTCACCGCCGACATCCAGACGACCCACATCCTCGACCTCGCGGGCGAGGGGAAGCGGATCGATGGCCGCGGGCTCGACGAGTACCGGCCGATCTCGCTCACCCCGGGGTTCGTCACCACCGCCGACGGCAGTGCCCTCGCCCGGATCGGGGAGACGGCGGTCCTCTGCGGCGTAAAGCTCGAGCCCGGAAAGCCGTTCCCGGACACCCCGAATGCGGGCGTCCTCACGACCAACGCCGAGCTGATCCCGCTCTCGAGCCCCACGTTCGAGCCCGGACCACCCCAGCCCGGGGCGATCGAGGTCTCGCGCGTCGTCGATCGCGCGATCCGCGCCGCCGAGACGATCGATCTGACGAAGCTGTGCGTCACCCCGGGCGAGAAGACCTGGGTCTGCTACGTCGACATGCACGTCCTCGGGCACGCCGGCAACCTGATCGACACCGCCTGCCTCGCCGCATCGACCGCGCTCAGCCACGCGATCGTCCCCGCGAAGCGGTTCGGCATCGCGGAGGCGGACTACCGGCTCGCGGTGCAGCACGTGCCGATCGAGTGCACGTTCGTCCGGCTCGGCGAGAGCCTCGTCGTCGACCCGACGTTCGATGAAGAGCAGGCGGCCCAGGGCCGCTTGACGATCGCCACGGACGAGACCGGGCGGGTCGTCGCGATGCAGAAGGGATTGGTCGGGGCGTTCTCCCCCGATGACGTAAAATCCGTCGTACGCAGGGCGTTCGTCCACGGAGACCGGCTGCGGGGCCAGATCCGGGGAGGATTGACGTGAGCAAGCGGACGAAGAAGGTCGGGTCGACCGGCTGGATGGGCCCGCGCTACGGGATCCGCATCCGCCGACGCGTACTCGAGATCGACCGGGCCCGTGCACGCCCGGCCGCCTGCCCCCGCTGCGCGACCACGACGCTCGGGCGGATCGCGAGCGGCATCTTCGAATGCCGCCGGTGCGGCACCCGGTTCTCCTCGAACGCCTATGTCTTCGCACCCGCGCCGCCGATCAGCCGGACCGAACGAGAGCCCGCCGCGGGCAACGCTTAAGCTCCGGGCGCCGGTCGAAGGGACCCATGTTCCGCTGCATCCGGTGCGGGGAGGCGCTCCCGTCCGACGCGAACCTGTTCGGGGTCCGCTGCGACAACTGCGGTGGCAAGATCTTCACGAAGGAGCACCCGAACGTCAAGAAGGTGCTCAAGGCGCGTTAGGCCCGGGCGGCCCGCGTAGGGCGCCGGCGTCCGTACGCTCTATAGTGGGCCGTCCCTGCGCCGTCCGATGGGGCGTCCGACGGTCACCTTCCTCGGCGGGATCCGGGAGATCGGCGGCAACAAGATCCTGATCGAGGACGGGCCGGACCGCGTGCTGTTCGACTTCGGGCCGTCCTTCTCTCCTCAGTACGAGCAGTTCTACGTCGATTACCTGCAGCCGCGCTCGACCAATCCCGCGAAGGATCTGCTCGAGTTCGGCCTCGTCCCGCGCCTGGAGGGGTTCTACGCGCGCGAGGCGCTCGGCGACTCGGATCTCACGTACCGTGACCCCGAGGTCCAGGCGGTGTTCGTGAGCCACGCGCACGCCGACCACGCCGGTTATCTCTCGCTCGTCGACCCCACGATCCCCGTGCACGTCGGCGAGGGGACCCGGGTCCTCCTCGAGGCGATCGAGACCTCCACGATGATGCGCTACGGGGAGCACGCGTGGACCACGTTCCGCGACCGCACGCCCGTGAAGGTCGGGCGGATCGAGGTCGTGCCGTACCCGGTCGACCACTCCATCCCGTTCGCCTACGGATTTCTTGTGCGGACCTCCGAGGGGACGCTCGTCTACACGGGTGACTTCCGCCATCACGGGCCGCGTGCCGCCGACACGCACGCGTTCTTCGCCGCCGCGGCCGCCGAGGCGCCCGACGCGCTCCTGATCGAGGGAACTCGGGCCGGGCCGGACCCGCGCCGCAGCCTGTCGGAGGAGGGGGTCGGACGCGAGGCCGACCGGTTGCTCGAGCGCCGGGCGACCCTCGCGCTCGCCTGCACCTATCCGCGCGACGTCGACCGCCTCACCACCCTCTACCGGGCGGCCCGGGCGGCGGGACGGGAGTTCGTCGTCTCCGCGCGGACCGCGTATCTGCTCGCGTCGGTCGCCCCCCGCTTCCCGGCCGGGACGGTGCCCGTACCGGGGGAGAGCGACGGGCTCCGTGTCTACCAGCGCCGCAAGAAGCGGTGGTTCAATTGGGAGAAGCCGTTCCTCGAGGAGGCGCTCGACTCGGAGGAACTTCGGGCCCGGGGAGCGCGCTACCTGCTCGCCCTCGACCTGATGCACTTTCCCGAGTTGATCGACCTCCGGCCACCGACGGGGGTTCCGTTCCTCCATTCGATGAGCGAGCCGTTCAGCGAGGACGACGTCGACGACCGCGTGATGCACAACTGGCTCGACCACTTCGGTCTCACGTTCCACCAGATGCACGCGAGCGGGCACGCCTCGGGGCCCGAGCTCGACGAGATCGTCCGGACCGTCGCGCCGAAGAACCTCTACCCGATCCACACCGAGCACCCCGAGGCGTTCCGGCCGGCGGGCTCCGTCGTTCGGCTCGCCGAGCTGGGGGTCCCCTACCCGATCGGGGCGTGAGCGGCGCCGCGGCCGAGAGATTAAGGGCCGGCTCCCTCTCGGCCGCCGGATGGGGACCGACCGGCTGCCGACGGGGATCACGTCCGTCGACCGGCTCCTCGGGGGAGGGCTCGAGAACGACTGCCTGACCGAGATCTACGGGGAGGGGGGGAGCGGCAAGACCCTCTTCTGCCTGGAGGTCGCGCTCCGGGTCGCCCGTCAGAACCGGTGGGTCTTCTACGTCGACACCGAGGGGGTGAGCGTCGACCGCCTGCGGTCGATGGCGGGGGACGACCTCGAGAAGGTGCTGAAGCGGTTTCTGCTCTCGACGCCCAAGGATCTCGAGCAGCAGGGTCGCGCCGTCGCGACGGCCTGCGCCCTCGCTCGGGAGGGGAAGCGGCCGGTCGGACTGATCGTCGTCGACTCCGGGACGTTCTACTACCGGCTCTCGCTGTCGGCGCCGGACGAGGATGACGCGCGACAGACGCTGGCGCTCTCGGTCGCCGACCTCGCGGCGACCGCCTTCCGGGTCGGCGTGCCCACGATCCTGACGAACCAGGTCTGGCGGAGCATGAGGGACGGCACGCTCGAGCCGCTCGGGGGATCGTTCCTGAACCACGCCGCGAAGACGATCCTGCGGCTCGACCGGCTCCCCGGGGACCGGCGGCGGGCGGTCCTTCGCAAACATCGATCCCTCCCCGAAGGGTCGGCGGAGTTTCGGATCACCTCCTCGGGGCTCGTCGGCGTCGGGCCCGGTTGAAACTGCCATAAGCGCGCGGCGGCGTGGCGTCGGCATGGCCGGCGCGGTGGAGTTCGCGGACGTCGTCAGCCCCATCGGCACCTTCCGCATCGTCTACCAGGGAGGGAGCGTACGGGTCGTCGATCTCCTCGAGAACGGCCTCCCGCAGAGTGGCCTCCCCCCCGGCGCCGTTCGGAGGAAGGCGCCGTTCCCCCCCGCGAGCCCCCCCCGGCAGCTTCAGGAGTACTTCCGCGGGGTCCGCAGCGACTTCGATCTCGAGGTCGATCCCGACTCCGTCTCCGGCTTCGACCGGAAGATCTGGGGGCAGCTGCGGGCCGTCGCGGGGGGCCGCACGGTGACGTACGGCGAGCTCGCCCGTCGATCGGGATTCGTGGGCGCGGCGCGCGCGGTCGGCGGGGCGATGCGACGCAACCCGATCCCCATCGTCATCCCGTGCCACCGCGTCGTCGGGGTGGACGGGTCGATCACCGGTTTCGGACTCGGGCTCTGGCGCAAGCGCTGGCTTCTCGACCACGAGGGCGCCTGGCCGCTGCGCTCGCGTTCGGCCGAAGGCCCGCGCCCTGACGGTCAGCGCACGCTCGACGGCGTAGGCGGCCCGACGAGCCGGAAGGGATCGGGAGCGAAACCTACTACTCTGGGTAGTAAGTAATCTCGCCGATCGAATTAGTTACTACCAGTCGTAGTAGGTTAGGACTCGGCCCCGGGCGATCCCCGGGGGTCGTGGGGCCGTCACCCGGCGTAGTAGGCGGCGTCGTACGGCTCGGGCTTGAGCCCGCGCCGCTGGCGGATCTCGGAGACGACCTTCGCCTGGAGCTCGATCGGCACGGGTTCGAAGCCGAGCGACTCCGTGGACCAGAGCACTTTGCCGGCGGTCGCGCTGCGGATGTCCGAGGCGAAGCCGAACAGCTCGGCGACGGGCACCTTCGCCGAGACGGTCTGCAGGTCGCCGACGCTCGTCATGTCGAGGATCTCCCCCCGCCGGCGTTGGAGTTCGCGCGTTGCGCCCGCGAGGACCTCCTGCGGGACGTTGACCGTCACCTTTTGGAATGGCTCGAGCAGCATTCGGTCCCCGAGGACCAGGGCGCCGTAGATCCCGGAACGGGCGGCGGGGATCGTCTGGGCCGGACCTCGGTGG
The DNA here is from genome assembly GCA_049285595.1 of Thermoplasmata archaeon. Lineage (GTDB taxonomy): Archaea > Thermoplasmatota > Thermoplasmata > Lutacidiplasmatales > UBA184 > Lutacidiplasma. Next base: position 12,326 of record JBAQAF010000040.1, read on the forward strand.
ATCGAATCCTCGTGGAGCTTCGCATCGACGAGGCGGACCTTGAGCCCGTAGAGCTTCTCGTTGGCGAGCGGTCCGCGGTTGACCGCCTCCTTGAACGCATCGACGATCAGGTCCATCGTCTCGTTGAGGTACTGGATCCCCTTCGTCACGTCGAACAGTGCATTCGTCCCGTCGACCGCGATCAGGCCCCGGCCCTCGTCGCGCGTGATGCCCAGCTGCTCCATCCGCGTGACGAGCGTCTTGAGGTCCTTGAACGACTTTCCCTGCGCGATCTCTCCGTCCTTGATCGCCTGGACGAACGGGATGGGCAGGGCCTCGACCTCGAAGTAGAACTTGTTGTGCTTGTTGGGGGATTTCCCCTCGAACGGACCGCCGGGGTGGCGGATCAGCTCACGGTACACGACGATCGGCTTCGATGCGACGATCTCGACCTTGTAGTCGTTGATGATCCGGAACTGGGTGATCTCGAGGTGGAGCTCGCCCATTCCGGAGAGCAGATGCTCGCCGGTCTCCTGGTTGATCTCGACCCGAAGGCTCGCATCCTCCTTCCCGACCTTCCGCATCACTTCGATGAGCTTGGGCAGATCCGCCATCCGCTTCGGCTCGATCGCGACGGTCACGACCGGCTCCGAGACGTGCCGGATCTCTTCGAACGGAGCCATTCCCGCGTCCGTCGCCATCGTCGTGCCGGCGAACGCGTCCGTGAGGCCGATCACGGCGGCGATGTTGCCCGCGGTGACCTCCTCCACCATCAGGCGTTCGGGGCCCATGAACAGCGACACGTGCTGGATCCGGTTCTTCGTCTTCGTCCCGACGACGCTCAGCTCCATCCCCTTCTGGAGACGGCCGGAGAAGACCCGCCCCGTGGCGATCTCTCCGGCGCTCGGGTCCATCGTGATGTCGGTGACCATGAACGACGCCGGGCCCTCCGCGTCCGTGGCGACCATCGCCACACCCACGGCCGACGTGGTGTCGCCCTTCCAAATGTTCGGGATCCGGTACTTCTGGGCGACGCGCGGGCTCGGAAGGTGCCGAACGACCATGTCGAAGACGACGTCATTGATCTTGGCCCGCAGCGCGATCTCCTTCGAGCGCCCCGTCGAGACGAAATCGATGATGTCCGGGAATTTCACGCCCGTCTTCAGCATGTACGGGACGCTGATCGCCCAGTTCTCGTACCCCGAGCCGAAGGCGACCGAACCGTTGCGCGGATCCACCGACCACGCTTCGATGAATTCGTCCGGGGCCATCTTGCGGATCAGCTCGTTGACCTCCTGGATGATGGTGCCGAACCGCTTCTGGAGCGATTCGGGGGTCAGCTGGAGCTCCTTGATCGCCCGGTCGACCTTGTTGATGAACAGGGTCGGCTTCACCTTCTCCCGGAGCGCCTGCCGCAGGACCGTCTCGGTCTGGGCCATGACCCCCTCGACGGCGCAGACGACGACGATGGCCCCGTCCACCGCGCGCATGGCGCGGGTGACGTCCCCGCCGAAGTCGACGTGGCCCGGGGTGTCGATGAGGTTGATCAGGTGCTGCTGGCCCTCGAACTCGTGGACGATCGTGACGTCCGCGTTGTTGATCGTGAGGAGACGCGCCTGTTCCTGCTCGTCGAAGTTGAGGTAGAGTTGCTTGCCCGCGAGCTCGTTCGAGATCATCCCCGCCGCGGCGAGGAGATTGTCGGAGAGCGTCGTTTTGCCGTGATGGATGTGCGCGATGATCCCGATGTTGCGGATGCGGTCGATGTTCCGCATCATGTCGGGGATGGCCTTCGCCAGTTCGGCTCGGATGTGCGTCATGGGCGATTCCTCGGGCCTACCGCGCCGATTGCGCGACGCGCTCGACCTCTTCCTTCCGTCCGATGGAGAATGACGTCATATCCGACTTCGCCGCGAGTCGGATCTCGTCGGCGAGGCAGGAGTGGATCGGCTTCGTCGACTTGTGCGATGCCTGGATCGCCCCCATCGCGAGATTGCGAATGGCGACGTTCAACCGTCGGGCCGGCGACGCATCCACGGCCCGCGGGACCGATATGCCGCCGAACTGCAGCCGCGTGACCTCTTCCCGGGGCGAGGCGTTCTCGACCGCGTCCACGAGGAGCTGGAGTGGATTCTTCCCTTCCTTCGCGGCGATCTCGTCGAACGCCTTGCGCACGGTGTTGAGGGCCTTCGACTTCTTGCCGGTGAACTTGCCGCCCTTCATCAGGTGGTTCGCGAGCCGCTCCACGAGGTGCATCCGCGCCTTCAGGAACGGCCGGCCCGCGAGGCGACCCTCGGTGTGCGGCGCGTAGACGGGGTGGAGATAGAGGTACGGCAGGAGCCCCGGGTCGTGAACCTCGACGCCCTCGAACGGGTACTTTCCGAAGAGCGGAGGCAGCGCGAACGGGGGCGGCGCAACGGGCTGGGGGCGCTGGACGACCGGCCCGGTCTCCTCGCCGGCGGGGTCGGGCACCGTGAAGGTCTCGGGGTTCCCGCTCATCGGGCCGGCTTCTCCTTGCGTCCACGCACGAGCTCGTCGAGCGAGACGCCGTTGACCTGGATGACCTTGTAGCGGACACCGGGAATGTCCCCGTACGACCGCCCCATTCGGCCTCCGATCCCCTCGACCATCACCTCGTCGTGCTCATCAATAAAGTTGATGGCCCCGTCGCCGACCGCGAAGGCGGTCACCTGCCGGCCGTTCTTGATCAGCTGGACCTTGATGCACTTGCGGATCGCCGAGTTGGGCTGCTTCGCCTCGACCCCGACCTTTTCGAGAACGATGCCACGACCCTGCGGGGCACCCTCGAGGGGGTCCGAGCGCTCCTTCAGGTGGAGCGTCCGGCGCTTGTAGTAGCGGTCCGACCAGCGTCGCCGCTGCCGGAGCCGGGTAAGACGGCCAGCAGTGTGAAGACCTGAGGGGGGTGGCATAACTGACGATAGGGGCCGTGCCACTAGGTACCCCTATTTAATCCCTGCCGGGTCCAACTGTCGGCCGCGCGGGCGAGGTCAGGTTCGTGGTCGTCAGACGTTCCGACTCCGGGCAATTGTCGGCTCGGAACCTGGACAGCGCCACGGGGGCAGACGAATCCGCCGCTCGGCGGTACGAGTTCGATCGGCTCTCCGAAGAGATCCGGTCCTGCCGGCGGTGCTCGCTCGGTTCCGTGCGCACCCAGGCGGTGGTCTACCGGGGCGGGTACACGCCCCGCCTCCTGTTCGTGGGGGAGGCCCCGGGGGCCGCCGAGGATCGCGAGGGACGGCCGTTCGTCGGGCGTTCAGGGCGAGTGCTCGACTCGGCCATCGCTTCCCTCGGGATCGGTCCCGCGGAGTTCGGGGTCTTGAACCTCCTCAAATGCCGTCCTCCGGAGAACAAATTCGACCCCGCCGCGGCGATCGCTTGTCGGCCGTTCCTCGACCGTCAGGTCGCCCTGCTTCGTCCCCGAGCGTGTGTCTCCCTGGGCGCGAAGGCGCTCCGGGCACTCGACCCGACGGCCCCCCCAGTGCTCACGGCCGCAGGGACCCCGCGAAGCGCGCTCGGCCTCCCGCTGTTCCCGCTCGTGCACCCCGCGGCGTCGCTGCGGTCCGGACGGATGCGGGCCCGATGGACCGCGGACGTCGGCACGCTCTCGAAGTGGCTCGCCTCCCAGCCGTTCTAAACGGCTTTAACGGCGGCCGGGCTCGTCACGCCGTGCGGACGATCGACCTGTTCGTCGTCGGCGGTTCGTACCACTCGGTCAACGACGACGTCGTCGTCGAACTGTTCGGGCGGACCCGGGAAGGAACGGCGCTGGTCGCCCGCTACTATGGCTTCCGCCCCTACTTCGAGATCACCGACCCGACCGCGGAGGTGCGCGAGCGTCTCGCGAAGGATCCCGAGGTCGTTCGCACGGACGAGATCACCGTCTGGGTCAACGGGACGGACCGGCCGGCCCTCCGAGTGACGATCCACAAGCCGTGGGTCGTACCGGAGTACCGGGAGCGGTACCGACGCTCCGGGGACGAGGCGAGCGTGCTCGCCTGCGACATCCCGTTCGTTCACCGGTTTCTCTACGACAAGCACCTCGGACTCTGCGTCTCGTTCGAAGCAGAGGAGGAGCCTCCCGACGTTCGGGAACGCTACACCGTCCCTGACGTGGTGCGGGTGGTGACCGCCGAGGGTCATGACATTCGCCCGATCGACCCGTTCCGCCCCGGGCTGCGGGTCCTCTCCTTCGACATTGAGAACGCGATCCGGGAGCGGACGATCTTCACGATCTGCGGGGTGTGCGAGGGCGGGGGGCGACCGCGGCGCACGTTCCGTCTCGGGTCGAACGGCGAGCGGTCGATCCTGGAGGAGTTCGCCCGCATCGTCCTGGAGGACGACCCGGACGTCCTTACCGGATACAACATCGGCGGCTACGACTTTCCGCTGCTCGTTGAGCGGGCGAGCGCGGTCGGGATCGCGACGTTCGCTTTGGGGCGCGACCGGGCGCCGCCGAAGGAGATGGGGGATCGCCTCTGGCGAATCCCCGGCCGGGTCGTTGCGGATGCGTGGTGGTTCGCCCGTCGGGACCTCAAGCCGAAGCAGGAGACGCTGCAGTTCGTTGCGCGCACCCTCCTGAACGACACCAAGCTCGATGTCGATCGACGCAATATCTCGCAGGAGTGGGCGAAGGACCCGGTGCGGGTCATGGAGTATTGCGAGCACGATGCCGACCTCGCCCTCCGGATCCTCGTGCGGCTCCGTTCGATTGATCGAGGCGCCGATCTCGCCACCGTGGCGCGTCTCCCTCTGGAGGAGGGCCTGAACGGGCGTACCTCGCAGTACATCGACGCGATGCTGATTCCCCGCGCGGACGCCCGCGGGGTGGGCGTCCCGCCGAGCCACCGCACCGGACGGGACAATCCCATCGAGGGCGGCTACGTGCACGCGATCCGCGCGGGGATCCACCCCTGGGTCGTGACGCTCGATTTCAAGTCGATGTACCCGTCCATCATCATCGCCCGGAACCTCTGCTTCACGACGCTGTCGGGCAACGGCACCACGGTGGCGCCGAGCGGGGCGCGGTTCCTCTCGCCCGAGGTCCGCCGCGGGATCATCCCGGAGATCCTCGCGGAGCTGCTCGCCGACCGCGATCGGTTCCGCGCGCAGGGTCGCGCGGCGACGAACCCGGAGGTCGCGGAGTACTACGACGGACTCCAGAACGCCGTGAAGATCCTGATGAACTCCTTCTACGGGGTACTCGCCTCGAGCTTCTACCGGTTCACCAACAAGGACATCGGCGCGGCGATCACCGCGTTCGCCCGCGAGGCGATCACTTCCATCATCCGCGAGCTCGAGAAGGACGGTTTCGAGGTCGTCTACTCCGACACCGACTCGGTGTTCGTCCGCTCCCCGGTGGCGACCCTCGAAGGATCCCGGGAGTTCGGGGAATCGATCGCGCGCCGGTTCAGCCGGGAGGGGGTCATCTTCGAGTTCCAGTCGGTCTACGAGACGTTCTTCTCCCACGGCGCGAAGAAGCGGTACGTCGGCCGGACGCTCTGGCCGCGCGAGGAGGTGGTGATCCGTGGGTACGAGACCCGCCGGACGGACGCGTTCGATTATCAGTCGGACGCGCTCCTCCAGGTGTTCGATCTCGTCCTCCACGGGGACACCGACGGGGCGGTCAAACGCTCCCGCGAGCTCGTGCAGACCGTCCGCGCCAAGGGGGTGCCGGTCGCGCGGCTCGTCGTCTCCCGATCGGTGCGCGCGGAGAGCGAGTACAACGAGTCGACGCGGGATGCGCTCCCGTTCCTGCGCATCTACCGCCGTCTCAAGGAAGAGGGGTACGACGTCATTCCCGGCATGCGGGTCGCCTGGATCGTTACCGATTCCCGGAAGAGCCCCCAGGAGGTCGAGCCCTGGGTCGAGGGGCGGGCGTTCACGAAAGAACCCGACTGGGAGTACTACGCCGACCGGGTCGCCCAAACCCTGGCCCGCGTGACGGAGGTGTTCGACTGGGACGCGGCGGCCCTGTTGCGGGGGAGTCATCAGCAGCGGCTCGGGAGCCCCGAACCGGCAGTGCCACTCCCGTCCCCGGAGACCACCGCGTCGCCCGCGACGCTCGATACGCCCGTCGCAGACCTCGGGAAACCCGCGCGGCGACGATCGGCGAACCGAAGTCTCGTCGATTGGCAGTAGCTCAGGACGGGCGATCCGTCGGCGCCCATCGATCCGTCGAGGGGCCCCCCGGGGTCACCATGCGCAACGTGAGCACCGCCCCCACTACGGCGACCGGGATGCCCACCAGCCCGAGCCAAGGGGTCCGCTCACCGAGCACCTCGACCGACAAAACGAGCGTGAAGATCGGGATCGCCGTCATCAGCATGGGGGGGACGACGATCCCTTCCCGCTGGAGCGCGAGGAAGTAGAGGGCCGGAGCGAGGAAGAAGCTCACAAGACCGTTGACGGCGAGGAGCGCGAGGGGCAGCGAGCCAATGTGGACGAGACCGGCCGTCCCTCCCGGCAGGAGCGGGGCCATGACGATCGCCCCAAGGGCGGCGCCCACGATCGTCTGCCCGACCACCGCCGAGGAGGCCACCGTGTCGGATGCGCGAGCGGAGAGGATGAAGTAGAGCGCGACCGCGATCGGCGCCGCGAGAACGGCGACCCATCCGGCGCCGTGCACGTCGGCGACCCGACGACCCCCGACAATCGCGAGCGAACCACCCGCGAGGCTCAGGGCGAGCCCGACGACGAGGAGTGGGCGGCGCAAGGCGGAGCGGGGACCGGCGAAGAACGCCGCCGCGATGAGCGGGGTGGCGACCACATCACCGATCAGCGAGAGCAGGGAGGCGTCGACCGGGCCGGTCAGGTACGTCGCGGCCAGGATCGACAGTTGCATGCCGAGCATGAGGGCCGTTCGCACGTAGGCCCCGGGGGTTCGCCAGAGTCCGGCGAACGCCCGGCCGTGGCCGGCGACCACGGCCCAGATCACGTACGCCGCCCCACCGAACGCGAACGGGTAGAGCAAGATCGCTGACGGGGCGGTGCCGGGAGTGTCCCAGAGGACGAACAGGTAGTACGTGGACCATCCGAAGGCCGCGGCGAGGGCGATTCCGACCGAAACCTGCTGGGAGGATCGAGAGGCGGAGACGACCCTGGATCCGCTCAACGGGATGCGTCCTCCGGTGGTCAGCGTTCCGGTCTCCCTAGGAATAAGTGTCGTATTCGAGGCCCAGCCCGGGCAGCGATACCCCTCGACCGGCGCGGACGCGGCCGATCTCGACGGCGTCGGGAGCCCCGTGCCGGGCGAGGAGACGTACGATCGTCTCCCGCGCGGCCGGTGCCACGGCCACGACGAAACCGATCCCCATGTTGAACGTCTGGAACATCTCGCTGGGAGCGATCCCCCCCATCGTCCGAACCCAGTCGAACAGGGGAGGGATGATGGGCCAACGATCGAGCTCGAACCGGACGTCGGAACGAAGGCGGACCAGGTTGCGCACTCCGCCTCCCGAGAGGTGAGCGAGACCGTGGACCCCGGAATGATCGGCAATCGCATCTACCATCTCGGAATAAATGCGGGTCGGGCGGAGCAGTTCGACACCGACCGGAATGCGGGAGCCCGGGCGGGGGCGTCGGGGGTCGACCTTCCCCTCTTCGAGGACTCGACGAAGGAGGGTGTAGCCGTTCGAGTGGACCCCCGTCGAAGGGAGCCCGATCAGCCGATCTCCCGCCCGGGTCCTCGCGCCCGTGACGGGCGACCTCCCGCGCGGAAAGAATCCGAGCCCCGTCGCCCCGAGGTCGATGTCGTGCACGAGATCCGGGACGACCGCAGTCTCCCCCCCGAGCAGCGAGCATCGGGAGGCGACCAGCCCTCGCTGGAGTCCCCGTCCGATGGACCGGAACCGGGCCGGGTCGGGTCGGGCACAGACGATCGTGTCGAGCAATGCGGCGGGGCGGGCGCCGATGGCGGCGAGGTCGTTCACATTGATCGCGACGAGGTCCTCGCCGACCTCCTCCCATCGGTTCATTCGGTCGGCGAGGAGTACCTTCGTCCCGACCGTGTCGGTCGTAGCGGCGATCGACTCCTGGCCGATCCGCACGATCCCGGCGAAATGGCCGGGGAGCTCGAGGAGGCGCCCGTGGGAGGAGGGCGGCCGACCGTGTACTTCCGCGAGCAGCGCGGTGAGCGCGCGGACGATCGCCGACCGGTCGACCCCGCTCTCGGCGTAAGTGCGGGTCCTCGTTCGGCGGTGCCGCGTCGCCACGCGGGACCGAGAGGAGGCGAGAGAAAACACCTTTGGTGTTTTCCCTTCGTTAGAAACAGGGGGAGACCAATCGCGAATACCGTTAGGAGATGGAACCGCCGACCTCTTTACGCCCGCCCGCGTCGTCCGACCGAATGTCCCCTCCTCTTCGCACGTCGTCCGTGGGACCCACCCGCCGCCCCGGAGAGCCTCCGGCGCAAGTGCTGGCGGGTCGGGCCTTCGTGCGCGGACGACTCCAGCCGGTCGAGATCGGCATCGATGAGGCCGGTTGGATCCAGTCGGTCGGCCGGGTCCGGGACGGAGGCCAGCGTCACGACGTCGGGGACGCCGTGATCCTCCCGGCGGCGACCGACCTGCATGTCCACCTGCGCGAACCGGGCGGCGACGGTGAGTCCATCGCCTCCGGCACCATCGAGGCAGCGCTGGGTGGCGTCACGCTCGTCGGCGAGATGCCGAACACCGATCCGCCCGTGACCACGCTCGACCGTCTCGAGGAAAAGGAGTCGCTCGTCCGCGGTCGGGCGGCAGTGGATGTCCTGCTGTACGGGAGCCCAATCGTTCCTCGGAGCGTTCCGGGGCTCGCGACCAAGGCCGGAGCGTTCAAGATCTACCTGAGCCCGACGACCGGGATCGACGACGTCCCGGATCCTGCCCACCTGGCCCTTCTGCTCGAACGGCTGTCGGACGTTGACCTGCCGGTCAGCATCCACGCTGAGGATCCGGCGAAATTTTCGGACCGGGGGACGATCGATGCCCCCTCGGCGTGGAACTCCCATCGACCCCCTCGCGCCGAGAGGGCAGCCCTCGAACACCTCCGTTCGGCCCCCGAACGGTTGCGCCTGCACGTCGCCCACGTCACGACCGCCGGCGCCGCGGCCGAGCTGCGCGATCGGGGACGGTCGTTCGAAGCGACCGCGCAGCACCTTCTGCTGTCGGTCCGATCCGGCGCGGACGCTCGATTCAAGGTCAACCCCCCGTTGCGTTCCGAGACCGACCGGGCCGGACTCTGGGCCGCGTTCGCCCGGGGGGAGGTGCCGTGCCTGGCGAGCGACCATGCTCCGCACCCGGCCGATCGGAAGTCGCTCCGTTTCGACCAGGCGCCGAGCGGTATGCCCGGCCTCGAGACGACGCTCCCTCTGCTGCTGGCCCGGGTACGCACCGGGGAGCTCCCGCTCGAAGTCCTCCTCCAGGCCGCGTGCGACCGCCCGGCCCGATGGTTCGGGCAGCCGCACGGCCGGATCGCCCCAGGACACCGGGCCGATCTGCTGGTCGTCGATTTCCGGGATCGCCGTCCGCTGCGCGCCTCCCAGCTCCACGCCCCCTGCGGCTGGACCGCCTTCGAAGGGTGGGAGGCGGTACTTCCCCGCGAACACTGGAAGGACGGAGAGCGGATCGTCCGGGACGGCGAATACGTCGGACGGGCGAACGGGCGAGTCGTGGTGCCGGAATTCTCCCCGGCCGGGCGGTCCCGACGCGCACGGCGGCTCCCCGAGTGACCCGCGTTCAGGGCCGGTCGGGGAGCGACGGCCCCCCCCCGTTCGACGTCGAGGCGATCCGCCGTCGAGGGGGCCAGCCGGGGGCTACGACGCCGACGACCAGGAGCACGAAGTAGACCGCGCCGGCTGCGATCAGGACGACGGCCACGTAGTCGAGGGCGTTGAAGTACGACGAGACGACCGTCCAATGGCTGCGAAGGACGAAGCCGGCGTACAGGAGGGCCAGCGTGAACGGCGTCGCACCGAGAAGGGTGTACGCCCCGAAGCGCAGCGGGTCCATCCGCGCCGTCCCCGCCGGATAGCTGATGTAGCTACGGACCACCGGGATGACCCGCGCGATCGCGACGGTCGGCTCGCCCCGTCGGGCGAAGAAAGCGTCCATCTGAGCGATGTGGCGCTCTTCGAGGCGGAGAAAGCCGATCCCGGCGCCGGTGATCCGCCCTCGTCCCCATCGGCCGACGAGGTACGCCGCATACGCGCCGATCAGCCCCCCCGCGAGGGCGGCGGCGATGGCGCCCCCGAGAGGGAACGTCCCCTCGGCGACGAGGAATCCTGAGAACGGAAGGATCACCTCGCTGGGCAACGGTGGAAAACCGAAGCTCTCGACGATCATCAGCGCGAAGAGACCGGGAAGGCCGATCACCGAAAGTACCCGGACGGTGAGGTCGACGACCGTTTGGACGATGGCCAACGACACGTCGCACCGTCGCGGTCGTCTACGCCCGAGCCGGTTCGTCGACGATCAGGCGGAACGGGACCCCGAGGCCCGCGTTCGTCCGCGCAGGGATCCCATCGACCTCGAGGGGCGTCGAGCAGCCTCCGCAGGAGACCGCCGGCCGAAGGCGTCCGAGGGCGATCGACAGGGCGATGCCGACCTCGATCTCCCGCGGGCGGCTCGGCGCAGCGGCGATCGCCCGACGCAGCTCGTCGAGCAGCCCGGTATCCCCGGACGGGGGCGCGGCACCGGTCATGAACGTAACGAGCGGCCCCGGGCTCTTAACGCCGACGGCGGCGCGCACGGCACCGAGGATCAGTTCGACGGAACGTCGTCGTCGTCGACGGGGGTCGAGGAGCCCTTCTTCGGGGTTCGCTTCAGGATCTCGCCGCTGATCTTGTCGAGCTCGGCCATGAGGGAATCGATATCGGGCTCCGACTCCGCGGTGGCCGCTCCCGCGCCGGCGCCCGCTCCCACGGCGGCGGCGGGGACCGACATCGTCGGGGGCGGGGCCGCGACGTCCTCGGGGGTCTCCACGTAGGCGGGGGAGGTCGATTCCTCGGGGTACGGCGACGCGGGACCTTGCTGCATCGCCCCGGACGGGGGAGACCCTCCCGCGACCGGTCCGCTGTCCATCCCTTCGGCGGAGGGCGGGCGACGGCGGCGCATCAGCACGAACAGGCCCACCAGGAGGAACAGAACGACGATCGCGCCGATCGAGGCGAGCTCCCAGGCAGGGAACGTAGAGCTCGGTGTGCTGCAGTTGCCGTACGGACAGTTGGAGGCCGCCTGGACCGTACCCGCGTTCGGGACGAGCGCCGCAGCGATGACGACCGCCAGCATGGCGAGACCGAGCGTGACGGGTACAATGCGGCGGCGTGCGCTCTCTGACATGTGCGCAGGGTACAGGGACCCTGAGTACGTTCAGATGCGAGCGGGCCTATGTAAAGCTGACGAGGGCCCGACGGCGATATACGTCGGTGGTCGGGGCGGCCGGGGCGACGCGCGACCCGGGCGAACGGTCGCTACGACTTTTAGCGCACAGGAGGTCCCGCCGATCGACCGGCAATGAACGTTCCGTACTCCCTCGTCTTCCTGGCCCTCCTCGCCGCGTACATGGTCTACTCCGAGTGGGCGGGGTTCGACTCCCGGTACGTGGTGGGCGCGGCGTTGGTCCTGCTCGTCGTGGCGGCGGTCGCGGACGCGGCGGGCGCCACGGGCGCAGCGAACAGCTTCGCGGAGTACGTCTTCTTCCTGCTGGCGGCGGGCGTCGTCCTGCTGCTGGTCGACCACGTGCGCTCGGGCCGAACCTCGCGGGAGCCCGATGTCGCGTCAGCGGGAGCCGTGGCGCCGGAGCGACCAGCGGCCGAGCCGGCGGAGGAAGCCGAGCGGCCGCCCGATCATCCCCTCGACCGCCCCCAGCAGTAGTCCATCGCCCTCGTCGATGCTCCCGGTGCCGAGGATCGCAAGGACGAACAGCGCGGCCACCAGGAGCCCGATCAGCGGCAGCTCGATCGGGCGGATCGAGGCTCGGAACGGCAGGATCAGGAGGGCCGGCACGATCGCGACGAGCAACGGGACGGCGAGCGAGCGACGGAATGGGTGGATGTCATCGAGGAAGGCGAGCTCCGCGAGGCAGAGTCCCGCGTAGAGGGCCGTGGAGGTCCCCCAAGCGACCGCCGCCCCGACATAGCCGTACGTCGGAACGAGGGCGAGTGCGATCCCGACGTCCGCCGCTCCGGCCGCGATCGAGTTGTAGGCCAGCAGCCGGGCGCGGCCGAACGCGATCTGCGTGGTCGCCCCCGGGCCGAGCAGCGTCGCGACGAAGGCACCGGTCACGGCGAACTGGAGCGGCAAGACCACGACCGAGTAATCCCCCCCATAGACGAACTCGAGCGATCGCTGGGGAAGAACGACGAACAGGAAGAACAACGGAAGGGAGAGCAGCACCATCCATTTCGTGACGGTCGCATACGTCAGTTGGATCGCTCGCGCGTTCCCCCCGCGCAGGAATCGGGTCGCGACCGGCAGGAAGATGTACGACGCGGCACCGATCCCGATCTGCAGGAGGCGGGCGAGCGTGAGCGAGGCGGTGTAGGTTCCGACTTCCGCGTGGTTGTAGATCCCCAGGACGACGGTGTCCCCGAAGCCGGCGAGGCTCACCATCGCGCCGGCGACCAGGAGCGGCGCGGCGAAGCGCAGCAGCCGACCCTGCGCTTCCGATGCGCCCGGGCCGGGCGGCAGGCGACGGGGCAGGCGCCGCAGGGTGTAGAGCGCCACCGCTCCGAGCGTCACACCGTTCGCGAGCGCGTAGGAGGCGAGCGCGGCCTCGTAGGTCAAATGGCCCGCCGGGAGGAGCAGGGCCGCTTCCAGAAAGACGAGGAATAGGCCGGGACTCAGGATCTGCACGAACAGCGCGTTGGGAACGACATCCGCGTACCCTTGGAAGATCGCGGCGAGCAGGGAGCTGAGGATCGAGGCACCGATCGCCACGGCGAAGAACTGGAGGCCCAGCGCGAGCTGCGGCTCCCCCAGGAGCGTCGAGAGGCGCGGGGCGGTCGTCAAGAGCAGCGCGGCCAGCACGGCGGAGGAGGCGACGGTCGCCCAGAGCGACGTACGGATGATCGTCCGTCGCTCCGCGTCCGAGCCGGCGTAGGGGAGGCTGCGCGCGACCGCGTTCGGCAGGCCCAGGGTGCCGACGGAGGAGAGGATCCCGGCCAGCGCGAGCCCGAGGGAGAAGGCGCTCCAGTTCGCCATCGAGACGCTGCGGACGATCAGGACCCTCGTGAGAAAGTTGAACAGCACGAGACCGAGCGTGGAGACGATCACAACGATCGTGCCCCGCGTCACCGTGGAGAGACCTTCGCGGAGGTCGTCCCCGCCCTGCGCGGCCACCGCGTGTTCCCGGTCGACGGGTCGCTTCGGACGGTAAATACGTAACGATGCCCCGGCAGCCGTTCCTACGGCTCTTTAACCCGGCACCCGCTCGGGCCGCCGTGCCCGTTCCCGGACCGCCGGACGCCCTCTGGGCGGCCGCGCTCCTTGCGTGGGCGCTCTACGCCGCCGTGCTCGGCGAGGCGGTCCGGCTCGTCGCAGCGCGGTGGGTCCCCCAGTGGCGGTCGAGCGAGCCGATCGAACGATTCCTCCTGGATTTCTACCTGGGGGGGGCGACGTGGTACCTCCTGGCGGCGCTCCCCGTGGGGGGGTTCGTACGCCCCGTCGTCTTCGGGCTCCCGATCGCCGCCGCCAGCGGCCTCCTCGTCGTCACCGTCCTCCGCCGACGCGCCGGGCACCGACCCCCGGTGGAGCAGACGATCGGTCGCCTCTTCGCGTGGGCGCCGGCGCTCGCGGTCGCCACCGCCCTCGGCCTCTTCCTGGTGGAGATCGCGGCGGCCCTCTCCGTCGGCACGGGGAATACGTTCGACTCGAGCCTGCTGACGACGTACACCGCGTTGCTGCTGCAGCACGGTAGCCTGCCGCTCTCGTTCCGACCTTACGCATCGCCGATGATCCTCTATCCGCAGGGGACGACCGTCTGGCTCGGGGGCGCTCAGCTCGCCTTCGGCCTTCCGCCGGCCCGAACGGCCCTCCTCGTCACGCCGCTCTTCCTTGCGCTGGTTCCGCTCTCGGGGTACGTCTTCGGCCGACGCCTGTTCGGGACCGATCGCGCCGGGGCCGCGGTGGCCCTGTCCCTGGGCTGGCTCGGGCCGGCGACCCGCGCGCTCGTCGGTGGCAGCAACGATTTCGCCCTGGCGTTCCCCCTGGTCCTCCTCCTCGCCGCCCAGACGACCGCGTGGACCGGGGATCGGTCGCTCCGCTGGGGAGATGCCGCGGGGTTCGGTCTCCTGCTCGGCTACTCCGCGGCGATCAATCCCGTGGGCGCCGAGTGGCTCCTTCCGGCGCTCCTGACGATGCTTCTCGTCCGGTCCTTACCCGACCGGGCGCGTGCCGCCCGGGCGATCCGCCGCTGGGCGGTCGCGTTGGGGGCCGCCTACGTTCCGCTCCTCCCGACGATCTATGTCCTGGCCCTCGGGATCCGGAGCCCCGGGCTCGTCGCCGGCGCGGCGAGCCCCCCCTCGCTCGCGCGGACTGGGATCTCGGTATCCCAGCTCGTCGGCAGCCTCGACCCGTTCCTGTTCCGGGCGACCGACCTCGAGCTCTCTCCCCTCCCGACGATCCGGGCGGAGCTCGCGATCCTCCTGGTCGTCGGGATCGTGCTCCTGCTCGTCGCCCGTCGACCGGCCGGGCGCGGCCCGGACGGGTCGGCGTTCGCGACCTGGGCCCTGGCGGCCGGCGGTGCGATCGTCGCGTGGATGATTGTCCTGACGGCCGCCGGTGCCGGAGTCGCTGTCGCGAGGCCGTTCGCCGAGATATCGAGCGCCGCCGAGCTGTCGATGTGGATCTTCACGGTCTACGGCCTCATCGCCGCAGTGCCGCTCCTCTGGCTGTTCGATCTCCTCGCCTCCCCGCCGCGTCCGTCCGTTTCGGGTGCGGCGACACCGGCGTCCCGCTATCGACGTGCCCGAACCGTCGGACGGAGCGGCCCGGAGCGGGGCGCGGCACTGCTGTTCGTGGCGGCGGTCGCCGTCCTCGCGCCCGGGATCGTCCTCACTTCCACGTCGCTTTCTCCGGTGCTGCGGACGTTCTACTCGGACTTCGGCACCGTGTCGGGTGCCGACTTCGCCCTGCTCGCGTGCGCGGGAGGACACCTCCCCCCGGCCAGCCGCGTCCTGGTCGCTCCCGGGAGCGCGGCCGAGTTCCTCCCCGGCTACGCGCGCGGGATCGTCCTACTGTACCCGCTCGTACCGGAGTGGCAGTGGGAGAGCGCGGCCTACCGGCTCGTGGTCCAGCAGCTCACCAATGCGACCCTCAACGCGTCGGGGGAGAGCGCGCTCGCCTCGCTGAACGTCGGGTTCATCGCCGTGACGGAGCGCAACACCGTCCTCTGGCCTCCGTTCTCCCCGACCCCGCTTGAAAGTTCGGAGTTCTCGGTCGTGTTCCACGAGGCCGACGCATACATGTTCTCGATGAACGCGTCGGCGACACCGTTCCCGTGCGGGTGACGGCCGACCCGGATCAGATGAACTCGTCGAGCAGTTGGTCGCCACCGTGGATGCCGGCGGGCTGCAGCGCGAGGGGGCCGGCCTGCAGGACCTCCTCCAACTCCTCGTACGTCGGGCGGTCGGTCTTGTAGAAGAGACCGATCGGGATCTTCTCCCCCCACTCGAGCGAGCGCTCCCAGGCGCTCACGATGTTCGTCGGGTCGTGCCCCGCGCTCTCGAGCTTGTAGACCCGCTGGCGGAAGAAATCGAACGTGTTGATCTTGTTGTAGGTCACGCACGGGCTGAAGACGTCCACGAACGAGAACCCCTTGTGCTGGATGCCGCCCGCCACGAGGTCGGCGAGCTGCTTCACGTCGCCCGAGAACCCCCGAGCGATGTACGTCGCTCCGCTCGCGAGCGCGAGGGAGATCGGGTCGATCGGGTTCTCGATCACCCCCGTCGGCGTCGACTTGGTCTTCTGGCCGATCCGGGACGTCGGGCTCGCCTGGCCCGTCGTGAGCCCGTAGATCTGATTGTCCATCGTCACGTAGGTGAGGTCGACGTTGCGACGCATCGCGTGGACGAAATGTCCCGCGCCGATGCCGAACCCGTCGCCGTCCCCGCCGGTGCCGATGACGGTGAGGCCGTGGTTGGCCCAGCGGATCCCTTCCGCGACCGGGATCGCCCGGCCGTGGATCGCGTGGAACCCATAGGAGGAGAGGAAGTGGGGGAGGTTCGAGGAGCACCCAATCCCCGAGACGAGGACCACGTTGTACTTCGGGATCGCAAGGCGCTTCAGCGCCATCTCGATCGCGGCGACGACGCCGAAGTCCCCGCATCCGGGGCACCAGGTCGGCTTCGTGTCGGATTTCCCCACCATCGGGAGGGGCGCGCCGGTCGGGGTCGGTATCGCCTGAATGCTACTGTCGGCCATCGTGCATCACCTCGAGCGCTCGGGCGGCGACCTCGTGAGGGTAGAACGGCTCGCCGTCGTACTTGAGCAGCCGGTCGGAGAAGGTGACTCCCGTTTCCGCTCGCAACAGCCGTCCGAACTGGCCGGAGTAGTTCGCTTCCACGAGGAGCGTCTTGTGGGTCTTCCCGATCGCGGCGTGGACCGCGACCGGGTCGATCGGATAGACGGACGGGAATCGCAGAAGGTTCGTCGCCCGGCCCTGCGCCCCGAGCAGCTCCATCGCGTCTCGGATCGCCGCCACGGTCGATCCCCACGCGACAAAGGTGAGGGGGGCGTCCGTCGGGCCTTCGAGGACGGGGACCGGGGCGCCGCGCAAGAGGCCCGCCAGCTTGCGCATCCGCTTGTCCATCATCTTCGTCCGCTCGGCGACCCAGACCGGGATGCCAGCCTTCACGTCCGAGATCAAGTGGCCCTTCTCGTCATGCTCGTCCGACCCGGCGATGAACTGCAGCCCCGGCTGGCCGGGGATCGCGCGGGGGGAGACCCCGGAGTCGGAGTACTGATACCGTCGGTAGTCATGCCCGTTCGGCTGGACCGCGAACAGGGAAGGGACGTCGACGGCGAGATGGATCTCCTCGCGGTCGACCGTCGCAAAGTTCTCGGAGAGGTGGAGGTCGCTTGCCAGCAGCACCGGGGTCTGCCACTCCTCGGCGAGCCGGAATGCGTCGACGGTCGCCACGTACGCCTCGTGCGGCTCGGCCGGCGCGAGGATCGCCCTCGGGAACTCGCTCTGCCCCGCCCCGAGCATGAGGTTCAAGTCGCCCTGTTCCGTCTTCGTCGGTAGGCCGGTGGACGGGCCCGCGCGCTGCGACTCGACGACTACGAGCGGAGTTTCGGTCATCCCCGCCATGCCGAGCGCCTCGACCATCAGGCAGAACCCCCCTCCGCTCGTCGCGGTCATCGAGCGAACTCCGGCGAACGACGCGCCGATCGCCATGTTGATCGCCGCGATCTCGTCCTCGGCCTGCTTGACGACGACCCCGAGGGTGGAGGAGTGGGCCGCGAGCCAGTGCATGATCGACGACGCGGGGGTCATCGGATACTGGGCCAAGAACTTGCACCCACCCGCGGCGGCCCCGAGCGCGATCGCCTGATTGCCGGTCATGAGCAGCTTCGGGGTCCCGCCCCGGGGGAGGGCGTGATCGCTCGCGCGGCCATGCTGTTCGGCGAAATGGTAGCCGTCCGCGCTCGCTCCGAGGTTCCAGTCGACGATCTGACCCGCCTTGCGCCCGAACGAGTCGGTCAGTACCTGGTGGAGGAGCTCGAGCGGGATCCCCGCGAGGAACGCGGTGGCGCCGATCCCCGCGCCGTTCTGCAGGATCGATTGGCTCGTGAACTTACGGGCGATCTCGAGGGTCGGGACGGCGAGCCCCTTCACTCCCGCGGGGAGCTCCGAGTCGGAGACGGCGAACTTCTCCGCATCGTACACGACCGTCCCCCCCGGACGCAGGCCGGCCGCATGGATCTCTACGGTCGCCCGGTCAAGGGCATAGAGAACGTCGGCCCCGTCGCCCTGCGAGTGCGGGCGACCGGTACCGGCGCGCGCCTGGAACCAGACGTGGCCGCCCCGGATCACGGATTGGTAGGCGTTGAAGCCGAAGACGTGCAGTCCCATCCGGGAGAAGCATCGGGCGATCGCCTCGCCGAGCGAGGCGATGCCGTCGCCAGCCTGTCCGCCGACCCGGACAGCGATCTCCTTCACGCCTCGTTCGAGCGAGCCAGCGTATTAATCGGTGCCGCCCGCGGCGAAATCCTTACCCCGCCAAGCGACGTTCCTTCCCGTGGTCCGGGAGACGGTGCGGGTCCGATTGTTCGCGGGGGCGCGGGCGGCGGCCGCTCGAACGGTCGTGGAGGTCCCCGTCCCACGGGGCGGTCTTCCGGTCCGGGAGATCGTGCGTCGGCTCGCGGTATTGCATCCGGCGCTCGGTCCGATTCTACGCGTGAGCCGCCTGGTCCGGAACGACGAGTACCTTACTCGTCTGTCGGTCCGACTGCGCCCGGGCGAGGAGCTGTCCGTTCATCCCCCGTATGGGGGCGGGTAGCATGGAGATCCGGCTCACCCGGCGCCCGCTCTCGCTGGCCGCGGCGTCGAAGGCTCTCGAAGGACCGGGGATGGGTGGCGTTGTCGTCTTCACCGGTCGCGTCCGCCCGGATCGCGCCGCCGGCGGAGCGGTGGTGTCGATCGACTACGAGAGCGACACCCGGGCGGCCCGCCGACGGCTGGGGGAGATCGTCGCGGTCGCGCACCGACAGTTTGGCGCGGAGCGGATCGTGCTCTGGCATCGGATCGGCCGCGTACGGGTGAACGAGACGTCAGTGATCGCCGGAGCAGCCTGCGGCCACCGGGCCGAGGCGTTCGCGGCGACCCGGTTCCTCATTGAGGAGCTGAAGCGCTCGGTACCGCTGTGGAAATCGGAGCGAGTACGATCCGCGCGTCGACCGCGACGACGCCGAGCCCCGCCGGTCGGACGATCATCGGGTTGATGTCGAGCTCCGCCACCTCGGGAAGGTCCATCGCGAGCTGAGAGATTCGCTCGATCGCCTCCGCCAGCGCGTCGAGATCCCCGGGCGGTTCGCCCCGTACCCCCTGAAGGAGCGGGAACGCCCGCACCGACTCGATCATGTGGCGGGCGGAAAGCGGGCGGAGGGGCGCGAGCCGGAACGTCACGTCGCGCAGCACTTCCACGTAGATCCCTCCCGAGCCGAAGACGACGATCGGGCCGAACCCGGGGTCGCGCTGGACTCCGACCAGGACCTCCTTGCCCGGCGGGATCTGCGCCTCCACCTCGAACCCCTCGATCCGGGCGCTCGGAGCGGCCGCGCGCACGGCCGCCTCCATCCGTGTCCAGGCCCGGCGGAGCGCTTCGGGGTCCGATAGGCCAAGGGCGACCCCCCCGACGTCCGTTTTATGCGAGATATCGGGAGAGGCGACCTTGAGCACGACCGGGTACCCTACTCGTCGGGCGACGTCGAGCGCCTCGTCGAGCGTTCGGGCGATCCCTGATTCCGGGAACCGGATCCCGTAGGCGGAGAGCAGGGTCCGCGAGGCGTACTCGGGCAGCACGGTCCGCCCCGCGGCGAGCGCCCGATCGATCGTCGACCGGGCGACGTCCCGATCGACCCGGAACGACCGGACCTCGGTGCGCGGACGGGTGCGCCAGACGCGGTACCGCGCGAGGCTCCCGAGCCCCTCGATCGCCTCCTCGGGGAACGTGTACGTAGGGACGCCGTGCTCCTCGAGGGTCGTCGCCTCGTTCGATAGATCGGTCAGGCCGAACAGGCAGGCGACGATCGGCTTCGTTGTCGCCCCTTTGGCTTCGAGGATCGCCCGGGCCACGGACGCTCCGGTCATCGTGCCGGTGGGGGTCGAGATCACGAACACCCCGTCGACCGTGGGGGCGGCGAGGAGCGAGCCGAGGACGTCGCGGTACTGGTCCGGCCCGACGTCCGCGGTCATGTCGACGGGGTTGGCGACGGAAGCGATCGACGGGAGGCGACGGGCAAGGTCGTCGTGGAGGGCCGAAGGCAGGGGAGGGAGCTCGAGGCCGTACCGCACGGCCGCGTCGGCGGCGACGATCCCGGGTCCGCCCGAATTGGTGAGGATGACGAGGCGAGGGCCGTCGAGCGCCAGCCCCGCTCCGAAGATCTTCGCGGCCCGGAACAGGTCGCCGATCGTGTTCACGCGCTGCACGCCGGCCTGGGCGAACAGGGCGTCGTACAGCTGGTCGCGGCCGGATTGGGCGAGCGAGCCCGTGTGGCTCGCCGCGGCCCGCTCGCCCGCCGGGGTCCGCCCGCTCTTGATGACGAGGACCGGTTTCTCCTCCGTGACCTCGCGGGCGGCATCGAGGAACTTCCGGCCGTTCGCGAGGCTCTCGACGTACAGCAGGATCACCTTCGTGGCCGGGTCGCGACCGAGGGCTCGGAGCAGGTCGTTCTCGTCGACGCCGGCCCGGTTCCCGACCGAGACGAACCGGGAGAATCCGATCCGCTGCGTGATCCCATACTCGAGGATCCCCGCGCCGAGCGCTCCGCTCTGGGAGACGAAGGCGATGTTCCCGCGCGGCGGCAGGTTCTCGCTGAACGTCGCATTGAGCGACACCGCGGGGTCCGTCGTGAAGATCCCGAAGCAGTTCGGCCCGACCAGCGACATCCGGTACCGGGCCGCTCGGCGGACGACCTCCTCCTCGAGCGCGCTCCCCGCCGCTCCGACCTCGCGGAAGCCGGCCGAGATGATGATCACGCCCTTCGCCCCGGCCTTCCCGAGCTCCTCCACGGTGTCGGCGACCCGGGCCGCTGGAACGATGACGACGCCGAGGTCGGGCGGCTCGGGGAGGGAGCCGATGTCGGGGTAGCATCGGACGCCCGAGACGCTCTTCCACGCGGGGTTGACCGGATACGCGACGCCCTGGAAGCCGGCGCCGAGGATGTTGCGGAAAAGCGACGTGCCGACCTTGCCGGGACGGTTCGATGCGCCGACGACGGCGACCGACGCCGGTCGAAACAGTTCGTCCAGATCCGGCGAAGAACCGACCGGCATCGCGCGTTCCGGTGTTCGCACCGGGCCGGGGCTTATATACGAACCCCCGGTTCTCACGGCGTGAGCGGTGGCGAACCCCCGACGGCCCCGGTCTCCTCTCCCGCGGCGCCCCACGGCCATGCGGCGCCCGCCCGCGGTCCTCGCGGCACGCTCCAGCGGATGGACAAGGGCCGGATCGTCCGCGTCGTCGCAGTGGGAAGCGGCAAAGGTGGGGTCGGGAAGTCCACGGTCACGGTGCTGCTCGCCTCCGAGCTCCGCCGCCGAGGTCGGACCGTAGGGATCCTGGACGCCGACGTCACCGGACCGTCGATCCCCAAGATGCTCGGCATGAAGGGGCCGCTCGTCGACCGCGGCGAGGGGATCGAACCCGCCCCATCCCGGAACGGGATCCCCGTCGTCTCTTCCCAGTTCATGGTGGAGGACGAGCAGACCCCCGTGATCTGGCGGGGACCGCTTGTGACCCGCCTGATCACGCAGTTCTTCGGCTCGGTGCAGTGGGGGACGCTCGACTACCTCTTGATCGACATGCCCCCGGGCACGAGCGACGTTCCCCTCACCGTCTTCCAGACGATCCCCATCGACGGGATGGTGTTCGTCCTGACACCGCAGGACCTCGCCGCTCTGATCGTCAAGAAGGCGATGAACATGGCCCGGGACCTGCACGTCCCGCTCCTGGGCGTGGTGGAGAACATGTCGTGGATCGCCTGTCCGCACTGCGGTAAGCGGATCGAACTGTTCGGGGCGAGCCGAGTCGCGCGGGTCGCCCAGGAGTACGGCATCCCGGTCCTCGCGCGCTTGCCGGTCGCGCCGTGGATCTCGGAGCTTTCGGACGACGGCCGGGTCGACGAGAAGTCGAGCGTCGAGATCGAGGAGCTCGCCACCGCCTTCGAGAAGGCGATCGAGAACGCTACGACGAGTTCGATGACGGTGCTCTGATCTCCCGCAGGGCGGAGAAGCCGAGCGCCTCGACCGGGATCCCCCGGCGTTCGAGCTCCGAGCGTAGCCCAGCGACGTGGGCGTCCCCGACCACGACGGCCACCTGTCGGAAACCTCGCCCGCGGATCTGGGCGAGTCGCTCCGCCATGTGCTCGTTCCGCTCGTCGAGGAGCACGCGGGCGATCGTCGGGCTCGCGAGCCGAAGCTCGGCGACGATCGCCTCCGGCCGGTCCGCATACTCGTCGATCTGCTCCTTCACGAATCGAGTCGGTATGATCAGTGCGGCCATGGAACCGATGAGGAGCGTGATCCGCTCCTTCGCGGGCATCGTCGTCAGGAGTCGGTTGAGCATCGCCCGCACGGGGTCATCGATGAGGAACAACGGGATGTTGCGCTCGCGCGCCACCGTCGCCGCGGTCCGCATCTCCGAGCCGGGCATCCCGCCCCCCAGGTCCGTGCCGAGGCGCCGCTGGAGCACCGACCACAAGCGCGCGAAGATCGGCACCCCCGCCGGTGGTCCGTCGCTCCCGTCCCCGGGGGGGGACAGGAGGTGGGCCCGTTCCGCGTCTAGCTCGATCGCGATGCCGTCCAGCGCGCGGCCGGCGAGGACCGCGCGGATCGGCCCTGCGAGATCGACGACGTGCGCCGTTCCGATCAGGAGGACGGGGGAAGCCTCCGGGGGTTCCTCCACGATCGACAAGGAGGGGGGGTGCTCCTCTTCCTTGTTCCCGTCGGGCGGCATCCCCCTCCGGTCGCACAACTCCCATATAGGGAGGAGCGGTCGCTCGACGCCATGAGCTGGGCGCTGTTCTCCATCCCCACGTCGAAGAAGACAGAGCTCGACGCCGCGCTCGCGGACGACCTCGTCTCACGCCAGAGCCACACGGTCCGCTCCGCGGGGGCGCTCGGCGGCCCGGCCGACCGGACGTACGTGCTCGTCGAAGGGTCTCCCGAGGCCGTCCGGCGCGCCGAGGAGCTCTTGACCCCACTCGGGGAGCGGCCGACGACCGCCGACGCCTCGGCGCTGTATCAGAAGTTCAAGGACGAGGAGGACGCCGCGTCCGCCGGGATGGGGCTGTTCTTCGGCGAAGACGCCTAGCCATCGCTCTCCGTCGGGGCGTGCGACGGTTCGAGGTCTTCGCCACCCGAGAAGACCCGTTGGCACGACCGGTAGAAGACGTCGAGGCCCTGCGCTTCCGTCGCCGAGGCGGGAAGCAGGTCGGAAAGCGGCGCCATCGTCTCGATCGCCCGGAACAGTTCGGTCGACAGCTGCACGTCGGGGGTCGGGGCCTCCCGAGTGACGGCGGCGTAGAGCGCGTCCGGGTCTTCCGACCATCCGGTGATCTCGTGCAGCTGGTCGGCGGACAGGACGTCCGACTTCGACAGCACCTGCAACAACGGCAGGCGAAATCGGAACTCGACCGTGGCGCTGAGCATCCGGAGCGACACGAAACCGCCCGGGGTTCGCGCGAGCGCGGGGTCGAACAGGAACGCGAGGATCGATCGGTCGCCGCTCAGCGCATCGACGATCGCCTTCGACGCTTCTCGGAAGGCGAACAGTTCGATCTGGCCGGGGGTGTCAATGAGGACGTAGTCGGTCTTCAGCTCCGTGATCGCTGCCTTCACGTCGAAGACCTTCAGCGCGATCATGTCGGCGGCCGCGACCTGAGCGCCGTTCGGGCCGAGCCCGTACTCGTCCTGCACGTCGGGCAGGCGGACCCACTCGCGAATGTCGATGTCCGGGTTCAGCGCGGGATTCTCGTTACCGGGATCGAGATTCACGACCGTCGCGTCGTAGCCGGCGGCGCGCATCCAGTCGGCGAACGCCCGCACGAAGGTCGTCTTACCGGCGCCGGCGGTGCCCGTGAAATAGACCGTCCCTGGCTCGTCCATCTAAGATTTCCCGGCCAGGCCCCGCACCTTGCGCACTTCCTCGGCGAGGATCCTCAGGGCTTTCGCCTTCGGAGCGCCGGCCCGCTTGACGACCTTGACCCGCCCTCCGTAGGCGAAGAAGCGCCGAGGATAGTGTTTCGCGGCCTCGGTCTCGGCCTTCCAGCCGAGCCGCTTCGCGGCCTGCGCGATCTCCTCGGTCGTCACGTCGGGGGTCCCGTCCGGCTCGGGCACTCGGCGGCCATCGGCCCGGGTGAGCTTACGGTCGAGGTACGCCGGATAGACGTAGAAGTGTTCCGGCATCGGCTTCGCCGGCGGGGCTCTACGCAGGAGTCCCCGGGAGGCGGACGCCGTTCAGGACGCCGTCCTGCCCCGGTCGAGAGCGCACGCGGACGAGACCGAGCTCGGTCTCGAGGATCGCGCCCTTCGTGATGATGTTGCGCTGAACGTAGTTCGGATTCGCCGGGTTCTCCCGGACCGTAACTATGCGTGCTGGTTGCATCTTCTTCGTCGCGGGATCGTAGACGTTGATCGTCTGGACGGTGAGGATCCGCATCTTGCGGTTCCCTCCCCGTACACGATACTTCTTGACGGTCCCCGAGCCGAGCGTGGCGGTCTGGAGCTCCCGCCCGATCTCGAACCGCCGCTTCTTGCGGATCGGACGCAACCGACCCCCGGTCCGCTTGCGCCGGGAACGGCCCTGCCAGATTCCCATCGTGCACTCCTGAGGGGCATTCCGACCAAGGTGCCGTATTTTAGCCTTTCATAGGACGCGGCTCGGGCGCTCCGGGCGCGGAGATTCCGACTCGGTCCGCCGACCCGACCGACGCTTCTCGCCGTCGCGGAGGCCGGAGCTCTAGAGTGATAACAGGAGGGAGGGTGAACGGGATAATGACGGCGGACGAGGACGACCTCGTGGTCGGCATCGACGAGGCCGGGAGGGGATCCTGGCTCGGCCCCCTCGTCGTCGCCGCTGTCGCCGTGCCGTCCCAACGCCTCGGCGATCTCTCCGACACCGGCGCCCGCGATTCGAAGCGCCTTACCCCGTCCGCCCGCGAGGAGGTCTACGCTCGACTGCTGCGCCTCGGGACGTGCCGGTCGATCGCGCTCTCGCCGCGCACGATCGACCGGTCGGTGGCCCGAAAGGAGTTGAACCTGCTCGAGGCGCGCGCCTTCGCACGGCTCCTCCGCGCGCTTTCCCCGCGCCTCGCGTACCTCGACGCATGCGACGTCGACGCGGAGCGGTTCGGCCGCACGGTCGGGGCGCTGGCCGGGGGGCGGGCCCGGATCGTCGCGCGCCACAAGGCCGACCGGGACATCCCCCTCGTCGGGGCCGCTTCCGTCGTCGCGAAGGTCCGCCGGGATCGGGCGATCGCCGGTCTCGCGACGCGGCTGGGAGTGCCGGTCGGCAGCGGCTACCCGTCCGATGAACGGACGATCGACTTCGTGCGAAAGACGGTCCGGCCCGGCGATCGGCCGCCCGTCTGGCTGCGCTCCTCCTGGAAGACAACGAAAAGGATTATCGCTCCCCGCCCGGGTCCGACGCTGGACGGATCCCTCGGATGACGGTCGAAGAGACGCTCGTGTCGCTGGTCGACCGGTTCAACCGGCACGCCGAGCGCACCCCGGCGATGACCGAGGAGCTCGAGGGGATCGAACGGACGATTCGGATCTGCATCACGGACGAGGGGAACTACGCGCTGGATCTCGTAGGCGGCCGGCTCACGAACCTTCGGTCGGCGATCGTCGGAAAGGCTGACCTTACGATCACGACGGACGTCGCTACGTTCGACGGGCTCGTACGGAAGGAGATCGGACCGATGAAGGCGCTCGTTCTGCGCAAGCTCGCGATCGAAGGGAGCCTCGAAGACAAGCTGCTGTTCCGCAAGCTCCTGTAGCGGAGCGCCCGCCTCACGGCAGGAAGACGACCGCCGAGATGCAGACCCCGTAATGGTCCATCGGGATGGACAGCTCCTCGGTCCGGTAGTGGATCCGGCGCAGCTCGACACCTCGGAAATGGGCGATCTCCTGCATCCGCCACTTGAGGAACTCCTTGAGCGACTTCTGCGTGCCGTGCAGGTGGCCCTCCGCGACGTAGCCGCCCTCTCCGTCCACGCGGAACCCGTAGGCGACCCCGGCGCTGATCACCTCGCCCTCGCCGCCGCTGTGGCGGGCGAGGACACAGTGCGTGATGGCCCCGCGGGCGATCTTGGTGCGATCGGTCTGGCGGATCCCGATCGGAAGTACGGAGGAGACGCTGACGAGGTTCTGTTCGCCGATCCCGGCCTGGAGGAGCGCGAGGTCGAACGCGTTGAGCTCGCTCGTCTTGTTGATCCCCTTGCCGCTGGTGACGAAGAAGTGCGTCGGGACGGGCAGCAGGGTCTGCCCCAGGGTGTCGGCGCGTGGCACGTCGGGCGGTGAGGACCCCTGGCCCTTAAGGTTTGGGCGGACGCCGGCGCCTAGACCATGATCGCGTGGCGTCGTCGCATCGACGCCTCGCTCTCCCCGCGCGTCGCGAGGAGCTCGGCAATGACAGCATCCGTGAGGCGAAGGCTCGCGGACTCGAAGAGAGTCCCGAGCGGAGCGTACCTCGGCCGGTCGGGGTCGTCGGGGAACTCCACGGTGATGAGCTGGGTCGCCGCGTGCGCGAGCTTCGAACTCGGGCGCGAGGTCAGGACGATGAGGAGCGCCCCCTCTCGCCGCACGATGTTCGCCGTCTGGATGGACGAGTAGCTCTCGCCTTGCCCCGATAGGATGAACACCGCGTCGCCCGGCTTCACGATCGGCGTGACGCTCTCTCCGATCACGTAGGCGCGCAGCCCGGTCTGGACGAGGCGCATCGCGAACGCCCGGCCGATGATGCCGCTGCGACCGGCACCGTAGACGAACACCTGCGGGGCGGCGTGGAGGATCTCGACGGCGTGGGCGATGGCGCCGGCGTCGACGCGCCGGAGCGCCTCGGTCACTCGCTCGCCGATGTACCGTTGGGCGAGATCGAAGTGGGAACCGCTAGCGGG
>JBAQAF010000041.1:0-17018 GCA_049285595.1 Thermoplasmata archaeon
CTCCACGAGCCAGCGCCGTTGGCGCTCCTGCAAGGCGGACGCGGCGCCGCCCGGCATCTCCTCCACGGGAAGGCGCTTCGGCTTCTCGATCGGCGGGGACTCCTCGGAAGGGATCTCCGGCGCAGGTTCGGCGGTCTCTTCCTCCTCGTCGGGGTCGAGGCGGAGCTGCGCTATCCCACGAGCGTGGCGATGCGCTGCCATCGGGTCTCCACCTCCTGGTCGGTCAATCCCACCGTGGGAGAGAACAGCACCCGGTCGCCCCAGGCGGCTCGCTGCGCCGCGAACTCGTCGACGCCGAGCGGCAGGATGATCCCGTCGGCCCGGGAGCGGTCGGCGAGCCGGGAGAGGACGGCGGTCCAGCCATCCGGTTCCGAGGACGTCCGGTCGACGACCACCGCGGGATCGAATCGAGCGAGGACATCCCGCACGAGCGTCTCGCCCCCCTCTGGGGCGACGACCGCGACGCGGCAACCCCGCTTCATCATCATGTAGGCGCCGAGCGCGCCGCGCGGGCCGTCGACCAGGGCGACGAGATGGCCGGCGACCCCCAGGGGTAATCCTCCCGGGCCGTCCGACCGGTCGAACGAGAGGTACGTCCTCGGACCCCGGACCTCCACGAACAACTCGACGGAGGGGTGGGTGAGATCGACCTTGAGCGAGCGGTCGGCGAACTTCTCGAGGAGGTCTCCGCCGAGATCGCGCGCGAGCTCCTGGCTCGTGAACGGGTGCGAGCCGGTCCGTCGCGCCCGGACGGCGAACGTCGTGCCGGAAGGGAGCCGGGCGTCGGCGAGCTCGAGCAGCCGGTCGCGGATCTGCGCACGATCGGTCGGTACCTCGTGGACGACGCTCGCGGACGTGACCCCGAAGACCCGACGGACCAATCGAACGGCGACTTCCGGGACGTCGGCCTCAACGTAGAGATGCCCCCGGTCCGAGCGGAGTCGGGCGGGAATCCCTTCCCGCACGAACTGGTCGAGGATATTCCGACGCAGCGTCGATTCGAACTCACGTCGGACCGGCGGGGATTTCAACGCGAGCTCGCCGTACCGTATCAGGACGAGCCCCGCCATCGAGAAGGTTAAGACGAGCCCGCCGCTAAAGCGCTTCCCGCGGGCGTAGCTGATGACGTCGGATCCGATCCCCCCTCCGGCGCTCACGGATCCGTGGGAACCGTTCATCGAATCGATCGCGGCCGGCCTCGCCGCCGGGGCGCGCACCGCGGGGGTGTCCGTGGAGACCGCGGCGGTCCTCGGACAGCTCAACCTGAGCCCAGGCGCCGAGGGCGAGTTCGCTCTACCGGTCCATCGTATCGCGGCCGCCGCTCATCGGCCCGCGCCGGATCTCGCGGCGGCGATCGCCACCGGGTTCCCGCCGACGCAGGGGGTCCTGGGCGCCAAGGCGACCGGTGCGTACGTGAACGTCCGGGTCGACCCCATCGCGCTCGTACGCACGACCCTGGAGGTCGTCTTCCAGCTCGGAGAGCGGTACGGCCACCGTCCCTCCACCGGTCCTAGGGCGTGCGTGGAGCACACGAGCGCGAACGCCACCGGACCGTTCCACATCGGCCGAGTGCGCAACGCGATCATCGGAGACACGTTCGCGCGGACCCTGCGGGCCTCGGGCGTCCCCGTGACGACCCAGTACTACGTCGACGACATGGGCCGGCAGGCAGCGATGATCACCTGGATCTGGTCGATGGCCCGGGACCACTGGCCGCTGCCGATCCGCGAAGCCGTCGACGGAAATGAGGTCCCGGGCGAGAAGCCCGACGCCCACCGCGGTCGACCCTATCCCGCTCTTAGTGCCTACCTGAAGGAGCACCCAGAAGCCCAGGCCGAGGTCGCCGAGATCGTCCACCGCCTCGAGACCGGGGGGGCACCGCCCCGCCATCACGAGCTGACCCAGTCGATCCTCGACGGGATGCTCTCTTCGCTCGGGCGGCTCGGCGTCTCGTTTGACGAGTTCGTCTGGGAGTCGCGTTTCGTCGCCGACGGTTCCGTCGAGCGGGTCCTCGCGCGGCTGCGCGCCGCTCCGCACGCGGCCCGGGAAGAGAACGGGGCGCTCGCCATCGAGACCGCAAGCTACGGCCTTCCGAAGGAGTCGACCCGCGTCATCGTCCAGCGGGGGAACGGCACGAGCCTCTACGTGACGCGGGACATCGCCTACCACCTCGAGAAGTTCTCGCGGTTCGCCCGCGTGATCGACGTCCTCGGGCAGGATCACCAGCTCCACGCCCGGACGCTGGACGCGCTCCTTGCCGAGATCGGGGAGCCCCGCCGTCCGGAGTTCATCATCTACCAGGACATCACCGTCCCCGACGGGGGTCGCATGTCGACCCGGGGCGGCTCGGCCGTCTGGCTCGACGATCTGCTGCGCGAGGCCGTCGAGCGAGCGCGTCGGGAGGTGATCGCCCGCCGGGACGACCTGGCGGAGGCAGAGATCGACCGGATCGCGGAAGCGGTCGCGACGAGTGCGATCCGCTACCACATCGCGCGGGTCGCTCCTGAGAAACCGGTCGTCTTCCGATGGGAGGACGCGCTATCGTTCGAAGGTCGCAGCGGCCCGTTCGTACAGTACTCCTACGCTCGGGCGGCGAGCCTTCTGCGAAAGGCGGACGGGCTCGCTCCCCCGTACCCGTTCGACCCGGCGATCCTCTCCGATCCAGAGGAGCTGGCGCTCGTCCGCGTCGTCGCACACCTCCCGCGTGCCGTCGCCTACGCCGCGCGCTCGACGCATGTCCAAGGGATCGCCGCCTACGCTCACGACCTCGCCGACCAGTTCAACCGGTTCTACCACGCGGTCCCCGTCCTCAAGTCCGAGGCGGAGCGGCCGAGCCGGGTGGCTCTGGTCGCCGCCGTCCGCCAGGCCCTGGGCAATAGCCTCGACCTGCTCGGCGTCACGCGTCTTGAGTCGATGTGAGTCCGCCCGTTTCCCGCGCAATCGCCTTATAGAACACCCCGGTCGGACCGGCGAGGGGGTCCACGATGTCGTCGATCGGGGAAGAGTTCGGGAAGTTCATTCGCCAGGGGAACCTGGTGCAACTGGCAGTCGCCTTCGTCATGGGCGCGGCGTTCTCGGCGCTCGTCACCGCCTTGGTGGCGGACATCTTCACTCCGTTGATCGGGGTGGCCGGTCATTTCAATTTCGATGGCTGGGTCTTCCATCTGCGCGGAAGTGAATTCCAGCAGGGCTCGTTCCTGAACGCCCTGATCACGTTCGTCACCATTGCGATCGTCGTCTTCTTCTTCATCGCCCTCCCGTACCAACGCTACATGGACCGCCGGGCCGCGAAGGCCCCTCCCGCCCCCGTGACGACCCGTCCGTGCCCCGACTGCCTCTCCGCGATCCCCCTCGCCGCGAAGCGCTGCTCGTTCTGCACGTCGACGGTCGTACCGGTGGCGCCCGCGAGCTAACCCGATCGACCTCGGCCGAGGGCCGGGTCCGAAACTCCCGCCGCGGCAAAGCCGCGCGCCCGCAATCGGCACGAATCGCACGTACCGCACGGACGGCGTCCGCCCGCGTAGCAGCTCCAGGTCAGCTCCCACGGAACGCCGATCCGCTCCCCGAGACGGACGATCTCCGCCTTCGAGAGGCGGAGCAGGGGTGCGCGAACACGGATCGGGCGACGGCCCACCCGGCCGGCCTTGGTCCCGAGGCGGGCGACCCGCTCGAACGCCCGCAGGAAATCGGGTCGGCAGTCCGGGTATCCCGAGTAGTCGATCGCATTCGCTCCCAGCCAGATCGCGTTGAGCCGGTGGCTCTCCGCGTATCCGAGCGCCACCGCCAGGAGAATGGTGTTGCGGGCCGGCACGTACGTCGACGGGATCCTTCCCCCCCGAGGTCCGCTGGTCGGCAGCCGGCGCGAGCGGTGCGTGAGCGCGGAGTCGAGCAGCGGCCCGAGGGGGAGTCTCAGCTCGGTGTGACGATCGATGCCGAACCGCCGTACCAGCGCCCGGGCCGCCCGGAGCTCGCGGGCATGGCGTTGGCCGTACTCGACCGTCAGCGCGTGCGTCACCGATCCGGTGCCGACGGCGAGGGCGAGGCACGTCGCCGAGTCCATTCCCCCGGAGAGCAGGACGAGATTTCCCCCGGGGCCCCGGCGCGCGGTCACGAGACCGCTCCAAGCAAGTGGACCAGACCGAAGGCTATCGCCACGGTCGCGAGCATGGCGAGGAAGTTCGTCCCCCCCTTCCCGACCACTCCGCGGTTCTCGAGCGCCTCGCCAACGATCGAGTCGACCTGACATCCCAGGAAGCCCGAGCCGGCGACGATCCCGACGAACGCCCCGGCCCCTCCGTAGGGCGTTCGGAACACGAAGAACAGGAGGAGTCCGACCGTCGCGGTCACGATCGCCGCGGCGACGGCGAACGCTTCTCCAGCGGCCGACACGCCCCCGTTCGTCCCCGGCGCGACCGGCCGTAGGGTGAAGATGCTGCGGGCATGGCCGGAGAGAACCCCGAACTCGCTCGCGAACGTGTCGGCCCCTCCGAAGGCGAGGGCGCTCGCGAAAAGGATCGCGACCGTTCCGAGGGTGGCCGGCCAGATCGCCGCGACGATAGCGAGACCGGTCGGGACGAGGATGTGGGCGAGGACGTTCGAGAGCCCCCGCTCTCCGGCGACCCCCTCCTGGACGCTCTGCCGGCGCTTTTCCTCGAAGCGGTATCGGGTCGCGAGGGCGCTCGCCCCGACGAACAACGCGAGCAGAATGAGGAACGGGAACCCGCCCAGGATGACGATGACGATCCCGAACGCCGCAGCGATGGCCCCTGCGGTCGGAGTCAGGGCGCGACCCACGACCGCGGCCGCGGCGAGCGCGACGGTCGCGACCATGCCGATGCCGGCGGCGAGGAGTCCGAGTACCAAGGGCGTCCGACGGCGCAGGGTGGGGGAACCTTAACAGCTTCGACGGCGGAGGAATCAGCCGCGGGAGAGGAGCTGGCGTACCGCCTCCGCGAACGACTCCGCGACGATCTCCGGGGTGACCCCGTGGGCGCGGAATTCCGCGTCGACCTCTCGGGCGTGCAGCGGCCAGCGAACGAGCGCGGTCCGGAGCCCGAGCTTTTGTCCGGCTTCGGTGTCGATCACTCGATCTCCGATCATGGCGCTCCGAGCAAAGTCGACCGACCACTCCCGCTGCGCCCGCTCGAACAACTCGGTCCCCGGCTTCCGGCACCGACACCCGTGTTCCGGCGCGTGCGGGCAGTAGTAGAACGCGTCGATCCGGCCCCCGGCCGGTGCGAGGATGGCGTTCAGCCGTTCGTGGATCCGATGAACGTCCTCCTCCGTGTAGAACCCTCGCTCGATCCCAGACTGGTTGGTCACGCAGAGGACCAACCACCCCTGCGCGCGCGCCAGGCGGAGCGCCTCCCCGACCCCGGAGAACACCTCGAGACGGTCGGCGTCCTTGAGGTAATGCAGATCCGGGTTCAGCGTCCCGTCCCGGTCGACGAACAGCGCACGGCGGGGGGAGGTAGCGGGCGGATGCCCGGGGTCCGCAATCCCCATGAGCCGGGGAGGGTGCGCGCGGGATAACGGTTCGGAGTTCGGATGGCCAGAGTCACGGATCCGGAACGAATCGATCCCCCCGGGAGGAAGACGCGTTGGCCGACGCTGGACCGTACTCTCGAGGGGGCCCTCGCCCCTTGGCGGGCG
Organism: Thermoplasmata archaeon; assembly: GCA_049285595.1. Taxonomy (GTDB): domain Archaea; phylum Thermoplasmatota; class Thermoplasmata; order Lutacidiplasmatales; family UBA184; genus Lutacidiplasma. The sequence goes on from JBAQAF010000041.1 coordinate 5,653, forward strand.
GATCCGGGGCCGATCACGGTCCTTTTCTCCGGGGGTGTCGACTCCGGGATCCTTGCGTGGGAACTGCGAGATCGCTGCGGAACGACCCTCTCGACCGTCGGCCTCGCGGGATCCTCCGATCTGGCGTCCGCGGAGCGGGCCGCTCGAGCCATCGGACTGCCATGGACGGGGACCGAGCTCTCGACCGAGGACCTCGTGGCGGCGCTCGAGCGGGGCGCGCCGGATTTCGGAGATATGCCCGTGCGCCGACGTTGCATCTTCCTCGCCTTAGAGGCGGCGATCGAGCACGCGCCGGTGGGGGAGCTGCTCTGCGGCCAGGGAGCCGATGAGCTGTTCCTCGGGTACGCCCACTTTCGAGGGCTCGATCCCTCGGAGGCAACGGCGCGGTCCCTCTCCGACCTCGCGCAGCTTCGAGAGATCGACTGGCCGTTGACGGTCCGGATCGCACGGCGGCTCGGTCGACGTGCGCACGCTCCGTTCCTGGATCCAGGATTCGTCGGTGCGGCGCTCGGTCTCCCGATCGCGGATCGACTTCCCGGAGATCGACCGAAAGCCCTCTGGCGCGCCTGGGCGATCGAGCGAGGTGTCCCAGCCGAGATCGCCGACCGACCGAAGCGAGCGATGCAGTTTGGCACCGGCATCGACCGCTGGCTCCGCCGCCTCTCGCGGACCGCTACTCCACCGTGACCCGAGTCCCGGCCTTGCCGGCGAGCGCTCGGGGGAGCGAAGGGATGTCGGTGATGATGAACCGTTGACCTCCCGAGCGCAGGAACTCGATCCCGGCCTCCACCTTCGGTCCCATGCTGCCCGAGGAGAACTCTCCGCGACCTTGGAAGCGTTCGAGCTCCTCCAGGGTGACCCGGCCGAGCCATCGTTCCGTCGGACGACCAAACGACACCGCCGCGCCAGGGACATCGGTGACGATCGCGAGCGTCGGGAGCTCGAGCTCCTTCGCGACGAGCGCGGCGCCCAGGTCCTTGTCGATCACCGCCTCGACCCCCTCGAACAGCCCTCCGGCTCGTCGGACGACCGGGACCCCTCCGCCACCGGCGACGACCGGGATCCACTGCTTCGCAAGTCCCGCAGCGAGCAGCGTCCGCACGGCAGGCCCCTCGAGCCATCGGATCGGTCGAGGCGAGGGGACGAGCCGGCGCCAACCGTGCCGCGCGCCGTCGTGCTGCATCGTCCAGCCGAACTGCTTGCGCGCGAGGCGGGACTCTTCCTCGGTGTAGAATCGGCCGATCGGCTTTGTCGGGGTCCGGAACGCGGGGTCCCGGGCCCGTACTTCCATTCGGCTGATGAGCGGAAGCACCGATCGATCGACCCGGGCCCGTCGGAGGGCGGCGCCCAGCTCGGTTTGGATCAAGTAGCCGATCTGCCCCTGGGTCTCGGCGTCCAGCACGTCGAGCGGGCGGCGAGGCACTTCGTGGTCGCTGAGCTCATTCTGTCGCAGCGAGAGGCCGACCTGCGGGCCGTTGCCGTGGGTCAGGACGAGTTCGGCACCCGTCCGGGCGATCGCGGTCAAGCTCCCGACCGTCCCCCGCATCCGCTCGCGCGCCTCCGCCCACGAGGCGGTGCCGCCCGCCCGGTGGAGAGCGTTCCCCCCCAGGGCGACGAGGATCCCGGAGCGCATCGGGAGGCGATGGACCGACGTCATCTTGAGAGCGTCGGGCCGCGCGCGGCGCCCCTCCGCCGCATCCATGCGCTCGGCGGCGGGAGTACCGATAAATAGCCGGCGACGGGTCCCGGGGCGTGACGAGCGATTCCTCGTCGCTGTTCTGCCCTCTCGAGTTCCGGTACGGCCGCCGGGAAGTGCGCGAGCTGTTCTCCCGCCGGGCGCGGCTGGGTCGAGCCCTCCGCGTCGAGGCGGCCCTAGCGGCCACCCAGGCGGAGCTCGGCATCGTGCCCGCCGCGGACGCTGCGGCGATCGGTCGCGTGGCCACCGTGGAGCATGTCTCCCTCGGCCGAGTGGACGCGTTGGAGGAGACGACACGTCACGACGTGATGGCGATGACGCTGGCGTTGGCCGAAGCCGCCGGTCCGTCTGGACGCTGGGTACACTTCGGCGCAACCAGTGTGGACATCACCGACTCCGCGCTCGCGCTCGAGCATCAGGAGACCCTCGCCGTCCTGCGCCGCGACCTCACGGCGCTCGCCCAGGTCCTCGCCGACCTGGCACGCAAGCACCGGGCGACCCCCGAAGTCGGCCGAACGCACGGTCAGCACGGGATCCCCTTCTCGTTCGGGTACAAGATGGCCGTCGCGGCCGCGGAGGTTTTGCGGCATCGCGAGCGCCTGGATCAACTGAGCCCGCGACTGTGCGTGGGCAAGATCGCGGGAGCGATCGGAACGGGCGCCGGGTTCGGGGCGCTCGCGGCGGCCGTGGAGAGCGGCGTGATGCGGCGGCTGGGGATCCAGGCCGACGACGCGCCAACGCAGATCATCGGCCGAGATCGGATCGCGGAGCTCACCAACTTCCTCGCGCTCGTGGCCGGCACGGCGGAGCGCCTCGCGACGGAGGTTCGCAACCTCCAGCGGACGGAGATCGGCGAGGTCGCGGAGCCGTTCGATGAAGCTCGGCAGGTCGGCAGCTCCACCATGGCCCAGAAGCGCAATCCGATGGTCTCGGAGAACGTTTCGAGCCTGGCGCGCCTGATCCGCGCGTTCGCGCTCCCTCCGCTCGAGAATATGGTGCAGTGGCACGAGCGCGACCTCTCGAACTCCGCGAACGAGCGGATCGTCCTGCCGCACGCGATCCTGCTGACCGACGACGTGCTCTCGAAGCTCACCGTGGTGTTCCGCGGGCTCGACGTCGACGTCGCGCGAATGCAGGCGAACCTCACCGCCTCGGGCGGGACCGCGATGTCGGAGGCGTTGATGCTCGCCCTCACGTCGGCGGGCCTCGAGCGCGCGGCGTCCCACGAGCTCCTCCGCCGGCTCACCTACCGCCCCCACGAGCCCCCGTCGCTCCTCGAGCGCGCGCGAGCCGACCCGACCGTGGCGAAGCTGCTCACCCCCGCCGATATCGAGCGACTGCTCGACCCGGCCTCCTACGTGGCGGCCGCGACGTCGAAGACCGACCGGATCCTCTCTCGGATCGAGCCCCTCCTCGCCGCATGACCGGCAGTAGCCGTCCCTGGAGGGCGACGATCTCCGTGACGACCGAACGGCCGGAGGTCGCCGACTGGCTCGCCTCCGCCCTCTCCCCCGAGGCGGCGCGAGAGGTTCCGCGCGCGTCGGCCTCGGTCGCCTCCGCCGGGCCGGGCGGGATCACCGTCTCGATCGAGGCGTCCGACGTCGGCGCGATGCGGGCGGCGCTGAACACCTATCTCGGGTGGGTGGAGCTGTCGCTCGCGACCGCCGCGGCCTCCATCTCGTCAGAGCGCGAACCGTAGCCGAAGTGCTTATCTTCGGGGTCCGGTGGCTCGGCCCGTGGCGCTGCCGGCGAAGTTACAGAACGATCTCAAGCAGTTCCAGCGGCTCCAGCAGGAGCTCGGTGGAACGCAGCAGCAGCGCCTGCAGCTCGACCTCAAGCTCCGCGAAGTCACCCACACGCTCGAGGAACTGAAGGGGATTCCCGAGGATTCGGTCGTCTACCGCCCGATCGGGGGGCTCATGGTGAAGGCGAAGAGCCGCGCCGAGGTGGAAGGGATCCTGACCGAGGACAAGGAGACCCTCGAGGTGCGCTTGAAGGCGATCGAGCGCCAGGAGAACCACCTGAAGGAGCGCTACACCGACATGCAGAAGGATCTCACGCAGCAGCTCCAGGCGGCGGGGATCTCCCCCGAAGCCTCCGACGAACCGGAAGCGTAGACGTCGGGCGCTACGCGCGCCGTCGCGTCAGGCGGTCCGACAGTTCCGCGATCATCGGTTTCGCCTCGGACCGGATCGTCCGGGTGCGCTTCAACCGCGCGAGGGCACGGTTCGTGAGCTGCGCGATCCGCTCCTCGGAGTACGCGAGGCTGCCGGTCGAACGGATCGTCTCCCGGGCCGCCGCGAGCTCCGCGGGACTCGCGTCCGGGCGTCCGAGGACCTGGCGCAGGCACTCCCGGTCGGGCTCCTTGCCCGTCTGCCAGGCCCGGATGACGAGCAGGGTCCGCTTTCCCTCGATCAGATCGTTCGCGCTCTTGCCGGCCTCGGAGGCGTCGAACCCGGCTCCAAGGACATCGTCTCGAAGCTGGAAGGCGACGCCCAGGTCCGTCGCGATCGACTCGAGATCGCGGAGGGAGGTCGGTCGGGCGCCTCCGAGGAGGGCCCCGATCTTGAGCGGAGCGGAAACGGTGTAGACGGCGGACTTGAGCCGGTGGACGTCGAGGACGTCCACCTCTGACACCGCTCCGGGGGCGAGCGTGCCGTTGCGGATATCAAGGAGCTGTCCGTACGCGGTGAGGCGGGTCATCTCGACATACTCGGCCAGGGCCGCTAGGCGAGCGGCCGCCGGGACCTTCACGGCGAGGAGTCCTCCGACCGTGAACGGCTCTTCGACATCCCCGAGGGTGATCCCGATCCCGACCCCATAATCGTCGGCCGAGCCGCCGAGCGATTCGCGTCGATGGGCGGCGGCGAGCGCCCGGTGGACGGCAACCCCCCCTCGCCGCTCCTCGGCGTGGTCGATGATGTCGTCGTGGATCAGCATCCAGCTCTGGAAATGTTCGACCGCAGCCGCCGCGTCCAGCACCGGGCGCGGGTCCTTCCCCGTGGCGATGTAGTACCCCGCGAGAACGAGGATCGCGCGGAACCGCTTCCCCCCGCGGAGGGTGAAGTCGCGGTTCAGATCGAGGTACGGACGTAAGGTGGCCGGGGCCGTCTTGCCGGCGTCGGCGTACGACGCCCGAAGGCGGTCCTCGAGCCGGGGGAGATACCGGTAGAGCTGCGCGACGTCCACGGCACTTTCGCTTGGACCGGGACCATATTTAACACAGCGCCGATTGGCACCTCCGATGGCGAGCGCGCCGTTCGTTCAGCTGGCAGGGAGCGTCGTGGAGGCGATGGGCGAGCGGCTCGACGCGATCAAGCCGACCCCCGAAGGGGTCGTCGTTCAGACGAGCGACGGCCTCCTGTACGCCTTCCTCGAAGATCCGACCAAGGTCTCGCTCGGGGCCGCTCGCCGACTCCTGGGAGACGGGACCGGCGGGTCGGTCCGTCTCGTCGTGCTGACGCCCGGCCACCTCCCGCTGATCATCGCGGCCGAGCTCGTCCGCGCGGGGGCGACCCTGGTCGAAGGCCCACGTTTCGCCGAGCTCGTACGGCAGTTGGGCTTGGGGACTATGCTCGGAGAGGAGCCGAGGGCGATCCCCGGGGATCAGCGCCGCCTATTGCCGAGCGCGCAGCAGCTCGACGAGGTGATGCAACGGGGCCGTACCTGGCTCGGCTGGGGGGTCCCCGCACTTTCCTTACGGTTCTACCGCCACGCGGTGACCCTGAAGCCCGAGTTCGTCCCTGCGAAGATCGGCCTCGGGCGTTCGCTGCTCGCGCTCGGACTCCCCGACGACGCCGACCGGACGTTCGACGAAGTGCTGTCGGTCCATCCGGATGACGTCGAAGCGCGCCTGGGGAAGGCCGCGGTGCTCGGCGCCAAGGCCGAGCCGACCCGAGAGGTCGAGGTCTACCGGACCCTCCTCGCCGAGGACGAGGCCCGCACCGAAGTGCGCGCCCACCTCGTCGCCGCCCTCGTCGACCTGGGAGACTGGCGCAGCGCCCGGGTCGAGCTCGAGGCGATGCTGACCCGGACCCCCGAGGATCCGCAACTTCGATTCCTGCACGCGGTCGCCCTGACGAACACGGGCGAAAAGCGGCTGGGCGAGGAGGAACGCAAGGAGGCCCGAACGCTCGGCCTCGCCTACGACCGCGAAGTGGCGTTGTGCGAGCATCTCGGCCTCCCGGTGCCCGAGCGCCCCCCTCCGAGCGAGATGGCGATACCTCCGACTCCGGTCAGGATCGCCGAGACGACCCCGACCGCTCCTAAGGCCGGCAAGCCCGCCCGTCGCGCTCGGCCGCCCTCCGCCCCGGTGAAGAAAGCACGGCCGACCCGCAAACGTAAGTAGCCCATTCCCGACTCGTCGGGCCGAGCAACTCGATGCGCGTCGTGTCGGTCCTTCCGAGCGCTACAGAGATCGTCTTCGACCTCGGGCACGGCGAAGAGCTGGTCGGCCGGAGCGCGGAGTGCGATTACCCCCGGGAAGCGAGTTCCCGGCCGATCGTCATGCACCCCCGGAGCTGGGACCAGGACCGCCCGTCGGCGGAGATCGATGCGCGCGTCCGGTCCGTCCGATCGATCGGGGAGAGCCTCTACACGCTCGACGTCGGGCGACTCCGCGGCCTTCGGCCGGAGCTGCTCCTGACGCAGGACCTGTGCGGCGTTTGCTCGGTGACCGACGCGGAGGTAGTGGAGGCGTGCGCCGTGGCCGGGGTTCGACCCCGGATCCTCTCCCTGTCTCCCCGCCGTCTGGAGGAAGTTTGGCGATCGGTGGAGCTGGTCGGAGAAGCGCTGGGGGACGCCGAGAGGGGACGCGAACTCCGCACCACCCTTCAGGGGCGCTCGCGCTCCTCAGGGACACCCCGAGCGCTGCGAGTGGCGGTCGTGGAGTGGCTCGACCCACCGATCTTGGCGGGGCTATGGACCCCGGATATCGTGGCCGCCGCCGGGGGGTTGCCGATTGGCCCGGAACCCGGCGGAGTGGGAGTTCGCACTTCGTGGGAGAATGTCGCGGATCTGGTTCCGGACCTGGTCATCCTCAGCCCCTGCAGTTTCTCGGTGGAGCGGAGTCGCACGGAGCTTGAGAACCGAGGGATCGCGAGCGGGCTTGCGGCGCTGGCCCCCTCCTTAGGCATCTTTGTGGCTGACGAAGCGTACTTCAGCCGGCCGGGCCCGCGGCTCGCCGATGGGATCGATCTCGTACGGGCACTGCTCAACGGCGCATCGCCGTCGTTCCCGATGCCCGTCGACCGATGGGAGTCGTCGGCCGTGGAGGCGTCGACATGAGCTGGTCCGGCTCGATGAACTACTCCTGGAATCCGCCACCGCCGGCGAGACACATCACAACCTCGAAGACGGAACTTCTGCACCTCGGCGTCGCCTCCGGCGTGCTGACGGTCTGCTTATTGCTCGTCTTCTCCGGGAACACGTACATCGGGAACGGATTCGCTCCCCCCGGGTTCGCCGGCTTCAGCCCGACGCTGATCGCGATCGCGGCGCTGGCGACCCTGAGCGGGTTCGTCGCCCACGAGATGGCCCATAAGGTCGCCGCCCAACGCCGGGGGTTCTGGGCAGAGTTCCGCGCGGCCCCGATTGGGCTTGTCATGGCGCTCATCACGTCGTTCCTTGGGTTCATCCTCGCGGCCCCGGGAGCGACGGTCGTGGGCGGAATCGCCGAGGGCGACCGGAACAGTTGGGGCCTCACGAGCCTCGCCGGCCCGATGACGAACCTCGTCTTCGCGGCCGCGTTCTACGGCGTCGCCACGCTGTTGTTCGAGCTCGGGTCGATCCTGTTCGAGTGGTTCCTGATTCTCGCGTTCATCAACGCCTGGTTCGGCACGTTCAATCTCTTCCCGTTCGGGGTGCTCGACGGCCACAAGGTGTTCCGGTGGGACCCGAAGGTCTGGTTCGGCGCGATCGCGCTCACGGGCACGGCGATGGTGTTCACCGTACTCGCGCTGTACATTTACCAGACCCCGCTCCTCTCGTTCTAACGGAGCCCGATCAATGGCACGGCCCCGGGTCGTCGAGCTCGGAAACGACCGCCAGCTGCTCGATCTGGATTTCCGGGACTCGGAGGGACTGGTCGCCGCGTACCTTCTCCCCGCCGATGACGGGTGGATGCTGATCGAGACCGGGCCCACGACCTGCCGCGACGCCCTGCTGGCGGGACTGGAACGCGCGGGGGTCGAGCGTTCGGCCGTGCGCCACGTTCTGGTCACCCACATCCATCTCGACCACGCCGGCGGGATGGGGGCGCTCGCGGAGGCGCTCCCACACGCCGAGTTCTACGCTCACGAGCTCGGGGTGCCGCACCTGGTGGACCCGGCGAAACTGATCGCGAGCGCCCGGCGCGCGTGGGGGGCGGCGATGGATCCCCTGTGGGGAGCAGTCGTCCCCGTGCCGTCGGACCGCCTCCACGCCCTGCGAGGGGGCGAGCGGCTCCCGTTGCGGGGCGGATCCCTCGAGGTGATCGCGACCCCAGGGCATGCGAAGCATCACCTTGCGTTCTTTGACACCGCGATCCGCGGCGTCTTCACCGGCGACGGCGCGGGAGTGCGGCTCGAACGATCCCCGCACGTGCGGCCGGCGGTGCCGCCGCCGGATCTCGACCTCGATCAACTGTTCGCGAGCCTCGAGGCGATGCGGCGTACCGACCCGGCGCTCGTTCTGTTCAGCCATTTCGGGCCGAGCCCCGATGGGGCTGCCGACCTGGTAAGCTACCGGACGATCGTCGAGCAGTGGAGGGACGTGGCTCTGACCGCCGCTCAGGAAAACCGCGCCGTCGAGCACGTGACACATGCCCTTCGGACGTTCGACGGGTCGCTCGAGCACGCCGAAGGTCCGGACCGGGAGTCTCTGGTGTCGGGGTACGAACTCGCCGCCATGGGATTCCTGCGGTACTTCGAGACCCACGGGCAGTTGACCGGAGCCCCGACGTGAGACGGGCGGGAGTCCGTTCCTCAGGGATCGCGCTCGGCACCCTCTTCTTCGCTCGAGCGGTGTACGCGTTCAACTGGTACGACATCGGCGCGGTCCTCCCGCTCGTGCGCCGAGGGTGGGGGACGGGCTCGACCGAGCTCGTGATCGTGCTGGCGGTCTTTCTGCTGGGGACGGGGATCTTCCAGTTACCCGCCGCCTTCGTGGCGATGCGCCTTGGGAACCGCTCGACTGCGATCACCGGGCTCGCGGTGATGGCCACGTTCACCCTCGCTTCCGCGGTCTCCCCCAACTGGATCTTCCTTGCTGCGACGAGATTCGGCGCCGGTGCGGGGGCTGCCTTCTTCTTCGCCCCCGCGCTCGGCCTCGCCACCTCCTACTACCCGGCCGGGACCCGGGGCCCGGTGATCGGCATCTTCAACGCCGGGTTCAGCCTCGGGTCGGGGATCAGCCTCATCGCCGGCGCGCTCGTCGGCCTCGCGATCGGATGGCATTGGGCGCTGGCGCTGGGTGGGTTTCTGCTCGTCGCCGGTACCGCCGCCGCCGTCCTACTGCTCCCCCGGGTCTCGAACGAGGGCTCCCCCAGTAGGGTAGGCGACCTCTGGCGGGCGAGCGTTCCCGTCCTGAGGTCCCGCCCATTGTGGGCCCTCGCCCTCGGGACGAGCGGGCTCTGGGCCGCGTTCTACGTCGCCGCGCAAGCGTTCCCCCTCTACGCCAGTCAGGCCCACCCCGTCTGGGGGCTCGCTCTCATCGACGCGATCCCCACCGCCATGATCTTCGCCGAGATTCCCGGTGGACCGATCGGGGGCTGGATCGGCGAACGGCGCGGAGAACTTCGATGGACCCTGGTACTATGGGGCACCCTTACCGGCGCGATCATTGTGACCGTCCCCTACTTCTCGCTCGACCAGTCGTGGGCGGCGTTCCTCCTCCTCGGCTTCGCGGACGGGGCGGTCTTTGCGGTTCTCTATCTCATCCCGACGTATCTCCCCCGGATCGGTCGCTCCGAATTCGCGCTTGCGCTGGCTCTTCTCAACTCGATCCAGATCTTCGTTGGCAGCGGGTTCGCGGTGGTCTTCGCGCTCGTCGCCCAGCGGGCCGGTTACTTCGACGCCTGGCTGTTGACCGCAACGTTCGCGGTCTCCCTCCTCCCCCTGCTCGCCTGGGTGCCGAGGTCGCGGGGGAGCGCTGCCCATCCGGGCGGGGCGGCCGATTGATGAATCCCGGGTCTAGGCCGAGCGCTCGCCGGCCGGCGTTTACTTTTTAGTATACCCGCCCCGTCCCCGGGTATAGCCCCGTGGTGTAGTGGCCAAGCATGCTGGCCTTTGGAGCCGGCGACAGCGGTTCGAATCCGCTCGGGGCTAAACATTATTTAACATATTATGATGTCATTTTCAAACCACCCACTCGGCATCCGAAATCTTGCAAAAGGGGTAGGTTTCGTAGAGGCCGCATCAAGGTCTCTTCGGACCGCACAAATCGCGTGGGACTGATGCGCAAGCGGAATGAACCGGATCGACCTGAAAGCTCGAATGTCTCCTCGTGAGGAACTGGAACGTAGGCTGGCCGGCCTCCCAGATCTGGTCCGACGACGGTCGCGGTTCGGCGACGCCTTTTCCTACTTCGTGGGGGGCCGAGAAATCGCGCACTTTCACGGTGATGGAAGAATGGATGTCCGATTGACCCGGCAACGCATTCGGGAGATGAAGATCGAAGGCATTCTGGATCCAAGGGTCCGAACCCGGGGGCCGTCGGCCGATTGGGCGACCCTTCCCCTCGACTCGGGACGAGACGTCCCTCTCGCCATCGAACTCGTCGAGGATGCTATGCGGACCAACGTGTGAGTCGGTGGATCCAATAGAACCAGGTCCTCATGTCGTATGAAACCAGTGAGTTTTCAACGCAGAGAGTGACGCGAATCGCCACACCGGGGCAGGAGGTCGCGGATGTTAGCACGACCCCTCTGCAGTTTCAAACTGCATCGAAGAAAGGGTGCTGGTCCAGCTCGGGTTGAACATCACCACCCGGTAGCCCGTTGATGATTGGGGGACATGGACTGCGAACTCCCCTATCATGGCGGGTCCGACGGAGGTCCAGTACTGCGTAAACCAGACGGTTTGATTGAAGTATCCGTCAGCGCCACCGGGCGCCACCCACAGATAGATTGGGCCGGACGCATCGAACCGCACATGCAACATTGTACAGTTTGTCGCCCCGATCGGGCCCCCAGAGAGAACCCCTCTTGGAAAGACCGCGTTGGAGCCGATCGGCCCGGACCAGGTAAGGTTGGTTGTCGAGGGAGCGGGGAAGATTATGGTGAGTCCCACCAACACAAGGGCTACCACGACCCCCGCAACGACCGCGGTGACTGGTAGCACGAGCCCGTGACGCTTCCTCATGCCGCTTACACTCCTACCGAGAGCAACTCTCCGGAGCGTAAACCGTACACGTCGCTCACCTTGTGAACGTGAAGTCTTCTGTGATGGAGAGGCGCCCATTCTGTGCGGGCCTGGTCCACCCCCAATCCGGGCGCATTAAACCAGTCGGTTTTCTATTCGCCGCACTCGATCTCCCCGCGTTCGGAACGCCCGGGGGTTGGCTGTTAACTACTGACCATGCAGTAAGTGGGTTAATATCGACGTGAGCGCTACCCTCCTGTCATGGGACGGTGGGCGCAGCGCCATCGTGACACGGCCACTCTCGAAGAACGTCGCCTCCAAGCACTCTCGCT
>JBAQAF010000042.1:0-5422 GCA_049285595.1 Thermoplasmata archaeon
ATTCTACGCCGACCAGCTCGCGCAGGCGATGCCGGGCCGTCTCCGCCGGCTCGACGCCGATCGGTCGCTCGATCGCCTCGTGCCGGCGCTGGGAAGGATCGTCCGGGGCGTCGAACCGCTGCGTGACCGCTCCCGAACCGCCCGACGGCTCCTCGACTGTTTCCTGGAGTTCCCGACGGAGCGCCCTGCGCCGAGAGCGAGCGTCGGTAATCGTTAAGAAGACCCCCCTGTCTGCCGGGGACCCTTCCCAATGAAGCCGCTCGACGTGCTCCAGCAGAGCTTGCACAAGCGCGTCCTCGTTGAGATGCGCGGCGGTCGATCGTTCCGAGGGACGCTCGATGCCTACGACCAGCACTTGAACCTCGTCCTTTCGGGGGCCGAGGAGGTCGTCAAGGACGTCGTCACCCCGAAGACGGGCGTCACGCTCGTCCGCGGCGACTCGATCGTCTACATCTCCCCGTAGGAGGACGGAGCATGGGAAAGGGAACACCGTCTCGGCGCGGTGGAAAGATCGTCCACATCATCTGCCGCCGGTGCGGCCGTCACTCCTACCACCGCCAGAAGGGCGCCTGCTCTTCGTGCGGTTTCGGCACGACCGCCCGCCGGCGCGGCTACGACTGGGCGAAGCTGAAGTGACCCCGACCGGCCGCGCGACGGCGGGCCGGGAGACCCACGGATCATCGGCCAGAGCGAACCGTAGACGGCGACGCACGGCGCGCGAGATGCCGACCCGGGGACCGACCACGATCCGTGGGTGGGTCGGTCCTCGTCCCTCGAGAATGAATCGTCGACTCCGCGGGACGTTGCTTCCGTCGTCCTCGAGACCGATCCCGAGGGCGCGGCAGAGCCGCCCGGGGCCGGACGTTCGGGAGAGGCCCGGCGTCAGCGGTGCCCCGGCGCGCAGCAGCACCGCCTCGCCCGGACGCGTCACGAGGTTCGCGCAGACGACCTGGTGGATCCGGTAGACGTAGAGCGTCCCCGGGGGGCCGAACATCGACCGGTTCCGAGCCGTCCTGCCGCGAGAGGCGTGGTTCGCCGCATCGTGCGCCACGTACGCCTCCGTCTCGACCAGCCGCACGGTCCGTCGGAGGCCCGCGTGCACGACGGAGAGACGGCGGCCGAGCAGCGCGCGGGCGACGAGCGCCGTCGGACGATCGAAGAACCTTCGACCGAGTCGAACGGCCTTAGAGGATCTTGCCGCGGTCACAGAGCGGACGTCCGTCGACGCTGACCGTTGCCTCCCCGATCGTGATCCAGGAGAGGAATCGGCAGCGGTTCCGGCCGCCGTAGAGCGTGTTCCCACCGATCGCGAGCGTGACCGTCCCGGCCTCCAGGTCCTCCGCCTGCGGCACCCCGGGCGCCATCGCCGGATTGATCCCGAGCGCGAACAACGACACGAACTCACGCCCCCGGGGCGCGGCGGCGAACTCCCGCTCGAACGCCTCGGCGCCGTCCGTGTACCAGTAGTTCCTCAGGCGGCCCTGGTCGATCTCCCACTGGGCCCCGTCGACCCGTCCGGACGAAAGGAAGCTCGGCCGGTTGGCGACCACGGTCCCCCGCGCCGTCCCTTCCCCCACCGCGACGACGACCGAGCCCGCCGGGGCGGTCGCGATCGGCCGGCCGCGACGCCGGTCCTGCGCGTCGACCCGACCGTCGTCGATCCACGGGATCCGACCCCGGAGCGAGAGCGTCAGCTCCGTTCCGTTCGCTCCCGAGATGCGTAGCTCCCGGCCGCGAGCGAGGAGCCGCGAGGCGCGGGCGGCGTCCCGTCCGATCTCCTCGAGGTCCGCCGAGGCGATCCCCCGGATCAGGCGGCTCCGCCACAGCGCCCCGGGGACCCCCCAGTGGTCGGCCTGGGCGTCCGAGGCGTACCCGAGCAGGCATCGGACCCCTCGGACCTTGGCCGCCCGCGCGAGTCGGAACCAGTGGTCGTCCCGCTCGAGCAACGGTGAGAGGAGCGCCCGCGGGAGCGCGTGCAGTCGGGGTCGATCGGCCGGACCGGGGAAAAGCACGACCGCATCGGCCCGATGCACCGCCGCCCGCACGGTCGACGGGATCCGCGACCAGGCGCGGACGGTCCGCGGCGCCTCGAGGCTCCGCCAGAACGTCGCCTCGTCCTCGAGGAGGAGGAGCGGCACCGCCCCCAGGCGGCGGGCCTCCTCGACGACCGCGGTTGCCCACGGCAGCGTGTGGCTCCAGGAGACGACGATGAGGTGCTCGCCGCGTCGGAGCCCGAGGGCCGCTCCCACCAGAGCGCGGGCGACCGCGGTGGGACTGCCGGGCAAGGACGGCATCGTCCGCCCGATAGACCGGCCGGATTAAGGGTTCTGCCCGGTCCGCAGCCGCGCGACGATCACGGACGCGCGGGCGTCCCGACGGGCGAGCGCCCGAGCGACGGCGACCAGCAGCGCCCCCGCGTCGTCGAACGGGGCACGGAATCCCGAGGGCCGCAGCGGGGCGCGAGGCCGGGCCCACCCGTCGGATCGGCGCGCCACGCGCTCGACGACCGCAGCGACCCGACGACCCCGCGCGAAATCGCCGAGATCCCGTCGCACGTCCTCGGGCCAGTGCGCGTCGCGCGCCAAGGAGAGGAGCGCCGCGATCTTCTCCGGGCGATGCCGGCGGCGTGCGTTTCCCCGACCGAGCACGCCGTTGAAGTACAGGAACGGTCCGCCGACCTCGAGCGCCTCCAACAGCGACCGGCTCCCGGTCACGATGCGGACGTCGGCGTCGCGGAAGAGGCGGCGCCAGCGTCCGGGGGCGATCGGGCCGGTCGATACTTCGGTGCGGCGCCCGAGGTGAACGGAGCTCCACGGCCGGGGGGTGCGGACGGACAAGCGGGTCGTGTCCCCGGCGGCCGCGAGGCCGGCTTCGACCTCCGGAAGGAGCGACTCGGCGCTCGCCGGGCTCGCGTACCAGACCCAGCGGTCGGTTCGATATCGGGGTCGAGCCGAGCTCGGGTACTGACCGGGCCACAACGGTCCCGTCTGCACGGCCGCCGGGAACTCTCGGGTGAACCGGGGGCGTCGCTGAAACGTGGCGAACAGGTGGAGCACGTCGGGACGGTCGAAGGCGCGGAAGCGACGGTACGCCTCCTCGAACGCCCGGACCTCGCCCGCCGTGCGCGCCTTCGCGAGCCGGGCATCGAGGTCCCGGGCGCGAACTCCCCCTTCGCGAAATCGCTCCAGGTTCTCCTCCCGCAGCGGGAGGGTCCGGGCGAACTCCTCGAGGCTCGCGTGGATCGTCCGGTCGGCACCGTGGGCCCGCTCGACGTCCGCGGCCTCGTCGCTCCACGGACCGGGTCGCCCGAGCGGGGACGGTCCGGCGGGTGCAGCGCTCACGCCCCATGCCGGCGTGATCGTGAGCGCAGCTCGGCCCCCGGGGGCCAGGTGGCTCGTGCGCCGGTGGGGCGGCCACGCCCACGGACCGACGACCCCCCGGGGCCAGGATCGGCCCGGGCGTCGGTAGAGGAGGAGCGGGACCCCGGCCCGCGCGAGATGACGCCCGGCGGCAAGGACCTCTTCGACGTCCCCGAGCCCTCCGCCGACGACCGCCGGGAACAGATAGGCGACGACGCGGGAGCGGCGCAGGGCGTTACGCGCTCGCCCGGTAGAGCGTGAGGATCCCGATCGCATGGCGGAACCCGGCCTCCTCGAACGCCGTGCGCCCACGCAGATTTGCCTCGGGGATCATCCCGGCGGTCCGCGCGACCCCCTGATCGGCGAGCCAGCGCACCCCGGTCCGCACGAGCCCGGCGGAGGTCGCCGGGTCCACCCCGTCGCCGATGATCGGGGCGCTCATGTGGCCCGCCTCGGTGATCGGGGTCCGGGACGCCGAGAGATGCGCCTCGGGCCCGGCGCCGCGGTCGACGACCCAGGCCGCCGTCGTGGTCCCCATCAGCCGGCCGACCAGGCTCGATCCGATCAGATCGCGGGCCCGGATCGGAAGGACCGCCGCCACCTCGGGCGGAGCGTTCCGCTGGGCGATCGCCACCAGGGCGGGTGCGTCCGCCTTGCGGAACGCCCGGATCCCGGCGATCGGCGGCTCGGCCGGCGGCGGCCCCTCCCGCACGAAGTATCCCGTGGCGCGCAGGGTCCGGTAGCCGATCGCCTCGTACAGCGCCCGGGCCGGGGCGTTCGCCTCGAGTACGTCGAGCGCGACATGCCGGCGGCCCCGTTGGACGGCCGTCCGGCGAGCCTCCTCGAGGAGGCGCTTGGCGAACCCTTTCCGGCGGTGCGCCCGGTCGACGACGACCATGCTGACGTAGCCGGCGCCCTCGGGGAAGGTGAGCAGGGTCGTCGCGACGATCTGGCCGGACTCCTCGATCACCAGGAACCGGAAGATCGGGCGCCCGACGAGCCGCAAGAGGCCGAGCAGGAGGCGCGAATCCCACCGGTAGATCCGGTGCACGACCTTCTCGAACGCTTCGGGGCGCGTTCCGAGGATCGCCTCCTCCTCGGGGAACTCGGTGCGCAGGAACTCGAGTACCCTCGGCGCGTCCGTGGCCTGGAGGTCCCGCAGCATCACTCCTCGTCCGGATCGATCGCCGCCGGGATCGCTCCGTCGAACAGATCCCGAACGGTCGGCATCGCGCGTCCGGTGTGGAGCTCGGGCAAGGGGAGGAGCGCGGGCCGGTCGAGCTCCTCGTCGCTCAGGCGGTCCCGCGCCTCGCGCAGCGCCCGCGCCACGAGCGGGTCGCCGCCGTGCACGACCCGGCCGAGCGCCTGGACCGTGGCGTCAAAGAGCCGGCTCTCGGCATCGGTGCCGAGACGGCCGTCCCCGGGCGGTGATTCGGACGCCACGGACGGGCCCGCGTCGTCCTCCTGTTCCCGGAGCATTCGCAGCAGGAGGTCGCGCGCCCCGTCGTCGCCGAGGTGCCCGAGCGACCAGATCGCGGCGAGGCGCACCTCTGCGTCCCGGTCCGCGAGCGACTCGCGCAACCGGGGCGCCGCCTCGGAGAGGCCGAGCTGACCGAGGGCGTACGTCGCGCCCCGGCGAGGCCAGGAGTGTTCGTCCTCCAGCAGGGCGGAGAGTCGGGCGAGGTCGCCGCGCTCGCCGACGCGTCCGAGCGCGATCGCCGCCGCCCCCCGCACGGACCAGGCCGGGTCCGCGAGGTGGTGTCGCGCCGTGTCCGCCCCCTCGGGACAGCGCATCTCCCCGAGGGCGTGGATCGCGCAGACGCGGACCCACGAAGCGTCGTGCTCGGCGGCCTCGAGGATCGCCGGGATCGTTTCGGGAGCGCCGATCAGTCCGAGCGCGACGAGGACCGCGGGTTTCTCCCAGGTTCCGGGGTGCGCGAGGATCGCGAGCAGGGGGGCCGCGCTCGCCCGGTCCCGGTGTCGGCCGAGGACGACCGCCGCCGCGACGCGCACGCGCCGCGCGGGATCGTCGAGCAGGAGACGTATCGTCGCGAGCCGGGGCG
>JBAQAF010000043.1:0-49987 GCA_049285595.1 Thermoplasmata archaeon
ATCCGGTGGTGGTCGGCCGCGGCGGTCGGCGCGGCTGCCGTGCTCTACCTCGTTCCCCCGTCGGCGTTCGTCCCGTTCCGTTCGCTTGCACTCGGTCTCGCCCTCGTGCTCCTTTGGGCCGACGCCGGTCAGGCGCCGCGACCGCATGGCGGGGGGGGGCCGTGAAGCCGCGGACCGCTCCCGTCCCGCCGCGGGAAGGGAGCTCTTGGCTTCGAGTCGGTCGGCGCTACCTCGCCCCGCTGCTCGTGCGTCGGTTCCCCCCCGAGGTGCCGTTCGGCTTCCTGGGTCGGGTCCTCCCGACGCACGCCGAGGTCGACCTGACGATCGAGGCCCATCGCTTGCCGCCCGACCAGGCCCTCGAGATCGCCCACGGGGCGAAGGCGGTGGCGGAGGCCGAGCTCGCGACCGGAGGCGGCGAGAGTTCGGCGGCCGAACTGGAGCTCGAGCGTTCCGCCGCGGAAGCGCTCGGACGCGAGGTCGCTCGGCGGGCGCAGGAGCTATGGAAGGTCGGTCTGCGCTGCGTCGCGCTGGGCGCCTCTCGCCCCCGAGCGGAAGCCGAGCGGCTCCGTCTCTCCGAACGGCTCTCCGAGTTCAGATTCCGCACCCGCATTCCGCGATTCGAAGCGCGGTCCGCGCTCGGACCGACGGCGCTGCTCGGCAGCGAGCCGCGGCCGGCGGGGTACTGGCAGACGCTTCCGACGGACGGGCTGGCCGCCCTGTTCCCGTTCGTGGACGAAACGGTCCTCGAACCGACCGGGATCCTCGTCGGGCTCTCCCTCGCGAACGCGAGCCCGGTATTCCTCGACCGCTGGGGTCACGCGAGCCATTCCTGGGCCCTCTTCGGGGCGACCGGCGCCGGCAAGACGTTCGCCGCGGCGCTGACGCTCCTGAGGACCCGGTGGCTTCGGCCGGAGACCCAGCTGATCCTTCTCGATCCCCTGGGAGAGTACGGGGGATTGGCGCGGGCCCTCGGTGGGTCGATCGTCCGGCCCGGGGTCGGCGGGCTCGACCGGATGAACCCCCTCGACCCCGGGACGACGGGCGGGGATCGACCGGAGAAGGCCGTACGCGTCGGCACGATGCTCCGCGCCCTCTTCCCGAGCCTACGCGACGAGGAGGCCGCCGTGCTGGATACTTCGGTCCGACGGTTGTACGCGAGCGACGGCCCCGCTCCGACGTTCGAAGAGCTGATCCAAGAGGTCGGCCGATCGAGGCCGTCGGGAGATCGACTCCCGACGTTGCTCGAGGTGTTCCGCAGCGGTTCGCTCGCATCGCTGAACGGACCGACGACGGTCACGACCGATGCGACGACGGTGGCGGTCGATCTGTCGGGGATCCCGGACGATCAGATGCCGTTCCACCTGACGTACGTCCTCGACTGGGCGTACGGTCGCCTCCGTTCCCGTCCCGGCCCGAAGCTCATCCTGCTCGACGAAGCCCATCTTCTCGCGCGCTACGACGCGACCGCCGACTTCCTGGACCGCCTCGTGCGCCACATGCGCCACTTCGAGGCCGGTCTACTGCTCCTGACCCAGAACCCGGACGATTTTCTCGCCCGTCCGAGCGGTCGGTCGCTCCTCAGGAACCTCTACGCCACGGCATTCCTGCGGCTCCCCGAGGTCTCGTCGCCCACCCGGGAGTTCTTCTCCCTGAGCGCCAGCGAATCGGAGTGGCTTCCGAAGGCGCGCCTTCCCCGGGACGCCGGCTACTCGGAGGCGCTCTGGAGGGTCGGGGACTGGCATCTGCCGCTCGCGATCGTCGCCTCGACCCCGGAGTTCGAGTTTCTCACCGGCGCGCTTCGGACCCCCGCGCCGCCTCCGCCCTGACCCGTCTTCCCCTCGAAGGCGGGTTTTATACCCCGCGGGGAGCCCGTCCGCGTCCGTGGGCGGGGAGGCGACGGCCGACGGCCCACCGCGTCGCCGCACTAGCTGGAGCCTGAAGTCGATCGTCGAGGACGTGGCGGGTCGCCCGATCGCGGAACTCCAGGATCCCGGTCGGCCTGTGCATCCCTACCTGGCCGGCAAGGCCGAACCCCCCAGCGCCCGATCGCCCATCGCCCCGGCGGAAGAGGAGCCGTACGACCCCGTCGAGAACTTCTACCCCCCGCTCGCCGGAGCGACCGGCCGCGAATTCCACGGGCCCGATCACGAACACCACGCGGAAACGCTCGACCGGCACCGGCCCGACCCCGCCGCCGGGGGAGACCGAGGACGCACGCCCGGACCGTTGCATCGCCCCGAGCGGCTCTACCTTCACTATCTCCTGCTCCACGTCGATCGACTCAGCGACTCGGGATTGCGCTACCTCCAGCAGAGCGTGGAGGAGGAACTCGCCCACCGGGCAGCCCCTTCGACCCCGGTGCGCCCGGCCGCCCCGCCCCTGCCAACCTAGCGGTCCACGAGCCCGCGGCGGACCCGAGCCGCGATGAGGGTCGCGTAGGTCGTCGGGTCGTACTCCACCCCGATCGCGTTCCGCCCGCATTCCGCGGCGGCCCAGAGCGTCGTCCCCGTTCCGGCGAACGGATCGAGCACGGTCTCCCCTACGACCGAGAACATGCGCACGAGACGGCGGGCGAGCTCGGCGGGGAAGGCACCGGTCCGGCGGCCGGCGTCGGCCTGTCGGGCTCCCCGGACGTCCGACCAGATCTGGCTGAACCAGCGATCGCGCTCGGGGCGCGTGAACCGGCTCGCGGCCCGACGTGGGTCATGCGAGGGGAACGTTCGCGGATCCCCCTTGCGGAACAGCAACACGAACTCGCAATCGAGCGTCACGTACGCGTTCGGGGGGAGGAATCCCGAGCCGAGGAAGGCGTTGGGACGGTTCGTCGGTTTCTTCCACAGGAGGTACGGGAGCGGGCGTAGACCGACGCGCTCCCCGGCGACCAGCGTCTCGGCATGATTCGGCCAGAGGCGGAACCCTTCGTCCGAGCGGCGCAAGGCGTCGCCAATCACGATCGCGATGAGACCTCCGTCGACCAGGACGCGACGGCACTCCGCCCACGCCTCCTCGAGCACTCGGAGCATCTCGGGATACCCGTGGGCACCGAGGGACCGGAACAGCTCGTCCCACTGCGGGATCATCGGGTACGGTGGGGAGGTGACGACGAGCTCGACCGAGTCGTCGGGAACCCCCACGAGCCGACGCGCGTCCCCGTGGTGGAGACGCACCCGACCGGGCGGGCTCGCGCGCACGGCTCGTCCGAGGACGGGAGTGGTTTATACGACTCCCCTCTCGGACGGTACATGCGGCTCGAGCGACCGGTCCTGCAGGTCGCGCTCGACTTCGAGAACCTCTCCCGGGCGCTGACCGCGGCCCGCGAGGCCGTCGAGGGGGGCGCCGACTGGATCGAGGCGGGAACCCCCCTCATCAAGAGCGAGGGGCTCGACGCGGTGCGCGAGCTCAAGAAGGCGTTTCCCGACCGGCAGATCGTGGCCGACATGAAGATCATGGACACCGGTGCGTTCGAGGTCGAGATCGCCGCCAAGGCGGGCGCCGACCTCGTCACGGTGCTGGGAGCGGCGGACGATGACACGATCGCCGAAGCGGTCCGCGGCGGGGAGCTGTACGGTGCCGAGGTCGTCGTCGACCTGTTGGGCGTCTCGGACCCGGTCGCTCGATCCCGCCGTGCGGCCGAGCTCGGCGCGGCCGCTGTCTGCTGGCACGTCGGCATCGACATGCAGATGCGGGCCGACGCACCGTTCGCCCGCCTGGCGGAGCTCGCGCACGGCTCGCCGATCCCGGTCGCGGTCGCCGGAGGCCTCACCAGCGAGTCGGTGGCGGGCGCCGTCCGTGCCGGGGCGCAGATCCTGATCGTCGGCGGGGCGATCACCAAGAGCCCGGGAATCGCGGAGGCGACCCGCATGATCCGCGAGGCGATCGCGACCCAGAAGGAGGTCCCGACCGACATGTTCCGGCGGTACTCTATGGACGAGGTTCGGACGGCCTTCGCGAAGGTCTCGAGTCCCAACGTTTCCGACGCGATGCAGCGGCAGGGGGCGATGCACGGGATCGTTCCGCACCTCGTCGACCGGACGAGCCGCGTCGTCGGCCCCGCCGTGACGGTCGTCACGCGGGACGGGGACTGGGCGAAGCCGGTGGAGGCGATCGACCGCGCCGGCCCGGGCGACGTCATCGTGATCGATGCGGGCGGGGGACCGACCGCCGTCTGGGGCGAGCTCGCGAGCTGGTCGGCGCACGGCCGTAAGGTCTCCGGGGTCGTGATCGATGGGGCGATCCGGGACCTGGATGCGATCCTCGAGATCGGCTTCCCGGCGTTCAGCCGTTCGGTGAGCTCGAACGCGGGCGAGCCGAAGGGGCTCGGCGAGATCGGGATCGAGGTGACGGTCGGCGGACAGCGCGTGCGACCGGGGGACTGGATCGTGGGCGACCTGAGCGGGATCGTCGTCGTGCCCCGCGACCGGGCGGCGGAGGTCGCAAATCGATCGCTCGATGTCCTCGAGCACGAGAATCGGGTGCGCGAGGAGATCCGGCGCGGTTCCACGCTCGCTGCGGTCCAAAAACTAGAGCGGTGGGAGCGGGTCGGCTAGCCCGCGGTTCGGCCGGTGGGGGGAGGAGCGACGAGTGAGCGGCGTCTCTTCGATCGTCGTGGAGGATTACGTGATCCTCGCCTTGTTTGGCCTGTTCCTCCTCCGTCGGACGTACCGAATGACTCAGGGGGTCCCGGCCGGGACTGGCCGGCTCGTGATCCTTCCAGTCTTCTACGTCGCCCTCTATACCGCCGAGCTCGCCGGGACATGGTTTGCGGGGATCGGCTCGGGCCGGGCGGAGCTAACGTACTTCGCGCTGGCCGCGGACGCGGTGATGCTCGCGATCGGGACCGCGGTCTCCTACCGCGTCACCTCCCGGCATGTCGAACTCTACCAGCCGACGTCGGGCGGCGCGTGGTACTACCGATTGAGGCCGCTGCTGCCCGTGCTCTACCTGGTCCTGTTCTTCGCCCGGGCCGTCATCCAGACAGTGATCGTCGGCACCACACCGTTCGGATTCCCCACGACCGCCCAGTTCGACACGATCACCCCGATCGCGTTGTACGCCCTGTTCACGGTGGATGCGCTCTGGGGCCTCACGACCGGATTCCTGATCGGACGCAGCGGAGCCGTGTACGGCGCGTGGAAGCGGGCAGAGCGGAACCCACCGCCCCCGCACCCCCTACCGAGCTGATCCGGGAGCCGGAGCGACCCCTCGCCGAGGTCCGTCGAACGCACGACAAGGGCCGGTCCTAGCGCGGTCGCAGCGACCAGCGGGTGACCATCGACATTAGCAGGACGAAGAAGGTAGTGACGGCGACCAGGATAGCGAGGTACTGCAGCGGGCTGTAGGGGTAGTACGCCTCGGAGCCGAACGCGTTCTCGCGCATCACATCGACCCCTAGCGATACCGGGTTCCACGCCGCGATTGTTCGCAGCCAGCCGGGAAAGAGGCTCGTCGGGAACAGCGCGTTGGAGGAAAACAGCACCGGCAGGTTCACTAGGTTCACGAGGGCGAAGTACGATTCGATTTGCTCCGTGAGGAACCCGAGGCCGATGAAGATCGAGGAAAATAGCGCCGTGATGCACGCCATAGCGAGGACGACCTCGGCCGCGCCCACCACGCCCGAGTGACCTGCGAGCTCGAGGCCCATCAGGCCGTGCACCTGTGCGAACGCGAGAGCTATCGCGATAACGACCGTCCCGAAGATCACGCCCCGGACGACCCCCGCAGAAACCCGTGAGGTGAAGATGACCTCCCGCGCAATCGGCGCCGCCGTCTCCTTCTTCAGCGTCCCGAACCGCCGGGCGAAGATCACGTTCGCCCCGGCAAACAGTCCTGTGAACAGCAAAATGAATCCGACCATGCCGATCGAGAAGTACGAGAAGTACGTCGGAGCCCCAAGGTAGATTGCCGTGGCGCCGGGGCCCGAGATGAGCTTTCCCAGATTGAGGGACTGGCCGAACAAGAGTAGGTAGAAGAACGGCAGGAGGAGGGAGGATACGATCCCGATGGGGGCGCGTATCCACTTCAACAGTTCGCGCTGAGTAAGGGCGACGAACTCGCGGAACGTCATCGGCCGCCTCCTCGGAACCGCTGCACGCGAATCGCCCAGTCGGTGGCCGAAGGGCCCTCCTCCTCGCGGTACGCGCGGCCGGTGAATTCAAGGAAGACCTCGTCCAAGGATGGACGTTTCACGGAAACAGTAGCGAGTCCGACACCGGCCGTGATCGCGGCTTCCACCGCGCCGGGGACGACGCTCTCCCCCCTGAGGGCTTTTAATCGGTAGGAGCCGTTCGTGCGGCTGACCCCCAGAACGCCCGGGACCTTCGAGAAAGTGGCGGTCGAGTCGACGTCGTCTCGGGTGGGGACGATGGTCACCACGTCGCCCCCGACCTTCTCCTTCAGCTCGGACGGGGTCCCGACGGCTCGGATCTTACCGTGGTCGATGATCGCGATCCGGTCGCAGAGGCTGTCCGCTTCGTCGAGGTAGTGGGTCGTTAGGAAGAACGTGTGACCGCCCTGCTTCCGAAGGCTTCGAATCAACTCCGCGATCCCGGCACGAGCTTGCGGATCGAGACCTAAGGTCGGCTCGTCGAGGAACAACACCGGCGGCGTGTGGACGAGGCTGGCCGCAATCTCGAGACGCCTACGCATGCCCCCTGAGTACGTCTTCACCCGACGCCCGGAGGCGTCGCCGAGCTGAAGCATGTCGAGCAACTGCTGGACCCGTTTACCGGTATCTCCGACGGGGACGCCGTAGAGAGCCGCTGCGAGCTTGAGGTTCTCCCGTCCAGTCAGATCGTCGTCTGCGGTGGACTCCTGGAAGATTACGCCGATCCGACGTCGCACTTCCGACGGACGGGCGACGACATCCAGGCCGTCAACATACGCCCGACCGCTGGTCGGTCGAAGTCCCGTGGTCAGCATGCCGACCGTGGTGGTCTTTCCCGCGCCGTTCGGGCCGAGGAAACCGAATACCTCCCCTTCCCGAACCTGAAAGGAAACGTCGTCGACGGCCTTGACTGATTCTCCGAAGACCTTCGTGAGGCCTTCCGCCTCAATCGTATTGACCATGGGAGATCGCTCCAGCCCTAAGAGTCGAATTCCGACGGTGGTGCAAAATCACACCGCTAATCAGGATGCCCCCTTCATTCAGCGGGCAAAGGCGTTCGCCGCTCGCGAACCGATTCATGGACCGATCCTCCACCCTCCCCGGTCAACCCCTGTAGGATCTTGCGCCGGGACCAGAGAGCGTCCACCGACGAACGCGCCCACGTTGCCTGATGTCGGTTGCGTCCACCCCAACGTACCGTCCAATTCGTGGGATAGGCTACCTCCCACAGAACGAGTCGTTCCGGTTCGGCCAGTGGAAGGCTTAGCCGAGTTCCCCCCTGGCTAGCCGCGGTGAGTCGGGCAAGGGTCAATCGACCCCCCCCATACTCCCGTAACGAACCGATCACTTTACGGACCATTCCCCAGACGAACGAGCGCGCGCGGAGTTCTACGATGACGGCAGTACCGGAGGGGCGAATCGAAATCGAATCCACCGTTCTCCACAACGGTTCCTCCGAGGGGACTCTTCTTCCGAACGAGCGAACATCGATTCGCCCTACCAAGCACGCCGCACCCCGACGCCACCGATCCGCTCCGCCTACGGGAGATGGCTCGAAGTACCGATAGGTCCGGCTCATCACATCACGCACCCGAAACGTCTCGGAAACCTCGGTGGCGGCGGAGAAGAATATCTCCGGGGCGATGCCGTTGAGCATCCTCATCAAGCTCGGTCCGGGAAGAGCGCTCGTCAGAAGGAGGGCGTTCGCCCGGGCGCTCACTCCGCGGTCGGTCCGACTTGCGACGTCCAGCCCCCTCGTGCTTTGACCCGAGATGACTTGGGCGCGGATCAACCCAGCCCGAATCTCCCCTTCGACAGTTCGCAGACCGGGTTGTCGCGCCCAACCCGCGAAAGCGGACCCGTCGTAACCGAATCGAACCAACCAACGCGTCAGTCGTCCATCACCACCGATAACGATCTAACGCCAGGGCCGGACTGGTCCCCTCCACTCTCGTGCGATACCACATCAATCGTGTCAATATATTCTAGTATATAGATTACGGAGGAATTCTTGATGACCGTCGTAATCTTCGCCATCATCGAAAGGGGCGGTTTCGCGACCGACCCATGGAAGGAGACCGATGAGCGGTAGCACGATAGGAGCGCAGACACCGGGCGGATCGAGTGATTCGGGGAGTGCCGGTACGACCGGGCCGATGATCAAGCGGAGCGGAGGGTCCAGCAACTCTGCCATGATTCTGATGGGGGTAGTCATCATCGTACTCCTCGTCGTAGTGGCCGGGTTCTACGCCGGATGGTTCAAAGGCCCGAGCCATGCGACAACGGGAGCCGGCGGATGTCCACTTCCAGCGATCAGTGATCTGACGGGGACCGGCTCTACCCTCGTCGCTCCCCTAATGGACCAGTGGGAGACCTCCTACTGGGGGGGAACGGTGGTAAACTATAATGCGCTCGGAAGTTCGGCCGGGATCACGGCCATCACCGGAAAGACCGTTGACTTTGGAGCGAGCGACGCCCCTTTGGATCCGGCGCAACAGACGTCCGCCGCCGGAGTCTTGACAATCCCCGAATCGGCCGGTGGCGTCGTCCCCATCTACAACCTCCCGGGAGTCGGGGAGCTCAACTTCAACGGGACCGTGCTTGCGGAGATCTTCGACGGCGCGATCATGAATTGGAACAACACCCCTCTCCAGGCCCTGAATCCCCACACCACCCTTCCGAACGTGGCGATCACCCCGGTTCACCGGTCGGACGGCAGCGGAACGACGTTCATTTTCATGAGCTTCCTAACCGCGGACGACAAGACGTGGGCCAAGACGTACGGGAAGAGCACCGCCTGGCCGACGAACATCTCTGGCATCGGCGAGGCGCATAACTCAGGTGTGGCGGCATATGTCGTCGAGAATGACGACACGATCGGCTACGTCGACCTCAACTATGCGCTGAACGCTGGGAGCGGCATCGGAATCGGCACCGTGCAAAACCCCCATGGGAACTACATCTACGCAACGGTCGCCGACACGGCCTCTGCACTGGTGGACGCCGACCCAACTCTTCCCTCGGGCAGCAGTAGCTGGTACGACGTCTCAGTACTCAACGCCCCAGGCGCGGGCGACTACCCGATCACCTCGCTCACCTACGTCCTCGTTTACCAGAACCTGAGCATTGCATACTCGAGCGCCACGTTGACCCATGCCGAGAACCTTGTCGACTTCCTGCACTGGATTCTGACGACAGGTCAATCGTACTCCGCTGACCTGTACTTCGTTCCGCTGCCCGCGTCGATCATCGCCCACGACAACACTACCATCGCGTCGATGACGTTCGATGGGGGGAGCATCCCCGTCTGCGTGCCCTAAGCGACCAAGGCATAGGATTGAAGCCCCGCTCGAAGTGAGGATCGAACCGATCCGATGAACTCGAGAACCCATTCTCAGCCGTCTTCCGGACCCCTCACCGGATCGAAGGTCTACAGTTGGCTGAAAGAGAAACTTCCGGACCATCTGTTCTTGGTGGGCACTGGAATCGCCGGCTTCTGTGTGCTCTCCCTGTCGATAGTGATCGTCGGGATTCTTTCGTTCGGCGCTTCGCCGACAATCCGTGCCCTGGGCTGGAGGTTCCTCACCGGAACGATTTGGAGTCCGAATGCGAACATCTACGGAGTCATTCCGTTCGTGGACGGAACCCTTCTCACCAGCGGCGTAGCCCTCTTTCTCGCAGTCCCGCTAGCACTTGGCGCTGCCATCTTTCTGACGACGCATGCGCCGGGCTGGCTACGTCGACCGGTGGGAACGGCAATCGAACTTCTCGCGGCCGTGCCATCGATCATCTACGGATTCTGGGGAATCTACGTGTTAGCACCCTACATGCGCTATCACGTGGAACCGTATCTGAAATTGTATCTAGGGTGGTCGGGCGCGTTCGGGGGCAATTCGGTCGGCACGGACGTACTGACCGCGAGTGTCATTCTGGCCGTCATGATCGTCCCCACGATAGTTGCGGTGAGCCGCGATGTACTGCTCGCCGTCCCGGCGGCTCAGCGCGAGGCCGCCCTGAGCCTAGGGGCGACGGAGTGGGAAATGACTCGAATCGCGATGATCCCGTATGCCCGATCCGGAATCATCGGTGCTATCATTCTTGGATTGGGGAGGGCCATCGGCGAGACGATGGCAGTCACGATGACGATCGGCAACGCCGACATCATCCCGAAGTCTCTCCTCTCTCAGGGACAAACGATCGCCAGTCTTATGGCAAACGAGCTCTTCAACAACACAGGACCGCTCCAGTACTCGGCAATCCTCGAAGCAGGACTCGTGCTCCTCGGAATCGCCCTCATTGTGAACATCGTCGCCCGGTTGTTGGTGTGGAAAGTCCTTCGAGTCGGGACGGGTGCGATTGAATGAGCGCGGCACTATCGGGGAACGATGCCCTCCCGATGGGAGGACTCCGGCGCGCCCGATTCGATCGTGTATCACGCCGAAAGCTCTTCAGCCACTTCGTCTCGGTGCTCGCCGGCCTGACCATCATCGTCGTCCTCATTCCGCTCGCCAGCATCATCTATGAAGCGATAATTCGGGGGGGCGCTGTCCTTCTGAATCTCGCGTTCTTCACCGCGCCGCAGCCGAACGGCTGTTCGGTGCTCTCCTGTTCAACGGTCGGGATCGGCCCCGCGATCCAGGGTACGCTCATTCTGATTTCCTGCGCGGGTGCGCTGTCGACCGGGATCGGTGTGCTGGCCGCGGTGTTCGCTTCGGAGTACCGGACGAGAGGGCTGGGCCGCGCGATCAGCTTCTCGGCCGACGTGATGACGGGAATTCCGTCCATCCTCGCGGGAGTGACCGTCTACAGCTTCATCGCGATCTACGACCCGACCCTCGCCTTCAGTACGATTTCCGGCATTCTCGCCCTATCGATCATCATGATTCCTATCATCGTTCGAACGACCGAGGAGGCGCTGCGAACGGTTCCAAACACGATTCGGGAGGCGGCGCTCGCCCTCGGGATTCCTAAATGGCGGGCGACCGTGAAGATCGTGCTGGCCACGGCCTTGCCGGGGGTTCTCACAGGAATCCTGCTCGCCTTGATGAGGGCCGCCGGGGACGCCGCCCCCCTGCTATTCACCGCGTTCGGCTCCCGATTGTTCTTTCAGGGGTTCAACCGTCCCATCGCGGCACTGCCGCTGCTCATCTACAACTTCGCGAACAGCGCGTACCCGAACCAAATCAAGGTCGCTTGGGGCGCGGTGCTCTTCCTGCTTGCCTTGGTCCTCACCGCAAACGTCCTCTCCCGACTGAGCATCCAACGCATGATCCGCCGTATGGAAGGCAGGTGATTCCGTGTGCCGTTCCCCAAACTGAGATCCGAGCACCTGACCGCTTCCTACAGCGGCAAGCCTGCGATCACGGACATATCGATCGACTTCCCAGAGCGCGCCGTGACAGCCATCATCGGTCCCTCCGGATGTGGAAAATCCACCTTCATTCGATGCCTCAATCGGCTGCACGAGACGGTACCGCGCACGAAGGTCCAGGGTCGAGTCCTCCTCGATGGGGAGGACATCTATCAGCTGGACCCGGTCCGAGTTCGGCGTCGTGTCGGCATGGTTTTTCAGAAACCGAACCCGTTCATCACGATGTCAATCTACGACAATGTGAGCGCGGCACTGCGATTCACCGGACGTCACTCCCGCGAGGAGACCGACCGGGCCGTCCTGCGGAGCCTGCAACAGGCAGCCCTCTGGGACGAGGTCAAGGATCGGATTGATGCCCCCGCCACCTCCCTCTCCGGTGGTCAACAACAACGGCTCTGCATCGCCCGAGCCTTGGCGGCGAATCCGGAAGTTCTGCTGATGGATGAGCCGTGTTCCGCGCTTGACCCGATCGCCACGTCGAAGATCGAGGAACTCGTGTCCCAGATCAAAGCCGACTATACGGTAGTGATCGTGACCCACAACATGCAGCAGGCCGCCCGAGTGGCCGATTACACGGCGTTCTTCTACCTCGGGAAGCTCGTCGAGTTCGGTCAAACCGAGGATCTGTTTGAGCGGCCGAAGGATAAGCTCACCGAGGCGTACATTACCGGGAGGTTTGGATGAGCGGAGATCCACTAGCGAGCACGGGGCACCCTCGAGGGTATGATCTGCAGATTCGACACCTCAAGGAACGCGCGGTTCATATGGGCGAGTGGGCGCTCGGAATGGTTCACGACGGGTGGAGGGCGTATGAAGCGAAGTCGCTCGAGCACGCGCAACTCGTGCTCGACCGCAACTCCGAGCTCGACCGATTGGACGAGGATATGGAACATGCAACGATCGCATTCCTCGTTTTGCGGCAACCGGCCGCCGTCGACCTCCGCACGGCCGCGGCTCTGCTCAAGACGACGACCCATATGGACCGGATCGGCCGTCTCGGATTCGACATGGCCCGCCTGACCAATCCCCAGGCCCCCCCGGAGTCGAAAGAGCTCCGAGCGCTCCTCCAGAAAATGGACGAAATGGTCGAGTCGATGGTCCAGCAGGCACTCAACGCCCTCAGCAACGACGAGATTGACCTTGCGCACCAGCTCTTCCTGAGGGACGACATCGTGGATCAGATGCATCGTCGGGCCAGCCAGCTGATAGTGAGCGAACTTTCCTCCACGCCCTCCGCGGCCGAGCGCCTTGCAAGCGATCTGTTGATCGCCCGTCATTTCGAACGGATCGCGGACAACGCGTGCAAGATTGGCGAGAAGACAATCTACGCGTTGAGCGGACAGCGCCGCTCTGAGTTTCTGCCGCGCCGCCCCCCCCGCCCGTATTCCCTCGAAGCTCCCGTTGACCAGTGACAGAGCGCCCTGATGGGCGTACGCGCGGCGGGAATACGAAAGCTCATAATCCCTCGAGCAGACTCCCGGTGAGTCGGCCGGCCGACAGTGCTCCCGTAGTCTAGTCCGGTCAAGGATTCGGGGCCTTCGACCCCGTAACGCGGGTTCGAATCCCGCCGGGAGCATCCGGGCCGGGAGGTCCTCTTGCGGAACGCACCCATCCCGCCACCTCCATTCCATAGTCTATAGACATCCGGTGGATGGCTCCTGCAGACGTGAAGTTAGCGTAATGCCGTGACCGGAAACCGGGGTACACCCTCGGCGAGGGTCGAGAGTTACCGCTTCCCCGGTGGCATCCCCATCTCCGAGGTTCCGCCTTCGCGAGGTGCCCCTCGCGGAGAGCTACCACGTCCGCCGACTCTGCAAGACCGCTCGGGATACTATCGTCCGTACCCTGGCGGAGTCAGTCCGGCGCTCTTTCAGGGGTTCTCCGAGCCTAAGATCGCTCGCATGGTCTACTGGTCCCCCAACTGGGGTCCGATGGTTCATCCGCAGCGATGATTGCACGGCGACCGCGGCCCTCTTCCCCTCCCGAGCGGGAGACTTCTGGCGCAGGCAAACCACGACGCGATTGACGACCGCAATCGGTACTCAGTTCCGAGGGTCTCCATGGTCAAACAAGGCGGGGGGTGTGACCCGGGGCGATGGGATCGCTCCCCCGCCCCCGGATCAGTCGATAGGGCGGAGCGCCCTCCGGACGAAGAAGATCGCTATCCCTACGAGGGCCGCCGCCCAAGCCACTAGTCCGAGCAGATAGATGGCGGGAGGGTATGGATACGCCGAGGAACCGAACAGATTCTCCCGAATGACGTTCACCGCGAGAGAGACGGGGTTGTATTGAGAGATGTCCTTGAGCCAAGTAGGCATCGTCCCCCACGGATAGAGCGCATCCGAGGTTAGGAGAACCGGCAGGTTCAGTAGGTTGACCGCTGCGAAGTACATTTGCGGCACCTCGATGAGTATTCCGATGGTCAGGAACAGAGTGGCGAACATCCCCGAGAGGAGGAAGATCGCGAGCACAATTTCCGCGAGGCCCACGAAGCTCACGTGGATTGATATCGTCAGACCGTTGAGCCCGGGTATGTGCGCGAAGGCGAGCGCCAACGCGAGCACGAGGAAGGCGTAGGCGATCGGCTGGGTGGCGCCCGCGATGAGCCGGGAGCCGAAGACGGCGGCCGACGGCGCGGGGGTCCCGCGCGTGCGCTTGAAGATGCCGAACAGCTTGTCGAAGATCACATTCGCGCCGATGAAGAGCGTCGCGGTCACAGCGACGAAGCCGACCATGCCGGCGGTGAAGTACGAGTAGTAGTTCGGCGCCCCGCGGAACCAGAAGGCGAGCGCCTGGGCGTGCGTCTCTCCGGGATACGTCGCCACGGCCGAGAAGCTGAATCCCTGGCCGAACAGCAATAGGTAGAGCAGCGGCAGCATGAGAGCCGTGAAGATCGCCTGCGGGTTCCGAAGGATCTTCAGGTACTCCCGCCGGGTCAGCGAAGCGAGTTCGCGCAACATCAGCGACGACCTCCCAACGCGCCCCGCACCCGATTCATCATGACCGCCCTATCGGTCGCTGTCGGACCCTCGTCCTCCCGGAACTCACGTCCGGTGAAATCTAGGAACACCTCGTCGAGGCTGGGTCGCTTCACGGTGACGCCCGTGATCCCCGCGCCGGCCTTCGTGGCCGCTTGGACCGCCAGCGGGACGAACGTCTCCCCACTCGAACACTTCACTCGGTACGCACCGTCCGAGTGTTGGACGGAGCTGACACCGGGCAGGGTTTGGAGGACGGCGGTGATCTCTCCCGTTCCGGAGCCGGTCTTGAGCGTCACGACATCCCCCCCCAGGCTATCCTTGAGCTCGTTCGGCGTCCCGCTGGCAACGATCTTTCCGTGGTCGATGATCGAGATCCGATCGCACATCCCATCGGCTTCCTCGAGGTAATGGGTCGTCACGAAGACGGTCATCCCGGTTTCCTGGCGCAACTTTTGGATGAATTCCCAGAACCCCGCCCGACCTTGGGGGTCGAGCCCGAGCGTCGGCTCGTCGAGGAAGATCACGCGCGGGCGGTGCACCAATCCCACCGCCAGCTCTAGGCGTCGGCGCATCCCTCCAGAGTAGGTCTTCGAGTACCGATCCGCGGCGTCACTGAGCTTCATTTGATCGATCAACGTGACCGCCCGTTGCTTCGCTTCCGAGGCAGGGATCCCGTAGCATCCCGCGGCGATCTCGAGATTCTCCCGGCCCGTCAGGTCGCCGTCGGCGGTCGATTCCTGGAAGATCACTCCGATGTGGCGCTTGACCTCCTCCGGATGCAGGCCCACTTCAAGCCCATCGACGAACGCCCGACCCCCGGTGGGTCGAAGTCCGGCCGAGAGCATCGATACCGTGGTGGTCTTCCCCGCCCCATTGGGACCCAAGAAGCCGAATACCTCCCCGGCCCGTACCTCGAAGCTGACGTCGTCGACCGCACGAACCTTGCCATTGTACACTTTCACCAGATTCTGCGCGATGATGCTTCCCTGCTGTTCCATACTTTTCACCTCAGTTCTTGAGACGACGGAGGCGGTCGGCGACGGCCTCCAACTCCGACTGAATCGTATCGATGCCTTTCGGGTCGGACCGAGTCACATCCTCGAGATACGCCGTGAGTCCCGAAATCTCCCGTAGGACATCTTCGGGGGTGCGAGGGCCACTCGGGATGTGCCAGGTCCACGAGGAGTCCGCCGGACGGGCGAGCTCGTACCGGCCATCATCCCGCTTCGTGATCGATCCCTCCTTCACCATCTCCTCTAGGAGAGGATACACCGACCCCGGAGACGGCCGCCACCAGCCGTGAGTCATCACCTCCATGTCGGTGATGATCTCGGCCCCGTTGCGCGGGGAGCGTCCGATGACCATCAGGACCCAGTTTCGAAGGCCCCGCTTCTTTCGCATTCCCCACATGTGTCGGTTTTCCGATATCGATATTTCGATAGTCGTATTTAGGGATGACTCACTTCGGACGACTGCCGATGGTGTTCCTCGACTCCTAGCTCGAGGAGTGACCCCCCCTGGTCGATCGAGGCTACGTGATCTTACCTCGTGCAGACTTGAGCGGTATCCTATCGACGGCAGACTACCAAGAGCACCCGCCTCTTCCATCATGGACCGGATCAGGTCACCGGCCCAAGCTGAGCACAGTTCTCCATCGATCCGCCACTCTAAGTCGTAGTTCTAGAATTTCCGCATAGCAAGCAGATTTGGTGCGCGCGGATCGGCTGCGCGCGCACTATCGGAGCCGATCCTCGTGGAAGCACGACAGGGTGCCAGCGACTCGCCGGTAGAGAACCTGTCGACGGGGAAGGGCTACTCCTTACGATTTGCGCCCCGAATCTCTTCTGAGATCTCTCCCTCGAACTTTCGAATCTCCTTCTCCGCTAGTTCTACCCCTTCGCGCCACAATCGAGCGAGCATCGGACCGAGATTGAGGATCAGGGCGGTCACCACGGTTCCAACGGAAAGGAACGCCATCCCGGAGGCGAACAGTTGCGCCGTTGCGCTGGTCAGGAACAGTGGGGGGCCCTGGCCCGTTGCCAGCATACTCTCGAAGTAGAACGACTCCACGGCCCCGGTTCCTGAGACCGCGTGAAAGCCGATGGTACCAATCACGAGCACGACGCCCAGTGCTCCCAAGGAGATCGTGGCGCGGCGGTTCCGACGATGCCTTAGCTCGCGGCGTCGTCGATGGATGACCAGTTCGGAAGGCGAGGCGGCCCCTTCGGTCATAGATGCAGATCCCTCCAGTCCGGTGGACTGACCTGAGGATTCGGAACGCTCGATCGACGCACGGTGAATTGACCGACAGGGGGTCTAAGTAACTCGCGGCTCCACTCGCC
Source organism: Thermoplasmata archaeon (assembly GCA_049285595.1). Classification (GTDB taxonomy): domain Archaea; phylum Thermoplasmatota; class Thermoplasmata; order Lutacidiplasmatales; family UBA184; genus Lutacidiplasma. Next base: position 16,798 of record JBAQAF010000043.1, read on the forward strand.
AGCCCTCGGGAACCGGGCGAACTTTCCCACACCGGGAGGGTGGACGCAATGCGCAGGTAGGGTGGCCCAACGGGCCGAATCAGGCCCCCCATGCGTTCCTTCGACGCGGAGGAGACCAGCTAATGAGGGCCCCGGACCTTCAATTCACTGGTGTACCATGCCCAATACTTGCCCCGACTGTGGCGCGACGGTCGAGTTTAGCGCCGCCACGGCCCGAGTTCTCCATGGCGATTGTTCCGGCTGCGGTCATGCCTTCACGATTCTCGAGGGAATGCCACCTATCCCACCGGGGCATGCCTCGGAACTCCCCGGCACTGGGGCCGATGAGCCGACCCCCGACGCTCCGGCGTGCGGATCTTGCGGCGCCTCGCTGACGGTCCGGACGTCGTCGGACACCACGCTCGAGGCCGTGTGCTCTTCCTGCAATTCGCGGTTCAGCTACACGCTCGCGACCGCCCCCACCGAGCGCGAGCCCGCGCGTCGACCTCGTCGCTTCGAACCGGTCACGGAGGAACGCGGCGACTTCGGACGGGAGCGCCCTCCGAGTCGACCGTGCCGAGAGTGCGGTGGCTCGCTCCAATTCACGACGACCCCGGACGGCCTAGTGACCGGAGAGTGCGCACAGTGCGGCAATCGATTCACCCTCCCGCCTCGTCGTGAAGACGGCGGGCGAGGAGGCGGGCGGCCTCCGTTCCGTCGGCCCGGTGCCGGAGGCTTCCGGCCCAGGTACGGCGGGGGCGGGGGCGGCGGATTCTCGCGGGGCAGCAGCCGGAACGGTCCGCCCCGGTCCGCCGGCGGTGCGCGCCCGTACCGACGTCGGGAGCCAGCGCGGGATGACGAGGATGACGATTCCGATCGCCGGCGCCGCAAACCCCGCCGAGAGTGATCTCACGGCGGAACCGTGCTAGACTGACTCCTCGATCTCCCCCGACTGGGGAGTCCCAGTGAGCTGACTTGCAATGGCCTTGAGTACCTCGAGATGTCGATCGACATCCGCCGCGGTGTGCTGCACCGAGAGGGTCCACTGCTCGTCCGGTCCCATGCCGGAGGGGATGAGCCCACGGTTGAGGCAGAGATAGTAGTACAGCATCGACCGATCCCCATCGACCGTGAGGAATTCTCTCCAGTTGCGTACTGGGTGATCCGAAAAGTAGACGGTGCCCGAGACGCCGTCCGCCGCGACGGAGGCGACGACGCCCGCCGTATCGAAGATCTTCCGATATCCTTGGGCCAGCGTCGTGCAGAGATCGGTCGAGCGTTCCAGTGCCGCGTCGGTCAGGACATGATCGAGCGACGCTAGGCACGCCACCATGGCGAGCGGGTTCGAGTTGTACGTGCCCGCGTGGGCCACCTTTCGGGGACCGACCTCGTCCAGGATCCCGGGCCGCGCCGCGATCGCGGAGAGCGGCACGCCGCAGGCGATCGACTTTCCCAGAGTCATCAGATCCGGGCGCACTCCGATCCGCCCGGCGGCTCCGTGAGGATACTTGGCCCCGGTCTTGATCTCGTCGAAGATGAGGAGCGCCCCCAGCTCGTCACACAGTTCGCGAAGCCCGGGAAAAAAGTCCGGTTCGGGCAGAATGAATCCCATGTTCATCGGTATCGGCTCGGCGATGATCGCGGCGAGATCTCCCGGGTGCTCGCGGGCGATCTCCCGGGTCGCCTCGAGGTCGTTGAACGGGGCCACGAGGGTGCGTTCGGTGAGCTCGGTGAGGATCCCGGGCGATGCCGGGGTCGACGCAGGGTGCTTGGCCGGTCCGGCGACCTCGGCTCGAGGTTTCACACCGACAAGGAGCGTGTCGTGCGAGCCGTGGTACGACCCTTCGAACTTGAGCAGGAATCGCCGCTTCGTGTAGGCTCGGGCGAACCGGGAAGCATGGTGGGTCGCTTCGAGTCCGGTCGTGCTAAATCGGACCTGGTCCATCCCGAACCGGCGACAGACCCTTTCGGCGACCTCCGGGGTTCGCTCCCACTCGAATCCGTAGATGCTCCCTTGCTCGATCTGGCGTTGCAGGGCCGATACCAGCGCCGGATGCGCGTGCCCGCTCTGGAGCGAGCCAAATCCCATGTTGAAATCGAGATACTGGTTCCCATCCGCGTCGCGGAGGTTCACACCCCGCGCCCGACTAACGTAGAACGGGTACGGCTCTAGGTACCGATAGTTCGAGTGCACTCCGAGAGGGGTCCATCGACGGGCGCGATCGAACAGCTCGAGCGATTTGGGGGTCCGACGCCGGTATTCCGCGTAGGCCGCCTCGAGCCGCTCGTCCAAGGTCACATCTCCCGTGGGTGATCCCCGAGGATTTGATGCCCGTCCATCCGCGCGCCGTACAAAAGTCCGCGGACGGGAGGGTGGGCTCGCCGTACAGCTCAGCGATTCGTAGGTCGGTCGGGGAGAGAGAACAAGCGTTGTGCATTCCCACCGAGAATCGCCGCGCGGTCGTCGGCCGGGATATCGAGCCGCTCGATCTGCTGGGCGGCGAGACCAAGTTCTTCGAGGGGCCAGTCCGATCCATGTAGAAATCGGTCGGGCGCGCCCGTCGTGACAATCGCGTCGTAGATGCGCGCCCTCGCGAGCTCGACCGCGCGCTCGAAGTACCGAGCGGACGGAGGCGGGAAGAGCCCGGAGGTGTCCGTGTACACGTTGGCATTCTTGTAAACGACCTCCGCCGCCTCCTCGATCCACGGATTTCCCAGGTGACATAGGACGAACCGAACGTCTCGATACCGCCCGGCGACTTCGTCCACCTCGAGTGGCCGCGCAAATTTGAGCAGCCCTCGGCCGTCCAACGTATCTCCCTGGTGAAGGAGCACCGGTATCCGCCGCCGGTGGGCGAGTTCCAGGACGGGCGCGAGCCGAGGGTCGGTGGGATAAAACGGAAGGTACCCCGGGAACAGTTTGATTCCGACGACCGTTGGCTCCGCCTCAATCCTCGCGACGGCCGCCGCGATGGACTCCTCTCCCTTCGTGGGGTCGACCGTGGCCACCGGAAGGAGACGACCGTGACTCTCGGAGAGCGTCGCTCGCCCTTCGAGGAGCCCCTCTTCCTCGGAGGGCGCCTGGAACAGCTGGATGGCGAGGGCGAAGTCGATCCCGTACTGGTCCATTTCGCGGAGGAGCCCGGCGAACGTGTAGTCGATGTCTTCCCGGTAGGCGGTTCGCCGAATCTCGGGCCACCAGCGACTCAGATGCACATGGGCGTCGACCCGCGGTGGAGGTGCGACCAACGCTCGTCTCCCCTCCCTCACTTCTGGAGGTGCATTGCGCCGGCCGGAGGGGGCGTCGTGGAGGTGGCGGCTGTCCTATCAGAGGTTACGAGAGCATACCGGCTCCGCCGAGCCAACGGTTCCGACTGCCGACGAATTCGCTCCCCCCGTTCATTCTGGCGCGCGAGCGGCACGCCCGTCGCTTCGAAGGACGATCGAGAGGCGGGCCAATCTTTCGGTTCCATCGGGTCTGGCTACCGGCATCCGTGCAGGGGCTTAATCTCGCGGTCGACCCGGTAGATTTCGAGGTAGCACGAATACATTCCCGGAGCTCCAGCCGAGAGTCTTGATATGGAACTTGGGGCTCGACGGCCGAATCTCGATGTCCGCCAACGAAGAGTGGTTCAGCTTCCCCGACGCCCCTCGGATTCGGCATCCACCTCCGGGGCCCAAATCTCGCGATCTCCTCGCGGCGCAATCAGAACTCGAGACCGACGCCGTGGGCTACCCCCACTATTTTCCCATCGCCCCGAAAGTCGCCCAAGGCTCGACGATCGAGGACGTGGACGGCAACCGGTTCATCGATTGGGTCTCGGGGATCTCCGTCCTGAACCTCGGCCACCGTCATCCCCGGCTGGTCGCGGCGCTGGAAGCGCAGCAGAAAGAGATCTGGCACGCGCTCGAACTTCCCACGGAGGCGCGAATACGATTCCTCCGCGCCCTCGAGGGGGTTCTCCCGGGCACGCTCCGCAACCACGCTCGCATCTTCTTCACCGTCACGGGGGGCGATGCCGTCGAGACGGCCGTGAACCTCGCCGATCACGCCCAGGGGCGACATGGGACGATCGTCTTTTCCGGAGCGTACCACGGGGTGCACGGTGGATCGGTGAACCTCACGAGCGGACGGAGGTACCGCTCCACGAGCTCGTTCCTCGGAGGCTCGGTCATCCGCGTGACGTTCCCGGACCCGTATCGCCCCGTCCTGGGGTCGGCCGGGAGCGCCGAAGGAACGATGCGGTATCTCGAGCACCTCGTGAACGATCCGTACTCCGGCGTCGATTCGGTATCGTCCGTCCTGGTCGAACCGATCCTGGGGGAGGGCGGGTACGTCGTGCCGCCCGACGATTTCCTACCCTCCCTACGAGAGTTCTGCGATCGACACGGCCTCCTCCTCATCGCGGACGAGATCCAGACTGGCCTCGGCCGAACCGGCCGGATGTGGGCGGTAGAGCACTCGCGCGTGACGCCGGATATCCTGTGCATCGCGAAGACGATCGGGGGAGGCATCCCGCTATCGGTCGTGGCGTACCGATCGGATCTGGTCCGAGAGCTGCCCCGGGGATTCCATCTCGGGACCTATCGGGCGAACCCTCTGGCCTTGGCCGTCGGCGCCGAAACGCTGAAGATACTCGGCGAAGGGGACCTCCTCGAGCGGACCCGGCGCCGGGGAACTCAGGTGATCGAGCGCCTTCGCAGCCTGTCGGAGCGCCACCCGACCCTGGGGGACGTTCGGGGGCGCGGGTTCATGATCGGCGCGGAGTTCGTGCACGACCGGGCCTCCCGACGGCCCTGGGGGGACAGAGCGAAGGCGATGCGCTCGGCGCTCCTGGCGCGCGGGGTCCTCATGCACACCGCGGGCGCGTGGGATCAGGTTCTGCGGTTCATGGCCCCCCTCGTGATCGAGGACGAACTGCTCGACCGCGGACTGGCGGCCTTCGAGGATGCACTCGAGAGCCTGGATGCGTCGCCGGAGTCGAGCCCCGGGCTCGAGCGAGTTCACCCGGGAGCGGTGGGTGGGGAGCTTCGTCGACCGGAGGAGCATGCGGCGCCGGTACCGAGCGGACCCCCGGTTCCCGGGCCCAACCTAGAGAGCTGACCTCGCAAGCGGACGACAGGGGGCTCGATCACCGTCGCTCAGGGGGATAACCGCGGTAGGGAGACTCCCCCGGGTCCGCCGCTCGATCCCCCGGATAAGTCGTCGGAAGGCGTCAAGGAGCGCTGCGGGATATCGCGGGGACCCCTCGGGACGCCGCGAAGGCGGTCCCTCGGTCGCTGCAGAGTTGCTCTTGGTTCGGAGCTCAGGCGATCCACTCCGTTCCCGGCCCTACCTCAGAGATGAGCGTGCTCAATCTACTCCCGCCCGAGCTGGCGGCCCAGATCCTCATGCCCCCAGCGACGAAGTGGATCCGCCCCGGGGGGATTGCAACTAGGGTGTCGCGTAGTTGATAGAGATCAGCTTCACTTCGGTCATCTCCTGCATCGCGTAGCGCAGGCCTTCTCGGCCAAGACCGCTCTCGCGCACGCCTCCGAACGGAAGGGCGTCCCACCTCAGGTTGGTCGGATCGTTGAGGTGGACGCCGCCCGCCCGGATGCGCCGAGCGAGGGAGAATCCCCGGGCGATGTCCCGAGTGTACACGGCCGCCTGGAGACCATACGACGTCGAGTTCGCGATGCGTACCGCCTCGTCGATATCCGAGAAGCGAACCACCGGAGCGATCGGCCCGAACGGTTCTTCCCGGAGTACCTGAGCCGCCTCGGGCACCGAGTCGATGACGGTCGGCGAGTAGAAAGTGCCGGCATCCCGGGCCGGGGCCGAACCTCCCGTCAGGACCCGGCCTCCGCGGCTCCGAGCATCGGCGACCATTCCGTTGAGGCGCTCGATCGCCGCGCGGTCGATGACTGGCCCCACCTCGGTCGCCTCGTCCAGGGCGGGCCCGACCTTGAGCGACTGAGCCTTCGCGGCGAGCCGCTTCGCAAAGTCGTCGGCGATCGACTGTTGGACGAGGATCCGTTTCGAGGCCGTGCAGACCTGCCCCGAGTACGCGAACGCCCCGCGCGCGGCGGCGGAGACCGCGGTGTCGAGAGGCGCATCCTCCAGCACGACGAACGGATCGAGCCCCCCCATCTCGAGGATCACTCGTTTCGCGTGCCGCCCGGCCCGCTCGGCGATCGCCTTGCCGATCTCCGTCGATCCGGTGAACGTCACGAGGCGCGTCTGGGGGTGCTCCACGAGCGCGTTCCCTACCGATCCCCCCGGACCGACGACGAGGTTGATCACGCCCGCCGGCACGCCGGCAGCCGCCAGGTGCTCGACCAGCCGGAGCGCCGTGAACGGGGCGGCGCTCGTGGGCTTCGCGACCACCGGGTTCCCGGCGGCGAGGGCCGGGGCGATCTTGTGCGCGATCAGGTTGAGCGGGAAATTGAACGGACCGATCGCGACGACCACGCCGATCGGCTCGCGCACGGTGAACAGGAACCGATGCTCGTTCCCTGGGGGTCGTTCGTAGGCGTCGGCGGGGTAGCTCTCCCCCCCGAGGTGGCGGATCTCCTCGGCGGCGAGCCCGAAGACTCCGGCCGCCCGATCGGCCTCCAGCCGGGCTTCCGAGATCGGTTTCCCGACCTCGCAGGCGATCAGCCGGGCCATCGTCTCCCGGTCGGCGCGCAGGCGCTCCGACGCCACGCGCAGGATTCGGGCCCGCTCGTGCCCCGGAACCCGGCCCCACGACTCCTCGACCCCCGCGGCGGCCTCCACGGCCGCTCGGGCCTCCTCCGCCGAGGCGATCGGGGCCTCTCCCAGCGTCTTCCCCGTCGACGGGTCGACGACCGGGAAGTACCCTCCCCCGGCGGGCGGCCGCCAGGTTCCTCCGATGAACAACGCTCCCCGACCGCCGGACGGAATGCCGTCGACCATCGTCGCTCCCGTCACGTCGGATCGCCGTAGACCGTGTAGTGCCAGCTCTTGCGCGCCTGGCCGGTCAGGTCGATGTAGATGTTCTTCAGCACCGTGTAATCGAGCAGCGAATCAGATCCGAGGTCCTTCCCGAACCCGGACTGTTTGAACCCACCGTGGGGGGTTTCGGAACCGAGCGGGAGGTGGTCGTTGACCCAGACGTCCCCGAACCGAAGCGCGTTCGCCGCCCGGATCGCCGTGCGGATGTCCCTGGTCCAGACGCTGCCGGCGAGTCCGTAATCGACCCCGTTGGCGATCGCGATCGCTTCGTCGAACGTCGAGAACTCGAGGACGTCCAGCACCGGACCGAAGATCTCCCGCTGGGCGATCGTCATCTCCGGGGTGACATCGTCAAAGACCGTCGGGCGGACGAACGCGCCGGCCGGGTAGTCGGGCGGCGGATCGGGTCCGCCGATCCTCAGCTTCGCTCCCTCCGACGTCCCCTTCGCAACGAACGAGAGAACGCTTCGCTGCTGCGCGGGGCTGACCAGGGGACCGAGGTCGGTGGCCCGGGACAATGGGTCCCCCATCCGGATCGTTCGCACCCTCGCGAGGAGATGCTCGACGAATCGAGCGCGTACGGAACGGTGTACGATGAGCCGGGTGGCCGCGGTGCAATCCTGGCCCCCGTTGACGAAACCGGCCACGACGGCCCCTTCGACCGCCGCGCCGAGATCCGCATCCTCGAAGACGACGAACGGGGCTTTCCCCCCCAGCTCGAGCTGAACTCGCTTGACCGTGGAGCTCGCGGCCTCCATGATCCGCTTGCCGGTCGCCGTATCGCCCGTCAGGGAGACCAGGTCGACCCCGGGGTTCCGGGAAAGTTCGTCGCCCACCTCTGCCCCCGGTCCGGTGACGACATTGAGCGCGCCGTCCGGGAGGCCGGCGTCCTGGAACGCCCGGGCGAGTTCCAGGGAGGTGAGAGGGGTCCAGCTCGCGGGCTTGAGCACGACCGTATTGCCGACGATCAACGCGGGGGCGATCTTCCAGACCGCCATCATGATCGGGTAGTTCCACGGGGTGATCGACGCGACGACGCCGACCGGCTCCCTCCGGAAGATCGTCGTGCCGTCCCCGGTGTATTCGGCGGCGCTCTTTGCCTCGAGCGTTCGTCCCGCGCCCGCGTAGAAGACGAGATTGTCGATACTGAACGGAAGGTCGCCGTCGGCGGCCTGCTTGATCGTCTTCCCCTGATTCCGACTCTCGAGCTCGGCGATCGCTCCGATCCGCTGCGTCAGCAGTTGAGCGACCCGGAGAAAGACCTCGGCCCGGCCCCTCGGGGGGAGGCGAGGCCACGGTCCGTGGTCGAACGCCGTGCGCGCCGAGTCGATCGCCGAGCGGGCGTCCTCTCGGCCCCCCTTCGGGACCGTTCCGAGCGGCGCGCCGTCGAACGGACTCGAGACGGAGGATGTCGCGCCCGACGCAGCGGTCACCCACTCTCCACCAATCAGCATCTTCGCCTCCATGGGCGCCCGTCCGTGCCGAGGGGCGGGCAGGTAAAGATGTTGCCGGGCGCAACCGCCGTCCGGTTACTATATCCGTCCGCACCGTTACCTCCGGTCGACCCGCACGAGGCGATACGGCGTGGATCCGAAGCGACGGAATATCCTCATCGTCGGGATCGTGGTGATCCTGGTCGCCGCCGGGATCGGAGGGTACTTCCTTCTCAAGAAGGTCCAGCCGACCTGTCGGGCCGGTCAAACGTCGACGATCTGCATCGACCAGGCCGAGATCCCCGACTCGCTCGATCCCGCCGTCACCTTCTCCACCCCCGGATGGGCCGCCGTGCAGCAGGTCTACCAGGGACTGGTCAACTACAACGGATCGAGCGCCACGTCGTTCGTCGGCGTCCTCGCGACCTCGAACGGAACGGTAGGGACGGACCCGCTCACCGGGCTCGCGGAGTACACGTTTGACCTGCGCCCGGGGGTGCACTTCTCCAACGGCGATCCGTACAACGCCTATGTTCAGTGGTACAGCCTCTATCGTAGCCTGCTGCTCGAGCAAGGGCCCCAGTTCATCCTCGAGGAGAACTTCTACTCGACGAATTTCAATCCGGTGAGCCCGCTCTCGTACTACTCGGACCCGACGGCGATCTCCGCCGCGAACTCCACGCTCGTCTCCGACCTCAACAGCTGGAACTTCTCGGCCCCGACCGGTCCGGAGATCGCCTCCATGGAATCGTTGAATCAGTCGTTCCAGGTGATCAACAACCTGACGATCGAGCTCAACCTTGGATTCGGCTACCTTGCGAGCAACTACACCTACCTGCTCGCCTCGCTCTCCGCGCCGAACTCCTACGCGGTCGACCCGAGCTGGATCGACCACCACGGGGGGGTCGCCGAGGGCGCGGTGAACGGCTATCTCTCCTCCAACACGCTCGGGACCGGCCAGTACACCCTCTCGGGGTACTCCCCGACCTCGGGCGGCGGATACACCCTCAACGTGAACTCGCACTATTGGGGAGCCAAGGCGGCGACGCAGCAGCCGTGGAACTCCATGATCCAGCCGGCGAACACGACCGTGGTGGTGATCTTCCAGTCGACTCTGGACGTGACCGTGAGCGATCTGCAGCACGGGATCGTCCAGTCAGCGTCGTTCGCGTACATCGGACCGTCCACGATCACCCAGCTCGAAGGGTACTCCAATCTGCATGTGGGCGCGCTCCCGACGGTCTACGGATCGACCAGCGGGGCCTGGTGGGTGTACCTGAACCAGTCCGAGGCCCCCTTCGACAACCTCTCCGTTCGAGAGGCGGTCGCGCACGCCATCGACTATTCGCAGATCATCGATCAGGCGTTCGGCGGGTACGCCTCCCAGTGGGTCGGGCCGGTCCCGCCCGCCTATCCCTACTACGATCCCGGCGGCCTCTCGCCGTACGCCTACGATCTTACGCTCGCCCAATCCGAGATCGCCGACTCTCCGTGCGCCGCGGATGCGTGCCAGGGCACGCCGGTGAATTACGAGTACCTGACCCCGGGCGCGGACTGGGCGGAGACGGCCCAGTTCCTCGCGTCCGACCTCGCGGCGATCGGCCTCACGATCAACCCCGTCCCGATCTCCCTGCCCGATCTGTACGTCGAACAGTCGTACAACAGCGGCGGGGCCTGTACGACTTCGACCACCACGAACGGGGGACCGTTCCCGATGGGCCAGGAATTCTACACCTCGGACTACATCTCCCCCGACGATTGGACCCAGAACGATGCCGTCCACTCCGGGAGCGCCAACCGGTGCATGTCGGGATACAACAATGCCACGGTCAACAATCTCACGTACGCCGCGGCGTCGAGCTCGGACCCCGTGCAGCTCACCGCGGATTACACGACGATGACGAGCCTGATGTACAACAACTACACCGACATCTGGCTCGTCGCCCCGACCTCGTTCGCCGTCTACGGGATCGACCTCCACGGGATGGTGTTCAACCCGATGGCGAGTGCCGAGCCGTTCGCGATGCTGTTCAACACCGACTGGATCAGCTGACCGGCGTCGGCTCGGGCGCGGTCTGGAGCAGCGCGGACGGCGCGATCTCTCCGACCTCCTCGGCCCGCACGCACGCCACGAGGTGACCCCGCCGGCCGGGCGCGGGACGGAGCGGCGGATCGGCGACGCGGCACCGGTCTTGGGCGTACGGGCACCGGGGGGCGAACCGACACCCCGGGGCGGGGTCGATCAGGGTGGGGATGTCGCCCCCGATCCGGTAGCGGGTTCGCCGACGTCGGGCGTCCGGCTGCGGCGCCGCGGCGAGCAGGGCCTTCGTGTACGGGTGGACGGGGTGCTCGAGGACGTCCCGGGTCGTCCCAACCTCGAGGAGCTGGCCGAGGTACATGACCGCCACGCGGTCCGCCACGTACCGGACCGCCGCGACGTTGTGGGTGATCATCAGGTAGGCGACGTTCCGTTCGCGTTGCAGCTCCACGAGCCGGTTCAGGATCTGGGCCTGCACGGCGACGTCGAGCGCGCTGGTCGGCTCGTCCAGGATGACGAGCTTCGGGTCGACGGAGAGCGCCCGCGCGAGGGAGAGCCGCTGCCGACCCCCGCCCGAGAACTGATGCGGGTAGTGGTCCAGGCAATCCTCGGGAAGGCCCACGGTCGGAAGGATCGCCTGTACCTTCCGTCGGACCTCGCCCGCACCGAGCCCCGGCTGCTGCGCACGGATCGGCTCCCCGACGATCTGCCAGACCTTGAGTCGTGGGTCGAGCGACCCCACCGGATCCTGGAAGACCACTTGGACGCTCCGCCGCCAGGCACGGAGGGCGGCCCCCGAGAGGTGGGTGATGTCCTTCCCATCGAACCAAAGCGTTCCGCCGGTCGAGGCGTGGAGCCGCGCGATCAGCCACCCCAGGGTCGTCTTTCCCGAGCCCGACTCCCCGATGAGCCCGACCGACTCCCCGGCCGCGATCGTCAGGTCGATCCCGTCCACCGCGTGGATCGACCGCCCCGGCCGGCGACCCACGATCTCCCGGACCGTTCGGGCGAGCGGAAACTCCTTGGCAAGACCGATCGTCTCCACGAGCGGCGGGTCGGTCATGGGAGCCCGCCGACCTCCTCCGCGAAATGGCAGGCGGTCGTGTGCGGCGTTCGGTCGTCCGACGCGGCCCCCGGGGCCCGGCGGAGCTCCGGTGCGGGTTCTACCCGACAAACGGGGCGGACGAGGGGGCACCGCGGATGGAAGCGGCACCCCGGCGGGGGGTGGGCGAGGCTGGGGACCGAGCCCGGGATCGAGGCGAGCGGCCCGTCGGCCTTGTACCGGGTGGGGATCGAACGAAGCAGCGCCTTCGTGTACGGGTGCCGGGGTACATGGAAGACGTCGGCGACCGGCCCGAACTCGACCAGGCGTCCGGCGTACATCACCCCGAGATCGTCGGCCGTCTCTGCGATGACGCCCAGGTCGTGGCTGATGAAGAGGATCGAGGCGTGGACCTCGTCGATCAGCTCCTTCATGAGCGTAAGCACCTGCGCCTGGATCGTCACGTCCAGCGCACTGGTCGGCTCGTCCGCGATGAGGAGCGCCGGTTTCGCCGACAGCGCCATCGCGATCATGATCCGCTGGCGCATCCCGCCCGAGAGCTCGTGCGGGTAGAGGTCGAGGATCGTCTCGGGGTCGTTGATGCGGACGAGCCGGAGATACTCGAGCACTTCGCGACGGAAGTCGGCCCGCGTCCGCAGGCGCCGCTGGGCGGCCCCGGCGACCGCACCGCCGGGGACGAGCGGTTTGGAGAGGACCTCCGAGGCGGTCGGCATCGGGCGGCGCGAGTAGTCGAACGGCGTCGGACCCGGCCGGAACGTCGGGATGATCCCCTGCTCGCGCCAGTGGCGGATCTGGATCGCCTCCGCCACCTGGTCGAACACGCGGAACGCGGGATTGAGCGAGTTGAGCGGTTCCTGGAAGATCATCCCGATGCCCGTTCCCCGGACCAACGGGAGCTTGTGCTGAGGGATCGGCACGAGGTCGGTCCCCTGGAAGACGATCCGGCCCGACTCGATCTTGGCGGGGGGTTCCGGGATCAGTCGGGGGATAGCCTGGGCGAGCGTGCTCTTGCCGCAGCCGGTCTCCCCGACAATCCCCACGACGCGTCCGGGGGGGATCGTCAGGGAGACGTCCGAGACCGCCCGGAACCGGCCGCCGGCGACCAGGTAGTCGACCGAGAGGTGCTCGATCGATAGGACCGGCTCGGTCATGCGGCCTCGGAGGCCGCGCCGGGCGCGGGCGGGAGCGGCGCCTCGGCCGGGGGGGAGTGCGTTCCGGTCGATTCGGTGAGCGCTCGACGCATTCGGGGGTCCAGCACGTCGCGCAGGCCGTCGCCGAGCAGGCTGAAGGAGAGCGCGGTGAGGAAGATCGCGAGGGCCGGGAAGACGATCGCCCACCAGGACTGCGAGAAGAGCGTGTCGACGAAGTAGTACGACATCATGCTCCCCCACTCGGGTCGACCGCTGGTCGGCGGGTACGGGATGCCCTGAGGGATCACGTACGAGATCGTGGAGAACGTCACCAGCACCGTCCCGATGTCGAGCGTGAAGTAGACGATCAACGGCTCGAGAATATTCCGCAAGATGTGCCGGACCAGGATCCGTCCCTCGCTCACTCCCGCGGCCCGAGCGGCGGTCACGTACGGAAGATGCTTCACCGCGAGCACTTCCCCGCGGACCAGCCGCACGTAGTAGGGCCACCAGGTCACCGTGACCGCGAAGATCACCTGCCACACACCGGCCCCGAGAGCGGCCACGATCGCGAGCCCGAGGATCATGCTGGGAAACGCGAGAAAGACGTCGGTGGCCCGGAGGATCACCGTCGATGCCACCCCTCCCGCGGTTCCCGGTCGGTCCCAGAACCCGGCGACCAGGCCGAGGAGGCCCCCCAGGATGAGCGCAAGACCGGCGATCAGCACGCCGATCCCGACGTCGAGGGGCAGCGCGAGCATCACTTCCGAGTAGATGTCGAGGCTCCCGCCGTCGGTGCCGAGCGGGTGCGCCAGGGTGGGGGGCCAGCGCAGGAGGGTGGGAGGCTCGGAGTAGACGCCCGTCTGCTGGGAGACGCCGTACGGCGCGACGAGGTGAGGGTCGAGGGTCGAACCGGCCGCGAGCGCCAGGATGACGACGACAAGAACAAATCCGACGAACGACAGCGGGTTCGAGCGCATGATCCGGTAGAACCCAACGATCCCGGCGCTCGCCCGCCGCCGAGGTCGGGCGGCCGGCGTCGCCCCCGGGGGCGGGGAGGACCCGGTTCCGTCCGCCATCGCCTACCGCCACTCGACCCGGGGGTCGAGAACGCCGTACAGGATGTCGGCGATGAGGTTCGCGAGCACGACCCCGAGAGCGAAAACGACGACGACGGCGATCGCCCCGTCGAAGTTGGGGACCCCGGCGCCTCCCATCGACGAGAAGGCGTACTGACCGATGCCGGGCCAGTCGAAGACCTCCTCGATGACCACGGTCCCCGCCAGAAGCCCGCCCGCGGTCACCCCGAGGACCGTCGTGGTCGTGATCAGGGCGTTGCGCAGCGCGTGCTTGAACAGGACCACGACGTTGGAGAGCCCCTTCATCCGCGCCGACTTCACGTAGTCGAGCGGGAGCACCTCGAGCATGGAGGTGCGCGTCATCCGCGTCGCGATCCCCATGTTGATGAACGCGAGGACCGACGCGGGGAGGAGGAGATGCGAGATCGCGTCGACCGTGTACGAGAGGTTCCCCGCGAGCAGCGCGTCGACCACCGACATGTGGGTGTACTGTGGGAACGGCGGGGGGGCGCTGAACTCTCCGCCGGACGGTAGCCCGACGAACCGAGCCACGTAGATCGCGGCGACAATGGCACCCACGAACGTCGGGGTCGACCACCCGCTCAGGTAGAAGAATCGGACCAGGTGGTCGGGCCATCGCCCCGAATACTGGGCGGCGACGACCCCCAACGGGATGCCGACGACGATCATGATGAGCAGCGAGGCGAGGACGAGTTCGAGCGTTGCCGGTAGGTGCGAGATGATCTGAGGATACACCGGGTTCCCGTACTCGTCGGCACCCCAGTTGCCGTGCAGCAGCGGGACGAAGTACTGGAGAAACTGGGTGACGATCGGCTGCCGGAACTGTGCCTCGCAGTGGGCGAGCGTTCCGGCGCCGGCCTTCGGGTACCACCGGGCGCACGGATCGATCGCCCCCACGTGGGTGATCAGGAACGTCAGGACGATCACGCCGAGCAGGACGGGGATGAGCTGGAGGAGACGCCGCCCGACGAATATCGCGAGGTCCTCGAGACTCCGGCCCATCCCGCGAGCTCCTTAGCGGGTAGGGAGCCCCGCCCCCCCGACCATCCGCGGCGGTACGGCCCGCGTCTATTAATCAGTCGGCCGTGGCGGCCGGCCTAGGAGAAGTAGTCGCGCGGCAGCGTGCGCAGTTCCTTGAACGTCTCCGTCGCCACCGAAACGAACTGCTCGATGTCCTTCTCGGTGTGCGCGCTCGAGAGGGTGATCCGCTCGTAGTTGTCCGGATGGATGTAGATCCCGCGGTCGAGCAGCAGTTGCGCGTGGCGGAGGTAGAGGTTCCAGTCGATCTGGAGCGACTCGCGGTAGTTGACGATCTTCTTGCGGCGGGTGAAGAAGAACTGCAGCATGCCGTTCACCGACTGGACGAGGAGGTTCAGCTTCGCGTCCCGCCCCGCCTCCTCGAGCCCCTTCTCGAGCTTCGTCGTGAGACGGCCGAACCGGGCGTACAACTCCTCGCCGCCCCGGTGGAGCGACTTCAGGTTCGCGAGGGTCCCCGCCATCGTGAGGCTGTTCGCGTTGTAGGTGCCGCCGAAGGAGATCCGCCCGGGGGCGATCATGTCGAGGTACTCGGCCTTCCCCGAGACGGCCGACACGGGTACCCCGCCGCCGAGCGCCTTCGCCCAACAGGAGATGTCCGGCTCGACCTTGTACAGCTGCTGGGCGCCCCCGGGAGCGACCCGGAAGCCGGTGAACACCTCGTCGAAGATGACGAGCATGTCGTTCTGGTGCGCGATCTCGACGAGCCGCTGCAGGTACTCCGGAGCCGGAGGGATCACGCCGGCGTTCGCCATCACCGGCTCGAGGATGACGGCGGCCAGGCGGTCCCGGTAGCGCTTCACCATCCGCTCGAACATCGGCACCGAGTTGTACGGGGCGACCATCACGTAGTCCGTCACCCCGGGCGGGATCCCGGCGGAGTTCGGGAGCGGACGGGGATACTCGTCGAGCCCCGCGACGACCGGGGGCGCTTCCGCGCTGATCAGCGCGAGGTCGTGCTGGCCGTGGTAGTGGCCCTCGAACTTGAGGATCGCATCCTTTCCCGTCACCGCTCGCGCGATCCGGATCGCGTTCATCGTCGCGTCCGACCCGTTCGAGCAGAACGCGACGCGCTCGGCGTTCGGCACGAGCTTGCGGAACAGCTTCGCGACGTCGAGCTCGAGAACGGTGGGGGAGCCGAAGTTGAGGCCGAGTTCCGCCTGCTCCTGGAGCGCCTTCACCTGCGCCTCGGGGGCGTGGCCGTTGATCAGGACCCCATAGCAGAGGTTGAAGTCGAGGTATTCGTTGTCGTCCTCGTCCCAGATCCGCGCGCCCTTGCCGCGCGCGATGAACGGGGGGCACGGGTCGTAGGAAGCGACCCGGATGAGCGAGCTGGAGGCGTTCGGGATCAGCTTCTTGCCTTCCTCGAACAGCTTCGCGCTCTTCTTGAGCTTTGGAACGAGCCGCGCGATGGAGACCGGGATCGGGGCGGCGTCCGATTCCGCCGGGACGGTCGACGGAACGGCTTCGAGCGGCTCCCGCTTTGCTTCCTTGGGGGGCTCGGCCGCGTCCCTGGGAGGGGCGGGCGACGGGGGCTCCACGCCCCCTTCCGCGCTCAGCCGCCGGAAATCTCCGGCACCGAGTGCCGGGCCGGGGTCCGGTCGCCCCGGAATGCCGACGATGGGGGCGGGTTCCGAGTCCGCCATACAGAACACATCTCAGGCGAGCCATCCACCCCGAGGAGCGTATATATAGCTGCCTCGGAAGAAGAACCCGTTATCACGTTATCCGGGGACCAAACCTATCCTACCGGCTCGATTCTGTTCCCGAGCGAGCACGCCCGCAGGAACGGACGTTTCCGAAGGGGGGATGGAAGCCGAATCAGCGCCCAACGGTCGTGAGAGCCCCCGGGACTCCGTGCGGGAGCCCCGACTCGGGGGGAACGATCGTCGTCTCGATGCCCTGGCGGAGGAGCGCCGCACGGAACGGGCCCGCGGGCACGCACCGCTCCGGGGGCAGCACCCCGCTCCCCGGAACCGCCCCGGTGGCGATCAGCTCCGCGCCGATCGCCCCCGCGATCCCGACCGCGTACTCCGTGGCCGATAGGTGCCAGTCCGGCCGGGGGGGGAAACGGGCGATGGCGTGACGAACGACCCGGTGCCCGGCGAGCGACCCGCCGACCTCGATGTCGCACACCTCCCAGTCGTCCATCGTGACCCCCTCGGGGATCCCGAGCAGCTTCTCCCGCTTGAGGAGGGCGAGCGTGAACTCCCGGGGGACCACGCTCTGGGCCCCCACGGCGACCGGCAGGTCGGAACCGAGTCCGAGGAGCGCCATGGTTCGCAGCACCTCCATCCCCGGACCGCCTTCCTTCCATTCGCAGCGGCGCAGGCCCTTGCTCCGGAGGCTCTCCGGTAAGGTCGCCGCTTCCGAGTGGAGGGTACGGTAGACCCGCGTGCGGCCGACCGGGGCCGCGAAATCGAACTCTTCCGACCCGCTCATCGGTGGATGGTCTCGGTACTCGCCGTCCTCGAACACCACCGCCGGCAGGACCATCTCGTCGAGGAACGTGCTCGGGGACCAGGTGAATGCGATCTCGGGACCCCCGACGGTGCGGT
Source organism: Thermoplasmata archaeon (assembly GCA_049285595.1). Lineage (GTDB taxonomy): Archaea > Thermoplasmatota > Thermoplasmata > Lutacidiplasmatales > UBA184 > Lutacidiplasma. Next base: position 34,092 of record JBAQAF010000043.1, read on the forward strand.
CCCGCCAGCCGTCCCGGATCACGAGGGAGTCAACGGTGTCGAGGTCAGCACACGCCTGCATCGCGAGCACGTTGGAGATCCCCGGCACCTGGCCGAGCCCCGGGACAGCGAGAAGACCGGCCGATCGGAACTCGGCGTCGCGCGCGAGCTGCCGCCGCGTCATGTGGAACAGGCCCCCGAAGTCGAGGTAGGGGACCCGGGCTTCCAGCGCGGCGTCCATGACCGCGAGGTTGAAGCCGTACTGGACCGCGTTCACGACCACCCGGGCCCCCTGGAGGAGCGTGACGAGCTTCGCGTGGTCTCGGACGTCGATCGTTGTCGCCCGCGATCGGGCTCCGGCCGCCTGGGCGGCTCGTTCGGCCAGCTCGAGGTCGACATCCGCGGCGACCACCGACTCGAACACCCCGCCCGCCGCGAGCGCCCGGACCGAGCACCGGCCGGTCAGGCCGCCTCCGCCGAGAACCACCGCCCGACCTTCGGCCACCGACCCCTCCGTGCGTTGACGCCGCGATCAGCTCCGCGGCGCCGTCGCGGGACGGCGGCCGCGGGTCGGAACTCCTGCGTCCGGCGGTGAGGAGGATACGGCCTCGGGCGCCGCAGGGGCGGCGGACGCCGGCGGGGCAGCGCCGGCGCGTTCGAGGATCGTTCGGAACGTCTCGAAGTGCCGGAGGAACGGATCGGCCCGGCGACGGTCCTCGAGCTCCCCGAGGGAGATCTCGAGCAGCGCCTTCGCCTTCGGATCGCCCCCGTTCGCCTGGACGAGGTAGACCGTCAGCACCTGGTACAAGGGGAGGACGAAGGCATCCGTTCGGGGCGTGCTCATGTCGCCCTTCCGGGGCCGATAGATCCTCGGGATCGGCACCTTCAATGCCACCGCCCGCCGGTGGGAGAATCCGAAGTACTTTCCCGGGCCGAGGATCCGATTCACCTCGCGCACGTTCCCGCCGAGGCTGTTGGTGAGACGATCGACCTCGTGCCAGCACCACAGGCCGAACCCGTAGTCTCCCTCGCGATACGCTTCCCAGACGCGGGCGTAGAGATCACGCTCGCGCGCCTCGGGCGGGCTCTCCGGAGTAAGCTCCGCTCTCCAGTCGGAGACGAGCACATCGACCCGCATCGACGGAGAGAACTCTCGAAACGGAGGAAGGTCGTCCGGGCCCGGCACGTCCGGCCCAGCCGGCCGCGAGGTTTGAGGCTTACCGCCCGGCGGAGTCGCCCGCGCGAAAGATGCAGTGGCCCTCGACCCAGGTCTCGTCCACGGGAGGCGCGACGCGCTCGAGGCCCGGGAGCAGGTCGGGAGTCGACAGGACGACGAAGTCCGCGGCGGCACCGGGCTCGAGCACCCCCCGGTCCTCGAGGCCCAGGGCGGTGGCGCCGCCGGACGTGTAGAGGCCCAGGGCCGCTTCCACGGAGACCGCCTCACCCGGGTCGGGATTCGCCGACCGACCCGCGGGATCTCGTCGCCGGACGGCGGCCCGAACTCCCCGCCACGGATCGACCGGGTCGAACGGAGCGTCGCTCGAGCCCCCTAGCCGCACGCCCCGATCGAGCAGTGTTCGGAATCGGTATGCCCCCCGGGCCCTGACCTCGCCGAGACGATCGGAGAGCCACCCGTCGCTCCACACGAACCCCGGTTGTACCACCAGGACCGGCCGGACGCGTTCGAGCGCCGCGTAGAGGTGCGGGGGGATCAGCGCCGCGTGCTCGATCCGGGCCGGGGCCGGAGTACGACCGGCAAGGGGTTCGAGCAGACGAAGGGCCCGCTCGGCCGCGCGGTCTCCGATCGCGTGCAGCGCGGGGGCGAGACCCAGGGCCGTCGCCTCTTCCAATGCGGCGGCGAGCGTCCCTTCGTCCCCGACCGCCACCCCCGAGCTGGTCGGGGCATCGGCGTACGGCTCGGCGAGCCACGCCGTGCGCGTCCCGAACGCGCCGTCGAGATAGATCTTCACGCCGGTGACGGCGAATCGATCGGTGGGTCGGCTCGCCGGACGGCGCCCGGCGGCCGCCCGGTCGGAGAGGCGGACGTACGCGCGGACCGTGATCGGGAGTCGACCTTCCGAGGCGAGGTCGTCCAGGCACGCCACCTCCTCGGGGGTGGCGCTCATCGCGCCGACCGAAGTGACCCCGAGGGGCGGGAGCGCAGCGATCGTCGCCGCGAGCCGGTCGCTGCCGACGGGCACGGCCGCTTCGGCCAGTCGGGCGAGGGGTCGAAGCGCCTCCTCGAAGAGGAGACCGTTCGGTCGGCCGTCCGCGAACCTTCCCACCGTCGGCTCGGCGGCCTTCGGCGCCGAGGGATCGATCCCGATCTCCTCGAGGGCCGACCCGTTGACGACCGCGGCGTGACCGCTCGCGTGGTAGAGGACGACCGGTCGATCCCGGACGGCCCGCTCGATCTCGAACGAATCCGGCCACGATCGTCCCGGCCACCCCTCGGGGTCCCAGCCCCGGCCGACGATGGCGCCGGAGCGGTGGTCGACCGCCCACCGAGCGACCGCCGCGACCAGGTCGTCGAGCGACCGCACGAGCGACACATCCAACCCCGCCCGCTGGCGCGCGATCTCGGTGAGGTGAAGATGGGCGTCGATCAGCCCCGGAACGGCGAGCCGACCCGCGAGCGACCGGTGCTCCGCTCCCGTCGGGGCGAGCCGCCGGACCGAATCGGCGGATCCGGCCCCGATCACTCGGCCGTCCTCGACCAGGAGCGAGTCGACGTACCTGCGACCCGTGAACACCCGCCCACCGGTCCACAGGGCGGATTCGCTCACGAACCGTCGCCCCCTCTTCGCCCGCGGTTGACCGGCCGCCTCGCGCCCCGTCCTAGACGTCGAGGTACCGGTAGAACTCGTACGGATGCGGCCGCAAGTTCAGCTCAAGCTGCTCTTCCCGCTTCAGCTCGATGTACGTGTCCAGGAGGGAGTTCGCGAACGACGGCTTGAGGAAGTCGCGGTCCGACTCGAGGCAGTCGAGCGATTCGCCGAGCGACCCCGGCAGCTCGCGGATTTCGAGCTCCTTGCGCTTCGCCGGAGGGAGCTTGTAGATGTTCTCGTCGACCGGCGCGGGCGGCTCGGTCTTCCGCTTGATGCCGTCGAGACCGGCGAGCGCGAGCGCCGCCTCGGTGAGATAGATGTTCGCCGCCGAATCGGGCGTGCGATACTCGACCCGCTTCGCCGCGGGGCGGCCGCGGTGGTAGAACGGGATCCGCACGTTGGCGGAGCGGTTCGCCTTGCTCCACGCGATGAAGACGGGGGCCTCGTATCCGGGCACGAGGCGACGGTAGGAGTTGGTGATCGGATTCGTGATCGCGCAGAGGGCTCGGGCGTGGCGGAGCAGACCTCCGATGTAGTACCGGCACGTCTGGCTCACCTCCGCGTACCGGTCGGAGGGGTCGAAGAACGCATTCTCTTCCTTCTTCCAAAGCGACTGGTTCGTGTGCATGCCGATCCCGTTGTCGCCGTAGATCGGTTTCGGCATCAGGCAGCCGATCTTCCCGTGTCGGTGGGCGACGTTCTTGATCACGTAGCGGACGTCCTGGATGTGGTCGCCCATCGGGACGAGCTCGTCGAAACGCAAGTTGATCTCGGACTGGCTCGCGGTGGCGACCTCGTGGTGGTGGGCATCCATCGTGAGGTGGAAATCATCCGCGAGGATGTTGCACATCTCCGCACGCAGACCGACCAGCGAATCGACCGGGGGCGTGCGGTGGTACCCTTCCTTGAAGCGGATCGTGGAGTGGGAGTTGCCGGGCTCCCACGGGGACTCGGACTGGTTGATCAGGTATCCCGCGCCGGCCCAGGCGTCCCGCACGCCGTGGTGCGACGGGATCAACTGGACCTGATCGAAGACGAAGAACTCGATCTCGGGGCCCCAGTACGACCGGTCGTAGCCGGCGTTCGCCAGCACGCTCTCCGTCTTCCGCGCAACGCCGCGCGGGTCGTGATCGTACGGGTCCTTCGTGGCGCCGAGGCGGACGTCACAGATGAACCGCACCGTCTTGCCGGCCTCGGGGTTCCAGGGGATCGTCGCGAGCGTCGAGGGGTCGGGGACGAGCAGCATGTCGGATTCGTAGATCTCGCGGAAACCGCGGACCGAGGATCCGTCGAGCTTCGGTACGCCCGAGCGGAACATCTCTGCCTCGAGGGCGTGCCGGGGGATGTCGACCTGGTTGAGACCCCCGAAGAGGTCCGTGTAGAACAGCTGCACCCAGCGGACCTCGTCGGCCTTCAATTGCGCGACCACCGACTCCCCGTCCAACGCCTTCCCCTTCGCCCGAACCTTCGCCACGACGCGCCCCCGGACCGCTCCACCGTCCCCGGATACTTCAATCCGTCACCCAGGGATTATGGACGATTGTCCACTTTCCATAGCTTAGAGCTTATTTCCTTCCTCTCGATTGAGTTCCCATGCGGCGAACGTCCATGCTCGACACGCTCGACCGGTCCATCCTCGAGGAGCTGAACGTCGATGCGCGCCGCAGCCATCGCGAGATCGCCCATCGGCTCAAGGTGTCGCCGACGACGGTGAGCACACGGGTCGCGCGCCTCGAGGAGGAGGGTGTGATCCACGGGTACATTCCGCTCCTGGACGACGAACTTCTCGGCTGGGACCTCTGGGCCGCGGTCGGCATCCGGATCTCGAAAGGTCGCCTGCGGGAGGTGGAGGAGCGGCTCGCCCGCGACCCGCACGCCTACGCGATCTACGACGTCACCGGCGACTACGACGCCCTCCTCATCGGCCGTTTCCGGGACCGGCGCGACCTCGACCGGTTCGTCAAGCACGCCCTCCAGGACCCGCACGTGGAGCGCTCGAACACCCAGGTCGTCCTCAACCGCGTCAAGGAGGACCGGCGCGTGCCCGTCGTCCTGCGGGGCGGCGACCGCTCGCCGGCCGAGGGAGAACCCGCCGTGGTCCCCGGGCGCGGCAATCGATAAGAGGCCGTCCCCGGTTCCTCGCGCCGGTCGAGGGACGACGATGGACTGGGGGATGTCGAACCGCATCGGGCGGATGTTCCCGGGATCGAGCGGCAACACGGTGATGCTCGCGGTCGACCACGGGTACTTCATGGGACCGACCCATCGGCTCGAGGATCCCCGCGCCACGATCGGTCCGCTCCTCCCGCATGCCGACGCGCTCGCGCTCACTCGGGGGGTGCTGCGGACGTGCGTGCCGCCGACGAGCCCGACGCCGATCGTGCTCCGGGTCTCGGGCGGGGCGACCGTCCTCAAGGAGGACCTCTCGGACGAGACGATCACGACCGCCATGGCCGACGCCGCCCGCCTGAACGTCAGCGCCGTGGCGCTGTCGGTGTTCGTCGGAGCGCCGCACGAGCACACGTCGCTGGTGAACCTCTCCCGGCTCGTGGACGAAGGGGAGACCGCCGGGATCCCCGTCCTCGCGATCACCGCCGTCGGAAAGGAGCTCGAGAAGCGGGACGCCCGCTACCTCGCGCTCGCCTGCCGTGTCGCGGCGGAGCTCGGCGCCCACCTGGTCAAGACGTACTACTGCGACGGCTTCTCGCAGGTCGCCGACGGCTGCCCCGTGCCGCTCGTGGTCGCGGGCGGACCAAAGCTGGATAGTGATCAGGCCGCGCTCGAGCTCGCGCGACGCGCGATCGACGAGGGGGCGCACGGGATCGACATGGGCCGCAACATCTGGCAATCCGACCACCCCGTGGCGATGCTGAAAGCGCTGCGCGCGATCGTCCACGAGAAGGCGACCGTTCGCGAGGCCGTCGACGTGCTGGACGGGGAGAAAGCCCGTCGTCCGACCGCCTCGGCGGCGTCGGCGTGACGGGCCGCGCGGAACGGTCTTAAGTCCGACCTCGCTCCGCCCCGCCGCGCGGGGATTGCCAAGCTTGGCCAAAGGCGCCAGATTCAGGGTCTGGTCCCGTAGGGGTACGTGGGTTCAAATCCCTCTCCCCGCACGCCCTTCTCCCGGGGACGAAGCGCATCGTCCGAGACCCTAACTACGCGAGGCCGGTAGCGACCGTCCGAGCACGGTGCGCCTCCATGAGAGTCGTCGCATTGCCCTACGGATTCCGGGTCCCCCTGGCGGCCCCGGCGCGCCGAGCGTACGATTGGTGCACCGACTTTTCTCCCGCCGATGGATCGCTCTTCTCCGAGTCGACCCGCCGGACGGTGCGACGGATCACCGAAGACGCTCTCGTGATGACCGACACGACGTGGCCCGGCGGTCGGCTCCGCCGTATCCGGCGCCTGGTCCGGCTGAACGCCTCGGAGCTCGCCTGGACGAACACCCACCTCGACGGTCCGTTCCAAGGATCCCAGTACTGGTATCGGGTCGTTCCGGACGGTCCCGATCGCTCCGCCCTCGAGTTTCGGGGGCTTCGTCTGGAGCGGCGTTCCTCGTTGGCCAGCCCAGCCGCGAACGCTCGCCGCGCCGCGGCGTGCCGGCGGGACGACCGTGAGGAATGGCAAACCCGTCTCGCTCCCGCGCTCGCCCGCGACCTCGCCGCGCGACGTCCCCGACGTCGACCTCGGGAGGAGAACGTCCGCGCGTACGTCCCGGAGGATTACGCTGCCGTACGACGCCTGTGGCGTGCGGGAGGGCTGTCGCTCGGGCCATCCGATACGGCGAGGGAGCTCGAGCGATCCCGGCGGCGGGACCCCGAGCTGTTCTTAGTCGCCGAGGCGCAGGGAGCCGTGATCGGCGCCGTGCTGGGTCGGTTCGATGGGCGCCGGGGGTGGATCAACCACCTCGCGGTGGACCGGAAGTTCCGCCATCGAGGCACGGGAACGGCGCTGGTCCGGGAGCTCGAGCTCCGGCTCCGCCAAAGGGGATGCGCGAAGGTCAATCTTCACGTCGCTCGGAGGAATGCGCGCGTCAGCGCGTTCTACGAAGCGCTCGGCTACGTCCGCTCGGACCTCTTGTTCCTCGAGAAGTGGCTCCGTCGATGAGCCGCCCCGTCTCCGGGACGAACGCGTCCGGTCCGGTCCGTCTAGCGGTGGGCGACGAGGAACTGCCGACGGAACGGGAAGAGAACACGGCCATCGCTCTCCGCGGGATAGGCGGCGGCGATCCGTTCGGCGATCTCCTCAAGGAACTTCCCCCGGTCGGCCGCCATTGGCAACGCGTCGAGATACGGGCGCAAGGTCGTACCCTTGACCCACTCAACGATCGACGGCGCGTCGGGGAGGACGTGGACGTACTCGGTCTGCCAGAGCTCGATCGCGGTCGACGCCGGGGCCAGGAACCGGTAGTAGCGTTCCGGGGCCTCGACGTTCGCGCGAGGCAGCTCGGGCCCCCAGCGGGGCGCCCAGCGGGGCTCGGCGGCGGTATCGCGGATCGCGCGGTGCGCCGGTGACTCCGAGTTCACGGGCATCTGAACCGCGAGCGCCCCACCGGGGGCCACCTGCGAGATCAGACGGGCGAAGAGCCGCTCGTGCTCGGGGACCCAGTGCAGTGCGGCGTTGGAGAAGACGAGGTCGAACGGCTCGGACGCCTGCCAGTCACGGAGGTCACCGTGCTGCCAGACCGTCGAGGGGTCGGTCGGTCGCGCGGCGGCGAGCATCTCCGCGGAACTGTCGATCCCTTCGATGTACGCCGTGGGCCACCGCTGCCGCAGCAGCGCGGTGCTCGGGCCCGCTCCGCAGCCCAGGTCAACGATCCGCTTCGGTGAACGGTCGTGGAGCCGTGCGACGAGGTCATGGACCGCCAGGCCGCGCTGCCGTTCGAACCGGAGGTATTGGCCCGGATCCCACGTCGGCATTCGCGCAAGGAGCGGCGCCCCCGAGAATACTGTTTCCGACGCGTCGCCTCGCGGTGCTAGGCGACGCGTCGGGGAGCGTCCGGATCGTGGGATTCGCGGGCGATCTGTCGCCGGACCTCGCTCTCATCGGGCCCAACGTAAATAGCGGTCCGCCGTCCGAGCTGCCGATGGCGCGAGCGACCCGTCGCACCCCCCGGCCGGAGCACCGGTCGCCCCCTCGCCGCCCCACGCTCCGGGAGGTGAAGCCCCCCGGGGTCCTGCTCTCGGAGGACCCGCACGCTCACGTGGTCTGCCGTGTCTGCGGACGGATCCAACCCCTCGAACTGAACGAGCTCGACCGGCATCTCTTGACCGAGCTCGCGGCCTTGCACCCCGACGGGTGGAGCGTTGAGCAGATCGCCTTCTCGCTCACCGGGGCCTGTCGTCGGTGCCGCGAGGGCCCTCCGGTCCGCTGATCGCGTCGCGCCATGACTGCATTCTTCACCGCTCCGTCGATCGCGTGGGGTCCCGGGGCCGTCGAGCAACTGAGCGGGCTCGGGGTGCGCCGCGCGCTCGTGCTCGCCGACCCCGCGGTCGCCCGCGGTGAAGGGATGCGCCGGGTCGTCGAGGAGCTAGAGAAGACCGACGCTGTCGTCGAACCGATCGTCGACCTCACCGCGCCCGACGCCGTGGAGTCCGTGCAGCGGCTGGTGGAACGGCTCACCAGCGCGATCCCGGATTGTATCGTGGCCGTCGGAGGGGGTCGGTGCATCGACGGGGCGAAAGGCGCCCGCCTCGCTCTCGAATGTCCCGGCCTCCGGCTCGATGCGTTGCCGGCCGTGCTTCCGCTCCCCGAGCGACCGACCATCCAACTGGTCGCGATCCCGACCACGAGCGGCAGTGGAGCGGACGCGAGCTGGACCGCCGATCTCACCGGTCCGGACGGAACGCTCCTCGAAATTTCGGACCGACGATTGGTTCCCGACTGGACGCTCGTCGATCCGGCGTTCGCAGCGACGCTGCCGGCCGCGGAGGTCGTGCCGAGCGCGTTGGAGGCCGCCGCTCAGGGGATCGAAGCGTTCCTCTCGGCGTGGTCGAACCCGTTCTCCGACGCGCTCGCGCTCGATGCGGTCACGACGATCGTGCGCCGGCTGCCGCACGCCGTCAAGTGGAGCAGCGACCCGGACGCCCGCGCGGCGATCCATTACGCCGCCACGGCCGCGGGCCTGGCGGCATCGAACGCCCAGCGCGGGCTGGCCCATGCGCTCGCCCGGGCGCTCGTCGTCCCGACAGCGATGCCGTACGCCCGCCTGCTCGGCATCGTGCTCCCGTACGTCCTCGAGTACGATCGCGCGGGGGCGCGCGACCGCCTCGAACTGCTATCGACCGCGATCCTCTCTCCGGAGGATCGAGCCCCGGTCGCGCTCGTGGCGCGGCTACGTCGTCTCTACGAAACGCTCCGGTTCCCGGTCGACCTCGCCGGCGCGGGGATCGCGCTCGATCGAGTCCGCGACGCGCGCGCCACGATCGTCGCGAACACGCTGCGCTCCCCGGGGACGCTCGCGAACCCCCGGGTGCCGAACGCCACCGACGTAGGGTCGCTCCTCGACGCCGTCTCGGGGCGATCTGCCTAACGGCGCCCGGGGGAGATCACGTCGGGGGGGCCGCCGTGGAACGAGAGGCGCGGGTCGGAGGTACCTCCGGGCGAGCGGGCGATTCGACCGCCCGGTTGATGGCGATCTCGGCGAGGTCGCTCGCGTAGAACGCCGCCCGCTCCAGGCTCTCGAGGACGTAGGCGAGTCCGACCGCGAGCCGGCCGCGCTTCAACGTGATCTCGTGGAGGATCTGACCGCGTTCGCGCGTCAGCTGCTTCGCCGCGTCGATCACCTCGTTCGCTTTCTCGATATTGCGCGAATCGAGGCAGTCGAGCGCGTCGACGAGGCCACTCGCCGCCCGGGCCGCCATCTTGTCGAGGGCCTCGAGGAGCTTCGGCGGCAGGGTCTCCTTGCCGAGGATCGTCACGGTCTCGGCGATCCGCACCGAGTGGTCGGCGATCCGCTCGAGCACGCGGGAGGTGAGCAGGTAGGTCGAGCACTCGGGCAGGGTGAGGTCGAGGGTGGCGAGCATCCGGGCGTCCCGCAGCGCGCTCGTCACCTGCTTTTCGAGGAACCAGTGCAAGCGGTCGACCTCCCAGTCGCGCTCGACGACGTCGCGGGCGATCGACGGGTCTCCTTCGCGCAAGGCGGCCATCGCGTCGGTCTGCATCGCCCGGACCATCTGGTGCATCCGGCGGACGATCGACGGGATCGGGAGCGGATTCGTGCCGACGACGTCCTGCAGGACGACCGACTCCGACGTCTCCTCGAGGATCTCGGGGCCGATCATCCGCTGGGCGAAGCTCCGGACGACCTCGCGCGTCCGGGCGCTCATCCGGCTCGGCGTCCGGATCTCGAGCAGCGGATAGCCGGCGATGTACTCGGCGATCAGCCGACGGAACAAGTGTTCCTTCTCCATGTCGTTCGCGACCTCGACGACCCGGCGCTCTCCCTCGGGGGTGTCGAGCGACTCGGGGAAGACGGCCAGCGAACCGTCGGCGCGCGGCGTGAAGAACAGGAGGTCGCCGGCACCGAGGCCTCGGCTGACGACCCAGTTCTTCGGCAGCGAGATGATGAACGTCGAGCCTCCGGTCTTCTGGATCCGACGTCCGTGGAACCCGCCGGTCGTCCGCATGGAACCGTGCCGGGCCGACCGAACGTTCTCTATATAGCTTGGGTCGCGGCCCCCGGTCTTCCTCGTAGACGCGGGTTCGGTGGAGCTCGGGTCCGAGGGTAAATACGCCCGGCGAAGCTCCCGCGCAAGGCACCCCCATGGCCCCCCGTACGGTCCGCCGGTTCCATCTCGGGCGTCGGACGCTCGAGGCGACCGCCGGCGATTCGCTGCTCGATGCGCTCGCCGGGCGGGGTCTGCCGAACGTGGTCCGATCCGTCCGCTACCACCGGCCGCGGGCCCCGTTCTGCGGGACCGGTGACTGTACGGGGTGCCTCGTCCGCGTGAACGGCCGGCCGAACGTGCGGGCGTGCCGCCACCCGGTGGCGGAGGGGGACCGGGTCGAGGAAGGGAACGCCTGGCCGTCGGCTCGCTTCGACGCGCTGGGCGCGGTCGACCTCCTGTTCCCTCACGGGCTCGACACCCTGCACGGGTTTCGCCGACCCGCGTGGGCGAGAGGTCTCTACCATCGCGTGATCCGGCGGCTCGCCGGGTACGCCGAGCCTCCCGACGCGGCCGCCGCCGCAGCGCTCTCGGCGTCGCCCCGACGGATCGACACGGAGATCGTCATCGTCGGCGGGGGAGCGGCGGGTACCGCCGCGGCCGCCCGGCTCGTCGAACGGGGGCTCCGACCGCTGCGTCTCGATCGTCGGCGGGACCTCTCCGACCTCCCCGGGAGCGAGACCCTCTCCCGCACCACCGCGACGTTCCTGCCTCCCCCGGGGCCGGACCCCGATCGACCGTTCACGCTGTTCGGGTTCGAGGAGCCCGGACGCGGAGTGGTCGTCCGATGCCGCTCGGTGGTCCTCGCTCCGGGGAGCTACGATACCCAACTGATGTTCGCGGGGAACGACCGGCCGGGCGTCGTCTCCGCGGAGCTCGCGACCCAGTTCGCACGGCCCGGCCGCCGCTCTCCGCTGCATCGCGCGGTGGTGGTGGGTGGTGGTTCCCGATGCGGGGAGGTCCTCGAGCAGCTCGGCGACGCCGTTCGGGCGGTCGTCGCTCCGGGCGACATCGGTCCCGACGTCGCGCGGAAAGCCTCCGACCTCGGCGTTCCACTGTACCCCCGCACCCTCGTTCTCGCGGCGCTCGGCCGCTCGCGGGTCCGCCAGCTCGAGCTCAAGGGGCGAGGCTCGGGCCCTCGATTCTCGCTGCCGTGCGACTCGGTGGTCCTCGCCCACCGCCGCGCGCCGGTCGGACAACTGGCGATCCAGTCGGGGGCCGCCCTCGAGTGGCGGCCGGATCCTGGCGCGTACTTCCCGCGAACGAACGTCGGAGGGGCCACGACCGTACCGGGGCTCTTCGTCGCCGGCTCCGCGGGCGGAGCTTCTCGGGACGGCTCGCGCGGGAGCGGCGAGCGGGCGGCCGATTCGCTCGCGGCCGGCGCTCCTCCCTTCGGCGGCGCTCCCGAGGCGCCCCCGGTCGCCCCCGGGGAGTTCGAAGGGTACTACCGGGAGCTGCTCCACGAGCGGCGGGCCGGTAAAACAGTCGTCTGCGCGTGCGAGGACGTGCTGCTGGAGGAGGTCGAGCGGGCGGTCGCGGGCGGGTACCGGGGCATCGAGGTCATCAAACGGTATACCGGTCTCGGGACCGGTCTCTGCCAGGGTCGCTACTGCCTCCCGGACGCGCTGCTGCTCCTCTCCATCCTCGAACGACGGCCGCCGTGCGATGTCGGATCCATCACCCAGCGGCCGCCGGCCGTGCCGACGCCGCTTGCAGCGCTGGCCGCCCTCGCCGGGGAGTTCCCGGGGGAGGCCGTTCCGTGACGTTCCTTCGGGACCAGTACCGTACCGTGATCGTCGGGGCGGGGATCGTCGGCCTGTTCACCGCCTACCGGTTGGCGCGCGCCGGCGCCGGTCCGATCCTCGTCGTCGATCGCGGATTCCTTTCGAACGGAGGCTCGGGCCGCAACGGCGGCGGGATCCGACAGCAGTGGGAGACCCGGTCGACGGTCCGGCTCGCGAAGGAGAGCGTTCGAGCGTACCGGGAGTTCGGGCACGAGTTCGGCTACAACATCTGGTTCCGCCAGGGGGGCTACCTGTTTCTCGCGGAGACGCCCGAGGAGCTCTCCCGCCTCGGGCCGGTCCACGACCTCCTGCGATCGGAGGGGCTCCCCGCTCGCACGCTCGGGGTCGACGAGGTGGAGCGGCTCGTCCCGGGGATCGCTTCCGGCTCGATCGTCGGCGGCTCCTACCTCGGTTCCGACGGGACGCTCTACCCGTTCCCCGCCGTCTGGGGGGTCTACGAGACAGTACGGTCCCTCGGGGTCGAGGTCGCCCTGGGCGTCGAGGCGCTCGGGGTCACCGTTCGCGACGGAGCGCTCGCTGCGGTACTGACCTCGCAGGGGACGGTGGGGACCGGCACGATCGTGAACGCAGCGGGAGGGTGGTCGGGGGAGTTCTCCCGAAGAGCGGGCCTCGAGGTCCCGAACATCGCGACCCGGCACGAGATCCTCGCGACCGAGCCGATGAAGCCGTTCCTCGACCCGATGGTCGTGCGGGCCCGCGACGGCCTGTACTTCAGCCAGACGATGCGAGGCGAGCTCGTGGGAGGGCTCACCGTCCCCCACACCGCGGGGACCGCGCGCGGCGTCCCGAGCTCCCCGCGATTCCTGACGGCGATGGCCCGCGCGCTCGTTGACCTCGTCCCCCGGCTCGGCGCGCTCGGGGTGTTGCGGGCGTGGACCGGGTTCTACGACGACACCCCCGACGGATTCCCCGTGATCGGAGAGGACCCGCGGCTGCGCGGCTTCGTCCACGCGAACGGGTTCGGAGGCCACGGGTTCATGCTCGCTCCGGCCGCGAGCCGGCGCGTCGCGAACGCGGTCGTCGGCGAACCGATCGACCTCGACCCCCTCGAATGCTCGCCGGCCCGGTTCGCCGCCCCGGGGACGCCCCGGCGCGCCGAACGGCTGCAGCTCGGCTGAGCGGACGGCGCCCGCCGCCACCGTATTGACCCTACCTCTTGGTCCGGAGCACGTGATCGGCCGGCTCCCCTGGGACCCGTTCCCTCCCGGCACCCCGGACCCGAGGGGACCGGACCCGCTGCAGGCGCTCGTCTTCCGCTCCGCGGTGACGGGCGCCGACGCGTACCGCTCGGTCCGATTCGCCCTGAAGCGGGAGAACGGGGTGCTGCGGATCGGAAACCGGTTCGTCGCCGATGCGCGCTATCGGGAGATCGCGTTCGTCGCTGCGGGGAACGCGGCGAACTCCATGGCCCTCGCGACCCTCGCGGTGCTCGACGAGCGGGTGACGCAAGGGTATCTCGCCGGCCCCGAGCCGGTCGTCGAGGACGTTCCGTTCCAGGGGGTCGAGCTTCCGCCCGGTTGGGGGGGCGCGGAGAAGGCCGCGGAGGTCGTCCGTGCGGTGGAAGAGATCGCCGAACGGCTGGGGGAGTCCGACCTCCTGATCCTCCTGCTCTCGCCCGGCGCGATCCGGGCGTTCGGCACCCCGCCCCCGGGGATGACGGCGGCCGAGTTCGCGAGTTTCCTCGAGAGGACCCACGCCCGCGGCGCGACGGGCCGGGAGGTCGGCCTGCTCTCCCGAACCCTCGGGGCGACCGGGGTCGGCGGGGCGCTCCTTTCCTCCTCTCTGCGCGCCGATGTGGAGACGCTCGTGGTCGAGCGAGGCGACGGCGCCGCGTTCGTCGGCGGCGGACCGACGATCGCGGTCCGGCCGGCGGAGCGAGCGGAGGCGCGGGCGACCCTGGTGCGACTCGGAGCGCTCGACGCGCTACCGGCCCCGGCCCGCGAGTGGTTGAGCCCGGGGGCGGCCCCCATCGCCCGGCCGCCGGGGACCGCCCGGCGACCGGTCGTCGTCGCCGGTCCCCCGGACGCCGTCCGCGCCGCCGCCGACATGACGTTCGACAAGGGATGGACCGCGCGCCTCGCCGCCCTCCAGCTTCGGGAGCCGCCGGCCGCCGCGGCGGGCCGGTTCCTCGACCTGGTCGATGGGATCGCCCGGGCCGAACCGGCCGGTGCGGAGCGTCGGTCGAAGGGGCTCGCGGCGTTTGCGATGTTGACCCTCGACCTCCCGGAGGGGGTCGAGGAGGGCCCCGCCCTGGTGGAGTTCCTCGAGTCGGCCCGTTCGGGGCTCCGACGTCGGGAGGTGAGCGTCGGTCTCTTCCGAACCTCCGGATCGATCGGGGGCCCGGCGTACCCCGCCGGAGGCGTCGTCGGCGCCCCGTCCGACCCCGAGGAATCGACGGACCGGTCGGCGATCCGCGCGTTGCTGATGCAACCGGGGATCACCGATGTGGGCCTTCTCGCCGCTGCCGTGCTTCCCCGCGCCCTGGCCCCGTCGTCGGGGCCGTAGGGTCACCGTCCGGCGCCCGCGCGAGCGCCGTCGGCGTCCGCGGACTCGAAGTGACGCTTCAGTGCCATGTACTCGGCGAACGATATCTGCCGACGGGCCCGGACCGCCCCGGCCTGTTTGAGCGAGACGATCTGGAACACCCGCAGCAGCTCCGGTACCGGCCGCGCCGGCGGAAGCGACTGTTCGGCCGCCGAGGGGGCAGTAGCGATCGCCTGCTCCGGGACCGGGCTGACGGGAGGAGGGGGGACGGTTCTCGGCGCTCGGGGGAGGTGCTCGAGGAGGAGGGCATGTTCCGTCGGGGTGATCTCGCCGTCCGAGAGGAGCACGTCGACCAGTTCCCGCTGTCGAGGACGGTACGTCCCCACGAGCTCCGAGAGCTCCCGGTCGGGCCGGCCCAGAGGCGTCGCGGCCAGCGGGACTCCGATGACCGCATCGAGATCGGTGAGGAGCGCGTCGAGCGCCGACTTCAGCTCGCCGGTCGTCGGCCCGTCGGCGTCGGCCCCCGGGTCGAAGTGGACGGTGAGCCGGGCCACGTCCCCCGACGGACCGAACGGACGCTCTACCGACAGCTCCACGTCCCGTCGTCGGGTCGGCATGCCGCCGAACGGACTCGTTGGAAGAAAACGTACTCCGCGCGGAACGACGCGCCGGTCGATGCGAGAACGGAGAAAGTTACTAAATTTCACCTGGTATATGGCGGTAACTATAAATCCGTTCGCGGGATTGCTGCCGGGGAGGAACGATGATGGAGAGCGACCGGGGTCGCCGCCCTGCGGGTCCGAAATCGGACGGCTCGGACAGTTGTGACGAGCGCGACGGTCAGACGCTCTGCCCTGTCCTCGCCGCCGTGGGGGTCATCGGCACCGAGTGGCGCCTCGCGATCGTCCACCGCCTCCTCGAAGGACCGCAGCGGTTCAGCGAGATCCTGAAGTCGAACGCCCGCCTCAACGCGAAGACGCTCAGCGCGACGCTCAAGTTCCTCGAGAACCAGGGCGTCGTCCAACGCACCGTCGTCAGCACCCGACCGTTCTCCGTCGTCTACTCTTTGACGGAGATGGGGCTCGGTCTCGCGCCGGCCGCGCGAGAGCTCCGGCAGTGGGGCGAGCGATGGC
>JBAQAF010000044.1:0-10241 GCA_049285595.1 Thermoplasmata archaeon
CCGCCACCACCACCGCCACCGCCACCGCCGCCGCCATAGCGGCCGCCGCCACCGCTGCCACCGCCGCCGTAGCCGCCCGAGCCACGGTCACGGTAGCCGCCTCCGCCCCCGAAGGAGCGGCGCTCGCTCTCGAATTCCTGCTGGCTCATGTCGAGCGTCTGGTTGACCTCGGGGATCGCCTCGGTCGACTTGGTCAGGTTCCCGTACCGTCCGACGTTCAGGCGCATGTGGCCGCGGACGAGAGAAACGTAGCCGTTGTCGACCAGGATCACTTCGTCCTTAGCGATCGATCCGATCTGCTCGTTCCAGAGCGAGAGGATGATCGTCGCCGTGTCGTCTCCGACGACGGCTTCGCAGACCTTTCGCGGGTCTCCGAATTTGCCCATCACTTCCTTCGCCTCGCCAACGTTGATCACCTTGGCCAGGACGTTCACTTGCTTCGAGTTCGGCGTTAGGTCGCGCACTTTGGTCAGGGGTTTGTCTACCATCGCTCGAGTCGCCTCGTTTCGCGTTTCGCGTTCCGTTGAGGTCTCGTTGAATAGACTCGCGTCGGGCGAACTCTGCCTGCCAAAAGTAGGACGGGCGGGACGCTCGATTCGGGCCGGACTCGCGGATTCCTCAGCGCCTCATGGAGAAGGGGCGCATATAACTGCGTCGCTGACCCCCCCCGGAGCGGCCCGCGGCCCCGAGCGGGTGATTCTGGACTGACGCTAGCCTAAAGCGCTCGGGGGGGGTCGTGACCTCCGTCATGAACCCGCGTTTCGACCTCGGCATCCACCGGTTCATGGGCCGGCAGTACGAGGAGGCCGCCGGGGCGTTCCGGGACGTCCTGAAGGCCGACCCGACCGACGCCGCCGCCTGGTCGTTCTACGGCATGGCGCTCGCCCACCTCGGACGGGGGGCGGACGCCGAGGCGGCCCTCTCCCGGGCCGTGGCGCTGGCCCCCCAGAACGGGGAGGCGTGGTTCCATCTCGGGGTCGCCCGCTCGCTGCGGGAGGAGTGGAGCGAGGCGGCGTCGGCGTACCGTCGCGCGGTCGCGCTCGCGCCCGAGGACGTCGTCGCATGGCACCGCCTCGGCGTCGCGCTCGCCGAATCCGGCGATGAGACGTCGGCATCGGTCGCCTTCGAGCGGGCACTCGTCCTCTCCCGGGAGGTCCCGAACGCCGACCCGGCGAAGCCCACCGCGCGACCCCACCGCCTCGACGACCATACGGAGGAGATGGGGGTCCGCGAAGGGGGGCGCGAGGCGAAGAGCTGGCTCGATCTCGCACTCTCCCTTCTTTCCCTCGGGGAGCAGGAGGAGGCGGTCGCGGCGTACGAGCGCGCGTACACCCTCGACCCCGCCCGGGCGCGCGCCTCCCTGTTCCGGCCGATGCTGCGGCTCGTCACGGCCGTCGGCGAAGAGGGCGTTACCGGAGGCACGGCCGCGCTGCCCGGCCGGCCCGCTCGCCCCGAGCGGCTCGAGCCCCCGGCGCGGCCCGAGATCAGCTAGAGCGGCCGCGGCGCGTCGGTCACGATCGCCGACTCAGCCCACTCTTTCGCCTTCTCCCGCGCGACGGCGTGCTCCGTGTAGAACCCGTGGACCCGCTCGATGAGCCGCCCCTTGCACTCCCCGCAGAGGAGCGCGCCCGACCGGCAATCGTCCGTCACGGACCGGAACTCCTCGTCGGAGCGGGCGAACCGCGTTTTCCACAGCGCCCAGACCGAACAGATCTCGGGGGTCGCTCCGAGGCGCCGCTGCTCCTCGACCGTGGCCCGCCCGCCGGTGAAGGCGTGCTTGATCTTCCGCTCGACGACCTTCGGCGGGTCGTTCAGGAACAACGCGTTGTCGGCGGTGTGGCCGGTCGTCGACATCGCCGCGTCGCCGAGGAGCCCCGGGACCATCTGGCTGTGGAGGAGCGACGGCTTCGGGAACCCGAGCCCCTCCGCGATGTCCCGCGTGACCCGAAAGTGCGGGTCCTGGTCGATCCCGCACGGGATCAGGCACGGGACCTCGTGACCCGCCTCCCAGGAGGGCCAGAAGCACGGCACGCTCTGGAGGGCGGTGTAGAAGATCAGGCCGATGTTCGCGGACGGCTCGAAGCCGAACACCGCCTTGACGGTCGAGTACGGGATCTTCCGCGCGACGCGGATCGCGAGGGGGTACAGGGCGGCGATCGAACGCGAGTCGAAGAAGACCCGGGTGCGCCGCGGGTCGAATCCGATCGCGAGGATGTCGTAGAGGTTCTCGAGACCCCAACGCGCGGTCTCCTCCCGGGAGAGACCCGAACGGGCCCAGAACTTCTCGTCGTCGGTGATCTGGATGTACATCGGCACGCCGAGCCGCTCCTGCAGCCAACGACAGATCTCGAACGAGACCAGGTGCGAGACGTGGAGCGGCCCCGAGGGGCCGCGGCCCGAGTAGAGGAAGAACGGCTTCCCCGCCACCGCCCGGTCGATGATCGCGGCGAGGTCCCGGTGGGAGTAGTAGATCCCGCGGGCGAGGAGCGGATGGAGCTCGCCGCCGCACGCCGCGCGCAGCCGGGCGAGGAGTTCCGTGGTCAGCTCTTGCGTGCCGAACTGTTCGCGCAGGCGCGCGTAGTCGATCCGGCCCTTCACCTCGTACGGGGTGACCACGAACGGCTCGTCGTCCGCCACGCCGGATCCCCCGCTGTCACCCTTCCGGGAAGGTGATCTTGGAGAGGATCGACTCGCGTTCGGCGAGCGGCACACCGGCCGAGGAGAGGGCGCTCGCGACGCACGACCGGGAGTGCTCGAAGTGAATGGAGTGGCCGCACGCCGGGCAGTTCGCCCACCCCTGGATCAGGCGCCGCAGCCCCTCGCGCGAGGACGAGGAGTCGCGGCGGGCGAACTTCTCGACGAGGATCGCCGCACCGGCGGAGTTCTCGAGGTTCGTGAGCGGCACCCGGACCGCCGTGTTGCAGATCGGGCAGTGGGCCGGATTGCGACAACTGCACGCCATGGGGTCCTCGACGTACTCTCGCCGCGCGTCTATAAGCCAGCGGGCGGAGACGTGGAGAGATATGTTCATCACCCCCCCGCCGCCATCGCGCGGCATGGCCGGTTCCCCCCAGGAGAACGCGCTCGAGCTGCGGACGGAGCTCGTCGAGGTGTTGAAGCAGCTCAACCGGGCCGAGATGGAAGGCGAGGGTGAGGTGATCGGCCTCGAGCCGGAGGAGCTCCACCACTTCCTCGCGAAGGGGCCCCTCCCGACGCTCTCCTCCGTCGCTCTCAGCCAGGCGATGCGCGTGCTGATCGGCAACGGCTTCGCCCGGGTGCTGGACGATCCCGAGTACGCCTGGAACCGCGGCCGGGTCGTCGGCGAACGGTTCACGATCACGACGGAGGGGAAGGAGTTCCTCGTTCGCCAGATCCAGCGGATCGGCCGGGTCTAGCGCACCGTCGCCGCCGGGCGGGCGGCTATATGTAGAGGGAGTTCCCGTTTGCCCACCCGATGGCGTCCGGTGGCAGTCCCGACCCCGTCCGGGCGACGATGATCGCCATCCTCCAGCAGCTCAACCGCGCCGAGTCGATGCACGAAGGGCGAGAGCACGATCAGGCGCTCGCGCTCGGCGACATCGAACGGCTTCTGAACCGGTTCTGGGCGACCGAGCGGGAGGACGTTCGCGTGCCGCAGGTCCTCGGGCTGCTCGTGCGCAACGGCCTCGTCGGCGCCCATGCCTCCGCCGGGCCCCGGGCCCATGCGACCAGCGCGGCACGGAGCGCGACCGCCCATTACTATCGCATCACGGTCGCCGGAAAGCAGTTCCTCGTCGAGGCGCTCGCGAAGACCGATCGGATCGCCTGAACGGGGGCCCGGTCGGGGCGGAGGCGGGGCTTGGAAACTGCCCTGCGCACCAAGCGTTAAGTACCGAACCCCGGTCTGCGCCGCGCCGTGTCGCGCATTCACTCGGGACGGAAGGGCCGGGCCGGCTCGCACCGCCCCTACCCCCTCACCAAGCCGGAGTGGGTCACCGCCACGACGGAGGAGATCGTCACCCAGGCGACCCAGATGATCAAATCCGGACGCACCTCCGCGCAGGTCGGCCAAACCCTTCGGGACAGCTACGCGGTCCCGTCGGTACGCGCCGTCACCGGTTCGCGGCTGGGGGCGCTGCTCGCGGCCCACGGACTTCGCCCGGAGATCCCGGACGATCTGCAATCCCTCTTGAAACGGGTCGTGCACCTCCAGCACCACCTCGAGACCCATCCCCACGATCTCTCCAACCGGAGAGGACTCAGCCTCATGGAGGCGCGGATACGGCGCCTCGCGCGCTACTACCGGCAGCGCCGACGGATCCCGGAGAGCTGGCGGTACTCGGCCGCCGGCGCGGCGCTCCAGGTGGAGTGATGCCTTCGGGGCCGGACGGTTTCGTTCGGAACCCCCGATATCTCGAGGAATTCGGCCGGGCCCGGGGCCTCCTCCTGGGCCACCCGGGCCGCTGGCGGATCGTGTACCATTATGACGGCGACGGGATCGCCGGCGCCTCGGCGCTCCTGAGAGCGCTCGAACGGCTCGGCTACCCGGCGCAGGCGACCAGCCTCGTCGGCGTCGAACGCGAGCGGATGGCCGCCCTCACCGCGGCGACCGCCGGCCCGCTGATCGTCGTGGACACGGGGGCGAGCTGGCTCGACCTGTTCACCACGAACCCGCATCCAGTGATCGTCCTCGATCACCACCGCTACCCCGGCGTCCCCGACCCGCCGGCCCTCCCGGGCCACGTGGCGTTCGTGAACCCGCTCGACTGGGGGGTCGACGGGATGAGCGAGATGTGCGGGGCGACCCTCGCCTGGCTATTCGGGATCTTCCTCGACCCGGCGAACTGGGACAACGCCGTGTGGGGTCTCTCCGGGGCGATCCACGACCGCCAGCACGTCGGCGGCTTTCGCGGCCTGAACGCGACGCTCGTCGACGAGGCCGTGCGGCAGGGACTCATCGCCCGGCGTCAGGGGGTCGCGCTGTTCGGGCCGTCGGTCGGCGAAGCGGTCGCGGGAAGCGTCGATCCGTACCTGCGGGGGATCTCCGGCCGCCCGAAAGCGGCCGAGGAGCTCGTTCGGAGCGTCGGCCTCGACCCGTCGCGGGCGCCGAACTCCCTCTCGCCCGACGAATCCGGGCGTCTCGCGGCCGTGATGAAGGAGCAGCTCGCCCGCGTCGACGTCCTCCCCGAGTTCGGCGCGATGGTCGATGCAGAACGGTGGTACGTCCCGTCCCTCGGCCTCGACGCAGAGGAGGTGTCGAACCGGCAGAACGCCGCCGGGCGGATCGGCGTCCCCGGCGTCGGCGTCGCCTACTCGCTCGGCGATCCCGGGGCGATCGCGCGCGCTCGCGCCGCCGAAGCGGAGTGGCGGACCGGCCTGCTCCGGGGGCTTCGACGGATCGAGGACGGCGACATCCACGCGATGGCGTCCTTGCGCTGGTTCGAGAGCCCCGAGACGTCGCTCGCCGGAACGCAGGCGGGGCTCGCCATGACCTACCTGCTCCCGGCCGACGTGCCGGTGTTCGTCTTTTCCGACCACGGAAGCGAACCGACGAAGGTCAGCTCCCGGGGACTGACGCGTCAGGTCGACCGCGGCCTCGACCTCGCGACCGTCTGCCGGGCGGCGGCCGGTGCGGTCGGGGGGGAGGGCGGCGGACACCGCGTGGCGAGCGGCGCCACGATCCCGCCCGGGACCCGCACCCGGTTCCTCGAGACGGCCGACCGGGAGATCGCGCGCCAGCTCACGAAACCGCAGGCGACCGCATGAGCGCGAAGCCGCCCGAGACAACGGAGGTGCCGGTCGACCGGATCCACGACCGCTCGGTGGAGCAGGAGATGCACCGTTCCTACATCGATTACGCCATGAGCGTGATCGTCGGGCGGGCGCTCCCCGATGGGCGCGACGGGCTGAAGCCGGTGCACCGGCGGATCCTCTGGTCGATGTGGGAGTCCGGGGCGACCCACGATCGACCGTACCGCAAGAGCGCTCGTACGGTCGGCGATGTGCTCGGCAAGTACCACCCTCACGGCGACGTGGCCGTCTACGACGCGCTCGTCCGGATGGCGCAGTCGTTCAGCTTGCGTTACCCGCTCATCGACGGGCAGGGAAACTTCGGATCGATCGACGGGGACTCGCCCGCCGCGATGCGGTACACCGAGGCCCGACTCTCTGCCCTGGGCGAGGAGCTCCTCCTCGACATCGAGAAGGAGACCGTCGACTGGACGGACAATTTCGACGGGACCCTGCGCCAGCCCCTCGTCCTCCCGTCCAAGCTCCCCAACCTGCTGCTCAACGGCTCGGCCGGGATCGCGGTCGGGATGGCGACGAACATGCCACCCCACAATCTCGGGGAGGTCGTCGACGGCCTCCTGTTGCTCCTCGAGCGGCCCGACGCGTCGCTCGACGACCTGCTCGCGGTGATCCCGGGACCGGACTTCCCCACCGGCGGCTACCTCTCCTCGGACGGGATCCGGGAGGCGTACGCCACCGGCCGCGGGACGCTGCACCTGCGCGGAGCGGCGGAGATCCGCGTGCGCGGCGAGAAGGACGAGATCGTGATCACCGAGACGCCGTACGAGGTGAACAAGGCGTCCTTGGTCGAGCTGATCGCCGACCTCGTGAAGTCGAAGCGGATCGACGGGATCACCGACCTACGGGACGAATCGGACGGTTCGGGCACGAGCGTCGTCATCGAGCTGCGCCGGGACGTTCCGGCGGAGATCGTCCTCAACCGGATCTACGAGCACACCCCGCTCGAGACGAGCTTCGGCGTGATCAACCTCTGCCTCGTCGACGGCCGGCCGAAGGTCCTCGGCCTCAAATCGCTCCTCGACCTCCACCTCGCGCACCGGCGTTCCGCGCTGACGCGTCGGACCCGCTTCGATCTCCGGAAGACCGAGGAGCGCCTGCACCTCCTTGAAGGGTTCCTGACGGCGATCGACCACATCGACGAGGTGATCCGGATCATCCGTCGCTCGAAGGATGTCCCGGCCGCCGAGGCGGGACTGATGGGAAAGTTCCTCCTATCGACCGAGCAGGCGAAGGCGATCCTCGAGATGCGGCTCTCGCGGCTCACCGCCCTCGAGCGGGAGTCGCTCGAACAGGAGAAGGCCGAGAAGGAGGCGCTCGCCCGGGAGCTCAAGGCGATCCTCGATAGCCCGGCGCGCCTCGACAAGCTCATCGCCGACGAGCTGACGGACCTGCGGGCGCGGTTCGGCGACGCGCGCCGCACCCGGATCGTCGGCGCCTTCACCGAGCGTTCGCTCGAGGACCTGATCCCCGACACCGAGGTCGTCGTCCTCGTCACCCGGGACGGCTACATCAAGCGCCTCCCGCTCGAGCAGTACCGCCGGCAGCGTCGCGGGGGTCGGGGGCTCGTCCAGATGGAGACGAAAGAGGAGGATTACGTCATTCGGACGTTCGTCAGCCGGACCCACGACGACCTCCTGTTCTTCACCAACCTCGGCCGCGTCTACCGCCTGAAAGCGTACGAGCTCCCCGAGGGGAGCCGGCACTCGAAGGGGAAGGCCGTGATCAACCTCCTGCCCCGCCTGAAGAACGGCGAGCGGGTCCAGACGCTCCTGCCGCTGCGCGATCTCGCCGCCGACGGCGCGCTGTTCTTCGCCACGCGCCGCGGCCTCGTGAAGCGGACGACCCTCGACCAGTTCCAGAACATCCGCACGAGCGGCATCCAGGCGATCCTCCTCGAGGAGGGGGACGAGCTCGTCGACGTCGCGCTCCTGCGCGGCGAGGCGGCGGAGATCGTCCTCGCGACGCACGCGGGGCTCCTCGTCCGGTTCCCTCTCGGCGACGTCCGGCCGACGGGCCGGGCGACGTACGGCGTGATCGGCGTCCGGCTCTCCGATGCGACGGACGACCGGGTCGTCGCGATGGCCCCGGTCTCCGCGAAGTTCCCGACCCTCCTCTCCCTCACGACCACCGGCTACGGCAAGCGGAGTCCGACCGACGACTACCGCAAGACGCGCCGCGGTGCGATGGGCGTTGTCACGATCCGCACCGGGGACCGCAACGGCGCCGTGGTCGCGGTCCTCCCGACGACCGAGAGCTCCGAGCTGCTCGTGACGACGCAGCGCGGCATCACGATCCGCATGAGCGTCGCAACGATCCGCTCCCAATCGCGCAACACCCTCGGCGTGCGGGTGATCCGGCTCGACGAGGGCGACACGGTGCGCGACGCCGTCATCCTCGCCGCTTCGGTCGAAGGGCCGGACGCCGCGGTCCTGCCGGACGATGGCCCGTCCCCCGACGCGCCCCCAACCGCGGAGCCGCTTTCCCTCGATCCCGACGAGGGAGCGGAAGCACCCGACGAACCGGAGGACGGAGATGTCGATCCGCCGGCGCCGGGGTAGACGCGTCCTGCTCTGCCCGAAGTGCGGGTCGGCGAAGATCGCCCTGATCGCGGGCCAGATCCTCGGCCAGGTGTACCGCTGCGAGCACTGCGACTACGTCGGCTCGCTCGTCTTCGAGACCGAGCTCGCGGACGACGGCGGTCCCCCCGCCGACGCCTAGGGATCCGACCCGGCGGCGAAGGCGCCCTCGGGCGTCGCCGGGGGAACGGAGCGCATCGACCGGGCCCGACCGACCAGGCGGAGCGCTCGCACGGTCGGCTCGACGTCGTGGGTCCGCACGATCGAGGCGCCGCGGTCCGCGGCGAGGACCGCCGCCGCGACACCGGCCTCCAGGCGCGCCTCGACCGGAGCGTCGCCGAGCGCCCAGCCGAGGAACGACTTCCGGGACGCTCCGACGACGACCGGGTACCCGAGGCTCCGCAGCTCGCCGACGTGAGCGAGCAGCTCGAGGCTCTGCGACGGCGATTTTCCAAATCCGAGCCCGGGATCGACGAGGAGACGCTCCGCCGGGATCCCGTCGGCCACGGCCCGGTCGGTCGCCTCGGCGAGCGAACGGAACACCTCGCCACGTACGTCGGAGTAGACGAGGTCGTCCTGCATCGTCCGCGGCTCGCCCCGCATATGGAGCACGATCGCGGCCGCCCCCGACCGCGCGACCACCCGGCGCATCGCCTCGGAGCGCAACCCCTCGACGTCGTTGACGAGGTCCGCGCCGACGTCGATCGCGCGGGCGGCGACCTCAGCGTGGCGGGTGTCGACCGAGATCGGTACCGACAGCCGGCCGGTGAGCCGGGAGAGGACGGGCTCGAGCCGGGCCCACTCGGCGTCCGGGGAGACCGGCACCGCCCCGGGGCGGGTCGATTCCGCACCGACGTCGATCGATCCGGCCCCTTCCGAGACCATCGCCTCGGCGCGGGCCAAGGCCGCCGCCGGCTCGACGTAACGCCCGCCGTCCGAGAACGAGTCGGGGGTGACGTTCAGCACGCCCATCACGGAGGCGATCTCGCCGAGCGCCAGTGGCCGATGCGCGCCCGGCACCGTCCGGGGCGCGGAGAACGTGTAGGCCCGCAGCGCCCGGTCGACCTCATCGGCGAGACGTCGCAGGCCGAACGGCTGGCGCCGCAGCTTCGGAA
The DNA here is from genome assembly GCA_049285595.1 of Thermoplasmata archaeon. GTDB lineage: Archaea > Thermoplasmatota > Thermoplasmata > Lutacidiplasmatales > UBA184 > Lutacidiplasma. Next base: position 9,482 of record JBAQAF010000044.1, read on the forward strand.
GTACGTACCGGTACTGGCCCCACGTCCCGAGCAGAACGACCGGCGTCGTCGCGACCGAGTGGTCGGCGACCCCCCGGGCGTGGGCGGCGTCTCCCCCGACCGAAAGCATCTCCTGCTTCAGGATCGGCGCCGCCTTCAGTGGAACGTCGTCGAGCCGTACCGGGAAGATCCGTCCCTTGCGGGTCATGATCCCGACCCCCTCGGGGTCGCTGTCCGTCGACTCGAGCGCGCGGGCGACCTCCGACAGCGTCTCCCACTCGAGCAGCCGGGCCCCGTACCGATGGCCGGTCGGCCCGGGGTCCGTCACGCCGAGGGGAGGTCCCTTGCCTCCAAAAGCCAACCGGACGGGCGGCACGCCTTTCCGCCCGCGCCTCGTGGTCCTCGCGTTCGATGGGGCGTCGGCGTCCGGTCGTGGTCGCGGTCGAAGGGATCTCGGGCTCCGGCAAGAGCACGCTCGTCGCCCGGGCCGCCGACGAGTTCGGCTGGGTGCCGCTCGCCGAGGCGTACGACCGGCTCGAGCCACGGCCGGCCCTCGGCGTCCGCAGCGCGCCCGCGCTCGAGCGCGTCGAACGCCAGCTGTTCGAGGAGGACGGGCGCCGCTTCGAGGCGGCCCAGGCGCTCGTCCGACGCGGCGCCACGGTGCTCGCGGACACCGGGTTCCTCGGTCCCCTCACGTACACCGCCGGCCTCGTCGCCCTCGGCGCCGTCCCCCCGAGGATCCAGCGACACCTCCTCGACCGGGCCCGTCGATGGGGGCGGA
>JBAQAF010000045.1:0-10295 GCA_049285595.1 Thermoplasmata archaeon
GTCCGGTGCGCGCTCGACGCGCCGTCCGTGGCGCCGACGGCGCCTGCGCGCTCCCGCGCAGCCCTCCGCGCGCGACAATGCCTATATAGGGGTACCTTTTCGGCGCGCCCGGAGCCCCCATGGCACAGAAGCCCCACCTCAACATCGTCTTCATTGGCCACGTAGATCACGGGAAGTCGACCACCGTCGGTCGCTTGCTGCTCGACACGGGGTACATTCGCCAGGAGGAGATCGACAAGTTCCGCGCGGAAGCGGAGTCGAAGGGGAAGGCGACGTTCGAGTTCGCTTGGGTGATGGACGAGCTCAAGGAGGAGCGCGAGCGCGGGGTCACGATCGACATCGCGCACCGCCGCTTTGACACCCAGAAGTACTACTTCACCATCATCGACGCCCCCGGGCACCGGGACTTCGTCAAGAACATGATCACGGGGACGAGCCAGGCCGATGCCGCCGTGCTTGTCTGCTCGGCCGCGGAAGGGATCCAGGAGCAGACGCGGGAGCACATCTTCCTCTCGCGGACGCTCGGGGTCTCGCAGTTGATCTGCGCGATCAACAAGATGGACCGGCAGGAGGTCGCCTACTCCGAGAAGAAATTCGAGGAGATCAAGGAGGAACTGACGAAGCTCCTCAAGAACGTCGGCTTCAAGGTCGCCGATCAGGTCGTCTTCGTCCCGATCTCGGCGTTCAAGGACGACAACATCAACAAGGCGAGCCCGAACATGCCCTGGTTCAAGGGCCCGACCCTGCTCAGCGCCCTCGACGGCCTGAAGGTTCCCGAGAAGCCGACCGGAAAGGCGCTGCGCCTACCGGTGCAGGACGTCTACACGATCACGGGGATCGGCACGGTGCCGGTCGGACGCGTGGAGACAGGGACGCTCAAGATCGGCGACAAGATCACGTTCATGCCGAGCGGCAAGACCGGCGAAGTGAAGTCGGTCGAAATGCACCACGAGCAGGTCACGGAAGCGATCCCGGGGGATAACGTCGGGTTCAACGTGCGCGGCATCGACAAGAACGACATCCGCCGGGGCGACGTCGCCGGACCTGCCTCGGCGCCCCCGACGGTCGTCGAGAGCTTCATCGCGAACATCCAGGTGCTCAACCACCCGAGCGTTATCACGGTCGGGTACACGCCGGTGTTCCACTGCCACACGGCGCAGGTCGCCTGCGAGTTCACCGAGCTCCAGAAGCGCCTTGACCCGAAGACGGGCCAGGTCGCCGAGGAGAACCCCCAGACGCTCAAGACGGGCGACGCGGCGGTCGTGAAGATCACCCCGAAGCGCCCGCTGGTGCTGGAGAAGTACAAGGAGTTCCCGCAGCTCGGTCGGTTCGCGATCCGGGACATGGGCCAGACCGTCGCGGCCGGCGTCGTCGTCGACGTCAAGAAGCGCGAGTAAGCGCGGGGCCGCGCGGAAGGTCGACCGAGGGGAGGGGCTATCGATGCCGCAGAAAGCCCGAATCTCCTTGAGCGGCACCGACTCCGGCAAGGTCGACTCCATCTGCCGACAGATCCGGGATATCTCCGTGAAGACGGGCGTCGCGATCGCGGGACCGATCCCGCTCCCGACGAAGAAGCTCCGCGTCCCGGTTCGCAAGGGCCCGGACGGCGGAGGCACGAGCACGATCGATCACTGGGAAATGCGGATCCACAAGCGCCTGATCGACATCGACGCCGACGAACGGGCGCTCCGCCAGGTGATGCGCATCCAGGTCCCCGACGGCGTCAACATCGAGATCGTCCTCACCGGGTAGACCCGTGTTCGCCCCCGGGGCCGTCCGGTGGATCGGACCGCCCACCGTGGGTGCCCTGGCGGTAGGGATCGCGCTCGTCCTCGGCGTCCTGCCCGTTCGTCCTCCGGAGCTCGCGCTCCTCGTGGCCCTCGGCGCGATCGGAATATTCTTCGCCGTCTTCTTTCGGGATCCCGAGCGGGCCCCCGCACCGGGGATCGTCTCTCCCGCGGACGGGCATGTGCGGGCCGTGGAACGGGTCGACGCTCGCTGGCGGATCTCCGTGTTCATGAACGTGACCGACGTCCACGTCAATCGCGCGCCGCTTGACGGCCGGGTGGAAGGGATCGACGCCGCCGGCGAAGGGTACCGGGCCGCGTTCCGGGTCGACGCCGACCGCAACGTGCGTCGGCACTACCGGCTCGCGACCGACCTCGGGCCGGTGGAGCTCGTTCAGATCACCGGGCTCGTGGCGCGACGGATCGTCCCGTACGTGCGGGCGGGTTCGTTGCTCCGCAAGGGAGACCGGTTCGGGATGATCGTGCTCGGCTCGCGCGTCGATCTGCTCCTTCCGGCGGCTCGCGTCCGACCCGTCGTGGCGGTGGGCGATCGCGTCCGAGCGGGCACGACGACGGTCGCCGTGAGCGAACCGTGACCGACCGCTGGCGGCTCGCGGCGAACCTCGCCACGCTCGCGAACGCGCTGCTCGGCGTCGGCGCCATCCTCTACGTTCTCGCCGGCAACAAGGTCTGGGCGATGTTCTTGATCGTCGCGGCGATCGGGTTCGACGGGCTCGACGGGATCCTCTCGCGCAAGAGCCCGCTGCCGAGCGGACGGTTCGGCCGGATCGCCGACTCCATCGCGGACGCGACGACGTTCGGGCTCGCCCCGGCGTTCCTGATCGCCGTGCACACCTCGAATCTGGGGATATGGAGGCCGTACCTCCCGCTCGCGACCGCGCTCGCCATCGCCTACGCGACGGCGGCGGTCGCACGGCTCGCCTACTTCACGGCCCGCGCCCACCACCTGCCGTACTTCCTCGGTGTTCCGACGCCCGAAAGCGCCCTCGCGGTCGTGGTCGCGCTCCTGTTCCACGACACCCCCGCCTTCCAGGGGGTCCAGCCCGTCGGACTACTCGTCGGCGTGGCGGCGCTCGCGGTCCTGATGGTCGTCCCGATACCGTATCCGAAGATCCGACGCGGCGCCCCGCTGCGCTGGCCCGCGGTGGCGACCGCCGTCTTCGCTGCGGTGGCGCTCGTTCCGCTCCAGTTCCAGCCGGCGCGAGGGAGCCCGCTCTACTCCGTCACCGAGATCGCCGCGTTCGGTCTCCTCGTCGGGGTGGCGAGCTACTATCTTCTCGGCCCGTTCACGACCCCCCGGGAGCACCCGTCCCCGGCGTAGGCGATGACCGACGCTCCATCCCCCCGCGCGCTGCGGCTCTCGACCCGCGAGTCGCTTCTGTTCGAGGCCGGCATCAAGCTCGGCGGGATCTTCCACCAGTACCTGGGTATCCCCGTCGACCCGCGCACCGCCCCCGCGCTCGGTCGGGCGATCGAGGCCGCGGTCCGGCTCCAGCCGTACGTGCGGGAGATCCGGGTCCGCGTCACCCCGGCGCGCGGCCCGCCGATCGGCCGCGGCCGGTTCGCCTACCGTTACCTCACGCCCGAGATGCTCGACGTGAGCGTTCGACTCGAGGACCGCGGGGTGGAGGTGGTCGCCCGCCTGCGCCACCGTCCCGACCTGCGCTACCCGTTGATGGACGTCGTTCGTGCGGGAACGCGTCGGGCGCGACCCCGTCCGCGAGCCGCCCGCCCCTAACGGCGCTCACGGATCGGCACGTACGGAAGGTCGGTCGCCCCGATGTACTTCGCCGTCGGCCGGATCAGCCGAAGGTCGCGGTACTCTTCGAGAACGTGCGCCGTCCATCCCGCGACCCGGCTCGCCGCGAACACGGGGGTGAACAGGTCGGGCGGGATCCCCATCAGCGAATAGACCGAGCCGGAGTAGAGGTCGACGTTCGGGTAGAGCCCTTTTTCGCGGAGGACGACCTCTTCCACGCGACGCAAGAGCTCGTAGTAGCGCAGATTCCCTCGTGACTCGCCGATCCTCCGCGACCACTCCCGCAGGACCGTCGCGCGAGGGTCCTCGACCTTGTAGACGCGGTGGCCGAACCCCATGATCCGTTCGTGCCGGGAGAGCATTCCCTTCACGACCTCCTCCACTCGGTCGACGCTGCCGATCTGCTCGAGGAGTTCCATCACCCGTTCGTTCGCGCCGCCGTGGAGCGGACCCTTGAGCGTGCCGATGGCGCTCGTCACCGCGCTGTAGAGGTCGCTCAGAGTCGACGCGGTCACCCGGGCGGCGAACGTCGACGCGTTGAGCTCGTGGTCGGCGTGCAGGATGAGTGCGACGTCGATCGCGCGGCTCTCGAGCTCGGTCGGCTCGCGGTCGAGGAGACAGTAGAGCAGGTAGGCCGCTTGCGAAAGTTCGGGGCGCGGGGCCGGGGGCGAGCGCCCGATCCGCCGGCGATGGAACTGGCCGAGGATCGTCGGAAGGACCGCGGTCAGACGTTGCGCGCCCCCGATCGAGCTCTCCCCGGGCCGCGTCTCCTCGGGCTCGAACAGGGCGAGAGCGCTGACCGCGGTCCGAAGGATATCCATCGGATGCGCGGTCGCGGGAAGCTCGTCGATCCTCTCGGCGAGGGCGTCCGGCAGGACCCGTAAGTTTGCGAACCGCGAGCGAAGCTCGGCGAGTTGGGACTCGGTCGGGAGCCGGCCGTACCAGAGAAGGTAGGCGACCTCTTCGAACGTCGAACGGGCGGCGAGGTCCCGGATGTCGTATCCCTCGTAGATCAAGCGGCCCTGCTTTCCGTCGATGAAGCAGATCCGCGACTCCAGCGCGATCACATCCTCGAGGCCCCGTTGGACCTCCGTAGGTGTCGCCATGACCACCGGACCGGCGGGACGTACCGGAGGACGGTTAATGGGTTTTCGCGGAAGCGATCGGTTCGGCGACCGCCCCCGGCGGCGCACGCTCCCGCACCTCGGTGCGGGGGCCTTCGGGGGCCTTCCGTCGTCGGTACGCGAGGGAGGCGGCCGTCCACAGGGGGAGCGAGGCGAACAGTATCCCGGCCGCGACGAGGAACACCAGGCGGAAATTCCCCACGACGGCGAGGATACCCGAGAGCCCCGCCCCGACCACGGCCGCGCCGCCGCCGAGCGCGCTGTTCACGCCGAGGAGGCTCCCCGCCTCCCGCCCCGCGACCCCTCGAAACAGGATGAGGGTGCTCGCGGTCGTGTAGACGGCGATGGCGCCTCCCAGCAGCGCGTAGATCGCGAGGTTCGCCCCGTAGCCCCCGGCCCGGGTGAGGACCGCGAAGGTGAGGCCGGCGGTCGCAAGATACCCGACCCCCCGGACGTACGTCGCCGAGTGCACGATGCGGTCGATCCCGAACCGGTTCGCAAGGCCACCGGTGAGCGGGAAGACGACGGCCTGGGCGACGTTGTTCGCGAGGTTCACGAGGAAGATCGACGCGGCCGTGAGACCGATCGAGTAGAGGTAGGGAGTGTAGGAGATGTTGAAGAGATTCCCGGAGAGGTTGAACAGGAACGAAGCGAACATGATCAGGGGGAGTTCGTGGTGAAGCTCCGCGGCCGCCCATCTCCGCATCCGACGGATCGGCTCGGGTCGCAGGCGCGGGCGGTGCGGGAAGAACGGAACGGCGGTGTGGGAGGGGGTCGCAGGCCGAAGGCGGGAGAGCAGGCTCTCCGGATGCCGGGCGACGCTCGCGGTCGTCAGGCGGCGATGTGCCTCGGAGATGCCGACCCCGACGGCCACGGCGCTGAGGAGCGCGAGCGCCGCGAAGACGGCGAGCAGGTCGAGGAGCCCCGCGTTCCCCACGGTCCAGAAGTACCCCGCGAGCAGCCCGACCAGGCAACCGATCATGCTCACCTCCTGGAACGACGCGAAGGCGGTCGCGCGTTCGCCCTCGGTGAATTTCTCGAGGATCAGGAGGTTGGAGGCGCTCGCCCCGGCCGGCGCGATCGCGCCGATCACGGCGTACAGCGCGTAGAGCGACGGCAGGGAGCTGACGTGGATCATCAGCGCGTAGAGACCGGCGAAGCCGGCGTAGTTGAGGATCAGGAAGTATCGGCGCAGCGGGTACCGGTCGGAGAGGTGTCCCCAAACGACCGACGAGAGAATCAATGTCGAGTTATACAGCGTGGCGGCGATGGCGACGTCGGCCCAGCTGCCGTGCAGCGTGATGAGGATCAGGAGCGGGAGCACGACCCCGAACCCAGCCGTCGCGGCATTGATCGGAAGGAAGGCGAGCAGCCAGGGGCGCGCGACGAGCCGACCCGGCCAGGTGCGCAACGAGACCGCCATGAACGACGTGCGCGGCTACCGGCTCCCCCCTTAAGCCGCGTCGATTCGACTCACTGCCAAACCCTTCCCGGCCGCCGGCCGGCCCTCGTCCGCCGCCGCCGTCTCGACACGCTTATTAAGGAAGGCTCTTCTCGCGCCCTCTCGAGGGTGTGCCGCGCGTGGCCATCGGATTCGTCCTAATCAGCACGGCCCCGGCCAAGGAGCACGAGGTGTACACCGAGTTGCTCCGTGTCAAAGGGATCGTCGAGCTCCATCCGCTGTTCGGGGAGTATGACCTGATCGCGAAGGTCGAGGCCGAGGACTTCAACGCGCTCGGCCAGCTGGTCGTCGACAAGATCCGGTCCGTCGCCGGTGTGATCGACACCAAGACCCTCACGGGAATCAAGTTCTGAGGAGCAACGATGTTCGATGTAGTGGGAACCGCAGTGGAAGTCGGTGGCTGGCAATTCCTCACGATCTTGCTCCTCGTCTTCTCACTGTTCCTGATCCTGGCCGGGATCTTCACGGCGTACTTCGGCAGCGGGAAGAGCCGCACGGTCGGCGTCGGCCTGCTCGCCGCGGGTCTGGTCGTCGGCCTCCTGACGGGATACTTCTACCACGCCGGGACCCTCGATGGCAGCAAGTCGGGCCACCTCGAGGCCCTGATCTGGGAGTCGTTCCTCGTCATCGTTGCCGCCGTGATCGGCGCGCTCGTCGCGGTCGGGATCTTCCTGGTCGCGATCATGAAGTCGTAGGCCTCCGGCCCGCGACCATCCCCCGGTGCCGCCCCCCACGGGACGCGGCGTTCGCCTGGTGACCCTCTCGAGCGACCTCGGGGCCGCCTACTCGGCCCAAGTGAAGGCGGTCCTCGCCCGATCGATCGACCCGTCCCGGATCGTGGAGCTCGCGCACGACCTTCCCGCCCACGGGATCGCGGAAGGCGCGTTCCTTCTGCGGGCGATGGCCCAAGGATTCCCGGCCGGCACCGTGCATCTCGCGGTCGTTGATCCGGGCGTCGGCGGCCGACGCGCGCCGCTGGCGATCGCCTGCGCCGACGGCTCGCGACTGGTAGGGCCGGACAACGGGCTTCTGTTCCCGCTCGCGGAATCCCTCGGACGCCCGCGCGCTTTTCGGATCGATCCGGAGCGGCTCGGCGCTGCGCCTCGGGTCGGCACGACGTTCGATGCGCGGGACGTCTTCGCCCCCGCCGCCGCACGGCTCGCGCGGGGAGGAAGGCCCGGATCGCTCGGTCCGTCGATCCGTCCGGTGACGTACCGGATCCCCGAGGCGAGCCGCGGAGGGGCGAGTGTCGCCGGGGAGGTACTGCACGTGGACCGGTACGGGAATCTGATCACGAACATTCCGACGCCCTGGGTCGACGCTGGGGTGAAGCGCCTTCAGCTGCGGATCGCGCGGCGTCGGGTCACGGTCCCCTGGGTCGCTAGTTACGAAGCGATCGGGTCGCATCGGCTCGGTGCCCTCGGGTCGAGCTTCGGGATGCTCGAGGTCGCCGTGGCCGAAGGGAACGCGGCGCGTCGACTGGGGGCCCGGGCGGGCACGAGCCTCGCCGCCACCTGGGGAACCGAGGGTGCGTCGGGCTCTCAATCGGTAAATAGCGAGCCCTCTAGACGACGGTAACGGATCGACTCCGCTGACCGACCGATGGCGAAACGCGATTACTACGAGGTGCTGGGCGTCGCCCGGACCGCGTCCACGGACGAGATCAAGACGGCCTACCGCAAGCTCGCCCGTCAGTACCATCCGGACGTCGCCAAAGGGGACCCGAAGGGGGCCGAGGAGAAGTTCAAAGAGCTCTCCGAGGCGTACGAGGTCCTCCTCAACGACGAGAAACGTCGTCGCTACGACCAGCTGGGCTTCTCGGGGGTCGAGTCGGATTTCGGCCCGGCGGGGTTCACTTGGCAGAACTTCACTCACGCCCAGGACCTCGAGGACCTGCTCGGATCGTCCCCGCTGTTTCGGCAGTTCTTCGGGGGGTTCGGCGGCACGTTCGAGGGGTTCGGGGGACGGGGTCGCGGCAGCGACCTCGAGCTCGGCGTCCGCCTCCCGCTGATCGCTGCGGTGGAGGGCGCGCAACCGACGGTCGAGGTCCCGCGGATCACGGACTGTCCGGCGTGCCACGCCACCGGTGCGAAGGGCGGCACCGCGTTCGAGGTCTGCCCCGAGTGTAAGGGCCAGGGGCAGGTACGTCGGGTGCAGAGCCGAGGCTATACCCAGATGATCTCGGTCGGCGTTTGCCCGCGCTGCCGCGGAGCGGGCCGGAAGATCCTCGAGAGGTGTCCGGTCTGCCACGGCTCGGGCCACCAGCAGTCGGTCGAACGGATCCAGGTGAACGTCCCCCGCGGGGTCGAGGACGGCGCCGTGCTCCGCGTCCCGGGCCACGGTCTCGCCGGTTCGGGCGGCGGGCGACCGGGGGACCTGTTCGTTCAGATCGCTTTCGAGCCGTCCCCCCACGTCCGGAGGGATGGCGAGGATGCGTACGTCGAGACGACCGTACCGCTCGCCACGGCGATCTTCGGGGGCGAAGTGACGGTCCCAACGATTGACGGGCAGGCGGTCCTCAAGGTCCCCGCGGGGACCCAGCCCGAGACCCAGTTCCGGATGCGGGGCCGGGGATTCCCTCCCCCGGGAGGGTCCTCGCGGGGCGACGAGATCGTGACGGTGCACATCGAGATCCCGCGGTCGCTCTCCTCGCACGAGCGCGATCTCCTCAAGGAGGCGCTCGGGCCGACCACGGCTGCGGGATCGGGGCGGAAGGAGTCGTTCTTCCACCGGAAGTCCACGTGAGCGACGACGAGACCGGCCCGCCCGCGCCGGACCACTACTTTACCGAGCGGCCCCGCTCGGGCCCGGCGCGACGGGAACTGCGGTTCCTCTACCGCGGGGAGCTGCTGGCGTTCACGGTGGATGCCGGCGTCTTCGCTTCGCACGGCCTCGACCCGGGTACCGGCCTGCTCATCGAACACCTCGCCGTGGAGGATGGGGCGCGCATCCTCGACCTCGGTTGCGGCTGGGGGGCGGTCGGCGTCGCCGCGGCGAAATCGTCCCCGCACGGCACGGTCATCCTAACGGATGTGAACCGGCGGGCCGCCCGCCTCGCGACGGAGAACCTCGGCCGCAACGGGATCCGAAACGCCGAAGTGCGCGTCGGCCGCCTGTTCGAGCCCGTCGCCGAGGAACGGTTCGACCTGATCGCGACCAATCCCCCGTTCCGCGCCGGTCGGGAGACGGTCCTCGAGATGCTGCGACTCGTTCCCGAGCGGCTCGCCCCGGGCGGCCGCCTCCTGCTCGTGGGCAAGGGAAGTCAGGGGGTCCGATACTACCAGGAGTGGATCCGCACCCACTGGGGGCCGGGGGTCCAGGTGACGGGGCGCGGTTCGGGGTATCGGGTGCTCGATGTCTCGATTCCGCCGAGGGCGGACCGTCCGGCCTCCGAAGCCGTTAAGAAGCCGACACTTCTCAACGGCCTCCCTCCGAAGGGTCGGGCTGGGCCGCGGGCGACCGCCCGTGCGCGCGCCCGTCGATCGGAGAGACCTCGAACAGGGGAGTGAGCGTCGCGCCCAAAGAAGCGAAGGAGCCCAAGGAGGCTCCAGCAGAGAAGGCCGCGTCGGCGAGCGCCACCGCTGCCGATGCGCCGGCCGAGAAAGGCGAGAAGGGTGCGAAGCGCGAGAAGGGTGGCAAGTCCAAGGACGGCAAGGAGCCCAAGGAAGGAAAGGGCAAGGCGAAGTCCGCATCGGCCCTCCGAACGGCGAAGATCATCGCCGACAATCCAAATTTCCGCTATATCGTCCGGATCGCCAACTCGGACCTCGATGGGACCCGCCCCGCGGGGCTCGCCCTGACGGGAGTGCGGGGGGTCGGCCTGCGGGTCGCCGAGGCGACGTGTCGAATCGCGCACGTCAACCCCGCCGAGCTGATCGGCAACGTTCCCGAAGCGACGGTCGAGGTCCTCGAAACGACGCTCGGAACCCTTCCGACCTTGGTCCCGGCGTGGATGACGAACCACCCTCGGGAGCCGTTCCTCGGCGAGTCGCCGCATTTGTTCGGGCCGGATCTCGAGACCCGGCGACGGGACGATGTCAACGTCATGAAGATGGTCCGCAGCTACCGGGGCGTCCGCCACGAGCGCGGCCAGAAGGTCCGGGGCCAGCGCACCCGCTCGAACGGGCGGACCGGTATGGCCG
>JBAQAF010000046.1:0-12683 GCA_049285595.1 Thermoplasmata archaeon
TAACGAGGATTCCCGATGCGAAAGCAGGACCTAGCGAACCACTGTGCCTCCCCTGTAGGGGCCAGTGATAAGAGAAAAGTTACCCCGGGGATAACTGAGTTGTCTCCAGCAAGAGTCCCTATCGACCTGGAGGCTTGCTACTTCGATGTCGGTTCTGCCTATCCTGGTGGTGCAGCAGCTACCAAGGGTGGGGTTGTTCGCCCATTAAAAGGGATCGTGAGCTGGGTTTACACCGTCGCGAGACAGGTGTGTTGCTTTTTGGCGGAAGTGCAAGGGTCTCTGACGAGAAGGATCCCACAGTACGAGAGGAACGGGGATTCGGCGCCTCTAGTCCATCAGTTGTCTGGCAAGGCATCGCTGAGCAGCCACGCGCTACGGGATAAGGGCTGAAAGCATCTAAGCCCGAAACCCCCTCGAAAAAGAGAGACCTCTGAGGACATTCGTAGAAGACGAGATCGATAGAGACGGGGTGTACGCAGAAAGCCTTCGGGCGATCTGTTCAGCCCGCGTCCACTAACGTCCGCAGCTACGCAAACTAGCTACACTTGGCAGTTAAGCAGAACGCGTGTGGTTTCTTTTTTGAAACCCCGGAAACGGCGAGCGGATACGCCCGCCACGGCTTTGACCGTGGCCGGCCGTCCTGCGCCCGTGCCGTCGCTGGGAACCAGCCGCTCCCGGTGGCCGGTGGTGGCGTGGATCCGCCTGACGCTCCCCCCGGCGGCCGCCCCGTTCCAGCTGACCCCGGGCCCTCCGCCGCCGCCGTCCCCGCCGCTCGATCTGCTCGAGCCGAACCCGATCACGACCGACCCGAGAAAACGCGTGTTCGCCTTCGAAGAGGATCACGAGTCGTTCGTCGTCCGCCTGGTCTGGGACGCGGACGATGCCGGGGTGCTCGAGGCCGAGTGCCGGGCGCCGCGCTACGGCGAGCGGCCCCCGAACACGGAGGTGCTCGCGTTCTGGGAGGCGGTCAAGCTCCTGATCGCCTCGATCGGCCCGCTGCCGGTCGAGAGCGCCGACCCCCGCCCGCAGCGGCCAGCCGCATGATCGGGGGAACTCCGATGGTCGGCGCGAGCGGCGACGGAGCCCGCCTCCTGCGGGCGACGTTCGTCCACCTCCCCGGGATCGGGCCGGCGACCGAGGCGGAGCTGTGGCGCCGCGGCGTCCGGGATTGGGCGTCCCTTCGGCGGGCGGCCGCGGCGGAGCCGATCCCCCGGGCCCCGCCCGATCGGATGGAGGCGGCGCTCGCCGCGAGCGAGCGCGCCCTCGCCGAGGGCGACGCGGCGTGGTTCGGCCACCACCTGCCCGAGCGCGAGCACTGGCGGATCTACCCCGGCTTTCCGACGCGGACCGCCTTCCTCGACATCGAGACGACCGGGCTCTCCCCGTACGAGGGGATCGTCACCGTCGTCACGGTCCACGGCGGCGGGAGCACGCGCACGTTCGTGGCCGGCGAGGACCTCGAGGAGCTCCCCGCCCACCTCCGGCGCTTTCCGATCCTCGTGACGTTCAACGGCAGCCGCTTCGACGTTCCGTTCCTCGCCGTGACGTTCCCCCAGTTCATCGCCCCGCCGATCCACATCGACCTTCGGTTCGTCCTCTACCGGCTCGGGCTCGTCGGCGGCTTGAAGCGCATCGAGGCGACGCTCGGCCTCGGCGACCGCTCCGGGGTCGAGGGGGTCGACGGACTTGCCGCCGTGCGACTCTGGCAGGAGTACCGTCGCGGCAGCCGGGCCGCGCTCGATCGGCTCGTCAAGTACAACCGGGCCGACACGACGAACCTGGAGCCGCTGCTCGCCTACGCCGTCGACGAGCTCGCCGAACGCCTCGGCCCGACCGGGACGACGAGCGCTGGAGCGTAGGCGTCCGTGGTGCCCGGGCCCGAGATCTCGGTCGTCGTCGGCGCCTACCGTCGGTCCGCCTTCCTCGGGCCGGCGGTGCGCTCCGCCCTCGCCCAGACCCTCGAGCGCGAGCGGTTCGAGGTCGTCGTCACGAAGACGTTCGACGATCCCGAGCTCGATGAGGAGTTCCGGCGGGCCGGGGTCGTCCTGCGCGAGGACCACGAGCCCCGCCTCGGCCGATGGCTGCGCCGGGCCGTCGCCGCCGCCCGGGCCCCCGTCGTGGCGTTCCTCGACGACGACGACGAGTTCGAGCCCGAGCGCCTCGCGCGGATCGCCGAGTTGTTCCGGGCGCACCCCGACCTAGGCTTCTATAGGAATCGGGTCCGGGTGATCGACGACGGGGGCGGGCTCGTGCCCCCCGAGCGCTGGCGCCCCCACGAGAGCGACGCGGCGATGGACGCGAGCGGTCCGGTGTACCGGCCGGCCCGGGAGAAGGCGGGACTTTGGGAGTTCGGCCTGGTCACCGCGCGTTCGGCGTTCAACTCGAGCACGATGGCGATCCGGCGGGAGCTGCTCGATGGGGAGGTCGGGGATGCGTTCGAGCCGACCCACCAGCCGGACCTGTTCCTGTTCCTCAGCGGGATCGTCGCGCCGTACGGGATGTTCCTCGACGACCGGCGCTTGACGCGCTACCGCTACCACGGCCGGAACATGACCCACACGCTCGCCACGCTCGCCGAGTGGCCCCGCTCGCATCGGGAGATGGAGGTGATCGCGCGGTGCGCCGGCGAGACGGCGTTCGCCGACTGGCTCGCGCACGAGGCGGTCCACTTCGAGCGGATGTTCCAGGCCGATCGCCTGATGCTGCGGATCGGGGAGGGGGCCGAGCGCCGCGAGATCGCGCGGCTGACGGAAGAGTACTTCCGGTTCTTGGGAGCCCATCCGGCGGAGCGGGCGTGGCGGCTCGACAACTGGGCCGCCGGGTTGTACGGCCTCGGCTACGTCGGCGCCCGTCCCGTCACCCGTCCGCTCGCGCGGGCCCGGATCGCGGCCCGGGCCGCGGCCGAGGGACGGCCCGACCCGTACGCATCGGAAGGTCCGTAGGCCGCGGCGCCGGCGGCGGAATCGGCGCGTCGGGCGGGGGCGTCGACGCGGCGACCCGCGTGATCGCGTCCCGACAGTACTCGGACGACGCGTCGATGTACACGTAATGACGGCCGAGGCGCCGAGCGACCGCCGCAACGGTCCCGGTCCCGCCGAACATGTCGAGAACGACGTTGCCCCGGTAGGAGTAGAACTTCACCAGACGTTCGATCAGCTCCTCGGGGAACGGCGCCGGATGGCCGGCGCGACGTCGCTCGGGAGGGATCTGCCAGAAGCCGTCCGAGAACGTTTCGAACTCCTTCGGCGAGATGTCGATCGCCGACCTTTCCCCCTCGAGACGCCACTGTCCCTTCGAGAAGACCAGGACGTACTCCCAGGACGGGACGATGTGCGGGTTCGACGGGCTGCGCCAGCTGCCCCACGCCGTCCGGCGTCCCATCGTCTGCTTGTACCAGAGGATCTCGGTCCGCATGATGTACCCGAGGTCGCGCAGGTCCCGGGAGAGGTCGTGGTGGATGGGCCGGAAATCCTTGATCGACGTCGGTGCGACGTTCAGGACGAACCGCCCTCCCTGCACTAGCACGCGCTGAAGCTCCGCCCAGACCCCCTTGAGCCAGGCGAGGTACTCCGCGAGGGGCCGGTCGTCCGCGTACCCCCGGTACGGGATCTTGACGTTGTACGGCGGGCTCGTGATCGCGAGGTGGACCGATTCGGCCGGCAGTCGGGCGAGGACCGTCCGCGCGTCGCCGAGATAGAGTCGGTCGCGCCAGGCGGCGGACCCGCCCCGCGCTCGCGGCCCCGGCATACCTCGCCCATCGGGGGTGGGCGGATGAGCGTTGGCTCGCGGGGCGGCGGCCGGTCGGCGTCCGGGGCCGTCCGTCGCCTCCCGAGGACGCACGGGGCGCGACAACCGTTTAATCTCGGTGGGGTCGCAGAGGACGATTCCGATGCCGGTCCGCGTCGCCGTTCCACGGGAAGTGACCCCGGGGGAGCGTCGAGTCGCCCTCGTCCCCGACGTCGTCCAGCGGCTCACGAAATCCGGGATCGAGATCGCGATCGAGCCTCAGGCGGGTCTCGCGGCGGGGTATCGCGATGAAGCGTACACGGCCGCGGGCGCCCGGATCGAACCGGATCGCGCCGCCCTCTGGGGATCGGCGCAGCTCGTGCTCAAGGTGCTCGCCCCGACGCCCGAGGAGATCGCCGCTCTGAAACCCGGCACGATCGTCGTGGCGCTGATGAACCCGAGCCGCAACCTCGACCGGATCGCGAAGCTGCGGGATGCGAACATCACGACCTTCGCGCTCGAGCTCCTCCCTCGCATCAGCCGCTCGCAGAGCATGGACGTCCTCTCCTCCCAGGCGACCGTGGCGGGGTACCGTGCGGCGCTCCTCGGCGCAGAGTACTCCCCCCGCTTCCTCCCGATGCTGACGACCGCCGCAGGCACGATCCGTCCGGCGAAGGTCCTCGTTCTCGGGGCGGGCGTCGCCGGATTGATGGCGATCGCCACCTCCCGCCGCCTCGGCGCGATCGTGGAGGGGTACGACGTGCGCCGGGCGGCCGGCGAGCAGGTCCGCAGCCTCGGGGCGAAGTTCCTCGAGCTCCAGATCAACGCGGAAGGGGCGGGTGGGTACGCCCGAGAGCTCACCGACGGGGAGAAGCTGCAGGAGTCGGAGATGGTCGCGAAGGCGGTCGGCGACGCCGACATCGTGATCACGACGGCCGCGATCCCCGGCCGCAAGGCGCCCGTCCTCGTGCGCGAGGAGATGGTCGCCCGGATGCGGGAGGGCTCCGTGATCGTCGACCTCGCCGCCGAGACGGGGGGCAACTGTGCGCTCACCAAGCCGGGGGAGGTGATCGTGGCTCACGGGGTGACGATCGCGGGTCCGCTCAACGTCCCCAGTCTCCTGCCGTTCCACGCGAGCGCGATGTTCGCGAAGAACCTGCAATCGTTCCTCGAGCTGCTCGTCGGGAAGGACGGGGCCCTGACCACCCAGTTCACGGACGAGATCCTCGCGGCGAGCCTTCTCACGCACGCCGGCACCGTCCCGCACGCGCCGACCGCCGCCCTCCTCGGAGCCCCGAAGTAGATGGCCGCCGATCTCTGGACCGCGCTGTTCATCGGGATCCTCTCGGCGTTCGTCGGCTACGAGACGATCAGCCGGGTCCCGGTCCTCCTCCATACCCCGCTCATGTCGGGGTCGAACTTCATCCACGGGATCGTCCTCGTGGGAGGGATCGTCGCCCTCGGCATCGCGCGCACCCCGCTCGAGGACGCGATCGGTCTCGTCGCCGTGATCATGGGGGCGATGAACGTCACCGGCGGCTACGTCGTGACGGAGCGGATCCTCGCCATGTTCGACCGCTCGAAGCGCAAAGGAGGTCCCGCGTGAACGACTGGGTCTCCCCGGCGGTCGACGGCGTCTACGTCGTCACCGTGATCTTCTTCATCCTCGGCCTCCGCGCGATGAGCTCGCCCGAGACTGCCCGCCGCGGGATCGTCCAGGCCGGCGCGGCGATGCTGGTCGCGGTCGCCGTCACGTTCCTCACCCTCACGACGCTGCACACGGGCCTCACCAACTTCGGACTGATCGCGATCGGCGTCGTCGTCGGCGGAGGGATCGGCTGGTACTGGGCCCGGGTCGTTCAGATGACCGCGATGCCCCAGATGGTCGCCGTCTTCAACGGCATGGGCGGGGGCGCCGCGGGAGCGATCGCGGCGGTCGAGCTCCTGACGAGCCTCGGCAACCATGCCACCGCCGGCCTGAGCCTCGCCGGGGCGGTGATCGGGTCGGTCTCGATCGCGGGGAGCGTGATCGCGTTCTTGAAGCTGCAGGGCTGGATGCGCTCGAAGCCGATCGTCTTCCCCGGCCAGCAGCCGGTGAACCTCGCCGTCCTCGGGATCGGCGTGGCGTTCGGCGCCTTCGCCGCGATCCGCGTCGAGGCGCTGTGGCTGTTGCCGTTCTTCCTCATGCTCCTCGCCTTCGGCGTGCTGATGGCGCTGCCGATCGGCGGCGCGGACATGCCGGTCGTCATCAGCCTGTTCAACGCCCTCACGGGGATCGCGGTCGCGCTGGACGGTTTTGCCCTCGTCAACGGACCCCTCGGCGACGCGGGGTACGCGATGGTGATCGCGGGGACGCTCGTCGGTGCCGCGGGGTCGCTCCTGACCCTCCTCATGGCCCGCGCGATGAACCGGTCGGTGGGGAACGTCCTGTTCGGGGCGTTCGGCGCGACCGAGGAGACAGGCGTCGCGGTGGAGGGGCAGATGAAGCCGATCGAGGCGACCGACGTCGCGGTGATGATGGCCTACGCGAACGAGGTGATCATCGCTCCGGGGTACGGGATGGCGGTCGCCCAGGCGCAGCAGAAGGTCAAGGAGCTCGCCGACCTCCTCGAAGCGAAGGGCGTGACGGTGAAGTTCGCCATCCACCCGGTGGCGGGGCGGATGCCCGGCCACATGAACGTCCTGCTCGCGGAGGCCGGGATCGCCTACGACAAGCTGTTCGACCGCGACGAGATCGACGACGAGTTCCCGAACGCGGACGTCGTCCTGGTCATCGGCGCAAACGACGTCGTCAATCCGGCCGCCCGAAGGAAGGGAAGCGCGCTCCAGGGGATGCCGATCCTCGACGTCGACCGCGCGAAGAACGTCGTCGTGATCAAGCGGGGCCAGGGGAAGGGGTTCGCCGGGATCGAGAACGAGCTGTTCTACCGGGACAACTGCCGGATGCTGTACGGCGACGCCCAGGCCGAGGTCGGTAAGCTCGTCATCGCCCTCAAGAGATCGTAGGTCCGCGATGCGCGCGCGCCGTTCCCGAGGGGGCCGTGCGACGCCGGTGCGCCTGCGTCTGCGGCGGGCCCGGACGGCGGACGTCGAACTCCTGGTCGAGCACCGGCGCAAGATGTGGCTCGCCATCGGCGGCCGCCTGCGCGCGCACCTCGAGCGGGCCGACCCGGTGTACCGTCGCTGGGTGCGACGCGAACTCGCCTCGCGCCACTTCTTCGGGTTCATCGTGGAGGCCCCGGACGGTCGGCCCGCGGGGAGCGGCGCGATCTGGCTCGTCCCGACGCAACCCCGCCCCGGCCGCCTCGGCCGCCCCCGAATGCCGTACATCCTGTCGATGTTCACCGAGCCCGAGTTCCGCGGACGAGGGGTCGCGACCCAGATCGTCACTGCGCAGGTCCGATGGGCAGAGGACCGAGGGTACGGTCGGATCTTCCTCCACGCCTCCGCGATGGGACGCTCGGTCTACACTCGGCTCGGCTTCTCCGCGGGCAACGAGATGCGCCTCGACCTACCCGCCCGGCGACGTCATCGCGGCTCCCGTGGAAGAGCCCGCCCGTAGGACGTCGCTCCGGGCGTTCCGCCACAGCTCGACGAGGAGCCCGAGCAGGAGCACCGTCACGACCGCGTCGAGGACCTCCGTCGGCCAGTAGATCCCCGCCCCCCATCCGAGCGTGTCGAGCGCGAGGTAGAAGTTCAGCGAGCCGACCACCGAGATCCCCCACAGCCACCATCGTTCCCTCCGACCGAGGAGGACGACCGGGATGAGCCAGAGCAGGATCGGATAGGAGAGGAACTGGGTGAGGAGCGCCACCCCGGTGAGGGCGATCGAGGCCGACCGGACCGGGGAGCGGACCGTGAGGAACGCCCCCAGCGTGACCGCGAGCGTCGCGAGCGCCTGCGCGACCGGGAGCGCGAGCCCCCCGGGGAGCTCGCCCGCGATGAGGAGGATGCCGAACGCGTTCAGCGAGAAGGCGTGGCGGGACGCCTGGGAGAAGAGCACGGCGTTCAGAAACGAGCTGCCCCACCGGACGTACGCGATCGCGCTCCCCCCGCCGAAGGCGCCGAGCGCGACCCCGGCGGTGACGAACCGACGCGGTCGGCTCCCGCTCGCCGCGAGGACGCCGAACAGGGACGGAAAGCGCGCCGTCGAGAGAAGCCCGCCCACCACGGCGCCGAGCGTCCCTCGACGGCGCGCGAGGAGGATCGCGAGAAGGACCCCGACCGGTACGATCGCGTTGCTCGCCCCGTCGATCTGCCCGGCGATCACGGGAAGGAAGATCGGCGAGCTGGCGAGGAGGACCGTGACGTAGCGGGCATCGTCGTCAGCGAGGAACCAGACCAACGGCACGAGGGAGAGCCCGACGATCCCCCAGACCGCCGCGATCCCGGGCGCCCCTCCGAGGCTCCCGACGGCGTCCAGGGCGACCGCGGCGAGACCATACGGCAGGACCACCGAGCTCCCGCAGTCGTTGACGACGAACGGGTTCCCCCCGGACCCTAGCGCCCGCCCCGAGGCGAGCAGCCCCGCGAGGTCCGACGGGCCGGCGCCCGGCACGCACGCGTAGAATCCGTGGGCGAGATCGAAGCCCACGATCAGTGCGTACCCGGCGGCGAACAGGGCGACGACCGCCCGCCAGTCCCAGCCGATCCGCGCCCGGCGGCCGAACCAGCGCTCGACGCTCCGCGACACGAGCCGATCGCCGGCCCGGCCGACCCCACCCCGCTCAACGAGGAGTGCGAAGCTCGCGGCGGCGAGGATGGCCGTGAGGACGGCGGCGAGACCGATGTAGAGCGACAGCATTCCGCTCGGGCGGGGTCACCGCCGACGTTCGATAAGAGCGCGCCCGCGCCCAATCCGCAGCGAGCGTTGCGCGGTGCCCGCCCCGGGAGGCGACCGGGCACCCTCCAAGGGTGCGAACCGTTCGGCCGTAGCGAACTCCGCCGGGTCGCCGCGCCACGGCGGCGCACCCGATCGGCTCGCTCACGGTGGGGAAGACGGATCGGGTGGTTGAGGGGCGGGCCGTGATGGGACCTCGCCGGACCCACCCGGCCCCGGTCGGGGTGGGCGACGGAGAGCGAGGCCGACGGCGACTCCGAGCGCGATCGATGCAAGGACGATGGCCACGGTGAGCCCCGGCCCGTACCCGGCCGGCAAGGTTCCGGTCGTCGGAGGAACCTCGTATTGAACCAGGATCGACGCCGGCGCGATGCCCAGCACGGTAGTTCCCGAATCGGGGGTTGCCCGGTACGGCCCGGACGGTTCGGCCTCGAAGAAGTGGGTCCCGGGAAGCACCACAAAGTCTGTGACGGTTGCCCGGGTCGTCGTTTCCACCCCATCGATGCTCGCCGTCCACGACTGACCCGTCGGGAGGCCCGCCTCCCGGATCTCGGCAAGGACGCCTCCGCTGAGCCGGATCTCTCGGCTGATCTCCGAGTCCGAGACGAACAGATCCCCGTTCCAACTGTCGATGGCAGGCGTCTCGGGGCCATACCCCGGAGCGTAGGAGAGCAACGCACCGATCGTGATCGTCGTCACCAGCGCATCGGTCGTTCCCGAGACCACACTCACCGTACCGGAAGCTCGGTCGGCGACGAAGATCTCGCCGTTGAACGGGTCGAACACCGGTGGCTGGGGGGCCGATCCCACCGGGACGGTCGCGACGGTGGCCAGGGTGACGGCCGACAGCACGCTGACGTTGCCCGAAGCACTGTTGGAGACGAACAGTTGGGCGCTCTCGTTGTCGAACGCGATTCCGTCCGGCGTCGAGCCAACGGGAATCGTCCGAACCACCGTGTTCGAGCTCGTGGCGATCACGGAGACCGTGTCCGACAGGGAATTCCCGACAAGGACCTCCCGCGTCAGGCCGTCGTAGCTGAGGGAGAGGGGTCCCTCCCCGACCGGGACCGTTGCGACGACGGTGTGGGTTACTGCCGAGATCACGCTCACGTTGTTCGATCCGTAGTTGACAAAGTAGAGGTACCCGTTCGACGGGGCAAAGAGGCCGGTCTGAGGATCGGAGCCGACCGGAATGGTCGCTCCGACGTTCAGGCTCTGGTCTGGGACCACACTGAGGTTGTCCGATGCCGTGTTCGGAACGTACAGCTCGTCGGTCAGCGGATCGAGGATCGGAGCGCCGGGATAGGTTCCTACGGCGATCGAGCGCTCGACGTACCGGGTGACGATCGGACTGATCACGCTGATGTTGTCCGAGTAGGTGTTGGCGACGTAGAGGCTCCCGGTCGCCGGGTCGTAGGTAGGGACCTCGGGATAGAATCCCGTGTGGTAGCTGAGCAGAAGGGAGTCGTCCGTCCCCGAGATCACACTGACGTTGTTGGTGTCGGAATTCGAGACGTATAGGTTCCCGGTCTGGGGGTCGAACGTCGGCGAGAAGGGAATCAAGCCGACCGGGAACATATCGACGATCGAGTTGGGCGGGCCGTCCGACACACCCGCCGCACGGATCAGGACGCGGCCGTCCGTCGTCCCCGCGGCCGAGGGGCCCGTGCGGATCGCCCCGAGGAGTGCCGGTCCATGGCCGAAGGGGGCCACCGAGCTCCCGGCCATGTCGACCAGGTTGTTCGAAGCGCACACGGCGACCACGATGGCCACCGCCAGCGCGCGGGCCACCGTGGCCCTTTCGTGGCGCGGCCGATTCGTCATCGAGTCTCGCCCGAACGGGCACCCCGGTACGCGTTATAACCTCGTGGAAGCAAGAGACGATAATCGCCTCTGGGGCCGGTCCGCCGACCGTGCCGGAACCAACGAGGCGAGGCTCCCGCGAAGGCGCGAGTCGACACGGCCGTCGATCTCGGAGGTGGGCGCGGCCAGATTCGAACTGGCGACCTTCACCATGTCAGGGTGACGTCATAGCCACTAGACTACGCGCCCGCGCCCCCGACCACCGACGCCCCGCTCTTATCAGTAGCGGAGGAGGGGACGCTCAGCCGTAGCCGCCGGGGAACTGGCCCGGATCGGCCCGGTCGTTCCACTGGTAGTAGCCCATCGACTGGCGCTGCGACTCGGTCGACTCCTGGCGGAGGCCGCCCTGGAAGGAACCGTACACCTCACGGACCTGCTCCTCGATCGACCGGGCGCGTTCGAGGGCCCGGCGCAGATGGTCCGCCTCCAGGTACTCGCTGCCCGAGACCGCCGCGAGGTCGCCCGCGGTCCGGATCAGCCCGCCGAGTTCGCGGAGCCGGAGCGTCAGCGCGTTGCGCCGACCGTCCAGCGCTTCCGCCCGCCGGCGCGCCTCCTTGATCAACTCGAGGACCGCCTCGCGGGTCGCGGGGCGGATCCGTCCGTCGACCGCGATCTCCTGCGCGCAGAACTGCGCGAGGCGCAGACGGTTCGCCTCGGAGTCCGGCATCGACGTCTCGAGCAGGACCTCGTACCCCGAGCCCGCGATCCGGGAGCGGAGCGGCGAGAGGATCCGGTGGATATCCTGGATGTTCGCGGCCGCGACCAGGATGAAGTCGCACGGGACCCCGTCGACCCGGACCGAGGCGCCGCCGGACTGCGGGTTGCGCCCGCTGATCGGGAACCGCTTCTCTTGCATCGCGGTCAGGATGTGCCGCTGCATGAACCCGAGGTGGGGCAGCTCATCGATGAACAGCACTCCCTCGTGCGCCTCGTGGATCGTCCCGGCGATCACTCGCTCATACGGTAGGGTCCCCAACTGGGGGTGTCCGCCGTACGGATCGTGCCGGACATCCCCGAGGAGCTCCGTCTCGCTCGCCCCGGTCGCCATCACGAACGTATTGCGGTCGAGCTTGACCAGGATCTTGCGCGGGCTCTCGTGCTGGAGCGTACGGCGCCGCTCGAGCGCCCGCTGGTCGAGGACCTTGATCCGGTCCCCCGCGCGTTCGTAGGCGACGACCTCCTCGACGCCGTTGCGCAGGCGGGTCGTTCGCACCGACTCCTGCGGGTTGCCACCGGGGCTCACCGTCAGTTCGAGGATCCCCCCGACGAGGTCGCGGAACGGATTGCCGCTGCCCGTCGTGCCGGGCATCACCTGCTTCGGATTGCTGCAGCTCGGGCAGTACCGCTCGCTCGGCAGCGAGTAAAAGCTGCACCGGGAGCAGCGATACCCGAGCCGCTCCGCGACGGACGCGGGGGCCTCGGGCGGGGAGATCAGCTCCCCCTCGACCGACCGGGCCGCTTCGCGTTCGCGGTACACCTCCTCCCGGGTCGCGACCTCGATGCTCGGCCGCTCGGGGTTCTCGGGATTGTGCACGACCCGCAGCTCGGTGCGGGGTCGGTCGAGATGCAGGGCGAGCGCCTGAGCGGTCATCGACTTCCCGATGCCGGGCGGACCGACGAGCAGGAGGTGGCGGCGCTGGTAAGCGGCGATCCGCGCGATCTCGACGGCCTTCTCCTGCCCGATCACCCGCTCGAGCGGGTCGGTCGGGATGGTGACGTCCCGGGTCGTCTCGATCTCCTCGACCGAGAGCGGAAGTCGCCGAGGGCTCTCGCTCGCCGTCACGTTCCCGCTTCCGAGAGCGGAGCCCGAGCTAATACATTCGTCGCGGGCGGGAGGGCGGCGCGGGCCGCCCCACGGAGGTCGGGCCGGACTAGCGGGGCCATCCGCCCGGCATCAGGTCGCTCTTCGTGAAGATCCGCAGTTGGTCCGGGATCTTCCCGACCGGGCCGAGGCGGGTACCGACGACCGTGCCGATCCCCTTCTCGTGGGCGACGTCGAGCAGGCGCTGGCTCACGATCCCGTCGAAGACGACCGCCTTCGCCGGGGTGGTGAGGTTCGAGATCGCCTCGATCATCTCCTTGATCGGGGCCTCGCCCACGACCGCGTCGTCCTCGCCCACAAAGAGGCAGCGCGAGGCGTTCTCGACGCCCTGCAGAAGCTCGAAGTAGTGGGAGAGCTCGGGCGGGAGCGGCGCCGAAGGAGCCGCCGGGGGCGGCACCGGGCGCGGCGGGGGCATCCCGCGGTCGCGCTCCT
>JBAQAF010000047.1:0-1661 GCA_049285595.1 Thermoplasmata archaeon
CCGTAGAGGCGCTCTACCGTGATCTCCTTCGTGATCGGATCGGCTTCCCATCCGATGACGTGGGAGAAATCGATGCGCCCAAGGACGCCGAGGATCAGCACGAGCTTTTCGTCGATACCGACGTTGAAATCAGGATTGGAGCTGCCGGACACTGCCGTCTCCTATGATGTTGTTGGGAAACAGCCGGTCAGCGTTGGGGAAACGCCGATCAGCTCGCCGGCTATGCGTTCGGCAATACCTGCGTCGTCACCACCACCGTGGTGCCGCCCTGCACGTTGCAGATGAACTTCTCGTTGATGCCCTGGTACTGCACCGCGGCGTCGGACTGCACGTAGCCCAGCGCGGTGCGCGACTGCGGGTTGTTCGTAATGTCGCAAATCACCGAGAACGGCACGGAACCATCGACGCTGCCCAGCAGTCCTTGCGACAGCATGTTCTGCAGGAACGAAAGCTGCGCCGAGCGGATGTTCAGCAGCAGATCCGCGTTGATGACCTGGCCGACATAGACGCCCATCGCGGCGGCGAGGCTGGTCGCGATATAGTAAGTCAGCCGCGTGTAGTTGTCGCCGTTGATCGCCGCGTTGGTCGAAGAATTGTGCCCGATGCGCAGGCCCCAATACGATCCGCCCGGTTGCGGATTGCAGATCACGTCGATGCCGTTCTCGGCCAGCAGCGCCAGGTCGGCCGTCGCATACTGCGCGCCCTGCCCAGTGCCCGGCACGCCCGAGGTCTGCGACGCAATGATGGAATAGATCTGCTTGTTCAGCCCGGACTGCTCCGGCGACAGGTTCGAGTACCGCCCCGCCGCGAATCCCTGCGGCGACACCAGCCGCACCACGTTGTTGGTCTGGTCGCTCCACCAGATCCAGTCGCCGTGCAGCAGCTTGGCCGAATAGTCGTTCAGCCCGGCCGTGTTCTTCAGGTCTACCGCGCCCGTGCTGCCATTGGCGATCACGGTGCCGGCGGGCGCCACCAGCATCATGTAGATGCATTCCTGCAGCCCGAACGCGTCCTGCGTGGTCCACTGCGTGCTGTCGTCGGCATCGGCCAGCACGCCGATCGAGCAGCCCTGCGACCGCAGGCAGTACATCCCTTTGCGTGGGAGCGTGTCCTGCCCGATCAGCACCGCGGCGGTGATCGTGGCGACACCGTCCACCCCAGCCACCGCGCCGGTGCCGGACCCCAGCGTGATCGTCATCGGCAGCGACAGCGACGACGGGGAAACGCTCGCATTGGCGCCGGCGCCGACAGCCAGCCGCACATACTGCGATGCCCCAGCCAGTTGCCCGACGCCGGTATTCGCCGCCGCAACGACATTCGACCAGAATGTCGCGCCCGATCCGGTGATGCCGGTGTAGAGTTGTCCGCCGACGCCAGGCCGCGCCACCGTAACGTTGTAGCTTGTGCCGGCACCAGCCGACAGCGTCATTTGATCGCCGTTCGCCAACGTGCCGGTATACAGCGATGTCGCGATCAGCGAGCAATCGCTGCTCGCTGTGCCGTTGAACAACGCCGACGCCGCCACATCGGTGCCATCGGTGACGCGCACGCACTCGAACGCCGCCGCGCCCTGCTGCACCGCCGTCGCGACCTGCGTGCCCATGTCGTATTTGCGGGCCATCACCGGCCCGAACTGCTGGGCATACTGCGCCATGGTGCCG
>JBAQAF010000048.1:0-59279 GCA_049285595.1 Thermoplasmata archaeon
CACCTCGCGGGGGAGGCCGTGACCCTCGCTTCGGGCCGCTCGCGCGTCGCCGTCGTCGTCGATCGCGAACGGTTCGATGGGGTCCGGACGCTCCTCGCCGCCCCCGGTCGCGGTCGCTAGCGGCGCGTGCTCACTCGTCGCGCCGCAGGACCCGCTCGAGCACGGCCCGCCCCTCTCGGCGGAACTCGTCGAGCGATCCTTCGTTCACTATCATGCCATCGGCGAGCGCGAAGGCGCTCCCGATCCCCCACTTGAGCTCGCGGCGGTCTCGGTCGAAGAACTCCTGCAGACCGCCTCCGTCGTCCGACCGGCTGCGGCTCGCCATCCGGCTGTGGCGCGTCTCGGGGGAGGCGAAGATGCCGAGCACGAACAGGTCGCCGAAGTTGTGGCGGAAGACCGTCACCTCGGTGTCGGAGCGGCATCCGTCGACCAGCATCCGCGTCTCGCTGAGCTTCGGGAGGGCCCGCTGCGCCCAGACCCCCGCGCCGTGCTTCTCGCGTTCCTCCGAGGCGATCCGCGCGACGTTCGCGTTCGTGACGGGCAACCCGCGGCGGCGCGTCTCGTCCCGGACGAGGTCGCCCATCTTGAGGGTCGCCAGACCCATCGCCCGGGCCACGGCGACCAGCTCGTCCTTCCCCGACCCGGGCATCCCGACGGTGACGATGAGCTTCATAGCGAATCGGGGGGCTCGTCCACGGAGTCGATCGGCGTCGGCGGGGGCGTCGGATCGGACGGCGGAGCGCCGCTGCCCTCCTGCTCGTTCACGAGCTGCAGGCGGTCGGCCCGGCGCCGGTACGTTCCGGCCTCCTGCTCCGCGAGCCGCGCGGTCTCGGTGAATCGGTCGACGCGCACCCTCAGTTCGTTGGTTTTCTGGTTCTTGCTCGCCGCTCGGAACTCGAGCGATCGGGCCTTCTGCTGTCGGTCCACGACCTTCTGCTGGAGCTTGCGGATCCGGTAGTGGAGTGCCGTCACATCGGAGGTGAGCGGACCTCCGCCCCCCTTCGTCGCGCCCTGGATGTCCCGCTCGTGCTGCTTGATCTGCTGCTCGATCTCAGGGATGTCGGCGGTGATCCGTTGCGCCTTCTCCCGCAGCAGCGTCGCCTGGTGGCGCAACTTTTCGATCTTCGTGTTGAGCCGGGAGGCGCGCTGCTGGGCCCGGGCGGCGGTGCGATCGTGGCGGGCCGCGATCTCACGGAGTTTGGAGATGTCCGCGTACTGCTGGCCGAGCCATCGCGACGCGCGCGCGGCGAGGATACCGGAGTGGCCCGACGAATCGGGGGGCGGGTTCCCTCCGGCTGCCATCCGTACCGTCGTACGGGTCCCGCGAGATATAGCCGTTGTCGTACGCCGCCGGCGGGGCGGTCACGACCGGACGGGCCGCGGCGGCCGCAGCGACGGAGCGATCCGGGCCGCGAGCTCCGCGCGCGGAAGGCGGGCCTGCTGCTTCGAATCGCGTTCGCGCAGCGTGACCGTACCCTGCTCGGGTCCCGCCTCGAGCGTCACGCCGTCGACCGTGATGCAGAACGGCGCGCCCGCCTCGTCCATGCGCGCATACCGCTTCCCGATCGTGCCCGCGTCGTCGAGCTGATGGAGGATCCCTTCCGAGCCGAGCGCATCGGAGAGCTCCTGGGCGTACGCCCCATGCGCCTTCGGGATCAGCGGGAACACCCCCACCGGCACGGGCGCGAGGAAGGGGGGGAGGTGCCAGACGGTCCGCTCGCTGTCGCGTTCGATATGGACATCGGCGAGCCCCCAGACGTTGCGATCGACCCCGAACGTGAGCTCGAGGACGTGCGGCAGCACCGCAGGTTCCCCCGTCGGCGTCACCGAGAGGTCGCGGCCGACCCCTTCGCCGTGGCGGGTGAGGTCGTAGTCCCCGCGATAGTGCACGGCGCCGACCTCCTTGAACCCCCCGAGGCTGTCGAACCGGAGCTCGGCGTCGAACTGGATGCGGTTGTAGAAGGCGCGCTCCTGGTCGGACTTCTCATAGAACCGGATCCGATCCGAGGGGTAGCGGAGCACGTCCCGCAGGAACCGCAGCATGTGCACGAGATGATAGACGTAGAACTCCGGCAAGCCGCTCTCGACCAGCGCGGCCGCGCGGACGATCTCGGGCGGAGCTCCTTCGGGCCCCCGGCGAGCGACGCGGACGACCGGCACGAGTTCCTCCGCCATGCGAGCGAACGGGACGTCGAACTTCCCGGGCCGGAAGAAGATCTGCAGCTCGGCCTGGGTGAACGCCCGCATCCGGAACAGGACCTGCCGGGGCGCGATCTCGTTGCGGTACGCCTTGCCGATCACGGCGATCCCCAGGGGGAGCGCCCGGCGCCCGACGTCCCACATCCGAGGGAACGCGAGGTAGCTCGCCTGGGCGGTCTCGGGCTGCAGGTAGCCGCGCTCCCGGCCCGTGACGCCGAGGTCGGTCGCGAACATCAGATTGAACGGCCGCGGAACGCTGAGCGACGTCGAGCCGCAGGACGGGCAGCGGACCTTCACCTCCCGCAGGATCTCCCCGATCTGGGCGGCCGAAAGCCCGTCGACCCCCTCGGGGCGTACTTTCTCGAGTACAGAGTCGGCCCGGAACGCCGCATGGCACGACTCGCACGTCACCTCGGGGTCGGTGAAGTTCTCGAGGTGGCCCGACGCCCGGACGACGACCTCGGGCAGGATCTCGGCCGGTTGGATCAGATGGTAATCCTGCGAGAGTCCGAGGAACCAAGCGCTCCAGGCGTCCTCGAGCCGGCGCTTGAGGGCCGTGCCGAGGGGTCCGTAGTCGTACAGCCCCTGCGTACCTCCGTAGATCTCGGCCGACGGCCAGAGCACTCCGCGGCGGCGCAGAAGGGAGTACAGCTCGTCGAGCTTCATCGCACGCCCCCGGTGCGAGGGGGTCTCGGCCGGGCGATAAGGTGTTCGGTCGTACGGGTCACAACCTGGTAGGCGGGATCGTCCGGAGGCAGGCGGAGGACGAGCGGACGAGCCCCCGTGTCGGGGGCGATCCGCGCCGCGTCGGGAGTGCCGAGCCAGCGCCATGGCTCCACGAGGGCGCATCGGGCAACGAACCCAGCGGAGACGGGGCGGCGTTTCAACCGGGTCGCGACGTAGGCGAACTCGATCTCTCTCCAGATCGACGGCGCCTGGAACATGACGTTGTCCGTTCCGAGGAGGACCGGGATCCCGAGGCGCTCCATCGTCCGGAGGTCCGGCTGTCGGCCGAACAGGGCGTTCGAACGCGGACAGACAGCAACGCTCACCCGTTCCTCCGCAACGGTGCGCAGATCCTCGGTCGTGGCCATCGCGAGATGGACCAGGAGATCGGGCTTTGGGTCGAGGTAGCTCTCCGGAGACTCCCGGACCGCCTCGCTCGCGTGGAGCGCGAAGCGCTTCCTCCGGTCGCGGCACGCTCGCGCGATCGTCCGTCGGGTCGCGGTGCTCTCGTCGCGCGCGCTCGATAGGCCGACGCCGTCGGCGACGGCGAGCAGGCGTTCGAGCTCCGCCGGCACGACCGGTCGAGCGAGCGGACGGCCGAGGATCACGGGGTGGACCGAGGTTCCCAGGCTCGCCCGGCGGAGCAGCTCGACTCCAGGAACGCCTTCCTCCCGAAAATCGATGACCGCACCGACCCCCGAACGCTGCATTCGACGCAACGCCCGGCGGATCGCCCGCTCCTTTTCGGCCGCGGGCGTGCGCGCAAGAAGGCGGAATTTGTAGCCGTCGGGAGCTTGAACGAGACGGGCGACCGGCGCGGTCGGAGGCTCGACGCGCGACACGGAGTCCCCGAGATGTGTGTGGGCGTTCACCGGCGCCGGCACGACGATCCCGCGGAGCCGTCGCCCCCGACCGCGGGTGGAGTCGGTGCCGCGCTGTCCGACCTCCACGATCTTACCGCGCTCAAACCGGACGTAGGCGGAGCGCGGACCGTCGATGTCGAGGATCGCCCCCTCTACGATCATCGGACCCCGGCGCCGGAGCGTCCTGCGGCCATAACTCGTCGCACGGCCGGCATCGAAGGGATAATCCTCCGAGGAACTCCCGGTCCGGACCGTACGATGGCGGGGAAGGCCCGAACGTCCGAGCGCGACCTGGTCGTCAGCGGGCACGTCAACGTCGACCGATTCCTGCGTGTCGTCCGCTTTCCCAGGGCGGACCGCACCGAACCGGTCGCTCGCGCCCGCACCGAGCTCGGCGGCACCGCGACGACCATCGCCCTGGTCGCGGCCGGTCGCGGGGTCCGCGTCGGGCTGCTCGCCCGGATCGGCGACGGGTTTCCCGACTCGTTCCGGCGCCGGATGAGCTCCGCCGGCCTCGACCTCGGAGGTCTCGAGACCGTCGGCGGCCGTTCGACGCCAACGTGCATCATCATCGAAGATCGGCGCGGTTCCCAGCGGACGCTGATCGACCAGGGGCCGATGGGCGACGATCGCGCCGCGCCGATCCCCCTCCCGT
The DNA here is from genome assembly GCA_049285595.1 of Thermoplasmata archaeon. Classification (GTDB taxonomy): domain Archaea; phylum Thermoplasmatota; class Thermoplasmata; order Lutacidiplasmatales; family UBA184; genus Lutacidiplasma. The sequence goes on from JBAQAF010000048.1 coordinate 4,444, forward strand.
GGCTGCGCCGACATGCGTGGGTCCACGTCGGGACGGGACCCCCGTCGTATCAGCTCCGATTGGCCGAGGTCGCCCGCGACGCGGGCCTGCGCGTTGCGGCGGACCCCGCCCAGGAGATCTTCTACCGGTGGTCGGCCCGGCCCCTGCGCCGGCTGCTGGCCTGCTCGGAGATCCTGTTCGGCAACGCCGGCGAGATCGCTCGGGCCGCTCGGCTCGCGGGGGTCTCGGGGACCCGGGGCCTCCTACCGAAGGTGCCGCTCGTGGTGCGGACCGAAGGTCGGGCCGGGGTCACCTCCTTCTCCCGGGCGGGGCGCGAGCACCTCCCGTCCCTCCGTCCGTCGCGGGTCGAGAGCTTGGTCGGAGCCGGGGATGCGTTCCGAGGAGGGTTCTACGGCGGTTTCTTCGCGGGCGAGCCGTTACGCGCCTGCCTCGCCCAGGGAACCCGCTCGGCCTCGCGATGGATCGCGGGGAGCCGTTAGGAGCGTCCGATGGAGATGCGCGCGTTCGGTCGGCTCGTTCCTGCGCTCACGGCGCGACGCCGGTTGCTGACCGCCGTTCGCCCGATCGAGCGGACGGAGCTCGTGCCGGTCGCCGAGGCGTTCGACCGGGTCGCCGCCGCCGCCGTGCGGGCGCCGGCCCCCGTGCCGGGGTTTCTTCGGGCGACGTGGGATGGGTACGCCGTACACAGCCAGGACACTCGATCCGCTTCGGCCCGCCGCCCGGCGACCCTCACGCTCGTCGGGGAGGTGTACGCCGAGGGGACGCTCGGACATTCCCTGCGTCGAGGGGAAGCGGCGGCGATCGCGACCGGAGGCGCTCTCCCGAGGGGGGCGGATACGGTCGTGATCTTCGAGGAGGTCGAGCGATCCGGGGGTTCGATCCGGATCCCACGGCCGATCCTCCCCGGCGATCGACTGGCGCGGCCCGGGGAGGATATCGCGCGCGGCGCCCGGCTCCTCCGCCGCGGAGAGCTCCTCGCTCCCGCGACCGTGGGGGGGTTGGCCGCCTGCGGTCTCGGCTCCGTCCGCGTCTTCGCCCGACCGGTCGTCACGGTGATCCCCAACGGCAACGAGCTCTCCCTCCCGGGCACCCCCCGGCGCGCCAGCACCGTCTACGAGAGCAACAACGCCACGCTGGCGGGGGTGGTCGTGGCAGGGGGCGGCATCCCCCGCCTCCGGCCCCCGGTCCCGGACGATCCGCGCCGGATCGAGGCCGCGCTCCGCGACGCCCTCGCGCACTCCGATCTCGTCCTTGCCACCGGCGGAAGCTCGGTCGGGGAGCGCGACCACCTTCCCCGGATCTTTCCCCGGGTAGGGACGCTGCTATTCCACGGTGTGGCGGTCCGTCCGGGAAAGCCGACCCTCGCGGCGCGCGCGGGACGCACCCTGCTCATCGGGCTTCCGGGGCATCCGACCTCCTGTCTCGCGAACATGCTCTGGCTGGTCCTTCCGGTCCTCCGGCGTCTCGGCCGACGACCCGGGCCCGGCTGGACGGAGGAGTGGGCGACCCTCGGCGCGGACGCGATCACCCCGACGCCCGGCATGGCGACGGTCGTCCCGCTCGAGCTCCGGCACGGCCGGGCGTTCTCTACCTTCCGAGGGTCGTCGTCGATCACCAGCCTTCGAGGAGCCAGCGCGTTCGCTATCTTGCCCCCGGGAGGGCGGGCCGCGCGCCGGGGCGATCGGATCCGGATCTGCCGTCTCGGTCCGCCGCTCGGGGCATCGCCCTGAGACGCAAACGCTTAACCCGCCGTCCCGGTGGAACGGGCGTGCCGGGGCCGCGGCTTCGGGTAGCGATCCTCTCGATCGAGGGGACGAACTGCGACGGGGAACTCGGCGTGGCGCTGTCGGCACTCGGCGCACGACCCGAGACCGTGCTGCTCAGCCAGTTCGATGAGGGGGGGGTCGCCGCGACCCGCCGCCGCCGGCTCTCCGATTTTGATGCGGTGTTCCTTCCGGGCGGGTTCTCGGGCGGTGACTACGTTCGCGCCGGAGCGATCATGGCGGCGCGGGTCCGGGCCGCGATCGGCCCCGAGCTCGAAGAGTTCGTCCGCGCGGGCCGGACGGTGGGCGGGATCTGCAACGGCTTCCAGGTGGCGACCGAGCTCGGCCTCCTGCCCGGTCGTCCCGGCGGGCGGCTCGGCCCCGCCGAGGCCGCCCTGGTGGCGAACGACTCCGGTCGGTTCGAGTGCCGCCCCACGTTCGTGGCCTGGGCCGGGGGCCGGTTCCCTCCCCTCGCCGCAGTTCCCGCGGGAGAACGGTTCCTGTTCCCGTCGGCGCACGGCGAGGGAAAGCTCGTTCTCGGCGGCGATGCGGCCGCCCGGCGCCGGGAGTTGGAGGCCGCGGGCCAGATCCTCTTCCGCTGGGTCGCCCCCGACGGCGCCCCGGCCTCGTACCCATGGAACCCGAACGGCTCGCCGGGGGACATCGCGGGCCTCACGAACCCCGAGGGGAACGTCTTCGGCCTGATGCCGCACCCCGAGCGGGCGTTCTTCCGGGAGCAGGCTCCCGACTGGACTCGGACCGGCGGCCCGCGCGGGTTCGGCGACGGCCACCGGTTCCTCGACGCCGTGGTGAAGCACGCGACCCGGAGCGCCTAACCCCGCGCGCGTCGCGGCGGCGCCAGCGCCCAGACCTCGAGCCGTTCGCCTTCGAGATCACGCCGGGCGACCGACGAGACGGTCCCCCCTCCGACGATCCACCGGTCGCGGATCGCGCGAAGGCGCGTCGGCGCCTGACGGGAGGAGGTGAGCAGGTACGCCGTCCCGCTTCCTTCCAGGTGGGAACGGAACGTCCGGACGAGCCGGGCGGTCGTGCGGCACCCGTCGGGCCCACCATCGAGCGCGAGATTCTCCCACCGGTCCGGATCGCGTTCCGAGGGGCGCGTCGGAAGGTACGGAGGGTTCGCGAGGATCCGGTCGAACCGACCCAGGCCCCGCGCGAGGTCGGTGCGCACGGCGGCGAGCGAGAGATGCTCGGCGCGCGCCCGACGCAGGAGCGCATCGAGCGCGAGGGGATTCCGGTCCGTAGCGACGACCCGGGCCCCCCAGCGCGCCGCTTCGAGCGCGAGGAGGCCGTTCCCGGTTCCGATCTCCAGGAGGCGTTCACCGGGCCGAACGCTCCGGGCGAAGGGGAGCAGGAGGAACGTATCCTCGCGAGCCGGGTACACCGGCGCCTCGCCGCGCGGGCCGTTCGTCGCCGCTCGCCGGGCGAATCTCGTCATCCTCGGGGGGTCGACCTCTTAACCGCCGTCCGCATTACGCAGGGTACTAACATTGCTCGCCCCTATGTCGCGTCGTCTGTCAGCTCCGGTAAAGATCGGCATCACGGGTCTGCCGGGCTCCGGAAAGACCCAGACCCTCTTGCGGATCATCCAACTCCTCGAGGAGGAGGGGGTCAAGGTCGGCGGCATGGTCACCGAACCGATCGTGGAGAAACAACGGCGCTCCGGCTTCCAGATCACCAACTGGCTCACGAAAGAACACGAGGTGTTCGCGCACGAGGGGCTCAAGTCCCGCGTCCGTTCCGGCCGTTACGGCGTCAACATCGCGGCGCTCGAGGGGCTCGGGACGCGCGCGCTCACCGAGGCGCGCGAGTCGGCCGACGTGATCGTGATCGATGAGGTCGGCAAGATGGAGGTCGAATGCGAGGCGTTCACGAAAGGCGTGATGGATACGCTCAACGCCGAGAAGTCGATCGTGATGACCCTCCACAAGAAATCCCGCAACCCGTTGCTCCAGGACATCCGCCGGAGGGATGAGCTACGTCTCCTCGAAGTGACCCCGGTGAACAAGAACCTCCTCGCGTTCAAGATCGTGCACCTGATCACCGGCCGGACCCACTAGCCCCGCTCCGCCCGCGACGCGAGGGCGGCACCGACTTCCTGGGCCCTTCCGTTCCGCCAGGTCGGGGACCTCGACCCCGGGCGCCGGTCTTCTACAACCCGGCGATGGCTGCCGACCGGGACCTCGGCGTGGCGTTCGTCCGCGCCTGGGCCGGGGACTCTCCGGCCCATCGGTCCGGCTGGGAGGTCGCGTCGGCGACCGGGATCCGCGGGCTCCGCCTCGTGAAGGAGACGACCGCGTTCGACGCGTTCCTCTTCACGGAGGCGAATCCCGTAGCGTTCGACGTGCTCCAGCAGAATGTCGGGGGGAAGAACGGAGCGACGGCGCTCCTCGGCGACGGGCGGGTCGCGCCGGCGAGCGCGCCGTTCGACTACGTCGACATCGACCCGTTCGGCTCGCCGATCCCGTTCGCTCCGGCCGCGATGCACGCGGTCCGGCCGGGCGGGATCCTCGCCGTGACGGCGACCGACATGATCGTGCTCGCCGGGGCCCAGGCCTCCGCGACGTGGCGGCGCTACGGCGCGCGGCCGGTGCGGGGCCGCCTCGGACCGGAGGGAGGGTTGAGGATCCTCCTCGCGTACCTCGCACGTGAGGCGCGCGGGGTTGACCGGTCGATCCGGCCGCTGCTCGCGTACGCCCGGGACCATCACGTGCGCGCGTATGTTGAGGTAGCCCCCGCATCGGACCTACCGGACCCGGTCGCTACGATCGACCCCGACGCGTGGGACGGTCCCTGGCTCGGCGCGCCCGGGCCGTTCGGGCCGCTGTGGCTCGGCCCGATCTCCGACCGCGCGCTGCTCGCCCGGATCGAGGTCCCCCCGACCGCCGAACGGCGCGCGGAGGTACGGACGTTCCTCGAGCGGCTGCGGGCGGAGTCGGAGGTGCCGGCGCCGTTCTACTACGAATCGAACGTCCTCGCAGGACGGCTCTCGCTCCGTTCTCCACCGCCGATCGACGCGCTCCGCGCCGCGATCGTGGACCGGGGGTTTCGCGCGAGCCGCACGCACGCTCGTCCCGAAGGGCTCCGAACGGACGCCCCGCGCTCCGTCGTGGAGGCGATCGCCCGGGCCCTCGATGCGGTCGATCAGTCCCAGAACGCCCGGGTTCGGGCGTAGGCCCGTTCGGCGCGCAACAGCTCGGTGAAGAACGCGTCGTCGTTCCGGTAGAGCCGGGCCAGAAGGCGCCGCGCGGTCTCGGGCCCGACCCCCCGGGCGGCGAGGGCGAGCAGGGCCCGGTCTCCGTAGTGCGCGACGAGCTCCGCCGACGTATAGCCCGTTCGGACGAGGGCTTCCGTATCGGCGGGGACCGGGGGGGCCCGGCGGGGCGGGCGTCCAGCCCGCGCCACCGGGGGACGCCGCTTCTTCTTCGCGTACTTCGAGAGCCGGTCGATCTCGGCCTCGCGCCGAGGGGAGAGCACCGCGGAGAGCGATCCATGGCAGAGGAGGCACCGGCTCCCTCCTTCCGCCCGATACTGCTTCGGCGTCGTCGTCCGCGTGAACCCGCAGCGCAGACAGACGAGCGAGAGCGACTCGTTCTCGAGCCGCTCGCGCACGGCCTTGAGGAGGGTCGGCGGCGGCGTGTCCGGGAGGATCCGCCAGCGCAGGCGCTCGAGCGGTCCGTCCGTGAGGGGGCCGGGGGCTGCGGGAACGACCCCGATCCGCCCGTCCCGTACGGCTTCGAGGACCTGCGTGGCGTGCACGACGTCGTGGCGGTCGTGCAGGGTCTTCTCGAGGGTCTCCTCGCCCAGGGGCGTCGTCCGGCTCGCCTCCAGGAGCGGTTCGAGGGCGCGGAGGTCGCGCGGGTCGGCCGATGACGGCACCACGCCGAGCTTACGCGCGACGTTCAGGAACACCCACCGGTAGTCGAGGCCGGACGGCACGAGCCGTTCGATCAACGGGGCGAGCGAAGCGGGGTCGATCCGGAACGCATCGACGAGCGTCGTCGCGTCGAGCGCGATCGGCAATTCGAGGACGAACCACGTCGGCTCAACGCTCGCGACGTCCACGCGGGCCCCCAAGCGCGCGGTCAGGAGCCCGGCGACCGCGACGGCGAGGGTCTCGTTCGTCCGGGTCCCGAAGCAAGCGCCGTAGACGACCGTCCGCTCGCGGGCGCTGACGGTGACCGTCTCATCGGTCGCGAGGGCCCCGGCCGCGAGGGCGGTCGCCCGGCGTTCGGCGAGCCGGAGCCGGTCGCGCTCGGGGAGCGGGTACTCGTCGAACGACCCGATCCGTCGCATCCGCCCGATCTCGAGAGCGACCTCGTACGGTACGGGGAGGTCCTCCCCGGCCCATCGGGGCTCCTGGCCGAGCTCGTTCACCCCCTCGACCAGCAGCTCGCCCTCGCGGTACTCGACGACCTTCCAGGTTCGGCCGTGCAGCAGGAAGATCTCCTCGGGCTGGGCGAGGATCTGGGTGAGGACGAACCGCTCGTCGAGCGTTCCGATCAGCCGCCGGGTCGCGATATCGCGCAGGCGGTACGTCCGCTCGTCGGGGATGAGAGAGAGGAACGAGTAGAACCGGGCGAGCGTCCCTCGGCCGGAGGAGATCCGGTCGCCGTCCCGTCGAGCGAGGCCGAGCCCGGCGAGATACTCGATCAGATCGTCCCACTCCCGGTCGGAGAGATCGGCGACCGCCGCGGCCCGCCGGATCCTCCCGACGAGCCGGTCCCGGTCCGCCGGCCCTTCGGCCCGCAGCTCGGCGACGATCTGCTGGGCCGCAGCCAACCGGTTGCGCGTCCGCCACAGGACCGGTTCGATCTCCCCGGCGTCCGCGCGGCGCGCGAGGACCGCCGCCTCCTCGAGATCGTCGTCGTCCAGCGACAGGATCGCCCCGTGGATCGTGCGACCGAGCCGGTGTCCCGATCGCCCGACCCGCTGCACGAGGCGCCCGACCTGGTGCGGGGAGCCGAACTGCACGACGTGGTCGACCGCGCCGATGTCGATGCCGAGCTCGAGCGAAGAGGTCGCGACGAGCGCCCGAAGCTGCCCGTCGCGGAACGTCCGCTCGGCTTCCTCGCGCACCTCGCGGGAGAGCGACCCATGGTGGACCGCGGTCGGAAGGTCGGGGGCGAGCCGCTGGAGACGGGCCGCCAGCCCCTCGGCCGTCCGTCGAGTGTTCACGAAAACGAGCGTCGTCCGGTGGGCCCGGATCTCCTCCTCGAGCGCCCGCAGCGCGTCGAGGAGCGTCGGTTCGGCCTTCAGCTCGCGGACCAGCTCCGCATCCAGCGGGGTCGCGGGGGCCACCGGTCGGCGCGCCGTGAGCTCGAGGGGCCGACGCGACGTCGACGCGACCACCTCGGCGACCCTCGGTGCGGGGGAGAGGAACCGAAGGACCGCCGCGGGGTTTCCGACCGTCGCGGAGAGTCCGACTCGACGGACCGAACGCCCCGTGAGGGCGTCGAGACGCTCGAGCGTGATCCCGAGCTGGGCCCCGCGGTCGGAGCCCACGAGCTCGTGGACCTCGTCCACGACGACCGTACGAACGTGGGCGAGCGATTGGCGCAGCCGGGCGCCGACCAGGAGCACCTGGAGCGTCTCGGGGGTCGTGAGCAACAGGTCCGGCGGATGCCGCGACTGGCGCACCCGCTGGGCGGGCGACGTGTCCCCGTGGCGCACCGCCGCGGTGAGTCCCACCTCGTTCACCAGGGAGACCAGGCGGTGCTCCAGGTCCCGATTGAGGGCCCGCAGCGGGGTGACGTAGAGAAGGGAGATCGGCGGCGACGGGTCCGCGAGCCGACGCGTGAGCAGGGGCAACAACGCCGCCTCCGTCTTTCCCGTCCCCGTGGGCGAGAGAAGCAGCGCATCCGAGTTCCCGGCGAGGAGCGGGATGGCGAGACGCTGGATCTCGGTGAGTTCGTGGATTCCTCGGCGGGCGACGGCGTCCGAGAGACGGAGGTCGATCCCCGGGAGCGATGGCCGGCCGTCGAGCGCCCCGGTCATCGGAGAGGGAGCGTGCGGCGGGAAGAAAGGGCTGTCGCCCCGCTAGACGTTCGACCCCGGTTCGAGGTCGAGCATCCTCAAGCCGACGCTCTCCACGAGCGGCCGGCCGAACGTACGATCGGGGAACGTCTCCACGACGACCTCCTGGAGGATTCCCACGACCGCGCGCAGAAGGTGGCCCCCCACCAACCGGTGGTCCGGACCGGCGACCGCCGCGTGGAGATGCACCGACGGGTGGCCGTCCGCACGGGCGATCGTGCCGTGCAACGCCACGACCTCGTGGGGTACCGCGAGATCGTGGGGGACGTACCGCTTCCCGTCCCAGTAGCCGAACGACGCGGCCTTGAACATGCCGATCCCGAACAGGACGGCGCCTGCCCGGACCCCCTCGCGCTCGGCGAACCCGCTGAGCGCTTCGAACAGATCCTGCCCGTCGTCCAGCCGCAGCATCCACCGGCTCCCGTCGCGTACCGCCTGCATGACCGGCGGAGACCAACCGCCCGTATGGGGGTTGCGCGGAGCAAACGGTATGGCGCGCGCGAAGGTACGGGGGGGCCCGTGTCGAATACGCCCTCTGCGCTCCCTCGGCCGCTCCCCGTAGAGGAGATCGTCCGCCGGATCGCGGCTCGGGGTCCGGCGGTCGTCGCTCTCTCGGGGGGGGTCGATTCGGGTCTCGTCGCCGCGCTCGCTCGCGAGGCGCTCGGCGCCCGTGCCACCGCGGTGACGCTCACGGGAGCGGCCGTCTCGGCCGAGGAGGTCGACGCAGCCCGTGCGCTCGCGCGGGCGGTCGGCATCGACCATCGGACGATCCCCGCCGACCCGCTCGGGAACGCCGAGTACCGCTCGAACGGTTCCGACCGCTGCTACCACTGCCGATCGGTCGAGACCGCGGCGGTGCGGGCGTGGGGCGTAGGCCGGGGGTTCGACCAGTACCTGGACGGCGTTCACGCGGACGATCTGGGGGACGACCGACCGGGGCTCCGGGCGATGGACGAGGCCGGATTCCTCCATCCGTTGCTCGCCGCGGGGTGGGGCAAGGCCGCGGTGCGGGACGCGGCCCGGCGAAGGAAGCTTCCGAACTGGGACCGCCCGTCGAACGCCTGCCTCGCGTCCCGCGTCGCCCACGGTGAGCCGATCACTCCAGAGCTGCTCCGACGGATCGAGTCCGCCGAGGCGGTGCTCACCGCCCAGGGGTTCCGACGGGTCCGGGTCCGCTTCGATGCGTCCGGGGCCCGGATCGAGGTCGACCCGGACGAGGTCGGGCGGTTGTCGGCCGAACCGGTCGTTTCCGAGGTCATGCACCGCCTGGGCGACCTCGGTTTTGACCGTGTCTCGATCGACCCGAGGGGATACGCGACGCTGCGCGGAGCGCTGCCGGTCGTTCGATGACGCCGTCCCGCGTACCGACCGCCGAGCCCGCGGCCCTCCCGGGCCGATTCCGCCTCGAGACCGATATGGTGCCGCAGGGCGACCAGCCCCGCGCGATCGCGGAGATCGTGCAGCGCGTCCGCGCCGGAGAGAAGTTCGTGACGCTGCTCGGGGTCACGGGCAGCGGCAAGACGTTCACGATGGCGCAGGTCGTCGAGCAGCTCCAGCGGCCGACGCTCGTCGTCAGCCCGAACAAGACGCTCGCGGCGCAGCTCGTGAGCGAGTTCCGGGCACTGTTCCCCGAGAGCGCGGTCGAGTACTTCGTGAGCTACTACGATTACTACCAGCCCGAGGCGTACGTCCCCCAGATCGACCTCTACATCGAGAAGGACGCCTCCATCAACGAGGAGATCGACCGGCTCCGGCACCGGGCGACCCAGGCGCTCCTCACCCGCCGCGACGTGCTGATCGTCGCCTCGGTGAGCTGCATCTACGGTCTCGGCTCTCCCGAGGATTACCGAGCGTCGGTCGTCTCGCTCGCCGTCGGTCAGACGATCGCGCGCCAGGCGCTGCTCGGCCAGCTCGTCCGGATGAAGTATGCCCGCAACGACATGGAGCTGAAGCGCGGCCGGTTCCGGGTCCGGGGCGGCACGATCGACGTGATGGGAGCCGGGGAGGCGATCCACCGGATCGTGCTCGACGGGAGCACGATCGGCGCGATCGCCGAGCTCGATCCGGTCACGTTCGAGGAACGCCGGGAGCTCCGGGACCTCCTCGTCTTCCCGGCGACCCACTTCCTCACCGTGGACGAGCGCCTCCTCGGCATCCTCGGCGAGATCGGGAAGGAGCGGGACGAGCGCGTGGCCGAGCTGAAGCGGGAGGAGAAGATCGTGGAGGCGCAGCGTCTGCACGGGCGCGTCGACTACGACATGGAGATGCTGCGGGAGACCGGCTACTGCTCCGGGGTCGAGAACTATGCCCGGTACTTCTCCGGGCGAAAGCCCGGGGAGCCCCCGTACACGTTGCTCGATTTCTTCCCGGACGATTTTCTCGCCTTCCTGGACGAGTCGCACGTGACCGTGCCGCAGCTCCAGGGGATGTACAAGGGGGACCGCAGCCGCAAGGACAACCTGGTCGAGTTCGGCTGGCGCCTGCCGTCGTGCCGCGACAACCGTCCGCTCAAGTTCCCCGAGTTCCTCGCGCACGTTCCCCAGGCGGTGTTCGTCTCCGCGACCCCCGGGCCGTTCGAGCACAAGGCGTCGAAGGGGGTCGTCGAGCAGATCATCCGTCCGACCGGGCTCATCGACCCGCCGATCGAGGTTCGCCCGTTGAAGGGCCACATCGCCGACCTGGTCCGGGAACTGCGGACGTGCATCGAGCGGGGCGACCGGGCGCTGGTGACGACCCTCACGAAGGCGACGAGCGAGGAGCTCTCGAACTATCTCTCGAACCTCGGTCTCAAGGTCCGCTACCTGCACTCCGAGGTCGAGACGCTGAAACGCGTGGAGGTCCTTCGGGACCTCCGGCTCGGGCGATTTGATGTCCTGGTCGGCATCAACCTCCTGCGGGAGGGGCTCGACCTGCCCGAGGTGAGCTTCGTGGCGATCCTCGACGCCGACAAGGAAGGGTTCCTGCGCAGCGAGAGCTCGATCATCCAGACCGCCGGGCGTGCCAGCCGCAACGTCGACGGAAAGGTCGTCCTGTACGCCGACCGCGTCACCGGCTCGATGGCCCGGGCGATCGCCGAGATGAGCCGGCGGCGGGCGGCGCAGGTCGCGTACAACTCGGAGCACGGGATCGTCCCCGAGAGCGTCCGCAAGGAGGTCCGATCGCTCCTCGCGCCCGAGCAGGAAGCCCCGTCGGGCGACCTCTCCGTCGCCGGCCTCGGGAAGCGGTGGAAGGGGCGCCTGCCGCTCCTCATCGCGAACCTCGAGGAGGAGATGCGCCTCGCGGCCGAGCGCCTCGACTTCGAGGAGGCCGCCCGCATCCGCGACCGGATCCGTGAGGTCCGACGAACCGAGGAGTCCGCGGACCCTCGGCCGTCCGCGGCGCGATAAACCGCCATTGCGGAGCCGATAAAGGGCGTTTTATCCTTCGGTCCGACTCGGAGACCGTGACGCCCCCCCGACCCCCCGCGACGGAAGGACTCGCCTCGCTGCGCCGCAGCGGCGGCGTCACCGAGCTCCTGTTCCTCTACGAGTGCATCACGCTCGAGCCGACACAGCTTCGACCGATCGCCGAGCATCTCGGCCTGACGGTCCAGGCGGCGTCGCATTCGTACCGGCAGCTCTCCCGCGCCGGGCTCGTCGAGGTCCACGACGGCCACTACCGGCCGACGGTACGCGGGGTCGCCTTCCTGCACGCGGCCCTCGACCGCCTCGGGTCGGATGTCGCGGCCCGACTCGCCCGGTTGCACGTGATCCGGTCGACCCGCGCCGTGGCGGTCGAGCCGCTCCGTGACGGCGACGCCGTCTCCCTCGATCTGCGCGACGGGGTCCTGTCGGCACGACGCGGAGCGACGGGACCTTCGCGGGGCCGAGTCCGCCACGACGCGGCGACGGGCGGGTTGGTCGACGTCGGCGAGCTCGAGGGGATCGTGCCGATCGTGCCGGCCCCCGTGACGATCTACTCACTCTCCCCGGCGGATCTCGCGGACCCGACCCTCGGAGAACGGCTGCGCCGGCTCGTGCGATCGCTGTCGACCACCGTTCTCGCGGCCGAGGGGCTCGAGGCGTACCACGCGCTCCGCCCGGTCGCCCCTCTCCCGCCGCTGCGGTTCGCGATCGCTGCCGCGTGCCGCGCCGCGTCCACGGTCGGCGTCCCCTGCACCGTGGTCGTCACGCAGGACCGCTTGCCGCACCTGCTCGCCGAGTTCTCCGAGCCGGATCCCCCTCCGCTCGAGGTCCGCACCGTCCCGGGCCGACCGGCGACCCGGACCCGACGCCGCTAGGCCACGGGCGGCGCTGCGGGGAGCCGGCGGGCGCACTGCTCGAGGAGCTCCGGGATCCCGGACGCCTCGACCGCACCGCCGTTCCGAAGCGCCTCGACCGCCCGACCTCCGGCCCCGTCGGAGAAATCCCAGGCCCGAGTGGGAGATCGCCGGAGGAGGACGATGGGAACGTTCCCGACGAATGGGAGCAGATCCTCGAGGTTCGCGAGATTTGAGGGGCCGACGGGAAACGGGGCGACCACGACGAGCCGGGCCGCTTCGAGGAAGGCCCGCTGTTGGCCCCGAGCTTCGGCGCCGATCGGCGCGAACGGAACCTCCACCGCGCACGGGATCCCCAGCCCTTGCGCCGTCTCGTGGTCGGAATCGAGCAGGTGGAGGACGCCGGCGGTGAGCCGGTACCCCGCGTCGACGAGGGCCCGCATCACCGCCGCCGCCGCCCCTCCTCCGCCGACGACATGGACCGGGCCCCGGCCGAGGGTGATCGGTCCGACGGCCGTTCGGGAGCTCGGCCGGTGCGGGACGAGGTACGGCGTGCCGCTGCGCGGGTCGTGCCGAAGTTCGGCGACGACCCCCCACACCCGTTCGATCAGCTCCTCCGAGAGCACCGAGCCGGGGGGACCATCCGCCACCTTCCGGCCCCGGGAGAGCACGACGATTCGGTCGGCGAACCGGGCCGCCAGGTTGAGGTCGTGGAGCGCGGCGACGACCGTCACGCGCCCCTGACGCGCGAGCGCCTGCACGCGGGACAGCAGGTCGAGCTGGTGGCCGATATCGAGATGGGCGGTCGGCTCGTCGAGAAGGAGAACCGGCGCGGCCTGCACGATCGCCCGGGCCAGGACGGCCCGTTGCCGTTCTCCTCCGCTCAGCGTGAGGATCCCGTCCCCCGCCCGGTCGGCCAGGCCGATCTCGGCGAGGGCCGCCATCGCCGCGGCGCGGTCGGTGGGCCCTTCTCCTTCCAGCGGCCCCATCTGCGCGTAGCGCCCGTACAGGACGTACGCTAGGAGAGGGACGTCGTCTCGGGCTCCCTCCTCCTGCGGCACCCAGGCGAGCCGCCGGGCCCGTTCCCGCACGCTCAGCGAAAGGACCGGGGTGCCGAGCACATCGACCGTCCCCTCGTCGGGGCGAACGAACCCGAGCGCCGAACGGATCAGGGTCGTCTTGCCCGAGCCGTTCGGGCCTGCGAGGGCGACGAACTCACCGGGGCGGACCGCGAGATCGACGGCGCTCAGGGCGACCCTCGCTCCGAAGCGGACCGTTACGCCGCGGCATCGGAGAGCGTCGGGGATGGGACCGATCACGCCGCCCCCATCGTGTACTCGGCGCGCCGGCGGTACAGTAGGTAGGCGAAGAACGGGGCCCCGGCGAACGCCGTGAAGATGCCGATCGGGAGCACGCTCGACGGGAGGGCCGCCAGCGAGAGGTCGCGGGCGCCGAGGAGGAACGCCCCGCCGATGATCGCGGAACCGGGCACTACGAGCCGGTAGTCCGAACCGAACAAGCGCCGGACGATGTGGGGAGAGACGAGCCCGACGAACCCGATGATCCCGGTGAAGGCGACCGCGACGGCGGTCGTGAGCGACGTCAGCACCAGGATGACCAGCCGCACTCGGCGTGCGTCGACCCCGAGGCTGTTCGCGACATCGTTCCCCAGCTGCAGGAGGTTCAGCTCCCGGCCGTACAGGGAGAGGATCGTACCGGTGACCAGAAGCACGCCGAGGACGATCCCGTCGACGGGCCACGTCCCTTCACCGATGTTGCCGAGCAGCCAGAAGGTGACCTGGAGGCTTCCCTCCGGGTTGAGGAGCAGGAGCAAGGAAAGGACGGAGGAGAGAAAGCTCGAGAGCGCCACCCCCGTCAAGAGCAGCGTCTCGACCGAACCAAAACGGCTGCGCGCCGCGAGCAGGATCACTCCGCCCGTCGCGAGGGCTCCGGCGAAGGCGAACGCCGGGAGGACCAGGTTCTGCTGGGCGACGTCCACGCGGAACACGAAAACGAGCGCCGCCCCGACCGTCCCGCCCGAGGAGATCCCGAGGAGGAACGGGTCGGCCAGCGGATTGCGGAACACCCCCTGCAGGCTCGCCCCGGAGAGGCCGAGGGCGCTGCCCGCACCGAGGCAGAGGAGCACCTCGGGGAGTCGCTCCTGCCAGACGATCTCGGTGTACGCCTGGCAGTGCGTCGCGGAGATCGCAAGCCCGGCGCACGGGACCGGGAATACGAGCCCTCCCGTGAGCCGGCCGATGAGGATCCGTAGGACGAGCTCGGGGGGAAGGGGGACGTTCCCGAGCAACGGCGAGAGGATGACGGCGCCGGCGAGGATGGCGCACAGAGCGAGCGCGGACCGAAGATGCCGAGGTGACGGCGCGATCGCGACCGGCGCCGTCGGGGCCGGCGTCACCACCGCGGCTCCTCTAGTAGCCGGGATGGAAGATGCCGAGCAGGATCGGGAGGCCGACCAGGATCATCGTCGGGTCGGGCTCGGTCAGGTAGTCCGAATTGACCCCGTAGACGGTACCGTTCGTGACCGCGCCCAGCTCGGACCAGAACGGCGCGGAAGTGTAGCTCGACTCCGTCAGCCCGAACCCGCTCCCGTAGACAAGCAACTGCGGATTGCTGACGAGGACCTGCTCGCCGGAGAGTTCGGGATACTGAAACGTCGAGCCCGCCGAGATGCTCGTCCCGCTCGCGAGCTCGATCAGCGACTCTCCGAACGTTCCCGGTCCGTACGTCCAGTACCCGCTCGAATCGACCGAGTAGGTAACGAGGACCGTCGGGAAGGCGACCGGCGGGTAGTCGTCCGTGAAATTCTGCTGGACCGTGGAGGCGTTCCCGAGGACGACCGTGAGTTGGTTGTTCAATGACCGAGCGGCCGAGGCGACGCCGAAGATCTCGCCGATCAGCGATACGTCGACCTCGATCCCGCTCAGCGTCGGCGGTTGGATCATGACGACCGGGATGTGGTACGTCTGGCTGATCGTCTCCACGGCGGCCACCGAGACGATCGTCGCCGCGAGCACCAGGTCCGGGGTGAGGTTGAGCAGTTGCTCGGTCACGAGCGGTTCGACCTGGACGCACATCGAGGACGAGAGGCTCCAGTTGACGACCTGGCCGGGCGAATAGTCCGCGGTGAGCCCCCCGAACGCCGGAGTGTAGCAGTCGACCCCGACGACATGGCTGCGCAGCCCGAGCCGGAACATCGTGTCCATGATGCTCGGTCCGAGCACGACCACGCGCGCCGGGTCGTAGGGGACGGTGACCGGACGTCCGAGATCGTCCGTGACCGATAGGGACCCGGGCGTGGTGGTCGGTCGGAGATCGTAGTAGACCGCGGTCGCGGCGACCGCGACGCCGCCGGCGATCAACAGCCCGACGACAAAGAGGGTGACCGAGACGGTCCGAGCGGGCGCGGGGGCCGGAGGGAGAGGATTCAAGGACATTAGATTCAAAGCAAACAGGCTTGAACATAAGGGTTGCCGGGGGGGTCCGACGACGAAGGCCCGGTCCGGGACTGGGCGGAGCCGACCGACGACAAAGGCTATCTTTTCACGACCTCCCGGTGCCGCCGGAGGGAGCATAGGCTAACTTGGCAGACCAGCGGGCTCCAGTCAGGGAGTCGGCATCGACTTCCTGTGAATAGGGTCTGCGGAGGGGCGCGTCGCGCCCCCGTGACGATTGACTGGAGCGCGCGGAGAGACCCGCATATGGGGGTTCAAATCCCCCTGCTCCCACCCCCCTCTCCCACCCGCCGTCCCGACCGCTCGACCGCCGCGTCGGACCGAACGATCGTCGTCCTCGGCGCGCGCTGGCCGTGGACCGACGGGCATAAGACGCGGGTCCCGTCCTCCCCCGGTGGTTAGCCTTGGTCGGCTCGGATCCGGCACCGCGCCCGCTGCCCAGCGCCCCGGCAGTACCTCAGCAGGCCCACTCCCTCGCCCTGAGCTCGGGGGCCGTCTTCGCCGCCTCGCTCCTCGTCCAACTGCTCGGCGTCATCGGGACCATCTTCCTCTACAAGCACATCGGGATCACTCCGACGGGCCAGGCCTTCATCGGAACGGCGCAGCTGTTCCTCCTGATCGGCTCGTCGATCAACGGCATCGGGGACCTGCGCCTGGGCACGTCGTACACTTACTTTCTCGCCCGCGGCAAGGCCCCCCAAGACAACACGGCCACGTACCTCGCCGTCCGCACGGCGATGGTCGCCGCCGCCGGGGCGATCCTCTTCGCGATCGCGCCCCTCGAACTGTACCATCACACGATCGCGAGCTCGCCGGCCGACCTCGAGTCGCTCGGGATCTTCCTGACGCTCCCGATCCTCTGGTCGTTCTCGACCGTCTACAACCAGATGTTCATCGGCCTCGGAAACTCGCTCAAGGCGCAGTACCCCGGCCTCGTGGAGGCGCTCGTCCGCCTCCCGGTATTGATCTACGTCGCGTACTCGGTCCGCACGATCGAGGGGATGACGATCGCCTACGCGGTCGGCGCCTCGGCCTCGGCGATCTACAGCATCCCCGCGCTCCTCCCGAAGCTCCGGGCGTTCTCGTGGCGCGAGGCCCTGCAGATGTTCCGGTTCGCCTGGCCGCTGATGGGGAGCCTGATGCTCAACTACCTGGTGACCAACATGGTCCCCCTGATCGTCAACGCCTTCCTCGGACCGACCGAGCTGTCGGTGTTCCTGGCGGCGAACGGTTGGCGGGTCCTGGTGCTTTCGCTGCCCGCCGCCGTCACGACCCCCCTGTTCCCCTACCTGGCCGGGCTCCACCGTCAGGAGCGTTACGAACCGTTGCGCTCCGGCACGTGGCAGGCGCTCCGGTACTCCGCCATGCTCCTCGTGCCGGGGGTCGTCGCCCTCGTCACCTACCGGTACACGTTCCTCAACGTCTTCGCGAACCATCTGTACGCGAAGCCCGGGGCCCTCCCGCTCGCCATCCTCGTCGTCAGCGCGATCCCGCTCGCCCTGAGCCAGATCATCCAGTCGAGCATCAACGCGATCGGTCGGCGCCGACTCGAGCTGTACATCACGACGACCCAGGTCGCCGTGCTCCTGGGGGCCGTCGTGGTACTGATGGCACCATGGAAGATCCTCTACTGGACGTTCGAGCTCGGGATCGTGGGCGGCGCGATCGCCGTCCTCCTCTCGAGCATCGCCGCGCTCGCCCTGAACACCTACTTCATGGAGACCCTGATCCGGGTCCATATCCGGCCGGCGCCGATCCTCCGGATCACGGTCAGCGCCGCCGTCTCGTTCGAGTCGCTCTCCCTGCTCAATCGGACCCACCTGTTCCCCGTCGTCGACGGGATCGAGCTGCTCGCCGCCGTCTTCCTCGGCTTCGCCGTCTACTTCGTCGTGCTCGGGATGATCGGCGAGCTGACCCAGGAGGACGTCCGACGGATCGGCGGGTCGCTCGGGGTTCCGTCGCGCGTGTACGAGCCCCTGGCACGCCTCTGCTGGGCGAAGTTCACTCCGGCCCTGGCGCCGATCGACCTCACCCGCGCGCCCGGATTCCGATCGACCGAGCTGCCCGAGCCGTTCTCCGGAACGACCGAACTTCCCGGGCTCGACTCAGGGGACACCGAGGCGAGCACGGATTCCGACGCGTCGCGGGACCGCGACGAGTAGCCGGTCCGGGCCGATCCCGCCGAGCCGGGCTGCGCGTCGCGCGTAGAGGTTAAGCCGCCCCCCCGATACCTCGCGCGGACGAGACCATGCATCGAGCCATGCCGCAGCGGGACTCCGAGGACCGGACCGGAGCCGCGCGCCGGAGACCGGCCCCCCAGCGGAAGGGAGCGAGCCGATGACGCGCTCGGACCCTCGCGCGGGCGGAGGCCGGTGGGGCTAGGGCCGACGCTCGAGCTCCGTTCCGGATCCTGCCCGCCCGTCCCATTGCATCGTCCGTCCGGCGGGGTCCGAGCCGGGAGCCCTCCATGACGAGCGAAGCGCTTCGCAGCGTCGATCTTCGCAAGACGTACCGCTCGAAGGGGTCGCCGCCGGTCGATGCCCTTGAAGGGGTTACGCTCGAGGTCCATCGCGGGGAGCGGGTCGCCCTGCTCGGCCGCAACGGCGCCGGGAAGACGACGTTCCTTCGGATCGCCTCGACGCTCCTGCGGCCGACGTCGGGCACGATGGAGGTGTTCGGGATCGACGTCGACCGGACCCCCGACAAGGTCCGCCCGTACATCGCGGTGGTGCCGCAGGAAGGGAAGCCGTTCTTCCACCTCACCCCCCGCGAGCAGGTCTACACCTACCTGCGGGCCCGGGGCCTCACCCGGGAGACCGCCAAGTCGCGCACCGAGGCGGCCCTGCAGCAGATGGGACTCACGGGGTTTGCCGACCGGCTCTCGATCACGCTGTCCGGCGGGCAGCGCCAGCGCACGATGGTTGCGACCGTGATCGCCACCGAGGCGCCGCTCCTGTTCCTCGACGAGCCGTCGATCGGCATGGACCCGTTCGCACGTCGAGAGGTGTGGGCATCGCTCCGGGGCCTCACCCAGCGGGGGTCGACGATCCTGCTCACGACCCACTATCTCGACGAAGCCGACGCCCTGAGCCACCGGCTCTACATCATCGAGCACGGCCGGGTGATCGTCAGCGGCACCGCCGAGGATCTGAAGCGCTCGGTCGGCGGCACGCTCAAGGTGACGGTCCCCGACGGTCGGCCCCAGGTCGAGCGGTTCCGTTCCTTCGGCTCCTGCGTCGTCGACGGGGAGTCGGTCTCGGTGATCGTCGCGCCGGAGCGTCTCGGAGAGCTCATGGACGTCGCGGTCCGCTCGGGGCTTACGGCCACCGTCGGGCCCGTGACCCTCGAGGAAGCGTTCCTGCGGGTCGTCGGACGGTCGATCAATGAGGAGTGAGCCCGTCACCGCGGCCCGGCCGTTCGGGGGACTCGCGGCGTTCTTCTGGACCGAGGCGCTCGTTCAGCTCCACGAGGAGCTCGCCATGGCGACCTCGATGGTGGTGCAGGGGGTCCTGCTCGTCTTCGTCTGGATCCTCAACCCTGGGCTGATCGGGGTCGCCCTCGTCGGTTCGGTGATCTTCTCTCTGTTCGCGATGGGCCAGCGGGTCCTCAACGAGGCGGCCTACATCCGCATCGACCACAAGGCGAACGACCTCTACCTCGCCGGCCCCCTCACCCCCGAAGCGTACTTCCTCGGCATGTCGGCGGGGATCCTGTTCGTCTACGTACCGCCCGTCTTCCTGCTCGGGGTGCTGGCGACGATCGTCGCCCACCTGACCCTCGGGCCACTCGTGCTCCTCGCGGGTCTCTCCGGGATGGTCTGGCTCTGCTCCGCCTCGATCGGCTACGTCTTCTCCACGGCGTTCCGGGACAATCGGGCGATCTGGGCGTATTCGAGTTTGTTCTTCAACGTCTTCGGCGTCCTGCCACCGGTCTTCTACCCGTTCGGCCTGTTCCCCGCGGCGCTGCGCCCGGTCGCGCTCCTGATGCCCCCCAGCGCCGCCGCGGCGCTCGTGCAGAACGCCCTCGGCGCGGCGTCCCTCACGACGGGTGAGGTGACGCTCGCCGCGGTCGGCCTGGTCGTTGAGACCGCCCTCCTGTTCTCCTTCGCCACGTTCTGGGCCCGGCGCACCGTCCGGGAGGGGTGACGGCGTGGCGACGACCGATGTCTCCTTCCCCGGGGTCCCGACCCAAGGGCGGGCCCTGCCGGCGTTCCTCCTCGTCGGATGGCGCTGGATCTCGCGCAATCCGGCGGTGACGATCACCCCGGTCCTGTTGCCGTTCATCTTCCTCTACTTCCTCTCGCTGATCTCCCCGCCGTCCGACCGTCCGCTCGAGATCATCGGGGCGATGCTGTTCACGATGCAGAACATCGGCTCCTGGGTGCTGGGCGACAGCGCCACGTGGCGGATCGAGTGCTCCCTCCAGGACATGTTCGTCGCGAGCGCCCTCGGCCGGGTGCGCTACCTGTTCGGCATCGCCTTCTCCAACCTGATCGCGATGCTGCCCGCGCTCGCGATCCTCACGGTCCTGCTCGCATGGGTCGGAGGCGGCGACGGCCACCCGCTCACGGTCTACGCGGTGGTCGTCCTCGCCGGGAGCCTCGCGGTACTCTGGGTGCTGTTCTCGTCGATCGGCATCGCGATCTCGAGCCGGGTCCGCACCCAGCGAGAGATCTGGCCGGTCGGCAACCTCACGTTCACGATCCTCGGGATGCTGTCGCCGCTGTACTACCCCCTCTCGGCCCTGCCGCCGTACTGGCAGGACGTCGCTCGGTTCCTCCCGACGACCTACGCCGCCCTCCTCGACCAGGGAGCGCTCGGTCTCACGCCGGCGACCCCCCACGAAATGCTCCTCTACGGGGGGTTGCTCCTCGTCTGCGCCGCCGCCGGCATCGCGATCACGCTGCGGCTCTACCGCTGGGGCGAACTCTGAGCCGGGAAAGAGAAACGTTCAAGGGGAGGGGCCGTATCGTCCGTTCGGTGCAAACGCCCCACGCTCCTGCCACCCGCGCCCCGAGGGTTTTCGGCCGCGCCCTACCGGACGGTCGACCCGGGCCCCGCTCCCCTCGGCGGAGGAGCGACCGTAGGTTCTAACCATGGGCAACGAAGAGTTCGACGAGATCCTATCCGCGCTCGACCGAGAGACCGCGCGCATCCGCGTGCGGGCCGAACCGCGCCGCTACAACAAACCGGCGACGGTCATCTCCGGGTTCCCCCCGGGGGTCGACCTCGCTGAGACGACCCGCTCGCTCAAGAATCGCCTGGCCACGGGCGGCTCGGTGGTGGACGGGGAGGTCTACCTGCAGGGGGATCACCGCACCCGGATCCGTGACGAGCTCGCACGTCTCGGCTTCGACCCTCAGACGATCGAGATCTCGGACGCCGCCCTGCCGAAACGGGGCCGCCGCGGTTAGCGTTCCGGCGAGCGGATCGGCCCGCGGCGGGTCGACCGGGCAGGATTTGCGCATATAGATGTGCCTATATTCCTCGGGCGGGAGGGTGGGCCATGGCGGAGTACGCCCACCCCGAGGTCCTGGTCGAGACCGATTGGCTCGCGAATCACCTCAACGATCCGAAGGTCCGGGTCGCCGAGGTCGACTACGACCCGTCGGCGAACTACGAGCTCGGCCACGTCCCCGGCTCGGTGCTGTTCGACTGGCGCAAGGATATCAACGACCCGCTGCGCCGTGACATAATCTCGCTCGAGGCGTTCACAGAGCTGTTCCGCTCGGCCGGCATCGACGACGACACGACCGTCGTGCTGTACGGCGACTTCAACAACTGGTTCGCGGCGTTCGCCTTCTGGGTCTTCTCCTACTACGGGGCGAAGCACCTCAAGCTCCTGAACGGGGGCCGCAAGAAGTGGATCGCCGAGGACCGCCCGATCGCCAAGGAGGTACCGAAGCCGGCGCACGGCCGGTTCCAGGGCCAGCCGGCGGACCCGAAGCTCCGCGCGTTCCTCGAGGATGTGCGCGCGGTGCTCCCGGACGTGAGGACCGGAGCGTTCTCGCTCGTGGATGTGCGCGGCCCGAAGGAGTTCTCCGGAGAGATCACCGCGCCGCCCGAGTACCCCACGGAGCACGCTCAGCGGGGAGGCCACATCCCCGGCGCGAAGAACATCCCCTGGGCCCAGGCGGTCAAGGACGACGGGACGTTCAAGTCGCGCGAGGAGCTCGAGGCCCTCTACGAGTCAAAGGGGGTCGTCGGGACGAATCCGGTGATCACGTACTGCCGGATCGGAGAGCGGTCGAGCCACACCTGGTTCGTCCTCCGCTACCTGCTCGGCTACCCGGACGTGAGGAACTACGATGGTTCGTGGACCGAGTGGGGCAACCTCGTCCGCACGCCGATCGAGAAGTAACGCCCGAGCCGCCCGTACGGGCTAGGCGCGGCGGGGACGGCGGGCGGATCCGTCCCCCCGCTGGACCAGGAACTGGTGGAGCTCCCCCTCGCGGCGATGCGCCAGGACCGCGTGGCCCGTCTGGTCCGTCCAGCGTACCATCTCGATCGGGCTCGTCGGGTCGTCCGTCACGAGGAGGATCGCCTCCCCCACCGCGTGCTGCGCGAGCTCTTCGTTCAGTTTCAGTAGGACCGCGGAGCACTCGAGGCCGATCTCGGAGAGCTCCACCTCGGGTGTGCGGGGCCAGCAACGGATCCGCCGGGTGCGAATCCTCTCCTCTAAGCGAGCCGCGATCCGTTCCGCCGTCTCGAGCCCGTCCGGGCCGTTCGGCCCGTCGTTCGGCCGCACGCGGACGACCCATCCGGCGTCGTACGGCGCATCGTTGAGAAGGCGAGGGGTACGGGCGATCTCCGGATTCCGCTCGAGGATCTCCGCCGCCCGTGGTAGGCGGATCGCGCCGGTCAGACGCATGCTCTCGGCCGTCGCGACGCTCCGGCCTCGGGCGATCGGTCCGTCGACCGGGCGAAAGACGAGCTCCCGGAACGGACCTGCGAACGCCCCGAACGTGGCCATCACTCCGACGAGCGCGCGCGTGCCGCCGTCCTCGGGCTTCCACCAGACCTCGTGCTCGAGGTCGTACAGCCGGTCCACGGGAACGGGGCATCCCGAGACGTCCATGGAGCCCCCGAACCTCACCGCCCTCCTTACCCCTACCGGGCCGGCCGGCTTTTAGCGCGGCCCCGCCTGCTCGGACCCCCCCATGGCCGATCCCGAACCGCGGACGGGGAGCGCGCGCCACGGTCGGTGCCGGTGCGGACACTGGGCGACGGACCATATGGTGGTCGCCGCGATCCGCGGCACCGCCAGCTTCCGTCTCGACCCGTCGGGGCCGTGCCGCCGGTGCGGCGCCGGCAGTTGCCGCGGCATGAGCGTCAACCCCGGATAGCGTCGCGGGCGCCGTCAGCCGTACGCTTCGCGGATCAGGAACTCCTTGAGCCGCTCAAGGTGCTCTTCCCAGAAATGGAAGTGCCAGGAACGCGCCTCTTCCCAGGCCCCGCTCCCGCCCCAACCGGCGTGTTCGAGCGTGACATCGATCCCCTCGGGGGACTCCTGTAGGCGGACGTAGACGGTCGTCTTCGGGGCGGGGTCGTTCATCAACGCGACGAACGGGGGCGGGGCGAACCACGTGAACCCGATGTCGACGTCCGCCGTGAACTGGGTGACCGTCCCGGGGCTCTCGAAGGCGGGCGAGGAGGTCCAACGGAGCCGGTACGGGCTCCCAACGACCGGGGAGACGGTCGCGTCATCGCACAGCCAACCTCGAAGTTTTGCGGCGTCGGTGAACGCGGCGTGGATCATCGGGATCGGAAGGGGGATCGTGACCTGGATGAGGATCGGGTCGAGCGGCTCCTCGGGCACACCGCCCGTTCTATTCTCGGGACTAAAGGGTTTGCGAGCGCGCGGACCGGGCCCGGCCGACAGGGAGGGAGACCCGCGATCTCGCATCGGGAGCTCCGCCGGGGGCGGATGCGATCCTCCTCGGTCCGCCCTGAATCGCGCCCGAGTTCGGGCACACACTTTATAACTGCGCCGAGAGACGGCGGATGGAACGCAATGCTCGCCCACCATCAGAAGCGCGCAGGAGTCGCCGTAGCAATCGCCGCCATCATGGTACTCGGTACCTTCGCGGGTATCACGGCCATCGCGTCGCACGGGAGCGCCGCGACCCCGTCGACCGCGTCGAAGAGCACCGCCCCGACGTCGGCCACCCACCTTACGTTCCCCTCGACCGCGACCGGCCAGCCTTCCTCGGCGGCGGCCCAGCTATCGGCGGGACCTCATGCGACGTTGAGCGCGCTGCCGGCTCGCCCGTCCGCGCCGCTTGTCTCGACCGGCGCGCCGACGGCGAGTCGGTTCGCCTCGACGATCGGCACCCTGCGCACCGACGGCGTCCCACTTCGGGACGCCTTCCTTCCTAACCTGAACGCCAACCCGAACCCGACGCTCTCGAAGTACGGCACGGTCACCCCCGGTTACTCCACCGGCGGCCCCGCGCCGATCGGCGTGGCGGAGTACGGCATCTTCAACGAGTCGGGAACCCTCGTCCCCGTGACCCTGAACACGACGGGCCTGGTCGGAACGTTCATCGGCCAGAACCCGATCTGCGGGGAACTGGGGAACTGCACTCCGTCGGTCCTCTCGATGGACACCGGGGCTCCGGACGCCTACGGGCTCCAGCTGAACGCGGTCCTGCAGAACGTCACCTTGTTCAACACTCCGGGCTACGAGTTCTGGACTCAGAACGTCTTCGAGTACTCCACGTTCGCCCAGCAGTTGTACATCATCACCAACATCTGGAACTTTTCGAGCTCCGGAGCGGGCTTCACCCCCAACTCCCTCGCCGGGCACGGCGAGAACGGGACGATCGTCCCGGGGGAGCTGTACTACTCCGTCTCGGGTCCGTACAACATCAGCGCGAACTATACGGCGGCGGTGCTGATGAACTCCGTCCTGGTCGGGAACGACGACGCCGTCGTTTTCCAATTCCAGGTCTCGAATAACACGCTCTTCTACAACGCCGTCAACGACTTCGCGATCTTCAACTCGACCGGCCTCGCCGGCCCGGGAGCCGACGCCCCGGCGATGTACGTGGCGAGCGGCTCCGTCTACACTCCGCTCGGGATCCCGTCGGATTGGGAGTTCGTCATGGGCGGTCCGGGCGGAGGGAGCAACGTCGACATCTTCTCGATGTACTCCCAGATGGATCTGTACTGGCTCAACCCGTTCACGGACCAATACGCCGTGGTGCCGTCCGCCTACGACGTCGGGAGCGAGACGGGCGAGACAACGACCGGCGCGACCGCCTTGTGGCAAGACGGCTGGAGCGACTTCCTGCCGGGTCCGGGGGAGTGGATCGTACCCGGCCCAACGTTCGTCTCGGGGCTCTGGAACGTCACGAATACGACCGCCGGGTTCGGGGTCCTCGCCTACGACCTCGAGCCGTCGAACGGCTTCAACTTCTTCGGCCAGACCTTCGATGAGTTCGATTACGAGCTGTTCGCCTGGGCGCCTCCGAACTGGATTTACTTCCTTCCGCCCGCCGAGTACACCGTCTGGTCGATGGCGTCCAACTACGAGCCGTCGGTCAACGGCTTTGATGTCACCAACGGTTCGGAGCAGACGTTCTACGAGAACCTCGACTACGACCCGTTCACGGGAGTCTACACACCGCTCTGGGCGTTCAACGAGACCGGCCTCGAGGCGATCACGTGGGACGGCTTCACGCTCTACAATAACGAGTACGGCCAGCTCGGCCTCGACGAAGACAACGACCTCTACTTCCCATGGTTCGGCGAGTTCAACGATTACACATTCCCGGTGTTCGCCGGGATCCTTCTCTGGAACGTCTACGAGCCGCAGATCATCTCGCCCCCGACCCTCTTGGTCGACTACCCGAGCTGGTATGCGGGGTACCTCGACTACTACGGCCTCCCGACGTCGAACAACCTGGGGATCCTCGTCTACGACTCGGCGGGCGTCACGCTCGACGGCGCATCCGGCATCACGGGCTGGTGGTTCACGTCGGCCGCCTTCGGGCCCACGGCTCCTCAGGACAACGTCGTCTTCTGGAACGTGTCGTACTCCGTGATCACCAACAACCGGTTCGAGACCGGTAGCAGCGCGCTGTATCTTTACGGCGGAACGGACAACGAGATCTTCAACAACACCTTCGTCCAGTATCTGCCGTACGCCCCGAACGAGCTGGCCATCTCGGGGTACTACTTCGGGACGTACGCCCTCTTCGACGCGGACTACGGCGACTATGCCTTCGGGGGGGTATTCTGCGACTGTTGGGACCTGATCTTCAACAACATCTTCGACACGTACTTCACCGCAATCTCCCCGCTCCTGGACCCGTACACGGGGAACTATCCGCTCGTTCCGTTCTCCGAGGCGTGGAACGTCCCTCGCGAGAACGACGTGACGAACATCATCGGCGGCGACTACCTCGGCGGGAACTACTGGTGGAACTACGGGACGTCCCAGAACCCGTACGGCGACCTGCCGTACGTGGACTTCGCCATCGACTACCTGTTCATCTGGGACTTGGATCCCTACGGGATCTACTTCGGCGGCGACTACGTGCCGCTGACGCTCAGCCCGCTCTACGTCGTCACGTTCGACGAGATCGGGCTCCCCGGTGGCACGACCTGGAGCCCGGTGGTCGAGGCGTCCGACGGCGGGACGATCTACAACTACACCGACCTCGCGTACGCGAACGAGAGCTGGACGGAGGGAGAGTACAACCTGACGGCGTACGCTCTGACGAACGGCTACGTCTATACGGGCTCCGAACTCTTGTTCGTCTTCGGCAACGAGACCGTCGACCTCGTGTTCTCGGCGCTGTTCACCGTCTCGATCGAGGAGAGCGGTCTGCCGGCGAGCACGGGCTGGGAGGGGGTCCTCGAGGGCGGCCCGTACTACGACTTCAACGCATCGAACGACAGCTGGCTCAACTTCAGCGTCCCCGCCGGGACCTACTTTTACGAAGTAGAAGCCAACGGCGAGTACGCCTCCCTAGAGCAGAGCGGAGTCGTCAACGTCACCGGGAACGTCACCTTCTCGGTGACGTTCGTGGCGCTCTACTCCGTCACGTTCGACGAGAGCGGCCTGCCCATCGGCCACGCGTGGAGCCTCCTCTTCTCGTCCGACGCCCCCGAGGGCGGGAACGGGTCCCAGACGCTCGACAACGCCTCGAACCTCCTCGGCTACGGGCTCTCGGGCTACACGTACTCCTGGTGGGTCGTGGCCCCCGGCTACGTCGCCACCCCGGCATCCGGCTCGTTCTTCCTCGACGCAAACGAGACCGTCACGATCGTGTTCGCGGCCGTGGCATCGGTCACCTTCGACGCGAGCGGCCTCGGGGCGGGCACGGCGTGGACCGTAGTGCTCACCCAGGGGTCGGACGTGCAGACGCAGACGAGCATAGGCACCTCGATGACGTTCGCCGGCACCGTCGGGGCGTACAGTTACACGGTCAGCGCGACCGACTACGTCCCGGGCGTTCCGTCCGGCTCGGGCTCGCTGCCGCACACCGGACCGATCACGGTCGACTTCTCGCCGGCGGCGACGACGATCCACTTTGACGAGACGGGCCTACCGGACGGCATGACGTGGACGGTCGAGCTGACCCAGGGCGCCACGACGACCCCGGGCTCGAGCGTCGGAGCGTCGATCGCGATCGACGCGGTCGATGGCGCCTACACCTACACGGTCAGCGCGGGCAACTACACGGCAGGCCCCGCGTCGGGCTCGGGGACGCTCCCGAGCGACGCGAGCGTCACGATCGCCTTCACGCCGACCCCGTCGTCGATCGCCTTCACCGAGACGGGCCTCCCCGCGGGCACCAACTGGACGGTCGAGTTCACCCAGAACGGCACGACGACCGGCTACTCCGGCAGCACCGGCACGATCACCATCGAAGCCGTGCAAGGCGCGTACGACTGGTCGGTGAACGCGGAGAACTACGCCGCGACCACAGCGATCGGCACCGGGACGCTCCCCACCGACCCGACCGTCAGCGTCACGTTCGTCGTGATCGACGGAACGGTCTCGGGCACGGTGCTTCCGACCTCGGGGACCCTCACCATCGGAACGCATTCGGTGACCGTACAGGCCGACGGATCGTACTCGATCACGCTCGCGCCCGGGACCTACCCGGTCGTGCTCACGGCCCCCGGCTACTACACCTACTACACCAACACCACCGTGATCGATGCGAAGACTACCACGCTCGACCTTGGCCTCCACGCGGTCCCGGCGCCGGCGGCGAAGCCGCTGCTGGGGATCTCGGGGACGAGCGGGTGGCTCGTGATCGGGATCCTCGCGGCGCTCGTCCTCCTGCTCCTGGCCGCGGCGCTCGTCCTGATGGGACGGGCGCGACGGCCTCCCGCTTCCCCACCCCCGAAGGGATGGAGCGAAGGGACGACCGCGCCGGCGGGCGCGGGTGGTGCGGCGGAGTCCCCCGAGTGGAGCGAAGGCGGCTCGGCCGCCCCGCCCCCTGGTGTGAAATAGGCTCGCTCCGGAACCGGGTCGAACCCCTTCCTTCCCTTCTTCCCCCGCCAATCGTCCCACGGGCCGCGTACCCGATGACGCTCGTACCGTGAGCGTCACCGCTTGGGCGGCGCTGCGAGGACGTCCCCCCGTGCGCCTCGCGAGTCGATGCGGACCGCACCAGGACCGGTCCCCCCTCGCGGCGCCGCCCGCGGAGCACCCGGACGGATCGGCGTCCGCGCGCCACAGGGAGGTGCATCCGCAACTCCCGCAGAGCGCAAGCCCGGACCACAGGACCATGATTCAACCGACGGAGTGATCGAAAGGTGGCCGCGATCATCTTCACCGACACGGTGGGCTACACGGCCTCCGCGTCGGCCGACGACGGTGCACCCTCGATCCCGGTACAGTTGAAGAAACTGAACCTCGCGCGACGGGAGTTTCACCGGCGGAGTGGACTGGTCGGGACTCCTAAGCTTGTGGAGTGAGGGAGGCTGTGAAAACAGAATCGCGCGTCCCTCTACGCTTAGGCAGGTTCTCGGGGGGAATTGAGGTTGAAGGGTCCTCGGCAAAGGGCTTAGACCCGCTCTACCGACGGAAGGCGGACGCCCGCGCGCTGGGTGGTCTTCCATCGACCGCGCGCGCCCCTTTTGGAGTCAGCGCGGCCCCGATTGAGTTCGCGTCATCAATGTCGCCGACGATTCCGACAGGTTCAAACACGTGAGGAGTTCATGCAGCCGTTCCGGACCATCCCGTGACAGATCCCTCCGTCACCGAATCCTGGGAGTTGGAGTACCGGAACCGTCGATATCTCGATGACCCCCCGGTTCCCTTCGTCAAGGACATTCTGTCGGCCGCGAAAGATTGTGGACTTGGTTCAGCGGTCGGTCTGTATATCGGATGTGGAAACGGGAGGAACTACCTTCCCCTCGTGACGGGAGGGCTGGATCTCGTAGGGCTCGACATTTCTCCGACCGCTTTGGCGCAACTCACCGAGCGCGCTCCTGAACGTGCCTCCCGTCACGTCTGCGGGGACCTCTCCGTTCTCCCCGCTGGCGCCCGATACTCCGTCGTAATCGCAATCCAGGTCTTGCAGCACGGCAACGAGGAAACAACCCACCGTGAGGTCCTCCGTGCCAGGGACCGCGTGGCGCCGGGCGGACTGTTCTGCGTTAGGGTGAACGCCGCAGGGACCGAGCCGGAGTACGCGCACGACGTGTTTGAGCTAGGTGAGGATGGTCGCTTCACCGTGCGCTACACGGCCGGACCCAAGCGAGGGCTCGACATACATTTCTTCAGTGCGCCGGAGATACGTGGGCTCGTAGAGGATTGTTTCGTTTCGGTGCTGCCGCTCCGCCGCGCTGTGACCCGTCGGACCCCTCCTAAGACGGGTCAGTGGGTCCAGTGGGAAGGAATCTGGAAACGCAAGTCAGACCGATCGGGATCCGTGCCGGTATAGGTCAGTCGGGCCCGCCGACCGGTGGTCTCGTTCCTTCACGCGTTGATTGCAGTCGTCCTCTGCCGCGTGCGTCGTTCGACCCGGCGGTCGGCGAAATGGACTGGTCGGGATTTGAACCCGAGACCTCCGGTTTGCAAAACCGGCGATCTTCCGAACTGATCTACCAGCCCACGAGGGTCCACGGAGAGCGCGCCAAGTTAGCCTTTCTGGACCACCGGCGGCGCCACCGCCTTCCACGCCCGCTCGAGGTTCGGTACGGTCGAGCGCTCCCTGAATACCGCCGGATCGACCCACTCGCTCTCGGTGTGCTCCCAATCGAGTCGCACGTCGGAACGGCGGGTGCGGAATCGGAACGGATGCACGGCGTACACCGTGGCACCTTTCCGGGCGTAGACGAACCGCCCCGTCCGCTCGAGGGAGAGGTCGCTCGCCGCGACCCCGGTCTCCTCGGCGATCTCTCGGATCGCCTGGAGTTCCGCGGTGGGATCCTCAAGGTACCCTGAGACACCGGCCCACCGGCCGCGGAAGCTCCCAACACGCTCGGATCGCCGAAGGAGGAGGACCTTGCCGTCCGACCGCTCCAGGAACGCCGTCACGACATCGACGCGACGCAGACCCGGCACGCTCGCCGAGCCGCGGTCCCCGTCAATCTCGACGATCTCCCCCTCCCGGAACAGGTCGCTCGGGAGGTCCGCGACCACCGGGACCGACGGGGCACCTACGCGAAGGGGGGCCAGTCCGTCCAGGACGATCCCCGAAACGGCGGGCGGGCGAAACGATGCCGGGGGCCACCAATTCGTGGCGACGATCAGCACACTCCCCGACGGCCCGGTCCCGCCGTCCAAGGGGTGGGGAGCAAGATGGGCCGGTCCTCTCGCGCGCCCCGCACTTACACGGATCCCTTCGAACTCCATCCGGCCTCCCGAGATTCCTGGTGCCACTTCGAGGTATCGGCGCTCACGGAAACCCCTTGTAGGCGACCCCCGTCGCGAGCGGCGTGCGGCTGAGCGCGTTCACGGTCGCCGACGCGTACGCCGAGGAACCCCGTGCGGCGGACCGGCTCCTCGAGGTCGTCCGGCTCGCCCGCACGGCCGAAGAGGCGGGACTTTCGGCCCTTTGGGTCGCCGAGCACCACTTCCATCCGGGCGGCGTCTGCCCGTCCCCCGCGGTGGTGCTCGCGGCCTGCGGCGGCGTCACCCATCGCCTGCGGCTCGGCTCGATGGTGAGCGTGCTGCCGTTCCATCGACCGATCGACGTCGCAGAAGAGTATGCGACCCTCGACCGGTTGCTGGGTGGCCGGCTCAACCTCGGGGTCGGGAGCGGCTACATCCCGCTCGAGTTCGAGGGGTTCGGGATCGACCCCGCCTCCAAACGCGACCGGTTCGACTCGAGCCTCGACTTTCTCCTCGCCGCCTTCGACGGTCGGGAGGTACATGCGGCCGGACCTGGGTCCCCGCCCGTACGCCTGAACGTGTTTCCGGTCCAGCGCCCGCACCCTCCCCTCTGGGTCGCCGTCCAGCGACGCGAGGCGCTCGCGCACGTCGCACGGCGGGGTCTCTCCGTCGCCCTGATCCCGTACGCGACCGTCGCCGACCGGACCGAGCTCGCCGACGAGATCCGGGAATATCGCGCTCACCTGCGGCCCGGATCGGCCGGCGAGGTCGCCGTTGCCCTCCATGTCTATGCGGGGGAACGCCCCGATCTCGCCCGCGCGGCGCTCCGGAGGTATCTGGAGAGCCGCCGTCTCACGCAATCGAAGTTCTACCTGCAGAAAGCGGAGCGAGATCCGACCGGCTCGACCCCGGAAGGGATCGAGCGGAGCGGGTTCGCGGCGTTCGGCTCCCCGGCCGAGGTCGTCCGGGAGCTCCGGGCGTTGGCGGCGATCGGGGTCGACGAGCTACTCGGCATCTTCGACTTCGGAGGCCTTGAGGAAGCGGCGGTCCGCCGGTCGGTGTTCGACCTCGGGAGTGCGTGGGCGCGCGCGCCAGCCGCCCCCTGACAGGACTCGCCCCATCTCCTGTGTCGCTCCGGCGGGCGAACGGAATTTAACCCCGCGCCGCCTCGCCCGCCCGGCGTTGCGAATGGCGGAGATTCTCCCCGGCGTGCATCAGGTGGAAGGCGTGGACCCGTCACCCGACTTTTCGACCCACGTGTATCTCGTCAAGGACAAGGGCCCGAGCTGGACGTTGATCGACACCGGTCTTCCGGGGGCCCACGCGGCGATCTTCGCCTACCTCGCGAAGATCAAGGTGGAGCCGACCGCGGTGAAGCACGTGCTCCTCACGCACCTCCACCGGGACCACACCGGCTCGCTGAAGGCGGTCGCCGCCCAGACGCACGCGCGAACGTTCGCCCACTGGCTCGAGGCTGCCTTCATCGCGAACGACCCGAAGTATGACGGGCCCGGGAGCCCGCCGGCGGAAGGGTTCACGGTCGACGAGCGGTTGAAGGACGGGGACACGGTCGACGCCGGAGGGGGCCTGATCGCCTACCATACTCCGGGGCACACCCCGGGGCACACCTCGTACTACCAGCCCGAACGAAAGATCCTCTTCTCCGGGGATCTCTTCTTCGGCAACGGCGAGAAGGTGACGCTGACGCCGCCCGAGTACTCCCATCATATCGGCACCGCGCAGGTGTCGGCCCGCCGGATGAGCCAGCTCTCGATCGACTCGCTGATGATCTACCACGGGGGGCCGGTGCTGCAACACGGCGGCTCGGCGGTGCGATCGCTCGTGCAGGGATTCAAGTAGGCCCCGAACGGCCGCGCCGGCGCGGCGCAGGGGTTCGGACCGGACGCGAATGGGACTGGCCAGATTTGAACTGGCGTCTCGGAGTCCCGAACCCCGAAGGATGGACCAAGCTACCCCACAGTCCCAGACGGGGGTCGCTCACCCCCCTGCGCTATTTGAACGTGCGCTCGAACGCCGAGATCGAACGGGCGAACCAAGGGGTCGGAGCCACCTACCCCGGGAACATTCGTTCCAATGGTACCGGGAGGCCGGCCCTCGACTCGCCGTTATGTAGCGAACGGGCCTTTGCGGCGCCTAGCTCCGGGCGCTCCATGATGGGACGAGCAAGGGCGCGCAATCCGCCGTCGCGTACCTGTCTCGGTTCGGACGCCCGTCGTTCCCTCTCCACCGTCCAATCGGGTATGGTGGAACCAAGGTAGGGATACCGAATGACGCAGGGGAAGCGCGTGATGTGGGTGGCAATCGCCTTGATGGCGGTCATGGTCTTTTCTTCGCTCGCGGCGGTGACTTCGGCCGTCCCGGCTCACTCGGCGACGGCGTCGTCAGCCGTCTCCGTGAGCCTTTCGACGGGCGCTCCGACGGCGTCCGCCCCTGCCAATACGGGTGCGGCGGCGGCACTCGAAAGCGAAATCGCGTCGAACTCGGCGCGCTATGCCTCGATCGCCCAGAGTCTGGAATCGAAGGGCGTCAAGCCTGGAATGATCTATCTCCCGTCGTCCGATCCCGCGGGGTACATCAACGGTCAACTCGTTCCCGGCCCGGAGTACGCGCTCGACACGGAGGCCCCCATCACCGCCGGATACAGCGCGCCCCCGGCTCCGTCCGGCATCGCCTACTACGGCCAGAGCGGATCGGACGTTTCGGGTGCGAAGGTCGCTACGGTTCTCGACACTTCGAGCCTCGAGGGTTCTCTGAATGTCCAGAACCTCTCCACTCTCTACCTCGACACCGACAACCCCGACCAGTGGGGTGGCCAGCTGAACGCCGTCCTGCTCAACTTGAGCCTCGAGGGCGTGGACGCAATCTCTTCCGACCCGATCGCCATCTGGGCGCAGAACGTCGTGAGCTACCAGAGTCTCACCGACACCTTGACTCTGGTCGACAATACGTGGAACTTTACGTCGACCTCGGAGTCGTTCCCGGCGAGCGGTACCGGCACGGTCGTGGCCAACGACACGAGCGACATCAATTACGGCGGCGAGCTCTATATCGGTGCCGGCCCGACGTTCTATGCCCCGGCTCCGTACTCCGTCCAAATGTACCTCAACACATCGCTCTACAACCCATTCATCTGCACGTCCGATAGCTCGGTCGCGAGCTCGTCGACCTGCTCGAACCCGGCGACCGGGACGGCCGACTACAAAGGCGACCAGACACTGTTCTACAACTACACCTTCAGCGACTCGGTCACACACCAGCAGGCGTCAGGGACGTTCGACTGGTTGACTTTCCACTCCGGGAAGAGTTCCCTCTTCGACCCCTCCAATACCCGCGTCGCTGGGTTTGAGGCGAGCGGCGGCAAGAAGGGAACGATCGGGATCCTCAACGACTGGGAGCTCGACTTTGGGATCGGCGCCTACGACGGCGCCAACCAAAACGTGCTCAGCGCCAACGGCACGGCGAACCTCTACTACGTCCCGGACTGCACCAAGGCGACGTCCTCGACCCCGAGCACCTGCACGCCAACCCCCTCGCCCACCTACTCGTCGGTTCCGGCCGCTCTCAACTTCGGCAGCCAAACCGGGGAGTGCGGGATCGGAATGAACATCGGGTTCTACGGTACGACGGCGACGTTCAACGCCGGTCCGTTCAACCTTCACGCCCTCTGGGGATATTCCAGTCAGGCGGGTATCAGTGCGGGGGCGGTGGCGGTGACCAACGCGGTCCAAGTCTCCGGCTCGCCGTTGACGCTCTCCGCTCAACCGTACATCTTCGTCTTCTTCGAGGACACGTCCGTCGCCACCCCGACGGCGACGTACAGCTGGGCGCCCGACGTGCCAACCTGGTATCTCATGCCGGGCACGTACAAGTGGGAGGCGATGCTGTCGGACTATACCGAGCAGACGGGCACGATCACGATCACGGCCGGCACTCCGTTCACTCTGTCCGCCACCCTGCCGTACGCCACGAGCAACGGGGTCTACACGCCGTTGTGGGCGTTCTCGAACGCTCAACTGGCCGGGATCTCATCGAGCGGCTCGGGGACGGTGGGGAGCCAGTACACGCTGTTCAACAACCCGACCTCGGGAACCGGTAACCCGCTCAACACGATCTTCAACACGAAGGACGACTACGACTTCCCGTCCTACGCCGGGGTCCTGCTGTCGGGAACCACGGCCTACGTGAACGTCCACTCGGAGGTGACGTTCTACGTCGGGTCGACCGGCCTCTACCTCCAGAACCAGCTGTACCGCACCGAGTACGTGACCGTCTCGAACGCGGCGGACATCAACGGCTGGGAGGACATGGAAAGCCTGATTGGCTCGGTCGCCGCGCAGAACCCGATCCCTCAGGCGAACCTGATGATCTGGGACTCGACGCACGACCTCGTCTACGACAACAACTTCGTCGCCATCAAGGCCGCCTCGAGCTACATCTCGCCCGACCTCCTGATGTTCTACGGGGGGACAGGGAACGTCGTCTGGGGGAACACCTTCAACGACCCTTCGACCGCCACGAAGGCAACGCCCGGCACGTACGCGGGGATCGCCGAGGCAGAGAACGGCGACCTGATCTACAACAACAACTTCCAGGTCGACAACCCCGTTCCGTTCATGGTATGGGACCCCTACACCGAGATCGGACCAGTCGCGTACCACGATACCTGGAACATCTCGGAAGAATCGGCCGCGGCCTCCTCGACCGTCAACGGCTTCTCGCTGACCGGAAGCATCCTCGGCGCCCAGCCGTTCCAGGGCGGCAACGAGTACTGGAACTACGGCAACTCCCTGAACCCGGCGACGACCACGCCGTTCACCAACGTCGTGGACTACACCAGCTACGCGAGCATCTTCCCTCCCGGGTACGGCGCGGACGAGCATGGCATGACGAGCGGGGGCGACTACGTGGCGCTCCCGGGGTTCACGCTGACGTTCACGGAGAGCGGTCTGCCCGGCGGGACCTCCTGGCACGTGACGATCCTCGGCGTCACCGAGTCGTCGACGACCGCGACGGTGACGTTCACCGAGGTGCCGAACGGCGCCTACGCCTACGGGATCGGTGCAGTACCCGGCTACCATACGACGAGCACCGGCACCGCCACCGTTGACGGCGCGGCGCACAGCGTACCGATCGTGTTCGCCCAGACGACCTACACGGCATCGTTCACAGAGTCCGGCCTTCCGTCGGGCACGAGCTGGTCGGTGACGCTGAACAGCAACGAGCAGAGCGCGACCGGCACGAGCATCGGATTCTCGGAGGCGAACGGCACGTTCTCGTACACCGTCTCTCCTGTAGCGGGCTATCAGGCCAGCCCGACGTCCGGCTCCGTGACGGTCAACGGCGCGAGCGTCTCGGTGGGCGTTACCTTCACCCCCGTGACCTACACCATCAGCTTCTCAGAGAGCGGACTACCGTCGGGCGAAACGTTCCAGGTGATGCTCAATGGCGTCCCGGAGTCGACGCTGACGGATGGCGGGACCGACACGCTCGCGTTCACGGACGCGAACGGGACCTACTCGTACACGATCGCCAGCATCTCCGGATGGACCCAGGCGACCCTGCCGTTCAGCGGCATGCTCACGGTCGATGGGACCGCCGTGACGGAACCGACGCTCGCCTACACTCAGGTAACCTACTCGGTGACGTTCAGCGAGAGCGGCCTGCCCGCTACCACGCCGTGGTCGATCACTCTGAACGGGAACCCGGAGAGTTCGATGGAGTCGTCGATCCTGTTCTCGGAACCGAACGGGACATTCGGCTACACGGTCGGCGGAGTGGCAGGGTTTGCCCCCGCCGTTCCATCCGGTTCCTTGACGGTGAACGGGGCCGATGTCTCGGTCTCGGTCGTCTTCACGCAGGTGACGTACTCGGTTGTCTTCTCGGAGAGCGGGGTACCGTCGGGGGAGACATTCAGCGTCACGTTGAACGGGACGACCCAGTCACTCACGACCGACGGCGCGACCGATTCGCTGAGCTTCGTAGTGCCGAACGGCTCCTACGCCTACTCGATCGCGGAGATCGCCGGCTACACCCAGTCGACGCTTCCCTCGAGCGGCAGTGTCACGGTCAGCGGCGCAACCGTCATCGAACCGACCCTCGTTTACAGCCAGGTCAGCTACGCGGTCACGTTCAGCGAGTCGGGCCTTGCGCTCGGAACGATGTGGTCCGTGACGCTGAACGGTAACACGATCAGCACGGAAGGGACGTTCATCGAATTCACGGAGCCGAACGGTACTTTCAGCTACACGATCGGCGATGTCGCGGGCTACAGCGCGATCCCGAACTCGGGCTCGCTGACGGTGAATGGGGGCAGCACCTCGGTAGCGATCGACTTCGCCACGGTCACGTACATCGTGACGTTCTCCGAGAGCGGCCTCGCCTCGGGAGAGACGTTCCAAGTGACGGTCAACGGGGACACGGAGCAGCTCACGACGAACGGCGGGACGGACTCGCTCGCGTTCAC
This sequence comes from Thermoplasmata archaeon, assembly GCA_049285595.1. Lineage (GTDB taxonomy): Archaea > Thermoplasmatota > Thermoplasmata > Lutacidiplasmatales > UBA184 > Lutacidiplasma. The sequence continues at coordinate 41,284 of JBAQAF010000048.1, forward strand.
GCTAGCGAACGGGACGTACAGCTACACGATCACCGGCGTGACGGGCTACTACCAGTCGATCCTCCCGTACGGCGGAATGGTCACCGTGAACGGTGCCTCGGTCACGGAGCCGACGCTCGTCTTCTCTCAGGTGACATACTCGGTGACGTTCACCGAGTCTGGGCTTCCCGGCGGGACGTCCTGGTCGGTGACGCTGAACGGCGACACCCTGACCTCCACGGGCGCGACGATCGTCTTCGCGGAGCCGAACGGCACCTACGGCTACCATGTGGACCTCGTGCCGGGATACGGCCCGACCCCCTCCTCCGGGTCGGTCCTGGTGAACGGCGCTCCCGAGTCGGTGGCCATCGCCTTTACCGCCGGGCTCTACCCGGTGACGTTCTATGAGACGGGCCTGCCTGGGGGCACGAGCTGGAGCGTGAGAATCGGCGCGACGACGCTCAGTTCGACAGGAAGCTCGATCGAGTTCATGCTGCCGAACGGGACCTACACATACTACGTCGGTCCGGTCCCGGGCTATCAGGCGATCTACACCCCGGGATCGGTGACCGTCCACGGCGCCGCGGCGAATATCGGGGTAACCTACCTCGAAGTGACCTACGACGTGCTGTTCACCGAGACCGGCCTCCCGGCGGGGAAGACGTGGACGCTCGTCTTCGATGGGACGACCGCTACGACCCTGGCGGGGCGCGAGTTCATCGTTCTCGATGTGCCGAACGGGACCTACGACTACCTGATCCACAGCAACGGGGCCTTCCGCGTGACCGGACTGGCGCCGGAGGGGACGATCACCGTGAACGGAGCGAGCGTATCGAAGTCCGTGACGTTCGTGCACGGGGCGACGTACTCGATCACGTTCAAGGAGACCGGCCTCGCCGCGGGCACGCACTGGTGCGTGTCGGGGATCGGCTGCTCCTCTACGGCCAAGATCGTCCTGGCGCACCTGACCCCGGGGACGTACTCCTACTCCGTGCGGTCGATCGGAACCTTCACGACGCTCGTGACGCTGAGCGGAGTCTCGGTCAGCGCGAGCGGATCGACGGCCCTCGTCCACGGCGAGACGTTCCAGGTGAAGTTCTCCTCGAAGGTGACGTTCACCGAGAGCGGCCTCCCGGCAAGCACCTCCTGGAGCGTCACCTCCAGCGGCCAGACCGTGACCTCCACGACGACGATGGTGGTCCTCTACCTGACGAACGGGACGCACAGTTACACGGTCCACCATGTGGCGGGCTATACCGCCGCGCCCGGTTCCGGGCGGATCGCTGTCGCCGGAGTGGCGATCGGGGTCAGCGTAACGTTCACGGCGTCGGGCCACCCCCACAGTCCGGCAGTGTCAGCGCTGGCCGTGGAGCAGCGACCCTGGGTGCGGGCGATCGACATCGCCCGGGCCTTGTGAACCACGCCGAACAGTAGCGACCGGCCCGGCGGCCCCCCAGCGCACAGCGCGGGGCCGCCGGAGTATTGCCACCCGCTCGGCGGACCCGTTGCTGAGAGGGCGTTTCATCACCTTACGGGGTGACACTACATGCCCGATCGGGTACCGCATTCCGTGCGACCAACCGCCCCGTCCGCTCCACCCCTCCTCGGCGTCGCGCCGATGGACTCGCTCACCTGGAGCATTCCCGGTCTCCGTGAGGACCCCAGCCTCTGCCTGCGCTGCCGGTCCGCCCAGCTGCTCTGCGGCAAGCCGGTCTGCCCCATCATGGTCAAGTACCGGGCGTTCGAGCGGACGCTCCCGATGGTCCCCGGAACGGAGCTCGACGGGAGCTCGCCCCCCGGCCTGTTCGTGGGCCGGTTCGGCTATCCCAGCGTCTCCGCCGGACCGCTCCTGAGTCCCGAGCACGGATCCACGGAGCTCCTCGACACCCCCGAGGAATGGGTGGGCCGTTCGGTCGAAGAGGTCGTGGGCTTCCGCACCGGGCTCATCCGTGGGACGTTCCGGCTCCGCGTGACCGACGCGGAGCGGCCGAGTAGGTGGCTCGAGGAGCTGCAGCTCCTCGGGCTGGCCGAGGGGTCGGTCGAATCGGAAGCGACGTTCCGCCGTCCTCCGCGTGGGCATCTCGCCCTCTCGGACACGTCGCCGCCGTTCGGACCGTCCGCCCCGATCGAGCGGATCCGCTTGGACGTTCGCCGCCTCGACCCCCACCTGGATCGGCTATCGTCCGACGTGCACGCCAACGCTCGAGTCGCTGTCCAGGAGCTGTACGGCCGAGGGGTCCGGGTCAGCCGGATCCAGCGGGCGTTCAGCGTCGGGACGCTCGGCCGGCGGGGACGCCGAAAGCTCGTCCCGACCCGGTGGAGCATCACCGCGGTCGACGACCTCATTTCGAAGGAGAACGTGAAGCGGATGCGGCAGTTGCCCGAGCTCTCTGAGATCGAGCTCCACCGCCTCACCGCCCTCGACAACCGTTGGTTGATCGCGCTGTTGCCGGGCGCCTACCGCTACGAGTCGATCGAGGCGTGGTATCCCAACACACTATGGAACCCGAGCCCCAGCGCGATCGTCATGATCGGGGACCACGAGGGGAACGAGGGACGGACGACGTACGCCTCCATCGGCGGCTGCTACTATGCGGCCCGGCTCGCGGTCAGCGAGGCGCTGATGCGTCGCGGTCGGCAGGCCGGGATCGTCGTCCTGCGCGAGGTGCACCCGGGGGAGATCCTCCCGCTCGGGGTCTGGAACGTTCGAGAGCATGTCCGCAGTGCCCTTCGGTCTCCTCCCGAGCGCCTTGCCAGCCTCGGCGAGCTGACCGACCGTATCCGGTCGACCTTCGCGATCCCGGTGGACCGGTGGCTGACCGCGAGCGCCGTGCTCCACGAGGCTCGGACCCAACGTCGCCTGGACGCCTGGCTCTGACTCGATCCCCCGTCGGCCCCGGCGGGGCCTACGGTCGCGGGTCCGTCCCTCGGCGTTAGCTGAATGACGCGCCGCACTTCGCGCAGAACACGTCCGTGGGTAGGCGCTCCGCCCCGCACTGCGGGCAGGTCGACCCTTTCCGGGGCGTCCCGCACCCTCGGCAGAAGGCGTCCTCGGACCGGCTCGGATGCCCGCAGTTCGGGCACCGGTCGGAGGAGGCGAACGCGGCGGCGGTTTGCGCGGGGTCGGTCGGTCGCCCCCCCTCGGCTCCGCCAGTGAGGTCCGTCGCGGTCCCCGTGGACGGAGGGGGCGCGAGCGTCTCGACCGAACCACCCGCTTCCCGACGACCTTTGAGAGCGAGCCGGAACGATTCGGCGTAGTCGCCGCGGTCGAACGCCTGCTGGGCCTGCCCGAGGAGGACCTTAGCGCGCTTGGCCCGGCCGGACAGTTTCGGGTCCGCCTCTCCCCGGGCGACCTCGTCGCCCAGGAGCCGGAGCTGGAACTGGGACTCCACCCGGTGCGGAGGGATCTTCGCGGACGGAACCGTGCTCGCTGGGGCCGCGGAGACGGAAGGGGAGGACGGCGGCGGCCTCGGTACGGGGCCTGGAATCGCCGGGGGAGAGGTGGCGAGCGGCGGGGGAGGACGCTGGCGGGCCGCGACGAGCGTCTCGTGGGCCGATTGGGCGAGCTCGTAGGCTCGGTCGAATTGCCGGGCATCGAACGACGCCTGCGCCTGGCCGACGAGCTCCCGCGCCCGGGGAACGTCCGTTCCCTGGGTCGCGAGGACGCCTGCCTCCCGACGGGCCATCGCGATCCGGTTGAACGCCCGGTCGCTCACGGCCTCCCGCCGCCCGCTGAGCTCTCCCCGCAGCTGGTCGCGCCGCAACCGCAGGCGACGTAGGAGGATCAGACCGACCCCGGCGAGGGCTACGGAGATGACGACCACGACGACGATGCCGAAGATCTCGTCGGAAGTGAGGGCGGACATGGAATCTCCCGAGCGGGCCCCGCCCCTTGGGTAGTGCTAGAATTGGCGGGGGGCAGTATTTAGAATGCGGCGCCGAGCGGCCGCTCGAGAGGGTGCCGGCACCGTGCCGCTCCGACCACCCCTCTCTCTCCGAGGGCTACGAATTCGACGTCCTGCGCCGGCGAGGCGTCTTGGACCCTGGGATCCTGCGAAGCGAGGCCCCGGCCCGTTCGTCAGAACTGCCGCCCGCGACTCGGCGTCACCGCGAGGGGCGCCACGCCCCCGTTCCGTCAGAAGACGGAGAGCTTGCCGGTCAGCAGGCGTCGGGGGATGGTGTCGATCTGGTCGAACCAGCTCTGCGTGACCGACTCCGCCTTCTCCCGGACCGCGGCGAGCTTCACGCCGTCCGCGGTGAGGATCTGCAGGCTCGCGACCTGCGGCTGGTCGACCGGTTTCCCGATCTGCGAGAGGATCCGCACGTGGACCTCCTTGACGTCGCCACCGGCCTCCTGGACGATATCGGCCGCGATCAGGTTCGAGAGCAGATTGTAGATCTTCCCGACGTGGTTGACGGGGTTCTTCCCCGCCGTCGCCTCGAGGCTCATCGGGCGGCATGGCGTGATCAGGCCGTTCGCGCGGTTGCCGCGCCCGACCGAGCCGTCGTCCCCGGCCTCCATCGAGCAGCCGGTGACGGTGAGATAGTATCGGCCCAGCTCGGGGTCGTCGGCGGTGTTGACGTCGATCGCGACCTCCCGGCCGGTCAGCTTCGCGGCCTGGTCCGCGAGCTTGTCGTGGATCTCGTCGCAGACCGACCGGTACTCGTCCGGACCATCGATCGCGGAGTCGACGAGGGCGGCGGCGACCGTCAGGCGGATCTTCTCCCCCTGCCGGTACCCCATCACCTTCACGTCCTCCCCCAGCGCGGGGAGCTTCTTCTTGAGCTTCAGGGTAAGGAACCGCTCGCTCTCGAGGACGAGACGCTCGGTGTCGGAGAGGGGGGCGAACCCGACCCCGAACGACGTATCGTTCGACAGGACCGACTTCTGCTCGAAGACGCCCCGCAGGTCGACCGATCCCTGGCCGATGCGGCAGTCGAACTCCACGTGCTTGGTGACGTCCAGGTGCGAGCAGATGGAGGCGACGTACTTGCGTGCCGCTTCGACCGCCACGTCGCGGTACGGCAGCTTCTCGCCGTTCACCTCGGTGGTCGCGCGGCCGACGAGCAGCATGTAGATCGGCGCGGTGACCTTGCCGCCACCGAACTTCGGTTCCGAGGCGCCCCCGACGACCTGGGTCTCGTCGGTGTTGTGGTGCAGGATGCGGCCGAACTCGTCGAGGTACAGCCGGCACAGTGCCCGGCTCACCGACTCCGAGACCCCGTCCGCGATCGAATCCGGGTGCCCGAGCCCCTTGCGCTCGACGAGCTCGATCGCCTGGTCTTCGATGTGGACGGCGCGCAGCGGCTCGACCTGGATGTTACGGGCCATGGGGGGTCCCGCGGTCGCCGAGACGGGGGTGGGTTTAACCCTTGCGAACGGGACGGTCGCTGTCCCCGACGCTGCTCGATCGGGGGCTCTCGCCGAGGGGCCCGAACCAGCCCCGCGGACGGGTCACACGGAGCGATCGGCCCGGTCGGCGCCTGTCTCGAACCGGCGCAGGAGCTGCGTCGTTACCTCGATGAGCGGGTGGTGCGCCGCCCGATCGATCTCGATGTCGGAGACGGTGCGCAGGCCGTGCTCCGCTGCGACCCGCTCGAACCCCGTCTCCTGGCGCGCGAACTCCTCGGGCCGGTCGCACGTCAGAATGAACGCCTGGAGCTGGGCGAGCCCCATCTCGCGGGCGGCGAGCGCCCGGTGGTGACCGTCGACCAGGAGCCAGGTCTCCCCCTTCTGAACGACCAGCACCGGCTCCGCGAACCCCCGCTCGAGCTCGTAGCGCCGCCCCTCGAGCTCGTCCTCGAAGACCTTCCACTGGGTCGGGGTCAGCCGGTCGATCGGGACGAGGCCGCGGTGGAAGGAGAACGCGGCCCCGTAGCGCTCGGTGAGCAGGCGCTTCAGCATGTCGGCCTTCACGGGGGAGGCCCGCTCGAAGTGCGAGCGCACGATGTCGAGGTTCGAGAGGACCCCGCACAGCTTCCCGCGCTCGTCGATGATCGGCAGGTCCCGGAGACCGAAGCGGAACATGATCCGCGCGGCGTCATCGAGGCCCGTCTCGGGGCTCGCGGTGTACGTCCCCGGGCGGATCACCTTCGAGAGCGGCGTCTCCCGGTCGTCCGCATGGCGGAGCAGCTCCTTGGCGCTCACGAACCCGACGAGCGTCCCGCCCGCGTCCGTGACCGGAAATCCGTGGTGGCGGCTCCGGGTGAGCCGCTCGATCGCCTCGCCGACGGTCGTCGTCGCCCGGAAGTGCTCGACCTCGAGCACCATGTAGTCCCGGACGCGGACGCTCATCGTTCGGTCGACGGCTGCTCGTCGCGCAGGTACGCGGTGAGAAGGTGGCAGATCAGCAGGTGGATGTCCTCGATGTGCTGCATGCTGTTCGACGGGACGACCAGCGGCACGTCGACCAGCTCCCGGATCTTCCCGCCGCCCATTCCCGTGAGGCCGACGGTCGCGAGGCCGAGTGCCCGGGCGACCCGCACCGCCTCGAGCACGTTCGGCGAGTTGCCGCTCCCCGAGATCCCGAACGCGACGTCGCCCGGATGGGCGAGCCCCTTCAGCTGCTCGGAGAAGACCTTCGAATAGTCGGCGTCGTTCGCCCAGGCGGTGACGCTCTCCACGTTATCGACCAGCGCCACGCACCGGAACCGCTTGCCGTCCCCGCGGATCGTCGCCTTGCCGATATCGACCACGAAGTGGGAGGCGGTGGAAGCGCTCCCGCCGTTCCCGAAGAAGTAGATCGTCCGGTCGTCGGCCCGGGCCTTGAGGAGCATCGGGACGATCCGGCGCATCGCCTCGAAGAGGTACGGCTCGTGGAGGGCGGACTTCGTCTCCGCGATGTAGGTGCGGACGTACGCTTCGAGACCCTCGAGTCCTGTCATCGACCCACGAAGAGGATGCGCGAACCTTCGGAGGAGATCCCCACGGGAAGGCGCTGCATCGGCGAGAGGGCGTCCGCTATTTGACGGCTACGTTCCGGGGGGTGGACGAGGAGCAAGAAGCCGCCGCCGCCGGCCCCGGTGATCTTCCCGCCCCAGGCGCCGGCCGCCTTCGCCCGGGCGTACCGGTCGTCGATCGCTTCGTTGCTGATCCCAGCGCTCAGGGTACGCTTGAGCTGCCACCCTTCGTCGAGGATCGCCCCGAGACGGCCGACGTCCCGGGTGACGATCGCCGTGCGGGCTTCCCCCGCGAGGGTCCGCATCCGCACCAGCGCGTCCCGGTTCGCCTGCGTGCGGTCGCTCTGGTCCTTCAGGATCCCTTCCCCCCGTCGGGTCTTTCCCGTATAGAAGAGCGAGAGGTGCTCGCCGAGCGACTGCCGGTCCTTCGTGGAGAGCGGGATCGGGGAGGCGCGCACCGTGCCGTCGGGCGCGAATTCGAGATACTCCACACCGCCGAACGCCGCGATGTACTGGTCCTGCTTTCCGAGCGCCCCGTGCAGCAGATCGATCTCGATCCGGCACGCCTCCTCCGCGAGCTCCGCCGGTCCTTTCAGGATCCCCCGGTAGGCGTAGAGCGCGTTCAGCAGGCCGACCGTCACCGAGGAGGAGGAGCCGAGCCCCGTCCCCTCGCCCGGTATATCGGCGATCGTATGGATCTCGAGCGCCTCGTGGACGCCGGTGAGCCGCATCGCCTCCCGGACGAGCTCGTGCTGGAGCTCGTCGAGCCGATCGACGTTCTCCGTCTTCGAGTAGGCGACCCGGATCGACTTGTCGAAGTTCGGGTTGACGAGGACGTGGATGTACCGGTCGATCGCGGCGCTCGTCACCGCGCCGCCGTCGAACTCTCGGTAGAACGACGGAAGGTCGGTGCCGCCGCCCGCGAAGCTGACGCGCAACGGCGTCCGCGTGATGATCACGGGACGCTCCACCCTCGGTGGAGGGATTAGGGCTTCGGAGCGGCGGGCCCGGAGTCGGTGCCGGTGGTCGCACCGGCGGCCGCGCCGGGGGTGCGGGACCAGCGCGCGCGGCGGCCGTAGAACGCCCGCGCGGTGGCGGGGAGGTCGTCGATCGGCTCCAGTCCCGGAAGGAAATCGGAGAACTGCGCGGCCCGGCGGTCGAGGATGATCGCCAGTCCGCGGTCGTGCTCGGAGCGGATCATCCGGCCGCACGCCTGCAGGATCGCCCGCTGGGCCGGGGCCCGGATCGCGAACTCGAACCCCCGACCGGTGCCGCGGTCGAGGTACCGTTCGAGCGCCTGGCGCTTTGCGGTCGGCCGCGGGTACGGGACCCCGACGATCACGACCGCCTCGAGCTCATCGTCCGGGTAATCGATCCCCTCCGCGAGGCGGCCCCCGGCGACGCCGAGCAGGACGGTGCCGTCCGGATCCTTCTTCCACCCCTCGATCGAGCGCCAGAGGTCCCGCGTCGGAACCTTCGGCTGCTCGATGAAGACATTCCCGGGGAGCTGCGACTGAAGGCCGGCGTCGAGGACCTTGCGCAACAGATCGAAGCTGGGGAAGAACACCGCCGTCTTCACCGGCAAGCACTCGAGCACCTCGGCCAGACGGTCCGCGAGCCGCGGGATCGCCCGGGGGTCGCTGCGGAGCTCCTCGAACTGGGTCGTCACCGAGCGGTCGAAGAGGAATCGACGGTTCTCGGGAGGGAAGTGCGATGGGACGTCGAGCTTGCGCGCCTCCGGCCCGAGCCCGAGCGACTCCCGGTACTCGTCGAGGGGCGCGAGCGTGCCCGAGAGGTGGATCGACAGGTGGCAGTGGCGGATCGGTTCGGCCGGGACCGAGGCGTCCAGGGCGTACGCCTCGAGCGCCGGGCGCGGCAGTCGGGTCGCGACCTTCGCGTACCCGGGACCGTCGAGCTGGGGCCAGGAGAGGAGCGTCAACGCCACCGTGTGGACCCAGGAGCGCGGCAGGTGGCGCTCGCGCCGCCGTTCGTCCCGAAGGTTCTCGCCCCAAGTGGCGAGGGCACCGAGCCAGGTGTCGAGCCGGTGGGTCGTGCCGCCGATCGCCGTCAGGAGCGCATCCTCGAAGACGTTGGGCGGGAGGATCGCGTCGTCCTCCCGGGCGAGCGCCTGCACGAGCTCCTCGACGGCGGCGCCGACGAGGTCCAAGAACCGCGTCGCGCTCGGTCCGTCCGGCAGCTGGAAGTCCCCCCGGTCCGCCACCTCGGCCCGAGCCCGCCGGACCGACTCCTGCGGCAGGGAGACGGTGTTCAGCTCCCGCAGGTGGTCGGGGAGGTTGTGGGCTTCGTCGACGACGAGGTCGATGTCGCCGAGCTCGGCGTTCATCCATTGGAGCAGGGAACGGCGGATGTGCGGGTGGAAGAAGAACGCATACGGGGCCGTGACCAGCTTGGCCCTCGGAGCGAGCCGCTTCGCGAGCTCGTACGCGCAGAGGTTCTCGTCCCGGCACGCCTGGTCGAACTCCGACGGGGTCGGGAGCTTCGTACTGAACCGCTCGACCATCGTGTCGATGTCCGTCTGGAGCACCCGGGCATAGTACGGGCACCCGTCCAGGTCCGTGAGGTCGATCTCGCCGTCCTCGGGGAGCTCGGGCGGAGGGGTCGCGGGAGCTTCTCCCCGGATCGCCCGCTCGGTCGTCCGCTTGCGATCGGCGCACAGCTTCCCATGCTCCTCGGCGGTCGCGCCCTTCACCTCGGCGACGTTCTCGAGCAGGAAGCACCGCCGGGCCCGGCCCTGAAGGCCGATCGCCAGCAGGGGACGCTCGAGTCGATGGGCGATCGCCCGGGCCTCCCGGAGCACCTGGATCTCCTGCGCGTGGGTGCGGACGAGGTAGAGTATCCGGTGACCGCTCGCCTCGGTATGCTCGAGCAGCGGGGCGAGCGTGGCGACCGTCTTGCCGGACCCGGTCGGCGCGTTCACGAGGAGCGCGCCACCGCGGCTCGCGGTATCGGCGACCTCCCGGAGGATCGCCTCCTGACCCGTCCGGACTCGATAGGGAAACAGCAGGGATCCGGCGGGGGCGGGAGCCGCGGGCGACGTTCGACTACCTCGGGGGTCGCGAGCCCGCGTTCCTCCCTTTAACCTGCGCCTTCAATGGAAGGTGGTCCGGCGTCCCCAGGACCCGCCGGGCGGCGCCGGGGCGTTCCGGAGCGGCGGCCCGCATCAACCGAAGGCGTAGCGGATCCCGTACGGCCCGCGCGGATACGACCAGTGCACCGATCCCTGGTCGCACGCGATGTCGCACGCCCCGCACTCGATGCAATCCTCGTAGCGGAAGACGAGCCGACCGTCGATCCGCTCGTAGCACTTCGCGGGGCAGGCGATCGTGCAGAACGAGTGCGGGCATTTCTCGCAGATCGCCGGGGTGACGGTGATGTGAGCGTGCTCCTTCGAGTCGGTCGTCATGCGGAGCGTGGCGAGCCGTCGCTTGATCTCGACCGAGAGCGAGGGGACCGTCACCTCGGGTTCGTCGCCCACCCGCGTTCTCCCGATCACCCGGGCAGCTTCGCGAGGATCTCGAGGTCGGAGCGAACCGCGGCGACGCTCTGGGCGAACGCCCGCCGCTCGTCGGCCGACAGTTCGACCTCCACGACACGCTCGATGCCGGCCCGTCCGATGACGGCCGGCACACCGATGTAGACGTCACGCTCGCCGAACGCTCCGTCGAGGTGCGCGGCAGCGGAGAGGAGACGGTGCTCGTCCCGCGCGATCGCGGCCACGAGCTCTGCCTGGCTCGCGGTCGGGGCGTAGAAGGCGCTCCCGCTCTTGAGCAGGTTGACGATCTCGCCGCCGCCGCCCCGCGTGCGCTCGACGATCGCTGCGAGCCGGTCGGCGGGCAACAGCTGGGTGAGAGGGACCCCGGAGACGCTCGTCAGAGAGAGGATCGGGACCATCGTATCGCCGTGCGTACCCAGCACGAAGCCCGTGACGTCCCGCGGAGCCACCGAGAGGGCCTCGGCGACGAACCAGCGGAACCGGGCCGTGTCGAGGGTCCCTGATTCGCCGAAGACCCGGGCCGGAGGCAGGCCGCACTGGCCGCGAAAGTAGTAGGTCATGACGTCCACCGGGTTCGTGACGATCACGCAGACGGCCCCGGGAGCCTTCGCCCGCACCGCCTGGGCGTGTCCGCGGACGATCGACGCGTTCTTTTCGAGCAGGTCGGAGCGGCTCATCCCGGGCTTTCGCGCGAGACCGGCCGTCTCTACCACGACATCGGCCCCGGCGATCGCGTCGAGCGAGGTCGTTCCCGTCACGCGGGTGGAGAAACCGAGGATCGGGGCGGACTGCTGGATATCGAGCGCCTTGCCCTGCGGCAGGCCGTCGACGATATCGATCAGCACGACCTCCCGGGCGAGGTCCATCTCGGCGAGCCGTTGGGCCAACGAGCCCCCGATGTTGCCGGCGCCGAGCACGGCGACCTTTCCGAGTGCGCTCATGTCGAGTTCTCCGGGAAGGCACTTCCCGGGGCTCTTAACGTTGGACGGCGGGGCCTCGCCGCTCGGCCGAAAGCTTGATTCTCCCCGACCGCCGTCCGCGACACCGATGGTGGACGCCGACTCGGTCCTCCAGGGGATGCAGGAGCGGGACAAGTGGCGTCGCCGCACCGAGCTGCTCGAGCGATCCCTGGGGGAGGTACGAGACCGCCGCCATCGGATCGAGCTCCGATTGAAGAAGCTCGAACGCGACCTCTCCCACCTCAAGATGCTGGGCGACTCGATCGCCGACCTCGCCCAGCTGCCATCGTCCATCCAGGTGCGCAATGCCCCGCGCGGACCGATTCTCTGACCGGATCGGCGAGCTGCGCGCCACCCGGCGCGAGCTCGTCGCCGAACTGGCCCGCCTCGAACGGGAGGAAGAGTACCTCCGCCTCAAGGTCCGGCAGTCCCGCGAGCAGGTCCGGTACTATGACGGGCTCCTCACCCTCCTCCAGAGGGACTGGGGGCGCGCCCCCGGACTCTCCGAACTCGTCCGCAAGCTCGGCTGACCTCTCCCCGTGACGGTAGTCGTACTCGGCGCCGGCGCGGTCGGTTCGCTGTTCGGCGCTCGATTCCGGGCGGCCGGCCATCGGGTGCTGCTCATCGGGCGCCCGGCCCACGTCACCGCGGTCCGGACCCACGGCCTGCGGGTCGACGGGGCGGGCGCCGGCACGTTCGACTGCGAGGCGGCGACGGAGCTCCCGCGCGGATTCGCGGCCGACCTCGCGCTGCTCACAGTGAAGACGTTCGATCTTGCGGCCGCGGCGTCGGAGCTCGGGCGGGCGCTCTCCCCCCTGCCGACCCTGCTTCCGCAGAACGGGCTCGGGGTCGAGCCGACGGCGATCGCCGCGCTCGGAGCCGCTGGCTGGCCCGATCCCGGGAACTCGATCGTCCGCGCCGTGCACTCCGTTCCCGCGACCTGGATCGGTCCCGGGGTGATCCGAGCGGCGGGGACCGGCGAAGTGATCCTCCCGGCACCCGGGGGGGAGCCGGCGCCGGACGGGTCCCAGCGATTCGCGGATCTGTTCCGTTCGGCGGGTTTCACCGTGCGCACGGTCGGATCGATCGACCGGGAGGTCTGGCGGAAGGCGATCGTCAACGCGGCGATCAACCCGATCACCGCGGTCCATCGCGTTCCGAACGGCCGGCTCGCCTCCGGACCGCTGCGCGAGGAGGCGCTCCGGCTTCTCACCGAGGCGCTCTCGGTCGCGTCGGCCCTTGGCCTCGGCCCCTCGCAGGAGGAGGCGCTTTCAGACTTCGACCGGATCGTGCGGGCCACGGCCGAGAACCGCTCGAGCATGCTGCAGGATATCGACCGGGGGCGACCGACCGAGATCGAGGCGATCTCGGGCGAGATCCTCCGCCTCGGGGAGACGAAGGGGATCCCCCTCCCGGCGACCCGGTCGATCGTCGTCCGGGTCCGTGCGGACGCCGCCCGGGGCGCCCGGGCGGCACAACCCTCTTAGGAGCCGGACCGTCGGGAGACGTTCGGATGGTCGCGAAACGAGGGGTCGGATCGGCTCCGGTGAAGGGACGCCGAGTCCTTGTGCGCGTCGATTTCAACGTCCCCCTCGACCCGCACGGAGCCGTCGCGGACGACGGCCGCATCGTGGAAGCGATGCCTACCCTCCAGCATCTTCGCGCCGCGGGAGCCCGCACGATCCTCTTGTCCCACCTCGGCCGGCCGGCGGGCCACCACGACCCGACGCTGTCGTTACGGCCGGTCGCCCGCCGGCTGAGCTCGCTGCTCGGTCAGCCCGTGCCGATCGCGGACGACATCGTCGGCATCCGGGCGATCGACCACTGCGCCCGTCTTGCGAACGGAGAGTTCCTGATGCTCGAGAACCTTCGATTCAACCCCGGCGAGGAGGCGAACGACCCGGCGTTTGCCGCACAGCTCGCCCAGCTCGGGGAGCTATTCGTCGAGGAGGCGTTCGGCACCGTCCACCGGGCCCACGCCTCCACGGTCGGCGTTCCGAAACGACTTCCGTCGTTCGCAGGTCTGCTGGTCGAGCGGGAGATGCGGGAGCTCTCGCGCCTGGTCGATCACCCCGAGCGGCCGTACGCCGTCCTCGTCGGAGGTGCGAAGGTCGCCGACAAGCTCCCTCTGCTCGAGAGCTTTCTCGGAAAGGCCGATGCGCTCCTGATCGGCGGCGCGCTGGCGAACCCGTTCCTTGCCGCCGGGGGCGTCTCGCTCGGCAGCACGCCGGTCGAATCGGGCGTCGCCCCCGAGGCGATCGCGTTCCTCGAACGGGCGAAGGGGTCGGGAACGGTCGTCGTCCTGCCGACGGACGTCCTCGCCGAGCGCCCGGGACAATCGGCCCCGTCCGCACATACGCTCGGGGACGTTCCGTCCGACGCGATCGCGCAGGACATAGGCCCCGCGACGATCGCCCGGTTCTCGGCGGCGCTCGCCGGTACGAAGACCGTCTTCTGGAACGGGCCGCTCGGACGGGCCGAGGACCCGCGGTTCGCCACCGGGACCCGCGAGGTGCTCGGCGCGCTCGCCGGGACGTCGGGCTATCGGGTGGCGGCGGGCGGCGACTCCGCCCGGATCGCCCGCGACCTCGGCGTCGCGGGGGTATTCCAATTCATCTCGACGGGCGGCGGTGCGGCGCTCGAGTTCGTCCAAGGGGCGGCGCTCCCCGGGCTCGTGGTGCTCCCCGACGCCTAGGTCGCGGACCTGACGGCACCTCGAGGGACGACGCGTCCAGCGTCCGCCCGAGGTACGCGAGGTACCCTGGGTCGACCCGCGGCACGTCGAGCTCGATGATCTCGGGGACGTCGTACGGGTGGTCCTCCCGGAGGAACTTGAACAGGGCGCCGACGCGTTTCGGGACCGTCTTGAAGATGACCAGCGTCTCGCTCGCGTTCTCGATCGAGCCGTTCCACCAGAACCGGGAGTCGGCGGCCGTGAGGCTCGCGCACGCGGCGAGCCGGCGACCGAGCGCCGCATCGACCGCACCGAGGGCAGCCTCCCGGCTCGGATAGGCGCTCACGACGATCCGCATCGGGCCCATGGCCCGGGCCGGTTCGATCGGGAACGGCGTCATTCCCCCCGGCCCCCCTCGATGGCGGTGCCGTTCGAGCAGTCGAGCGTCACGAGCCCGAGCGAGCTCAGGTCGACGATCGCGGCGCGCGAGGGCACGGGAACGATGTTGCGCATGCGCTGGTACTCCGTCTCCGCCTGCCACGTGGAGACGTTCATCATCAAGACCCCCCGGTAGCGATCGACCCCGTAGGTGTGCAGGTGCCCCGTGACCAGAATGTCGGGCGCGGGGTCGATCACGAGGCCGTCCCGAGCGAGCGGGGCGAGCGGGGTGCGGTCCCCGTAGATCGGGCCGAGATGACGCATCTGGAGCATCCGTCGCATCACCTCGGTGGGGCGGGAGTACGACGACCCCGGGATCGCCGGGATCAGGTCGTCGAAGCTCCGTCCGTGGTACGCCTCGATCACGACCCCATCGAGCGCGAACGTCGACGGATTCGACAGCGCGTGGACGTTCCCGGGCAGGCACTGGACGAGGACGGTGGGGAGCGGAGGCTGCGGCTCGGCTGGGCAGACGGCGTCGTGGTTCCCCGGCACGACGACGATCGTCAACCGGGCGGGAAGCTCCGCGAGACGACGACCGAGCTCGTTGTACTGCTCGACGATGTCCAGGATGGCGAGGTCCCGCTCCTGGCGGGGATAGATGCCGATGCCGTCCACGAGATCTCCCGCGACGACGACGGAGTCGATCGACCGTGCGAGCTCCGGGTAGGGCCCCTTTTCATGGAGGAAATCGACGAGCCGGGCCCAGCTCTCCGCGAGGAACGATCGGCTGCCGATGTGCAGGTCGGACAGGAAGATCGCCCGTCGGCCGCGCGACGAGCGGGCGAGCGCCCGATCGGCCGGCACGTCCGGCCGTTCGACCGCGATCGCCACTGGGATCTTCCCGAGCTCGCGGCCGAACTGGAGCTTCAGGCCCACGACCTCGTCCGGAAGGAACGGAAGGCGGGCCCCGGCGGAGTCTTTCGGCACGAGGGTCTCGATCGACCCGGTCTCGTCGTCGAGCGTGATGATGAGATGGTGCCGCTTCGACGTTTCCCGGATCTCGCGGACCATCCCGATCACGGAGGCACCGCCGTCCACGGGGCGCAGGTCGCGGATCGGCCGGAGGTCGGGGAGCGACGGGCGGCCCTTGAGAAGACGCTGCAGCGCGCGGTACCGGGAACGGAAGAGGACCCCGTAGGAGTCGATCGGAGCGCCGCTCGCGGGCGTGGAGACGAACCCTTCGACGAGCAGCCGGAACCCGTCGACCGACGGGTCGGGACCGATCGGAGCGGCCGCGACCGCGCCCGACCGGGCGGACGGTCGGCGGCCCGAGAGGACGGAGGCGACCATCGACTCGGTCACGAACCCGGAGCCGGCGCCGGCCCGCTCGAGGATCTCCCGCGAGACGACGAGCGGCTGATGGGTCTCGAGCAGGAGGCGAAGCGCCCCGGCCTCGACGAGCTTCTGGTGCTCCTCGAAGTACGCGACGAGGTGCTCTCTCAAGCCCGCGGCCATTCGGTTCTCCGGCCGAGGCGCGTTCGGACGCGATCGGGCGCTGGAACGCGGACGGCGGCGTGGGAGGCGTGCGGGGTTATTTCAACCCTCGGACGCCGAACGGTCCGCCCGAGGGCCCGAGCCGTTCAGCGGTACGATTCCTTCGCGTACGAGGCGCCCTTCGGATACTTCTCCTTCAGGTGCGCGACGAACACTTCGGGGGTCCGCTCGAGGTGGGCGGCGTACCAGCGGACGACGACGTCCTTCAGCACGCGATGGAGCTCGCGGACGTCGACGCTCTCTTCCGCGGAGTCGTACAGCACGGCCTGGCTCATCATCCGCATCCAGCCGGAGTATCGGTGATAGCTCTCGCCGTCGCACCACTCGAAGATGCCGCGCAGCCGCGCCTGGCCCTCGGGGGAGCGGTAGTACCAAAAGCGGAGCGTGAAGCCGACCCACCCGGCGGCCCGGTCCCCGAGCTCGATCGTCTTGACCGCGCCGAAGTCGAAGTTCTCCTTGAACGTCCACTTGTTCGGGTACTCGGCGAACGTCGCGAACAGCGTCTGCGACGGGTCGATCGTAAGGTGGACGCTCACGTCCTCGAACTGGTTGTGTACCTCCCAGAGGTCCTGGAGCAGGCGCTTGTTGAGCTCGCCGCGGTGCGTGAGGTCCTCTCCGGTCTTCGCCCCTGCGCTCTCCTGGGTCCGGGTCAGTTCTCGCTTGAGCTGGCTCACGAAGTCATCGTCCGCGAGCGGGGGCTCGTCCGGAGGGACGCCGGGCTCGGGCACGGAGGTTACGACGGCGGCGGGCTTTCGAACTGCGCGACGAGGCATCGGTGGAACTCCGAGGCGGCCTACGGGGCTCCCTATTAAGCCAATTTCGGCGTAGTCGCGGTCCGCCGTCGCGCCGCGCCGACCGGTGAACGACAGTACCCGGCGTCCCGGTCGCCTTAAATAGCGCCCCGCGATTCCAGCGATGGAAAGAACGCTCCGGGGACGGACGGAGGACCCCTCCCGATGTCGCCGGCAGATACGGTATCGCGACTCATGTTTCGCCCCTGTCGTTACCCCGCATCCTCCGGCGACGTTCGACGCCCCTGATCGGGGGCCCATCGGGCCCGCGCCGAGCGGCCGCTTTCCAGCGAGAGAGAACGAACATGACCAACGACCCCAACGCCGCGAAATATCAGATCCGTGCCCGTATCACCGCCGAAGGCGTCATCGACAAGCCGGACGTCGTCGGAGCGGTCTTCGGGCAGACCGAAGGGCTCCTGGGTGAGGAGCTCGACCTAAGAGACCTCCAAAAATCCGGCCGCATCGGCCGGATCGAGGTCGAGATCGACAGCCGAAAGGGAAAGAGCGAAGGCGAGATCATCATCCCGTCGTCGCTGGACCAGGTCGAGACGGCGATCCTCGCTTCCGGCCTCGAGACCGTTGACCGGATCGGCCCGTGCCGGGCGAAGATCGAGGTCGTCAGCGTCGAGGATATCCGCATCTCGAAGCGCCAGAAGGTCGTCGAACGCGCCAAGGAGATCCTCGCCAAGATCCAGGAAGGGTCGAAGGGGGTCGGGATGGACTTGACCGAGGCGGTCCGCAAGGCCGTCCAGGTCGAGGAGATCACCTCCTACGGGAGCGAGCACCTCCCGGCGGGTCCGAACATCGATCAGGCGGACGCCCTGATCGTCGTCGAGGGCCGTTCGGACGTCCTGAACCTGTTGCGCTGCGGCATCAAGAACGTCATCGCCGTCGAGGGAACGAGCGTTCCTCAGACGGTGAAGGACCTCTCGCGCGGCAAGACCGTCACGGTGTTCACCGACGGCGACCGCGCGGGCGAACTGATCCTGCGCGAGATGCTTCAGACGATGGATATCGACTTCGTCGCGCGGGCCCCGCGCGGCAGTGAGGTCGAGGAGCTGACGCAGAAGGCGCTCCTGAAGTGCCTGCGGAACAAGATCCCGATCAACCAGTACCTCGAGATGAGCGGTTTCGAGTCGACCGGCGCGAGCCGGGAGCCGCGCGAGGAGCGCTCCGAGGGCGACGGCGGTGGGGGCGGCGGAGGTCGCCCGGACCGACGGGACGAGCGATCGGACCGCGGG
>JBAQAF010000049.1:0-89196 GCA_049285595.1 Thermoplasmata archaeon
TCCCGGAGACGATCGCCGGCCCGAGAGTGCGGGCCGGATTCAGAGAACTGCCGCTCCACGGCCCGATCACGTACGTAGAGATTCCGACCACGCCCGGAGGAAGGAGTAGTCGCCACCGCCCGAGCCCCGCCCCCCTGTCGGAGAGGAGAAAGACCGAGGCGACGAGCGCCGCGGTGAACACGGCTTCCCCGGCGAACGCCCGGAGGAGGTCCCCGGTCGGAGTCGTCGAGCCGAGGCGAGCGACATCTCCCAAGACCCCGCGCAGGATCCCGCTCGCGAGGAGGGCACCGGCGAGCTGACCCGTCAGGTACGCCGGGACCCGACGCCACGAGAACCGCCCGCTCCCCGCGAGCGCGAGCGTGACGGCCGGATTGAGATGCGCTCCCGTCCCGTTGACGAAAAGTAGGATCGGAAGGAGCACCGCGAAGAACCAGGCGATCGCGACCGCCCACGACGGCACTCCTCCGATCCGGTGGGCGACGACGATCGCTCCGGTGCCGATCCCCACGAGGAGGAAGGTCCCCACCGCTTCGCCGGCGGCCCGGGCGGCGAGCGAGCGGGTCACGTGCGGGCGACCGATCCATCGCCCGTCGAGGATCTCCCCCGATCGAGGAGTTCCGCCCGGAGCTCCCGGACCCGGTCCAGGATCTGGTCGCGGACCCGGCGGAACCCGTCGTCGTCGAGCGGCTGCGGATCCTCGAGGGCCCAATCTCGGACCTCGAGCCGAGTGAGAAAGGCGGGGCAACTATCGTCATCGAGGCACCCCATCGTTACCCGGACACTGGCCCGCTCGAGAAGGTCCGGGGAGAGGAGCATCGGGGGGTGGGACGGAATTTCTAAGCCGACCTCGGAAAGCATCGGGCCGGTCCGGGGATGCGGCGTCGCGGACGGCTTCGTTCCGGCGGAAACCGCCCGCCACCCGGGCGGTGCGATCGCGTTGAAGGCGGCTTCCGCCATCAGGGAGCGGCCGGCGTTCTCCACGCAGACGAAGACGACGACGCGTTCCCTCATTCAGGAGTTCGGCAGCACCCGCAGCAGCCGCAGCAACATCTGCCGCCGCAACATCCTTCCGAGGCTCCGGTCGATCGGTCGCAACAGTTCCGCGCGTCTCCCGTTTCGGGCATGGTCCTCGATCACTACAATAACTGAAGCACTCATAAGGCGACCCTACGTACGGACAGAGTGTCGCAATGCTGTGAGGGCGACCTGGAGTGCCCATGTCCGCCGATCGGACTCATCGACATCGTCGGCAAGAAGTGGGCCGTCTGTGTCGTCTCGCTTCTCGGGAAGTACGGGACGGTCCGGTTCGGACCGATCCAACGTTGTCTCTCGGGGGTCAGTCCCGCGACCCTCACGTCGACCCTCCGGTCCCTCGAACGGGCGCGGCTGGTCCGCCGAGTGCCGGCTGAAGGGCCCCGAGGTCCGGTCCGGGCGTATGCGCTCACCGCCCCCGGTCGCTCGCTCTACGAAAGTCTCCGCCCTCTCGCCGGCTGGCTTCGGTCGGCGTAGAGGGGAGTCCCGATGGGTCCCACCTCCCCCTCACTTCTTTCGACGGACCTGCGGAAGGTCCTGACCCAGGCGGTAGCTCTCGTCGCAATCGTCCCACTCTTCGACCTAGATCCGGTAACGACCGGATCTAGGTTCGGAAGTTTCCTCGTCGGGCGGCAGTTTCAGTTCAGCGGCACGAGCCCGCAGGGTGCACGGGCGGGTGGGAGGTCCCCGAGGAGAGCCGAGGGTTGTGCGGCCCGACCACGAACGGCGAAGCCGGCGGTCTCACTTTGATCCGTCCGGAATTCACCTTTACGTCAGATTCGGCCGGGCACTACTGTGCGGCGAGTACGGTCGACGTGCATGGTCGCTGAACTTCTTCGTACCTGGATCTCTACGGCAAGCGCGGACGGGTGCTCCGGGCAGCGCCCGGCTCGCACGGGGGCCCAACCTAAGCTACAGGACCGCGACCCCGGAAACGGCCGCGGGTCCGGTTCCGAAGGCGGAGATCGTATCACCGCTCCCAGCGATCTTCTCGTCGGAGACCAGGTAAATCTCCGCGGTAGATCGTTCCAGTGGAGCGGCCGAGCCAGTCCAGTGTCCGCTGCTGTCGTAGGTGCTTTGGATGGTGGTGTTCTCGAAGACCAGTACGGCGTACCAAACTCCCGCTGACGCCCCGCAATTCTTTGGGGTGAAGGCGGTTAGCGCCCCCGAATCGGGGGCCGCGCAGGTCGCCGGGGCGACCCCGACTTTCAACATGGACGCATCGGGGGTCACAACTCGGAGCCCGAAGAGGTTGGTTGTGAGCCCGGTAGTCGGGTTAATTTTCACGGCCTCGAAGTAGAGGCCCGGTGAAGGGTTCGAGGAGTTACCCGCCAACATCCCGAGAGTAAATGGGACGTCGCACGGGCAGTGAGGCTGGACATCGACCGAAATCTCATAGAGGAAGACCGTCAGAACTGAGGCCATCGCCAAGAGGAGTACGATCGCAACTATTCCTACGATTCTCAGCGGCCAGATGCGGCGCCCCGTCTGCCGCCCCCCTGGGTCGGTGAGGGAATCCCCGGACCGAGGAGGAGCCGCGTGCATTCGACGCCCGGAGAGTACGTGGGCGGAAGAGATAGAACTTGGCGGGCGCTCGTGTCCCGCACGGGGTGCGACTCTGCGTCCTATCGCCCCCCGGGACGAGTACACCTAGGTACAACGGTCTCGGGGGGCCGTTTCTCTCGGCACCAGGGGCCATCGATTTCTCACGCCGGGATCAGGGCGGAGGAACGTCCCTTTCGTGGATGGTCCGGCCACGCAGCAACGGCGTGGAAGGTTGGTCCAACGTGGGAAGACCTCCGGGGGCCGAACGGGTTCGCTCACTATCGGTGGAGGACCGACCGGAGGGTCGAAGTGCGGCAAAGTTCGAGTTGAGTTGGGCGAGGTCTCGGACGGTCGGTGCCCGGAAAGGCTCAAATTCACGGCATCTCCCTGAGGTGCTCGGTGCTGAGGTAGCCTAGCTCGGCCAAGGCGCCAGATTCGAGATCTGGTGGTGCGTATGCATCGCGGGAGTTCAAAGGACGCGTCGACGTGGAGCCGGCCGTCGGAGACTCTCCCCCTCAGCGCCTCCCCGCCACCGATCGAGCTGATCGTAGAGATCGCCCGCGCCGGCACGTCCCGTCGTCAGACGATCTCGGTTCCGAACGGGACGCCGCTCCGCGAGGCGCTCCGTCCGCTGGCCGGCTCGCCCGAGGGGTACGCGGTGCTCGTCGACGGGACATCGGTGCCGCTCGACCTGCCGATCGACCGACCGATGCATCTCGTGGTCGTGCCGACGTTCTCGGGAGGATGAATAACCCGGAGGGTCGCCGTACGACCTTTCGACCGGCGTGGGAGGGCCGAACTCTTAAGGCGCGCAGAACCGTCTTGTACCTGTACCGGGGGAGCTCGTCGGTGTCCAGCTGTCCGATCTGCGAGCAGCCGATCCCGGGGAACTCCGAGCACTGCGAGGTCTGCGGCTTTCCGACCGCCCTCGCGATCGAAGGGCTCCGGGCGGCGAAGTCGCCGGCCCCCGAGGCGGCCCCGAAACCGCCGTCGATCGAGGAGCTTGCGACCGCCGGGCGGAGTCGCGCGTCCCCCTCGCCGGACGCCGAGCTCTCGGCGACCTTGGGTCGCGGGCTCCGGCAGCGAATGGAACTGTACCGACCGCTGGGCCGGGACTGCCCCGATGTGACGACCGAGATGTGCGAGGCCGCATTGAGCGAAGCCAGCGGCCGAACCTCCGAATCGCTCGACATTCTCCGTTCGGCCCAGGGACGGCTCGACCGCCAGGCGCGGGACGCTGTACGCCGGCGGTGGGAGGCCGCGCAGGACCGACGCAAGGCGCTCGAGCGCACCGGCGTCCGCCTCGATCTCGAGTTCCCGGCGCACGGGTCACTCTCGTCCGACGCCCCCGAGGAGACCGGGGACGACCTGCGACGCCTGCTCGACGTAGAACGGCGCCTGGGGAAGTTCGAGGCCGATTGGAAGGGGCTTCAGGGCCTGCTCGCCCAGATCGAAGCGCTGCGCACCGACGCCTCCGACTTGAACCTGCCCCTGGGGGACGTGCCGGCGCAGATCGATGAGATACGCCAGAAACTATCCACCGGCCCGTTCAAGGAGGGCGATCTCGACGGCCTCGCGCAGGATGCGGCCCGTACGCTCATGCTGTTGCACGAAGCGATCCCGACCTCCCTGGAGGCGGAGCTCGCTCGCCATCGGGCGGCCCTCGACCAGCTTCCCGACGAGGGCACGACCGGCGACGCCGCGCGCCATCTGCACGATGAGGCGTCCCGTCATCTCTCGAAGGGGCGGCTCCTCGAGGCGAGCCAGAGCGTGCGCGATCTTCGCCGAGCGATCGCCGAGCTCGAACACCCGACCCCCGCCACGGTCAGCGCCCCTCGGCCGCGCCCGCTCTTGCCCCCGCCCCCCGACGATGCTGTGCTCGAAACTCTTCTCCGGAAGGCGCGGAGCCTCGCGGGTCGAGTACGCTCGCTTCCCTCCGATAGCCCCCTGGCGCTGGAGGCCGCCGCCGAGATCCGCGAAGCGACCGATTTCCTGCGGAGCGGCCGACTGGGCGATGCGGACCGGACCCTCACGGAGCTGATGCGCACCCTGTCGCGCGAGCAGGGGAAGCCGTAGATGGCCGCCTCATCGAATCCGTTCGACGATCTGCAGCGCCGCCTCGAGGCCGTTGAGGTGCAAGCCCAACGACTTCAGCAGGAGGGGCTTCCGTTCCCGATCACCCAGATCCGCGCGGCCTTCGACGAAGCGGCGCGCTCGGGGGCCCCAGAAAAGGCGACGCTCGTCGTCAAGCGGGCCGAAGCGCTGCTCGCCCGAGTCTCCCGCGACTGGGGCTGGGTGCGGGAGCTCCTGCGTCGGGTCGATGAGCTTCGGGCGATCTCCCAGGATCTCGGCGTCGACCTCGCCCATCTGGATGCCCGCGTCGGAAATCCCCGCGCCCGACTGATGGCCGAGCCGTTGAGCGCCGGCTCGCTCGAGAAGGCCGCCGCGAGCGCCTCGCTCGCGCTGGCGGTACTCAACGACGCCGTTCCGAAGTTCTGCGTGCAGGAGGCCCAAGCGCTCGGAACATCCATCCGACGGGCCCGCGACCGCGGCGAGGACACGATGGCCGGCGCGGTCTCCTTCTCCCGACTGCTGCAAGCGGTGCAGGACGAGAACCTCCCCATGGCCGCCCAGCGGCTCGTCGAGACCCGAAAGATCGTGGCGCGGATCCCGCGCGCCCCGACGGTCGCTCGGATCTCACCGAAGGAGGAGGACGACATCCTGCTCGAAGCCCGGAACCTCGCGCGTCGCCTTCAACGGATCAAGACGAGCGCGCGCGACGCGACGAGCGCGGCCCGCCTCATGACGCAGGTGCGCGCGGCGTTGGCGGAGGACCGTCGGTACGGCACGCCCGAGGAGGAGATCGAAGCGCTCTGGCAGGAGGTCGATCGACTGACGAAGGAGAAGCGTCGGGCGGTCCTTCCGCCTCCGATCGATGCGAAGGACCGGCCCCCCGAGCCGGCCGGGGGTTCGGTCGAACCGGCGCCGGTTCCGGCACCGGCCCCGGAGCCCGAACGGGGAGAAGTAATCGACGATGCGGAGGAGCGGATCCGCTCCGCGCCGCCGTTCTCCTTCTACGTGCCGTACGTGACCCCGGATCTTCCCGAGACGGGGAGCGACGCCCCGGGCGACGCCGTGTCGGCCCCCCGGCGGCCCCGCCCTCGGAGTCGTCCGTAACGCTTTAATACCTATCGCAAATCGTTTATATCACTTGCCGCGAGAGTCGGCGCGTCCGGCATCGGCGGTCGTGGGCACCGTCGTCGCTCTTACTCCGTCCGGGACACTGACCGTTCGAGTTCCCGGTGCGACCGCGGCCCCCGAGGGAACCCTCGTGTCCGACGCCCGGGGCGTCGTGCGCGGCCGCGTGCTGCGCGTCTTCGGTCCGGTCGCGCATCCCTATCTTTCGGTCCGTCTGCGTCGGGCGCCGACGCCCGCCGAGGGAGTCGCGCTGATCGGCGCGGAGGTCGTGCGTGAGTAGGAAGCCAGCGGCCGTCGACGCCCCCGCCCCGGCCGCGCCCGCGGCCCCCGACGCGAAACCCGCGGCCCGTCCCGAGGATATCGCGGTCGCGACCCGGTGCACCAGTTGCGGCTCCTCCCACCTGACCCGCGATTACGAGCGCGGTGAGCTCGTCTGCGACGAGTGCGGGCTCGTGCTCGAAGAGTCGATGATCGACCAGGGGCCCGATTGGCGGGCGTTCGACGCGGAGCAGGGCGAGAAGCGCGCCCGCACCGGCGCGCCGACGACGCTCACGATCCACGACAAGGGTCTTTCGACCGAGATCGGCTGGAAGAACCGGGACCCGTACGGGAAGTCGATCCCGACGCGCAACCGCGCCCAGCTCTACCGGCTGCGCAAGTGGCAGCGACGGATCCGCGTCTCGAACGCGACCGAGCGCAATCTTGCGTTCGCGCTGGCCGAGCTCGACCGGATCGCCTCCGGGATGGCGTTGCCGCGCAACGTCCGCGAGACGGCCGCGATGATCTATCGGAAGGCGGTCAACCGCAATCTGATCCGGGGCCGGTCGATCGAAGGGGTCGTCGCGGCCTCGCTCTACGGGAGTTGCCGCCAGTGCAACGTGCCGCGCACCCTCGACGAGATCGCCTCGAAGTCCCGGATCGGCCGCAAGGAGATCGGACGGACGTACCGGTTCATGACCCGCGAGCTGCACCTCAAACTGATGCCGACGCGGCCGCAGGACTACATCCAGCGGTTCTGCTCGGAGCTCAAGCTGAAGGGCGAGATCCAATCGCGCGCGAACGAGATCTTGAAGCTCGCCACGGAACGGGAGCTGACGAGCGGCCGCGGCCCCACGGGGGTCGCCGCCGCGGCGATCTACATCGCGAGCGTTCAGTCCGGCGAGCGGCGGACCCAGCGCGAGGTCGCCGAGGTGGCGGGCGTGACGGAAGTGACGATCCGCAATCGCTACAAAGAGCTCACCGAGAAGTTGAACCTCCGCGTGATGCTGTAAGCCCGCCTGCACCGATCGAACGGCCACCACGGAACTCCCCGCGAGGCGGGACCTACTTCGTGGATCCTGCGCCCGCGGTGGTGGGGCGCAGGGAGGGGTGGCGAAGGTCCCGAGCGACCGATTCGCCCCGTCCCGTCAATCGGTAGACTTTGAGTCGGCGGGGCCGCCCCGAAACGTGCCGCGTGTCGGATTCGAGCACACCGGCCGCTTCGAGGCGCGAGATCACTTTGGTTAGGGTCCCTTGACGAATGCCGAGAGAGTCGATCATCCCCCCCTGGGTGAACCCGACGGAGGCCACGTCGTCGGACCCGAGCCGGCCCAACGCCGCGAGATGGAGGATGATCCGTCCCGCCGCGGTGGCCCCCTCGCTCAGAGAAACACCCGACTCTACCCGTCCCGAACTCGAAACCGGACGGGCGACGACCTCGGACTCTGTCGGGCGCATCGGACGTTCGTCCTGGGAGCCCGGGGGTGCCGAGGAGGCGTTCCGGGAGCTCCGCGCCCGGGCCCAGTGGGCGATCCAGCCGAACCCAACGCCCCCGGCGGCCGAGAGTGCAACCATTAGCCAATCGTACGAAACCATGGGGCGAACACCCCCACGCGCCCGAACGGGAGAAGCGTGACTGGTCGAAGGGCGCGGCCGTCCGGGATCGATCGATCCGTGGCGATCTCCCCCCTACTCGGTCGGGGGAGGGCGGGGGGGTCCCGCCCCGCGGACCAATTCCTCGATCCACTGAGACCCCTCGAGCTGTCGCTGTCGTCGGACCCGACGCTGGAGCACCGCGGTCGCCCCGATCAGCCCGCCGGCGGCCACGGCCAGTAGCGCGGCGGCCGGCCAGCCCCGGAGGGCGAGGAGCGGCGTCGAGGGCTTCGGTCCTCCGGGCGAGAGGACGGTGAGTTCCGCACCGACGGTCGTTCGGTTCCCCTGCGCGTTCTGCGCCATCACGCGGATCGTGTAGGTTCCGCCCGCCTTCGGGGTGCACGCGAGCCGTGTCACGTTCTGGGAGGTGCAGCCGCGGGGGAGGTCGTCGTAGGAGAACGTCACAGCGCCCGAACCGTTCGCCTCGGGCAATGGAACGACGAGGAAGATGGTGGAATTTCCGAGGGGGATGCGGTCGGGGGAGGCCGAGAATGCCGTCACGTACGGTCCCCCGCCGACACCGGCCGGTGCCACGTTCAGATCGAGATTCGCCTGGGTGGAATGGCCCGCCGGATCCGTTACGCCGACCGTGACCACGTACGCTCCCGCGACGGACGGTCGGCAGGTGAACGCCGTGACGTTCCCGCCGGAACACCCCGGAGGCAGCCCGCCGTAGGAGTAGCCGAGCACCGCAGACCCTTCCGCGGCCGACACCGTGATCGTCGTCTCGTTGCCGAGCACGAGTGCGGCCGGCTCCGCCCCGAAGCTGTTGATCTCCGGCGAACCACCGGAGCCGGCCCCATCGACCGTGAGCGCGTCGGTGGCAGAGGCGACGCCCCCGACCGCGTCTGTCACCGTGACCGTAATCTCGATGGTGCCGGCGTCGCCCGGCACGCACGGCAACGTCGGGACATCTTGGGACGTGCAACCGGAAGGGAGCGGCGCGTAGGCGTAGGAGTAGGGGGGCATGCCACGAGCCGCGGACGCCTCGATCAGCACCCGGTGACCAACTTGAACGACCGGGAGGGACACTGCGAGCGACACTTCCACGCTCGGCACCACGACCAGGTCGGTCTCCTGAGCGGTCGAGTTCCCGTGGGCATCGGTCACGCTCGCCTGAAGAATGTACGAGCCGGGGGCCGTGGGGGCGCACGTCAGCACGGGCAGGTCCGCCGTGCCGCATCCCGAGGGCAAGCCCGAGTAGGCGTAGGAGAGCGGCGGCGACCCGGCGAGCGCCGACACCGAGAGGGTGATGGTCTGATTCGCCACCGAAGGGTTGGGGGCAACAACGAACGACTCGATAACCGGATGGCTCGAGTTCGCGACCGCCCCCCAGGTCCACCACTGGGTCGCGTTCACGAGCAGTACCGCGCCCGAGACCGGATCTCCGACCATCGACCCGGAGGAGGTCGGCGAGAGGATCGTCCGGGTCGCCACGACGCTCCAGAGATCGTCGATGAACTGCCAGGTCGTGCCCGATACGAAGAGGAGGAGTCCCCCCGTCGATGGGTCGTAGGCGACCGCCTCGACCCCCGCGTTGGGGAACGGCATTCCGGGGACCGCCTCGTCCAGGTCGCTCCAGGTTCCCTCCGAGAAGAGCCAGGTGTCATTGACGAACGTCGATTCCGGAGCGTGGATCACCCACGCTCCCACCATGACGACCCCTCCGAGGGTCGGGTCGTAGACCAGCGGGCCGACCGGCGTCCCGTCCGGCGTTCCGACGGCCGACGTCAGGTTCGTCCAAACTCCGCCGCGGTACGCCCAGGTGACGTTCGGCCCGACGTAGAGGAGCACGTACCCCTCGAGGGGATCGTAGGCGATCTGCGGGTCGGCGTATTCGAGCGCTGGCGGCGTGGGCGAGGGGGTAAGCTGACTCCACACCCCGCCGACGAACTCCCA
Source organism: Thermoplasmata archaeon (assembly GCA_049285595.1). GTDB lineage: Archaea > Thermoplasmatota > Thermoplasmata > Lutacidiplasmatales > UBA184 > Lutacidiplasma. Next base: position 9,586 of record JBAQAF010000049.1, read on the forward strand.
TGTGTTCGCCGGTCCCCCGTACGCGAGGACGTAGCCGTCGGACGCGTCGTACGACATCGGTACCGGACCCGGGTTCGACTGCTCCGGCAGTTCGTTCCACACCCCCGCGTTGTACGTCCAAGTCGAGTCGTCGTCGAGCAGGACGTACCCGTCGGCGCCGTCGTACGTCATGCTCGACTCGACCGCCTGCACCTCGGCCTCCGTTACGTTCGTCCACGCCGTCGCCGAGAACTCCCAGTTCTGAATCTCGCCGCGGGATGCCTCCTCCGGATACAACGCGACGAGCACTCCGCCGCTCGAAGGGTCTAGCACGGCCGAGGTCGGTAGCTCGAACGCGGGATATGTCGAGGAGAGCGGCGACCACGCTCCGTCCGCGAAGATCCAGTCGTCGGGCGTGTACTCTTCGTACCCCTCCCCCCCGAGCAGCAGCACGCCGCCCTCCGCCGGGTCGTTGACCAGGACCGCGAGGTATCGGGCGGGAGGCGACGGGTCGGTCGCTATCTGCGACCACTGTCCGGCGGCGTACTCCCATGTGTCGTTCATCTGTTCCGGCGAGGCGGGTTGGTATCCGCCGAACAGGACGACAAAGCCACCCGAACTGTCGTACGTCATCGCCGCCCACATACGGGACGGAGGGCTCTCGTTGGACGCCGACGACAGATTCGTCCACACCCCGGCCCGGAAACTCCAGGTATCGTGGTACCATCGGGGGGGGTAGTAGTCTCGGAAGCCTCCGAAGAGAATCACCTCGTTCGCGGCCGGGTCATCGGCGAGCGCCGCGCCCTCCCTCAACGGGGGCGTGTCGATGCCGACCAGGTTGGTCCAGAGACCGTTCGAGAACGTCCAGGTCGGGGCGGCGTACGAGCCATTTCCCTCCCACAGTAGCACGTACCCGTCCTCTGAGTCGAACACCATCGCGGATCCGAGACAACCCTCGGGTTCGACCGAGAGGTTGAGCGGGTTCCAGTTATCGGCGGCGTACGTCCACGTCTGAACCAGGGAGCAGGGGAATCCGACCCCGTCGATCAGGACCACGTATCCGTCCGCCGCGTCATAGGCCATCTCGGACCGAAGGTCCCCGTCCTGGAGCCGCTGAGGGCCCGGGCCGCCGTACGACCAACTCGCCGGTGCGCTCGAAAACGGCGACGCCGACCGACCGCAGCTCATCGTCAAAGCTCCCGAGAGCCCGGAACAGGTCCAGCTCGCGCCCTCGCTGGGGCCGGCTCCTCCGCTCAGTGATGATGCCGCACTCTCCAACGCCACATCCGCCGGCGACGGTCTCGCTGAAGCCAACGCGTGATCAGGGGGTGCCTCCCCAGAGGGAAGGTCCCCAGAGGGAAGGGCCCCCGACGGAAGCCCGAACAACAAGGCCGCGACCGCGAACGCCGTAATGGGTCCTGTCCAACGGAGTCGCGCTTCCACGAGGTCTCCTCGAGGTGGGCAGACCGCGTCCTCGCCTATGAACCCTCGGCGAAGATACGCCGTGGATACTCCAGAACTCAGGGATGCGAGGGAGTATCCGGTGTGTCCGGGATCCCGGCCGAGGAGCGGCTCGACGTTCCGAGAACGAGCCGCTCCAACTGCACGAAACCTCTCTGTCTTCCTTCGGCGGCCGTCCCTACCGGTCACCCGTCCGACATCGCAGTCGATCGGCGGAAATCCCCCGCCCGCCACCGTCTTGTAACCGCGGCCCGTCGTCCGGCGCGTGCCGAGGGTCCTATCGATCGCGGTCCTCGTCTCCGGCGAGGGGACGACTCTCGAGGCGCTCGCGGAGCTCGCCGCCCACGGGAAGCTTCCGGCGCAGATCGTCCTGGTCGTGGCCGACCGGCCGGAGGCGCCGGCGATCGAGCGCGCGCGTCGCCTCGGCCTCCCGTCGATCATTCTTCCGTCCCGAGGAGTAGCCCCGGCCGACTGGTCTCGTCGGCTGACTGAAGAGCTCTCGGCACGCGGCGCCGAGCTCGTCCTCACCGCCGGGTTCCACTCGATCCTCCCCGCTGAGTGGGTCGCCCGCTGGCGTGGCCGAGCGATCAACGTTCATCCATCGCTCCTCCCGCGGCATGGCGGTCGGGGAATGTACGGCGCGCGCGTACACCGCGCGGTCCTCGCCGCGGGGGAATCGGAGAGCGGAGCGACCGTGCACCTCGTCACGGACGACGTGGACGCCGGCCCGACCATCGCGCAGACGCGGGTCCGGGTCCGGCCCGACGACACGCCCGATACGCTGCGCGCGCGGCTCCACCCGGTCGAGGTCGAGCTGCTCGCAGAGACGGTTCGGCGGTTCGCCGACGGGTCGCTGCCGCTCCCCTACCGCGCCGACGACGACGCGGCCGCGGGCCGCCGCCGGGACGCGGACGACGGCCGCCGTTGAGACTCGGGCGACGTCGGGTCTTCCATCAGCTCCGAGAGCGGGGTCGGCCGCTCGCCCAGCTCGATGTCGATGATGTGCTTCGTCGTTTTCGGCGGGAACAGGAGCCCGTGTCGGGCCCGTCGCTCGACCTCGGCCTTTGAGATCGGTGGGCCGGGGGACCAGCGGTCGACGTGGACCGCGGGGTCGTGGTAGTCGAGCAGCCAGGCCGGGGCCCGGACGGCCCCTAGTCGCCGTAGCGCCGCGACGCGGTGATGGCCGTTCAGGATCACGTGCGAGCCTTCGGCGACCCAGATCGGATACACCAGCTGGCCGAGCGCACGCATCTCCTCGGTCAACCCAGGTAGGTCCGACTCCTCGATCTCCTCGTGCGCGCGTAACTCGGCGATCGGAACGAGGGCGAACCGCACGGCCGGCTTCGTCATCCGGCGGCCCCCGCACGAGCCTCGGCGATCGCGCGTCGCACGTAGACCGAGACCATCCGCTTGCGGTAGTCCGGCAGGAGAAATGTGTTGTGCACGGGTCGGACCCGTTGGGCGACGTCCTCGGCGAGCCCGCGGATCCGCTCCTCGGAAAGTGACGCGCCGAGCAGAGGTTCCGTGAGCTCGTCAAATCGACGGGGGTACGGATCGACGCCCCCGACCGCGAGGCGGAGCGCCTCGGGCCGGTCGCCGTCCCAGCGGGCCGACACGGCCACGCCGAGCTCCGGGAAGTCGAACGCCGGACGGACGCGCAGCTTTTTGTACCGTCCGCTCCGACCGCGCGCCGCGGCCGGCAGGTGGACCGCGACGAGCAGCTCTCCGGGGGCGAGCGTGAGCCGGCGGATACCGTCGCCCTCGAGATCGTAGAGCGCGCCGAGCGGGATCCGCCGCCGGCCGGCGGGTCCGGCCACTTCGATCTCGGCGTCCGCGACGAGCAGGGCCGGGGCGAGGTCCCCCGAGAACGTCGCATAGCAGCGGACCTTCTGCGGCACCACGTGGCATCGGTCGCCCTCCGCCTTGAGGCAGTAGCCGAGGCTCTCGCGCCAGAAGTGGCTCTGATTGAAGAAGAAGCAGCGCGTCTCGACCAGCAGATTGCCCCCGACGGTCCCGCTCGCACGAACGAGCGGCGTCGCGACCTCGCCGACCGCGTCCGCGATCGCCGGCCAGCCGTCCCGCAGCGTCGGATCCCGCTCGAGATCGGCGAGGCGGACCATCGCCCCCCATCGTCCCTCGCTACGCTCCTTGAGCTCCGACACGTCCTCGAGGGCGATCAGATGCGGGCGCAGATTGATGTGCATCTTGTAGTTCGGGAGGAGGTCGGTCCCTCCGGCGAGGTAGTCGAACGACCCCGCCAGGCGCTCGGCGAGGCGCACCGTCTCCTCGACGGTCGTCGGCCGGTGCAGCTCGAACTCATCGAGGTGCACGCGCCTACGCCCCCTTCCAGCGACGGCCTTCCTTCGCGCGGAGGTCGAGAGCGCGGACGACGCGGTCCGGCGTGATCGGCAGCTCGGTGAACCGGCAGCCGATCGCGTCGTAGAGCGCGTTCGCGACCACGGGGAGCGTGGCGACCAGCGGCCCCTCGCCCGCCTCCTTCGCTCCGAACGGCCCCTCCGGGTCGTCGTCCCCGACGAGGAGGACCTCGACGTCCGGCATCTGCTGCGGGGCGGGGATCTTGTACTCGAGCAGCGACGGATTGAGCAGCCGCGAACCGCGGTAGTTCATCGTCTCGCCCATCACCTGGCCGAGCCCCATGTGGATCGACCCCTCGATCTGTCCTTCCACCGCGAGCCGGTTGAGCGGTCGCCCGCAATCGAAGGCGGCCCAGATCTTGTCGACGGAGTACTCCCCCGTTTCGGCGTCGACCGTCACCTCGGCGACGTAGGCGGCGAACGAGTAGGCCGGGGCCGTTCCCGCGCGGGCCCCCTTGAACGATCCCCCCTTCGGCGACGTCTGGTACGACCCCGACGCCGTCAGGGCCCCGGTTCCCTCCATCGCACGGTGCAACGCCTCGAGGAACGGCACGCCCTGGTGCGGGTCGCCTCGGCGCTGGATCCGCTCGTGGACGACCTCGAGCTCCTCCACCGGGGTGCCCAGCAAGGCGGACGCACCCCGCACGATCTGCCCTCGAAGGTCGAGCGCCGCGGCGCGCGCGGCGTTCCCCATCATGAACGTGACCCGACTCGAGTACGACCCGAGGTCGATGGGGCTCACGTCGGAGTCGACCCGCTGGACGTGCACGCGTTCCAGATCGACCCCGAGCACCTCGGCGACGATCATCGCGAGGAGGGTGTTCGACCCCTGCCCGATGTCCGCTTGCATCGAGTGAACGGCGATCCCTCCGTCCATGTCGACCTTCAGGTGGACGGTCGACTGCGGCATTTTCGGGGTGAAATGGATCGGGCTGTTCGAGCCCGAAATGTAGAAGCCGCAGCCGAGCCCGACCCCGCGGCCGTACGGGAGGCGGCGGAACTTCTCCTCCCATCCGCTCTTCGTCCGCGCGGCGGAGAGGCATTTCTCGAACGAGGTCGAGGTGATGACGAACTCGTTGATCGTCGTCGAGTTCGCCTTGAGCGCATTGCGGCTTCGCAGATCGAACGGATCGATCGCGAGCTCCTCCGCGAGCCGGTCGAGGCCGACCTCGACCGAGTAGCGGATGTTCGTGCCTCCGTGCGCCCGCATCGCGCCGGACGGCGGCTTGGTCGTGTAGACGCGCCGCCCCCGGTAGCGGAAGTTCGGGACGCGGTACGGACCCATCGAGAGGACGCCGTTGTAGTACGTCGTCACCGTCCCGAACGAGCTCCACGCCCCCCCGTCGATCACCGCGTCGATGTCGTAGGCGAGGAGGTGACCGTCCGCGTCCGACGCGATCCGCACGTCGTTCTGGGTCGGATGGCGGCCGTGGTTCGTGTAGAAGACGTCCTCGCGGTCGATGAGGATCTTGACCGGTCGCCCCGTTTCGAGGGAGAGCGCCGCGCAGACGATCTCGTGGGGGAGGGGGTCCGACTTCCCTCCGAAGCCGCCGCCGACCTCGGGCTTGATGACGCGGATCCGGTGCATCGGGATCCCCAGCACCTCGGAAAGCGCCCGGTGCAGGTAGTGCGGCACCTGCGTGGCGCTCCAGACCGTGAGACGTCCGTCGGGCGTCGCCTCCGCGATCGTAACGAGCGGCTCGGTGAAGGCGTGGGTCACCCCCGCGAACGTCCCCCGGACCCGGACGGACGTAGCGGCTTCCGCGAACGCCGCATCCACGTCTCCGAAGTGCTGGACGACCTCCTTCTGGATGTTCGTCCCTTGGAACGAGCGAGCGTGGATCGGCTCGGCGACCTTGAGCAGGCCGGCCTGCGGATCGGGGTACTCCGGAAGAGGATCGACCTGGAACCGGATCAACGCGAGCGCCTCTTCCGCGGTCCGCTCGTCCTCGGCAGCGACGGCGGCGACGATGTCGCCGATGTAGCGGCTCTTGTCGACGGCGATCGCGGTCTCGTCATGCGTGATCGGGAGCACGCCGAACGGGATCGGGTACTTCTCCCCGGTGAGGACGGCGTGGACGCCCGGGTGCGCGCGCGCGGCACGGGTATCGATCGAGACGAGTCGGGCGTGGGCCCACGGGCTCCGCAGAAGGCGCCCGACCAGCTGCCCGGACCGACGGATGTCGTCCGTGTACTCCGCGCGCCCGGTGACCTTGAGCGGCCCCTCGACGTACGGCACCTTGGTGCCGATCAGGCGGTACGGACCGGGCGTGGAGGAGGACATCAGTCGCCTCCCCGCGCCGCCGCCTCGATCGCCTCGACGATCTTGGTGTACCCCGTGCATCGGCAGAGGTTCCCCGAGATCGCCCGTTCGATCTCCTCGCGCGTCGGGTGCGGGTGCTCTTCGAGGAACGCGGTCGCGGTCATGATGAAGCCGGGCGTGCAGAAGCCGCACTGCGTGGCGCCGTTCTCGACGAACGCACGCTGAAGTCGCGAGAGGCCCGAGCGCGGCGAGATCCCCTCGATCGTCGTGACGGCCCGGCCGTCCACGAGGCGTCCCAGGGTGAGGCAGCTCAACGTCGGGCGACCGTCGATCAAGACCGTGCAGCACCCGCAGGTGCCGAGATCGCACCCTCGCTTCGTCCCCGTGAGCCCGAGATCGTCCCGCAGGAGATCGAGGAGGATGCGCGGGGCGTCGCACGGCGTCGAGACCGGGTGGCCGTTCAGACGGAACCTAACGGGGTCGCCGGCCGACATCGGTAGCCGTAGAGGGCGACGGGGCAGCACGCTCGGGAGTACGTAAGCTCGGGGGGTGGATGTCGCGCACGACCTCCGCGACGATGCTCACCGCGATCTCGGCCGGGCTCTGGGCTCCGATCTCGACGCCCACGGGGGAGCGGATCCGCGCGAGGGTCTCCCGAGCGACGCCGCGATCGCGCAGGCGGGCGTACAGGTGCTCGCGCTTCGAAGCGCTCGCGATCAGCCCGATCGTGTTCGGGAATCGCTCGATCGCCTCCGCCAGGACCTCGAGGTCGCGCAGCGCGTCGTACCCGAGGACGTAGAGGTGAGTGAACTCGGCGGGCTCGAACGTCTCGAACAGATGGCCGGCCCGGACGACCTCCCGCCGGTCCGCGTCGGGAAAGCGGTCGCGGCCGACGTAATCGGGCCGATCGTCGGCGACGCTATGGTCGAACTCGAGGGCCGGCAGGAGTCGGGAGACCGCCTCCGCGACGTGGCCCCCGCCCCAGAGCAGGAGATTCGGCCGGGCCGGGACGAACTCGAGCGCGACGTCCACCGAGCCCCCGCACAGGCTCGCGAGCCCCCCCGGCTTCCACACCGCGAGGTCGAAGTGCACGAGGTCTCCGGCTCGGTGTTCGATCGCGAGCCCGGCGAGCCGCTTCACCTCCTCCTCGAGGGAAGCCCCCCCGACCGTCCCGAGCGTCGATCCATCGGCGCGGACGATCATCGACGCCCCGATCTTCCCCGGCACCGAGCCGGTCGCGCGAACGACCGTCGCCCTGACGAACGTCCGGTGGTGCCGAAGGAGCCGCACGGCCTCCTCGGCGGTCCGTCGGTCCATGACCTACTCCCCGCCGCGTCGCCGCCACTCCTCGAAGGCGGTGCGGAAGTCGTCGGGGGTGTCGATGTTATCGAGGATCCCCGGGTCGTCGACCCGGACGCGGCGAACCTGCGGCCCGAACTCGGGGATCAGCGAGCGGATCGGCGCATCGGGGCGTAGCGCGAGGAGGTCCGGGCGCAGCCGGGAGCGCCAGAGCACCGGATGCCCTCCCCGGCTCCCGGTCTCCGGGATGAACCAGAGGGCGAGCGGGTCGCTCTCGCGCGCCGCGAACAGCGAATCGAGCGTTCGATTGGCGACGAACGGATGATCGACCGGCCAGAAGAGCAGGTCGCGGTCTTCGGGGATCGCGTCGAGCCCTGCCTGCATCGACGCGGTGCGGCCCTCCCGCCAATTCTCCGCGTTGACCACGCTTACGACGAGGTCGCTGACCGCACCGACAATAGGACCATGGTGGGCGCCCGCGACGACCACGACGGGATCGTAGCCGCGTACGAGGCAGCGCGACGCGAGCGAATGTACGACCGTCTCGTTCCCGAGCGACAGCAACGCCTTGGGGAATCCCCCGAACCGGCTCGATTCTCCGCCGCTGAGCACGAGCGCTGCGGTGGTCATCGGAGCTTCGGGGCGGCCGGTCTCCGCCGACCGCGCCAGGGGAAAGAAGGTAGTAAAGGCAACGTGGAGGCGCGCGCAGAGTCGCCGGTCCGCCTCGGTTCTCGAGGGCCGGGGTCTGATTCTTTAAATACACCGGCCGAGTGGGCGCCCGCTCGATGGTGCATCCGAACGACGTCCCAACGTCCGCCCTGCTCGCGAAGCTGGCGGTCGAGTTGAAGAGCCGGGGAGCGGTCACGCCGCCCCCCTGGGCGGAGTTCGTCAAGACCGGCGTCCACAAGGAGCGCGCCCCGGTCCAGCCGGATTGGTGGTATCTCCGCAGCGCCTCGGTGCTTCGTAAGATCTACCTCAAGGGATACATCGGGGTCGAGCGACTGAGCGCCGAGTACGGCGGCAAGCGCGACCGGGGCAGCGCCCCCTACCACGCCCGTACCGGCTCTCGGGCGATCCTTCGCGAGATCCTCCAGCAGCTCGAGAAATCGGGACTGGTCCAGCCGTACAAGACTCTCGGGCGTCGGGTGAGCGCTACGGGCCAAAAACTTCTCGACACGGTGAGCCGGGACTTGCTCCGCACGCTGGCCGCCGAGCGGCCCGTGTTGGCCAAGTACCTCTGAGACGTACGGGAGACCGGGCGGTGAGATGGAATGTCGTACGGCGACGACCCGGAGCTCGCCGAGCTGCGTCGGCGCCGGATGCAACAGATCCAGGAGACGCAGACCGGCGACGCGGGGAACGCACAGGCGTTCGCCGCGCAGGATTCCGAGCGACAACGTCGCGAATCGGAGCGCGCGGAGGTGCTCCGGCGCATCCTCACGACCGATGCGCGCGAGCGGCTCGGTCGCATACGTCTCGCCAAGCCCGATGTAGCGAATGCCGTCGAGCAGCAACTGCTCGGCCTCGCCGCGGGCGGGCGCATCCAGCGGCCGATCGACGATCCGACCCTGCGCGCGCTGCTCGAGCGGATCGCTCCCGATCGGCGCGACATCCGCATCACACGTCGTTGAGGAGAACCGGGCATGGCGAATCGTAGGAAGAGCTTGGCGCGCAAGGTGCGCCTATTCCGCGTCGTGAAGCAGAACCGCCGCGTGCCGGCGTGGGTGATGCAGCGAACGAACCGCACGGTGTCGCGCCACCCGAAGCGCCACTCCTGGAAGCGCGGCCACCTGCACAAGTAGGGAGGGAAGCACGATGTCTCCGGACAAGGCCGTCGGCCGCCGAGAAGAACTCGAGCGGGAGTACGTCATTCCCCTGCGGGCGAGCCGTCACCAGCCGTCCCGCCGTCGCCGCTCGGGCCACGCGCTCGAGACGGTCCGCCGGTTCATCGTCCGTCACATGAAGGGCCGCTCCGAGGACGTGTGGATCGACCCGCGGCTGAACGAGCACATTTGGGAGCGCGGCATCCAGCATATCCCGAGCCAGGTCCGGGTCAAGGCGATCCGCTTCGAGGACGGCCTCATCGAGGTCGACCTCCTCGAGGCCGAGTAACCCCGGGAGGATGGCCCGTCGCGTGCCGGTCGGTCGCACGCTGTTTGTCGGCAGCCCCTACCTCGGCGTCTTCGTTCGCGCGGGCGACCGCGCGGTGATCGTTCCCCCCTCGACGCCCGCGCCCCTGGAGCGAGAGCTCGCCCGGGTCCTCGGCACCGATCCGATCCGCACGACCATCTGTGATTCCGAGGTCGTCGGGGCGCTGATCGCCTCGAACTCGAACGGCTTCGTCGTGGGCGACGCGCTCGACCCGCTCGAGCGGCGCGCGCTCGAGGCGGTCGCCCCGGTATCGGTCGTGCGCGACCGTCGGAACGCGCTCGGGAACAACGTGCTGGCGAACGACCGGGGGGCGCTCGTCCATCCCGAGTTCACGGACTCCGCGATCGCGGCCCTCTCGGAGGCGCTCGGAGTTCCGGCGATGCGATCGACCGTGGCCGGTCTCGGGACCGTGGGCATGGCGGGAGTGGCCACCAACCGAGGGGTCGTCCTTCACCCCAAGGCGACGGAACGCGAGGCGGCGCTCGCGGAGAAAGTGCTCGGGGTCCCGGTCCACCGGTCGAGCGCCAACTTTGGTGTGCCGGTCGTGGGTGCGTGTGTCGTCGCGAACTCGCGGGGCCTGCTGGTGGGACGGCCGACCACTCCGGTCGAGATCGTCCACCTGCAGGAAGGGCTCTCGCTGTTCGAGTGAGGAAGTCGCCCGAGAAGGGCGGAAACTCCGCGCGTCCCGCGGATCCGATCTACGTGCCGCGCTTTCGCTTGGTGTAGCGAACCGCGTACCCCGCGATGCGGTTCGCGAGCTTCTTGTGAACGACCGTGTACTTTCCGTCGGCCCCCTGCTTGCCGAGGTCGGTCAGCTCGAGAACCTTCTGCTTGTTATGGGCGAAGTCGCCCCCGAACTCGGTCGGGTAGTGGCGGATCAGCTCGATCGCGACCCGCTTGATGTACGTTTGGCGGATGCTGCCCATGTGCGCGGGCCGACTCGGGTTCGGGTTATAACCGTTGGGAAGAGCACGAATCCCCTCCGGTCGAGGGCCGGGGGGCCCCCGGGACGACCACCCGAATCGTCGGAAGCCACAAATACCCACTCCAGGGTAAATGGGAGTGTGCAGCACGGTGGGCCCGCCCGTTCCGTGGCCCGGGATTGACCGGAGTAGGACCGGCGACGTTGGGCGCACCTCCATCCGCGATGCAGGAAGCGACCGGCGCTCCGCCGGAGCAGAAGCTGCGCGAGCGCAACGTGCTCCTCCTCGACCTGTCGAAGAGCATGCTGGCGCCGTTGCCGGATCCGGCGGGGAACCGCACCGAGCGCCAGAAGATCGAGGTCGCGCGGACCGCGGTGTTCCGCATCCTCCAGGACGCGGCGACGACCGGGACGCCGTTCGGGCTCGTCACGTTCACCGAGACGGTCCGCGTCCCCGTTCCGCTCGGGGAGGTCCACCGCGAGAACCTCCCGTACATCGAGAATCTCCTCGCCCTCCTGCAGCCGAGCGGCCGGTCGGCGGTCTGGGACGCGATCGCCGTCGGCGCCGACCTGTTGCGGATGGGATTGCAAGGAGTGCGCGGCAATCTCGTGCTCGTGACGGACGGCTGGGATAATGCGTCGGCCCGCTTCGGCGTGCGCGGGGAGACCGAGCCGCTGAAGGGAGGGCTCACCGATCTGGTTCCGTACATCCTGCCGCCCCACTCCGAACTGAGCCTGCGGATCGTCGGGATCGGCAGCGGGGTGGAGCGCGACCGGGGGGTCGACGCCGGGAGCATGAACGTCTTCCTCGACCAACTGCGCTCCCGGGCCCAGGAGCTCGGGCTCGCGGGCGCCTTCGGCTTCCAGGAAGTGACGACCGGCACCCAACTGTTCGCCCAGATGGTGCAAGCCTTCCTCGACGTCGGGTACGACGACGACCGCCCTCTCGAGGAGATGCACCCGGAGGAGCTCGCGCAGCACGCCGCGAGCGCCGCGCGCGCCCTGAAGGAACCGCAGCAGCACGCCACCGTTTCCCGGCTTCGGGCCCCTCGGGTGAACGTGCCCGCCACGGACGTGAGCTATCTGGAATCGCCCGACCTGGAGGTCGGGGTCCTCTCCGCCTCGGGCGGTGCCCCCGCCTATCTCAAGGAACGGTACGGCCCGCTCGGCGAGGTGGTGGAAGCGTACATCGGCGGCCAGTACGCGCGGGCCCTCGCCATCCTGACGGACGCCAAGGCGGTGTTGCCGCCGGTCACTCGCCTCTACTGGGAGGCGCGGATCCAGTTCGCGCAGCGGGCGGTCGTCGAGGCGGCCCGCGCGCTCTTGCAGGCGTGGAGCGAGGCCGAGAAGCTCCCCGCCGGCAGCCAGGCATCGGTCCTCCGGCGCCTCGCGCTGCTCCAGGCGCGGATGCAGAACGACAAGGAGACGGAGACCCTCGTCCGGTTCATCGACGACACCGAGCACCGTCTCGGCGGCGTCGACCCCGCGGCCCGGGAGCGACTCATGGACCTTCTCGGTCGGCTGATGGAGCTCCGGGGCACGTACCAATTGACGCGGCTCGCCGGCGAGGGGGACCTCCAGGATGCCGCCCTCCGGCACGAGGCGGCGGTCGAGGACGTCTTCGGGCGTCTCCAGGACGCCCGCCTCGAATTCTCGAGCGCCGGGGCGATCGTCGAGGGGGCGCTCGATTTTATCGAGATATGTCTCGCGGAGATGCGGTAGGAGTTTCCCACCATGGGTGAAGTGAAGGTAACCACGCGCTCGAAGCGCAGCACCGGGTCGAAGCGCGAGCCGAAGTCGACGTCCCCGGAATCGGCGCGGATCGCCGTGGTCGGGATCCCGGCGTCCGGGAAAACGACGTACTTCCGCTTCCTCTCCGGCCACTTCGGCCTCAACCTTCCGATCCTGTACGTGCCCGCCCGCGAGGACGGCGGCAACCTGCCGCTCTACGGCGACCTCGACAACGACGTCGCGCTCGAGGAGACGACGTACGAGACGACCGACCCGACGGACCCCGAGGAGAGCCTCGAGACGACGACCCGCTACTACGTCAACCGCCCGATGGAGGACCGCAAGAAGCTCTGGGTGGAGCTCTCCGCCGGACGCGAGGACCAGGGGATCCTGACGAAGTACCCGCTGCCGACGAAGTTCAACCAGTTCGTCGAGATGAAGATGCACTTCCGATACGGCGCGCCCGAGGTGAAGACCGGGTCGCGTCCGATGGAGCTGGAGACTGTCGACGAAGCGGGCGGCATCATCGCCGATTACTTCAGCTACGATCGGCTCTGGATCGACTCGACCGAGGGCGAGGTGACGGAGAAGAGCTGCCGGGTGATCCCGCACTTCGACTCCTGGCGCCCGGACCGTCGGGACCTCTGGCGCCGCGGGCTGACGCTCCTCGGGAGGTTCGTGCAGGAGGCCGACGCGATCATTCTGTTCCTCTCCCCGGCGCTCGCCTCCCTGCGCGACCAGGCGCAGCAGATCAACCTCGCCCGAGGCGTCTTCCGCTACACTCGCACGCGCGACATCCCGCTCGTCATCGCCATCTCGAAGGCGGACAAGCTGAAGGAGTTCTACGGCGAGGTCGAACGCTCCGTCCGGGAGCGTACGTTCCGCAGCCAGTTCGACCCCGTCGACTTCCTCCTGCGGCGCGACGGCGCCGGCATGGGCACGATCCTCGTCGCTCAGGAAGGGCGCGGGATCTCGATCAAGGAGGACGTATTCCTCGTCTCGAGCGCGGTCTCCACCGGTGAGGGGCACCCGTTGATGGTCGGCGAAGGGGGGCAGGAGGCGCCCGCCATGGGTACGCCGACCCTCGGGGTCCCGGTGATGGTGAACACGACGCTCCCGCTCGCCCGGGCCTGCGAGCGGATCCTGCAGAAGCGCGCGACAAAGGGGTCCTGATGGCCGATCCCGACCCTCTGCCGACGAGGGCGGTCGCGCCGGTCGCATCCGTCTGGTGCCGCCAGGTCGACAACGAGGCGGAGAGCCCGGGGTACACGACGATCCCGGACGACTTCGCCGGTCTGCGCGAGACGCTCGAATCGATCCGGATCGTCGGGAACCTCACCATCAACATCGCCGACACCCACGACTACTGGGACCCGGGACCGTCCCAGTCGCTCTCCTTCTACCCGAACCTGTTCCTGTATCCGGCCGCGGGCCAGCGCTACACGTGCGTCGGCCGGATGTTCCTTTCCACCGAGGACCGACCGCGGCTCGGGATGAAGACCCTCGTCTTCTCGACCGCGGAGCTCCTCGCGGGCGGCGACTTCGGCGGCATGGTGCTGCGCGCCCACGCGACGATGGACGGGCGCGGGGAGATCCGTCGACTCTCGGCCGACCCCGACACGAGCGTCTACCAGGCGGTCGGCGACGGTTTCCTCTTCGGCAAGGGGACGACGGACCCGGTCGTCATCGTCGCGAGCGATCAGTGGGAGGCGGCGGCCCAGACGGTCCTCGAGCTGGTCGGGGCGATGCCCGCGGCGCTCGTCGCGCTCGGTGCCTTCCTCGTCTTCCCCTACTTCCTGCCGGCGGCGAAGGTGAGCCTCGCCGAGCTCTCCGAACAGCTTCCGACCGCCCTCGCCGTCATGCGGGTCGCCCGGGGCGAAGCGACCGGGGAGCGGCATGAAAAGCGCCTCAAGAGCTGGGAGGAGCTTTCGGTGACGCTCCGCGACCTCACGAAGCCGGCGTCCGGCAAGAAGGCCGACGCCCTGCCGCTCGTCCTGCAGTACCTTCACGATCACGAGGAGGATAAGGAACGGGAGGTCGCCCGGCGCGTCGACGCCGTCGAGCTGCCGCGCCTCGGCACTCACCTCGGCGATGCGGACCGCCAGTCCGGGCGCGAGCGGCGCAAGGAGATGTGGAGGATCGGTGCGGCGATGGAGACGGCGGCGCTCCTCCTCTCGAAGCCAAAGGGCCGCTCCGTGAGCGTCTCGGGCGAGGCCGGCAAACGCGCGAACGCCTACCTCCAGGCCCGGCCGGCCGACGCCCCGCCCCCCCCCGTCCCCGCGGAGCTCACCGCCGCCGCGAGCGGATCGGGGTCGACGGGCCCTCTCGACCCCCCCTCCGCGAGCCAGCACCCGGCGTGGCTTCGCGCCCCGCAGCAAGTGGCGGTATCGGTCCCGGAGTCGATCGGCGTGCCCATGCCGACCGGTGACGATCCTTCGCTGCTCTCCGCGCCGCCCCCTCCGGCGGTCCCGAGCGTCGCGTCCGACAACGTTCCGATGCTCCGTGCGACGTCGCGGCCTCCCGAGCGTGCGCCGTCGCCCGCCGCCCCCGCCGTCGACCTCGGAGCGATCGACGAGCGGGTCCAGAACGCGCTCCGCGACCACGAATCGAAGTGGGCGATCACGATCGAGACCCGTCTCCGCGAAGGGGACGAAGCGCACCGAGCCTCGCTCGCAGCCGCGCAGCAGGAACTGTCGACCCGTCTCGACTCGCTCGAGGCACGGCCGTCGCTCGACCCCGCCGAGCTGACCCATGCGATCCACGACCGGGTGGCGACCGCGGTGGACGAACGGTCGGCCGCGCTGGGGGCCTCCGCCTCGCAGGCCGCCGAAAGCGCGTGGTCGACCCGGTTCACGACCGAGCTCAACGGTGCGATCCAGGAGTTCGACGCCCGCGCGGCGAAATCCGAGGAGGAGCTGCGCGCCGCCCTCGTCGCGCAGCTCGATGTCGAGCTCACCGAGACGAAGGAGCAGGGAACGGTGCTCCGCGAGGAGATCGAAGGGCGCGTGCGCAAATTGCTCGACGAGCGGGCGACGGAAGTGTCGCAGAAGATGGGCCGCGAGGTCCGCGACCTGGAGCAGCGTCTGAACGGGCTCGTCGAGGGCCGATCGAAGGACCTCGAGACCCGCCTCGGCACGAACGTCACGTCCCAGCGCGAGAAGCTCGCCGCCGTCGCGGACGAGCGGGTCGCCCGCGCGGAGCAACGGATGGCGCTCGAACGGGAGGCCCGGCTCGGGGAGATCACGGAGACGCAGACGGAGGCGCTCGCCGGCCTGCAGGTCCGCATGCAGTCGTTCGTCGAGGGGAAGCTGCGCGAGACGCTCGAGAAGGATCGGGAACAGTACCTAGCCCTCTTCGCCCGGATGAAGCTCGACAACGAGCAGGCGCTCGCCCGGACGGTCGACGCGGCGCACCTCGACACGCTGCTCAACGAGCGGCTCACGGAGATGCTGGAGCGAGCGCACGCCGACCAGTCGAAGGCGGTCGCCGCGGCGGTCACCCACTCGGAGGGCCGTATCCGCGCGGCCCAGCAGGAGCTCCTCACCCGCCTCCACCACCTCGAGACGAGCATCCCGACGCAAGCGGTGGACGTCAGTCACATCGAACGGACGGTGCGCCGGGAGCTCGACGACTTCGACCGCCGCCTGAAGGTCGTTCACGATCACATCCTCCCGATGGTGCGCCAGACGTGGCTCAAGGTCTCCCAGCAGGAGTTCGGCGGCAGCATCCGGGACCTGCGCCAATCGCTCGAGAAGGAGATCCAGCGGGTCGAGGCGTCGCTCCTCGCGGAGAACGACCAGATGCGCGAACGGATGGAGACCGCCGTCGCCCAGCACGGGCGCATCTGGCTCAACCTGATCCAGCAGATCTCTCGGGAGGAAGGGTCTCTCGCGGGCCCGGCCCGTGGCCGCGGTCGGGGCATCCACCGGGCCGCCCGGCCGCTCTCCGCCGCGCCGCCGCCGACCTCGGACGGGTCGTTCCCTCCCGAAGCGAGCTCCACACATTCGCGCGCGGGTCCCGCTCCCCCCGTCGAGGCTCGACCCGACCCATCCAACCCCGAGTCGGCCGAGCGGCGACGGCTGCGCCGCGCCGCCCAGTGACCGGGGCCCCCGCGCGAATAACGCTAAACCCGCGAACGGTCTGAACGGCCCCGGGATCCGTGAGCGACGACCACCGCCACTGCAAGATCTGCGGCCGGACCTGCCCCATCGACGAGGTGACGTGCAGCGCGAAATGCCAGGACTCGCTCGACCGGCGGGCGCGCTCCCGGCGCAATTACATGTACGTGCTCTACGGGACGGCGGCGCTCCTGTTCGTTCTGCTGCTCTCGAGCCAGTCGCATCTGTAGGGAACATCGATGCCGCGGTACGCCCACGCCGTGCTGGGCGGGACGTTCGACCGGCTGCACGTCGGACACGAGGCCCTGCTCGCCGCGGCGATGCGCGCGGGACGGCGCGTCTCGGTGGGGGTCACCACGGACGACTTCGTCCGGGCGCTGGGGAAGCCGAGCGGCGACACGATCCAACCGTACGCGACGCGCCGCCGGATCGTGCGCCGTTGGCTCTCCCGACACTTCCCGGGACGCGAGGTCCGGACCGTTCCGCTCTCCGACCGCTTCGGCCGATCCGTGGGCCCGGGCGTGAGCGTCCTCATCGTCTCCGCCGAGACCGCCGGCGGGGGCCGGGCCGTCAACGCGGAACGGCGCCGACGCGCCGAGCGACCCCTGCCGGTCGTCATCGTTCCCCTCGTACTGGCCGACGACCTCTTGCCGGTCAGCTCCCGGCGGATCCGCGCCGGTACGATCGATCGGAACGGACGGCGGCGCGCGCAGATCACGATCGGTGTCGCTGCCGAGGACGGCGACGATCGGGCGGTGATCGGCGTCGGGGCTCGCCGTGCGTTCCCGGTCGCTCACCTCCGGTTCGTCGCGTCGCCCGCCCGCCCCCGAGGCTCCCCGGCGGCCCGAGCCCGGGCCTTCGCCCGCAACGCGATCGGCGATTTCGACCTGGCGATCGGCGTCGCCCGGGAACGGCGGGGCGGCTGGATCGCGGTGGAGCGCTCGGCGTCCGTGCTCCTCGACCCCGTCCGGATCCCAGGACGTTCCGCGAAGGCGTTGCAACGGGGGATCTCCCACCTCCTCGTGCCCCGCCGGCCGCAAGGACTTTGATACGCCGCGTTCGTAGGAGAGCCGATGGAGACGTATCTTCGCGTCAGTTTCAACAGCGAGGGCGCGAAACCGTCGGAGGTCGCCGACCGGCTGAGGTCGTGCGGCTTCGTCCCGACGCACGGGAACTACGACTTCGTCTACGACTGGCAAGGGTCGGCGACCCGCGATCAGATCCTCGACCTTTCCGACGAGATCACGCGCCAGTTGCGCGGCTACTGTGTCCTGATCGAGCTCGAGACGATCTGAACGGACGCCGCTCGCCGGTAGAGGTTTTATCGCGGACCCCGGTGCCCGTCCCCGTGCAACGGTACCCCGTGCGGGCGAACCATCGCTCCAACCTGACCCCCGTCGCGCTGGGGCGGATCCTGACCGAGTGTTTCGGTTCCGCGAACGTCGACGGGGACGCGGCCTCGGCGGCATTCGGGGCGATCGTCCGACTGTCGGCGCGCGCCGACCGCAAGGAGCTCGCCGTCGAGGTGACGATGAACCCGAAGGTCCCCGACGAGGTCGCCCGGGACACGATCGCGCGATACAACCGGTTCCTCGAGGCGACGACCGGCTTCAACTCGAAGGAGCGGGCCCGCCGTCTGCGCAAATCCACCGCCGAAGCCCCCGCGGGGGCCTAGGGGATGGCCTCGGGGCCGGGTCCCCGGCCGAAGGCCACCTCGTCCGAACTCGAACGGATCCGCGCCCTCGTCTCGGCTCGATTCCCCGTCTACGAGGTCCGAGTCGGACCGCAATCGCTGCTGCTGGCCGTCCGTGCGGACCCCGCGACGCTCGAGGAGCGGTTCGATCTCCTCCGGCGAGAGCTTGGCGCGCAAGGGTACATCCCGCTGCTTCGGCGCGAGTTCGGGGAGGAGTTCATCGAGGTCGTACGGCGGCCGAGGACGAAGAATCGCGGTCTCTGGGTCAACTTCGTGCTCCTCGGCGCGACGCTCGCGACCACCGTCTTCGCGGGCGCGCTGATCTGGCTTACGTACGTCGGGGCCAACGCCCTCACCCTCCCGGACGTGACGAACGGAACGGTCTACTTCGCGATCCCGATCATGGCGATCCTGGGGCTCCACGAGCTCGCCCACTACTGGATCGCGCGGCGCCACCATTTGGACGCGTCGTTGCCGTTCTTCATCCCGGTACCGCCGCCGCTCCCGTTCGGCACCTTCGGTGCGTTCGTGAGCATCCGGGACCCGTTCCCCGATCGCAAGGCGATGTTCGACGTCTCGGCCGGCGGGCCGATCGCCGGGTTCGTCGCCTCGATCCCGATCTCGCTCGGGGGGCTCTACCTCTCGGCGCACGGGCCGGCGGTCGCGGCGAGCTACTGCGCGCCGACGATCCTCGGGCTCGACTACGGCCACGAGATCTTCTCCCCGTCGCTCCTCTGGAACCTCTTCTCCGCCTTCTTCCCGTCCGGGGCGGGCGCGGTCCATCCGCTCGCCATCGCCGGATGGGTCGGGATCCTCGTGACGTCGATCAACCTCCTGCCGATCGGATCGCTCGACGGAGGACGTGTCTTCCGCGCGCTCTTCGGGGAGCGCTCCCGGTACGTCAGCTACGGGGCCGCGTTCGCGCTGTTCGGCCTGAGCATCTTCTACTTCGGCTGGTTCATCTTCGGGGTCCTCGTCATCTTCCTCGGCCTGCGGAACCCCCCGCCGCTCAACGACCTGTCTCCGCTGGGAGCTCGTCGGTACGCGGCGGGGGCGGTCGTCGCCGCGATCCTCGTCGCCGGGTTCGTCGTCGTGCCGATCCAGCTCCCCGCGGGCTCCATCGGCCTCGCTCCCCAGGCGGTGGAGTATCCGCCGCTCCCCCCGGGGGCGGCGATCGCCGCGAACGTGACGGCGATCGTCGCCAACCACGACCCCGTCGTGCACGGCTTCGTCTTTACCGTCGAGGTCGAGAACGTCTCGGTGACCAACGGGAGCGGTACGCATTTCCTCGACCCGGCGGAGCTGGCGGCCTGGGCGGCGACGGCGAACTGGACGTTCGTCCTGCCCGGGGGATCGATCGTTCCCGCGCCGGCGGGGGCGTCCGCGGCGCTTCCGTCGTCGGATTTCGTCACGATCGACGGGGGGGCCGAGCAGCCGGTGATGGTGCAGTTCTCGAACCCCCAGGGCGCGACGGCGGTCGTGATCGGCTTCCAAGCGCTCGAACTGTGCCCACCGGTCGGGGGCGGGAGCGCTGGCACCGACTTCTCGGTGACCTGAGCCTACGTACCGCGTACGTAGACCCGAAACTCGCGCGTCAGGCTGCGGTGGACCCGGACCGAGACCGCGCTCCGGACGACCCAGGGGGCGGGCAGGGCGGGAGATCCTTCCGGGGCGACGACGACGAGACGTCCGCCGTCGCGCACCCGGTCCGCCCAGCGGGGGAGCACCCGGGCGACGACCTCCCGGACCGGCTCGCCACCCGAGGACGAGGATCGACCGTACGGAGGATCGGTCAGGAGCGCGTCGAACCGCAGCTCGGGACCGTCGAGGTCGATCGTCCCCGAATCTCCTTCGGCGATCCGCGTCGCTTCCACCCCAAGGTGCGCGAAGTTGCGGAGCGCTCCCCGCACCATGTCGGGATCGCGATCGATCCCGTAGACCCGCGCGCCCATCAGGGCCGCCTCCGCGAGCAGGGCTCCGGTGCCGAGGAACGGGTCGACGATCCGGTCGCCGGCCCGGAGCTGAGTCAGGTTGGCCGCCGCGCGGGCCAGGCGAGGAGGGAGAGAGACCGGGCGCTGGAACGGAAGCAGGGGCATCCGGCGGGACGAGCTCCGGGTCCGGTCCACGGCCGCGACCTCCCGCAACAGCACGGGCGTGCCGTCAAGCGCGCTCGCGATCCAGTAGCGACGGCGTGGCTCCTCGAGGTCGATGGAGCCGCCCGCGGCGAGGTACTGCCGACCCGCATCGAGGACGCCGGGATCGACCGCTCCCGGCGAGCGACCCAGCCGCCGGAACACCGCCGACGCACCGGCCCGACCTTCCTCCGCGACGGCCGAGGCGAATGAGGCGCCCGGGCGGGCCTCGACGAGGCAACGTCGGGCGAGACCGAGCCGGCCGGCGAGCGATTCGATCGCAGCGACGTCCGGGAGCTCGACCGCCAGGAGACCGTCGATCTCCGACTCCCGTCCCCGCCCTCCCCCCGCGTCCGCGGCGGAGAGGACCTCGAGACGAGCGAGTGCGGGTGCCTCGCCCGAAGGCTCGACGAACCCCCGGATCATTCGATCGGCTCCGCGGCCCATCGGGCGAGCCGTTCCTGGATCCGCGTCGTGTGAGTACCCTCCCAGTAGAGGTGGCCGCACGCATCGCAGCTCCATAGGGCCATCCCGCCCGCGGCCCGGTCGGTGGGGACCCCGTTCTCGCGGTCGGGGGTCGTGCCGATCCGATACGGGAGGAGCCGCCCGTTGCAGAGGGAACACCGCTCGAAGCGAAGGCGGTCCGGGAGCGTGGGCCAGGCCCGACGTACCGAACGCCACTGCTCGGCGAGCTGGGGGCTCGCGATCCAGAGCGATCGCGCCGCGCGACGCGCGAGCGCTCGGTCACGAGTGAGAATCACCCGATCGTCCGCCGTGGCGCGCGCGAGGAGCGCGTCGTCGCCTAGCCCTTGGACATACAGGGTATCGCACCCCACGAATCGGAGATATCGGGCCAACCGCCCGAGCATCTCGTCCGCGAGCCACGGGGGGACGGTCACGTCCCACGGGGGGTGCTCCGGGGATTATCAGAGTTCGCCGCCCGTCTTATACGACCGTTCGTCTCCGCCCCCTCGGGCACGCCGTGGCGCGTCTGTTCGGCACCAACGGGATCCGAGAGATCGTCGGCGGTCCGCTGACGGCCCCGTTCGTCACCCGGGTGGCGGCAGCGATCGCCTCCCTCGTGCCGCCGGGCCGGCCGCTCGCCGTGGGCTGGGACGGGCGCACCTCGAGCCCGGCGTTCTCCCGGATCGTTTCCGCCACCTTCGCGCTTGCCGGCCATCGGGTGATCGAGCTCGGCCTCCTCCCGACCCCCGCGATCCAGTACAGCGTGCCCCGAGTCGGCGCCGGCCTCGGCCTCATCGTGACGGCGTCCCACAACCCCCCCGAGTTCAACGGGGTCAAGTGCATCGCCGCCGACGGTCTCGAAGTCTCCCGAGAGTTTGAGGAATCGATCGAGGCCGCCGTCGAACGTGCGGTCACCCCGTCGGTCCCGTTCGATCATGTCGGTGAGATCGCCTCCGACTCCCTCGGCGGTGCCCGCTACCTCGAAGGAATCCTCGACCGGGTCGATCGCGCCCGGATCGCCGCACGGAAGTTCACGGTCGTCCTCGACTGTGCCAACGGGGCGTCGGTGGTGACGAGCCCGACGCTCCTGCGCCGGCTCGGCTGCCGGGTCGTCACGATCAACGGGCAGGTCGACGGAACCTTCCCCGGGCACTTCCCGGAACCGACCGAGACGAACCTCATTGACCTGAAGCGCACGGTGTCGAGCGTGGGGGCCGACCTCGGGATCGCGCACGACGGGGATGCCGATCGCGCGGTCTACGTCGACGCCACCGGTCGGTACGTTCCCGGGGAGGAGATGCTCGCCCTGCTCGCCAAAGATGCGGTCGAACGGCATCACGGCGGGGTGGTCGTCACCTCGATCTCCTCTCCGCAATCGATCGAGGACGCCATCCGGCCGCTGGGCGGCACGGTGGAGTACACCCGGGTCGGCTCTCCCGCGATCTCGCATGCCATGAAGCGGACGGGCGCCGTGTTCGGCGGCGAAGACAACGGGGGGCTCATCTTCCCCGAGTTCCAGCTCGCGCGGGATGGGGCGATGAGCGTCGCGGCGACCCTCGACCTGATCGCCCGGGCCGGTCGCCCGTTCCCCGAGCTGCTCCGCGAGCTCCCGCACTACGCCCTCGTCAAGGAGAAAATCGCCTGCCCGGTCGCTGCGCGCGACGCGGTGCTCGCTCGGGTGACGGAGGCGCTCACGACCGGGGCGGATCGGGTCCTCACGCTCGATGGACTCAAGGTGTACCGGGACGGAGGGTGGGTCCTCGTCCGCCCCTCCGGCACCGAACCGTTGCTCCGGGTGATCGCCGAGGCGAAGGAGCCCGCGATCGCCCGCCAGCTCGCGGAGCGGACGCTCGCGACGCTGCGGGACGCGATCGCCGCGCCCCCGTAAGGGGGCCGATCCCTAGCGGATCAACGGGCCCAGGACGAACAGCCCGAACAGTAGCAGCAGGAGGACGGTCAGCGTGATCGCGGTCATCGTCCGCTCGCCCCCGCGCCGGAAATAGTAGAGGCCGGGGAGCACCCGGAAGATCGGCGTCGCGACCAGCAGGAGGATGCCGAGCGTCAGGAACGCGACGGGGGAACCGGCCTCGAGGCCGCGGAGGAACCCCGCCGCGCTGAGGAACGGCCGCCAGGTCACGGGAGCGGACGACTCCCAGGCTGCGCCCGGGTGGATCGCCAGGTACGCGATCAGGGCGGCCAGGAAGACGGTGAGGGAGAGCGCGAGCCCGACCCGGAGGACGAGCGCCATCCGGAGGTACGCCGGATCCGGGAGCCGGCCCGGCGCCGGGGGAACGCTCGGGGACGGCGAACGGCCGGTCACGGGAGTCCGACCCCCCGGAGGATCGTCTCGACCGCGAGCACGGCGATCACCGGTAGGAACAGGTACCTCACCGTCTGGTTCCTCAGGCCCGGGAGGATCCGGCTGCCGAGCAACGCCCCGGCCGTCGTCCCGAGCGCCGCGGGGGCGGCGATGAGCGGGTCGACGTACCCCGCCGCGAGCAGGACGCCGGCCCCGGCCGCGGCCGTCACCCCGATCATGAAGTTGCTCGTCGCGGTGGCGACCTTCATCGGAAGCCGAAGGTAATGCTCCATCGAGATCACCTTGAAGACGCCGCCTCCGAGACCGAACATTCCCGAGACGAGGCCGGCGCCGAACGCCACCCCCAGCGCCGGGGTCGTCCGCTCCGCTTCGTACGCGACCGATCGCCCTTGCTCGTCCACGTAGGAGCCCACCAGCCCGAGACCGCGCGAGCGGGCGTCAGGGTGCGCCGCTTCGTTCGGGTCGCGCCGACCCCGGCGGAGCGCTCCCGGGATCGTCGCCAGCAGGACCGCTCCGAGAGCGATCAGCAGCGCCCGGTCGAGGTCGGCGTGGGTCAGGAACACCGTCAGGCTCGCGCCGATAAGCGCGCCGGGCACGGTGGCGATCTCTAGGAACATCCCGATCCGAAGGTCGGAGAGTCGTTCTCGAAGGTACGCCGCCCCCGTCGTCGTGGACGTCGCGAGCACGGTGATGAGCCCGGCTCCGGCCGCCTCCGGGAACGGCGTGCCGAATCCGATGAGGAGGACCGGGATCATCACGACCGCGCCCCCGAGCCCCGTGAGCGAGCCGATCAGGCCCGCGGCTACCCCGGTCAGGAGGAGGAGGAGCACGAAGACGAGCAGTTCCACGGGGTTCGGTACACGGACGCTCGGAAAAGCCCGCTGGGCGGGGAGCGACGACCTTCGAGCGCCCGGCAACCCTGAAAGGCGGCGAGGGCTCCCGAGCGCGGGGTTCGATCCTGCAGCCGCGAGGAGACCGGGTCGCATTTGGCGCGCCCGGCATCGAGCCCCGCTGGTCGCACAGCAACAAGGACGGGGTCGGCACGGCGTACTCCGCCGACGCGCGGCTCTGGTTCACGCTCTGGCGCGGCATCGTGACCGAGGTGTACTTCCCGATGATCGACCAGCCGCAGCTGCGCGACCTCCAGTTCCTCGTGAGCGACGGGGCGACGTTCGTCCACGAGGAACGTCGGCAGATGCGCACCACGACGGTTCGGCCGACCGCCCGGGCGCTCGGCTACTCGGTCACGAGCGAGGACCCGGACGGCCGGTACCGGATCTCGAAGACGGTGCTCGGGGACCCGCACCAGCCGTGCCTGCTGCTGCGGACCCGGGTCGAGGTCGGCCCCGCGCTGGCGGGACGACTTCGCCTCTTCGTGCTGGCCGCACCGCACTTGGGCGTGGGAGGGTGGGGGAACCGCGGGACGGTCTACGACCTCCTCGGGCATCCGTTGCTCGCCGCCGAGAAGGACGGGGTCGCGTTGGTCCTCGCCGCGTCGATCCCCTGGAGTCGTTGCTCGGTCGGGTACGTCGGAGCGAGCGACGGATGGTCCGATCTCGCCCAGCATCGTTCCCTCGACTGGGAGTTCGACCGGGCCCCCGACGGCAACATCGCGCTCACCGGCGAGCTCCCCGTAGGCGCCACGACGGAGTTCACGATCGGCCTCGCGTTCGGAGAGTCGATCGAGTCGGCGGCGACCACCCTGCTGCAATCGCTCGCGACCCCGTTCGAGGTCCACCATCGCCGGTTCATCGAGCAATGGAACCGCACCTCGACGCGCGAACTGCCGCTCGCCGACCGATCGGGCGACGGAGGGAAGCTCCTGCGCGCGAGCCACTCGATCCTGCTCGCGCACGAGGACAAGGTCTACCCGGGGGCGTTCATCGCCTCCCTCTCCATTCCTTGGGGGTCGAAGAAGACCGATAGCGACCGGGGCGGCTACCATCTCGTTTGGACCCGGGACCTGGTCGCCACCGCGAGTGCGCTCTTCGCGGTCGGCTCGCCCGACGCCTCCCGCCGGGCGCTCATTTACCTCGCCGCCCGGCAGCGGCCGGACGGCGGATTCCCCCAGAACTTCTGGGTCGATGGGACGCCGTACTGGCAGGGGATCCAGCTCGACGAGGTCGCGCTGCCGATCCTCCTCGCTGCCCGGCTCAAGGAGGCCCGTGAGCTCGGGGAGTTCGACCCGGACCCGCTCGTCCGCCGGGCGGTCCGATTCCTCATCCACGCCGGACCGGCGACGCAGCAGGACCGCTGGGAGGAGGTCGGCGGGTATTCCCCCTCCACGCTCGCCGCGACGATCGCGGCCCTGACGGTCGGCGCCGGGTTCGCGCGGGTCCACTCCGATCCGGTGACGGCCGAGTTCATTCATGCGTACGCCGATTTCCTCGAGGCGCGCGTCGAGCGGTGGACCGTCACGACGACGGGAACGCTCGTTCCCGGGATCCCTCGGCACTACGTCCGCATCCGGCCGGCCCAGATCGACGAGCCGACCCCGGACGAAGGCTCCGACCTCGGGTCCGTGGAGCTTCCCAACATCCCCCCGGGCGAGCCCCGTCGATTCCCGGCGGGCGAGATCGTGGACGGCGGATTCCTCGATCTCGTGCGCTACGGTCTCCGACGTCCGGACGACCCCCTGATCGTCCACAGCGTCGAGGTCGTGGACCGGATCCTTCGGGTCGAGACCCCGTTCGGTCCGGTCTGGCGGCGGTACAACCACGACGGCTACGGTGAGACGGCCGACGGGCAGGCGTACCTCGGCTGGGGCGTCGGTCGGGCGTGGCCTCTCCTCGTCGGCGAGCGGGGACACTACGAGCTCGCCGCGGGGCGCGACCCGACGCCCCAGCTCGACACCCTCGAGCGGATCGCGACCACGAACGGTCTCCTCCCCGAGCAGGTGTGGGACGGACCGAACCGACCGGAGCTTCACCTCGAGCTCGGCCGTCCGACCGAGGCGGCGATGCCGCTCGCCTGGGCGCACTCGGAGTACGTGAAGCTGTTGCGCTCGGCGAGCGATCGGGTCGTCTTCGACCGGGAGCCGGCCGTGGCGGAGCGGTACCTCGGACGGGACCGGCCCCACCGGCCGCTCGAGATCTGGAAGTTCAACCGTCAACCCGCGACGATCGCACCGGACGCGCCGCTGCGCGTCATCGCGAACCGGCCGTTCCGCCTGCACGCGAGCTCGGACGGATGGCGGACGTTGAGCGATCGGGACGCGATCGCCACTCGGCTCGGCCTCCACTTCGTCGACCTGGAGCCGCTGGACCGACCCGGCCTGGCCTGGCGGTTCACGTTCTACTGGCCCGAAGCCGACCGCTGGGAAGGGGCCGACTTCGTCGTGCGGGCCGCGGCCGAGGCGGGCGTTCCGTTCACTCCACCCGGAGCCAGCGGGCACTGACGAAGTAGCCGACGACGAGCCCGATGACCCCGAAGCCCACGATGATGCCAAAGTAGCTCCACGGGATCGCCTCGCCGAGAACGAACGCCCTTCCGAGCAGCGCCGAGTAGGTGATCGGGTTGAGGTCCGAGATGTACCTCATCCAGGTAGGGAACCCCGGGGTCGGCACCAGGGCCGCGCTCGCGAACATGAACGGCATCGTGACGAAATTGGCGAGCACCGCGGGGGTTTGCCAATCGGTCGAGGGGGCCGTGACGGCGAGGAACAGGCTCGAGAAGCCCATCGCCAGGAAGAACAACATGACGCCCCAGGCGGCCCACTCGAGCGGCGTCACGTGCCCGAAGTCGACCCCCCAGACGTACGCCGCGACCAGCATGACCGGGATCTGAACGAGACCCCGCGTCGCCGAACCGAGGGTCTTCGAGAGGAAGATCACCTCCTTGGTCGTCGGCGTGATCAGGATGCGCTTCATGAAACCGAATCGCTTGTCCTGGATCGTGCTCATCGCGCCGAACATGCCGACCGAGAGCATCGAGGTCGAGAGCACCCCCGGCAACAGGAACGCGATGTACCCTTCTCCGCCGAATTCGCCCGGTACCTGCGAGGCGACGTGGGACCATGCGGACCCGAAGAACGTGAGCCACATGAACGGCTGGACGAGCGTCAGGAGCAGGACGAGCGGGTTACGGAACGTCCGAAGGATCTCGCGGGAGTAGAGACCCCAGAACTGGCTCCTCACAGGCGCAACCTCTTCATCTGCTGGTAGAATTTGCGAATATCGCGGATCGATTCCGCCTGGGCCATCCGCCGTCCGGTCAGCTGCAAGAAGACGGTCTCCAGGCTCGGCTTTTCCACGCTGATCCGCCGGAGCCGTTCGGCGGGGACGGCCGAGAGGAGCCGCGGGAGGAACTCCTCCGACGAGTCGACCCGAAGGATCCAGCCGGTCCCCTGCGAGCGGCACTCCTGGACGCCCGGCAGCCGGCCGATCGCCTCCGCGTCCGTTCCGTCCGAGAGCGTCAGCTCCACGATGTCGGCCTTGACGCGGGCTTTGAGCTCCGTCGGGGTGCCGTCGGCGATGATCTTTCCCTGGTCGATGATGGCGATCCGGTCGCAGAGCGCGTCCGCCTCCTCGATGTAGTGCGTCGTGAGGAGCACCGTGACGCCGAACTCCCGGTGGATCCCGGTCACGATGTCCCAGAGCATCCGGCGCGTACCGACGTCGAGCCCGATCGTCGGCTCGTCCATGAAGATCACCATCGGCTGGTGGAGCAGCGCGAGCGCGATCTCGAGCTTCTTTCGCATCCCGGTCGAGTAGGTGCTCACCTTGTCGTTCTTCCGATCGGAGAGCTCGAAGTAGGCGAGCAGCTCGTTCGCGCGTTCCTCCCAGTCGGTGAGGTCCTGGAGCTGGGCCTGAAGTCGAAGGTTCTCCCAGCCGCTGAAATCGTCGTCGAGGATCACTTCCGCCGCGACCCATCCGATCCGGGCCCGGACCTTCAGGGACTCCCGACGGACGTCGAAGCCGGCGACACTCGCGGACCCCTCGGTGAGGGGGCTGATCCCGGTCAGGATCTTGATGATCGTCGTCTTCCCCGCGCCGTTCGGCCCGAGCAGCCCGAAGACGGTTCCCTTCGGGATCGAGAGGCTCACGTGGTTCAGGGCGAGTACGCTGTGCTCGCCGTGCCCGTACCGCTTGGAAACATCGTGCAACTCGATCGCATCCGAGCTCGCCATCTCGCTATCTCCTCCGGGGGGCCCGGCGCGCACCCCGCGGGGCCAGGGCCAAGCGACGCTGGGCGGCGGCGAGCTCGGCGACCGCCTTCGCCCGGAAGGCGCGGTCCACCGGGCCCGTGCCGGACCCTCGCTCGACATAGTCGGCGAGCGCGCCGGTCACCCGCCGGACGCGACGCAGCATGAATTCCCCTCGGTCCCGAACGCCGACGATCTCCGCCCAGAGCACCGAGAGGTCGGGCGCCGAAGTGGGGCGACGACGCCGTGCGCGGAGCTCTCGAAGCACGCCGCGACCCCGAGGGGTGATCCGATACTCGAGCCGCCGGTCGTGGCGGACGGACCGGGCGAGGCCGCGATCGACGAGGGCGCGCAGCGCGGGGTAGATCGCACCGGGCCCCGGCTGCCATGCGCCCTCCGTCCTCTCCGCGATCTGCCGAGAGATCCGGTAGCCGTACGCGCTCCCTTCCCGATCCATGCAGGCGAGCGAGTAGAGGCCAAGGATACGGGCCGGCATGGCGGTTCGGGCGGGACTTATCGATTTCGATATAAGGCCGTCGCACGGCGGTCGGACCGGGGGAATCGGATCCGTCGGACGGTGCTCGCCGGGGCGAAAACTCTCGGGGAAGTGTATTTAGCAGGCGGCCGCGCCTGTACTACTTCCGGAGTGCCCTCCGACGCTCGGAGGAGCTCGGGTGAAGACCGTGACGAACGAACCAGCGGACGAAGGCGGCGAGCCCGCGGCGTCGTTCGAGGCCGCCGCCTCCCGCGCGGGCCTCGTCCTGCCGCCCCGGCGGCGCCTGAACCTCTGGGTGGCGATCGGGATCGTCGTCCTCCTCGTCGGCGCATCGATCGGGGTCGGGGAGCTGACCGGCTGGGCGATCGGTCCCCGGGAAAACCGCGGGTCGCCCGGCGTGTACGGGGCGCAGCAGTGCCAGCACGTCCCATCGTATCTTTCCGTCAACCTCACCGCCTCCGTGAGCGGCCACGCCGATCCGGTGCTGAACCGTGCGCTGGCCTCCTGGGGATCCGACTTCTCGAATTGGAGCGGAGGGTGCGTGCACCTGGATGAATTGGCGAGCGCGGGCGACGGATTCGTCCCGGACCTCGCCGGGGCGCACGTCGACGTCGTGGCGACGGACGCGCTGCCGAACGCGTCGGACCGGGAGGCCCTCGCTGCCTCAGTAACCCTCGTCCCCGAAGCCGCTGCCGCGGTCTCCGTCATCTACGACCTCCCCGGCGTCTCGAGCGAACTCCGGCTGGACGGCCCGGTACTCGCAGGCCTGTTCAACGGGTCGATCACCGCCTGGGACGATCCTGCGATCAGAGCCCTCAATCCGACGGTCGACCTTGCCGGAGCGCCCCCGGTCGAACCGGTCTATCGTTCCGACAGTGCCGGAGTGAACGCCGCGTTCACCGGCTACCTGGCCGAAGCGAGCGGGGCGTGGAATCTCACGGTCGGGGTCGGAGACTCCGTCCTTTGGCCCACCGGGACGCCGGCCAATGGCGCGACCGCAATGTCGAACCTCCTCACGGAGACCCCCGGCGCCATCGGGTACCTCGAAGCCGGCGAGGCGCTCCCGGCCAATGCGAGCGTCGCGTCGCTCGAGAATCCCACCGGGGCGTTCCTTCTGCCGACCCCGGCCAACGCTTCGGCGGCCGTGGTCGCGCGGGAGAACAGCTCGTTCGCCAAGGCATCCGACTGGACGAACCTCTCTCTCGTGAACGCACCCGGGCCAAAGAGCTACCCGATCACCGAGTTCGTCTACTTCGCCGTCTATCACGAGATGGGGAGCGCGTATTCCGACAAATTTAGCCAGACGAACGCGACCTGGCTCCTCACGTTCCTGTGGTGGCTCGCGGGGAACGGGGGCGCCAACGTCACCGAACTCGGCCTCGGGCTCCTTCCGAACACGTTCTTCGGCCTCGACCAGGTCTCGCTCGAGGGCGTCACGTACAACGGCGGATCGCTGCTCGAGAACAACGAAGGCGGCGAGGGCGGCGAGACCGGTGAGTTCTAGGTGGGGCGCTTCGGGCCTACTTACGACTAAATAGGTCCGCCCACCGTATTCATCGACAGCAGACGGCGGAGCGCGCTCCGTCCTTACGCATCGAAGCATTCCATGGACGGTGGGCTCTGGGCGGTGGGTGGAGGCGCCGGCGGCGCCGTCGTCGCAGCCTCCGTGCTCGCGGCGCTCGCATCGTTCGGCAAATCCACTGACCCAGCGCTTCGGCGAACCTGCTTCGCCCTCGCCGGCGTATGGATCGCGCTCGCCGCGGTCATCGGGCTCCTGAGCGGTCGGTCGGCGCTCGCCCTCACCGCCCTGATCGCCGCCGGGGGCGCGCTCTCCCTCGTGGTCGGATCCTCCTTGGCGGGCGAGCGGTTCGGAGCGTCCCCCGAGTACGCCGGGGGGGCCGCGACCCGCCCTCCGTTCGGAACGAACGCTCTCCTGGCGGGGCTGGTGGTGGGGGCCGACCTGCTGTTCGGCGGGGTCCTCGCCGTGGCGGGACTGGTTCCCGCGCTCCCGGGCGGCCCGGTCTTCGGATCCGCGCCGGTCGCCGTCCTCCTGTCCCCGGGGTTCCTCGGGGTGGTCGCTGCCGAGCTCGCCCTGCTCGTCGCGCTCTCGGCCGGTCGGTTCGACTATCGCCTCCGGGTCTTGCTCCTCGCTCAGGCCGGAGTCGTTCTGCTCTCCCCGACGCTCCTCGGGAACTCCTCCTGGGGGACCGCGGCATCGGTCGTCGGCGGCGCGCTGATCATCGGGATGTTCGTTGTCGCCCTTCAGTTCCTCTACCGCACGAAGCAGCTGTCCGCCTCAGTTTCCCGCTATCTCGTCGGCTGGTCGCTCGCCGCGACCGTAACGGCCGCGGGCTGGTTCCTCTGGAGCTTCGAGCATTCGGGGTGGTTGCTCGCCGTCGCGGTCGTGACCGAGCTCGGCCTCGGGGCGACGGTGGCGCTCGTTGCTCCCCCCGAGAACACGGGCGAGCGAGAGGCGTGGCTCGTCCGGCCGTTCTGGGTGTTCCTGTTCCTCCTCTTCACGTTCCTCACGGAATTCTTCCTCGGGGCGCTGCTCGACCTCACGATCGCCGGACGCGGATTCCTCGAGTACATCCCGTTCGTCCGCCCCTCCGGGGGAGGGGGCGCCGTCGCCAACGCGCTGGTCTACAACGGTCTCTGGTTCGGCGCGGCGATCATGGCATCCGCCTGGTTCCTGGTCGCTCTCGGCTTCACGATGGGCCCGCTCGTGCTGCTGAAGATCCGGGAGACCCGGGAACGCCCGCAGAAGTACCGTCTCGGGCTCACGGTGGCGTTCTACGCCCTCGCAGCGGTGTACATTCCGAGCTTCACATCCTCCACTCCGCTACTGAATATCCCGGCGCTCGCGAATCTCCCGGTCCTCGGGTGGGGATTCGGTCTGAGGGCCGGCGGGCCGTTCGAGGCCGGCGTGTCGCTCGCGGTCCTCCTCATGTACCTCGGGGTCGGCGTGCTGACGCTTCTCTTCGGCCGCAAGGCGCTCTGCTCGGTGATGTGCGGCGCGGCGTTGATGTACCAGGGCACCGCGATCAACGAGATGCGGCAGTTCAACCAAACGTCCAAGGTCGGGCGCTACTTCCTCGGAAGCCAGATGTCGACCGCCTACGTCGTCGCGTCGGGGTTCGCCGTCGTGTCGTTGTTCGCAATCTCCATGCTCTCCTTCCTCCGCCTCCTGCCGGCCGTTCAGGTGGCGAGCGGTCAGCTCGACACCGCCGCCCTTCCCCTCCCGATCGAGCTCTACTTCGGAGGGGTCTGGTTCGTCATGTTCGTCTCGACCCCGTACATCGGGACGTACAACTGCGCGACGACCGGCTTCTGCCACTGGGGCGCGCTCAGCATCCCGTTCGCGAAGGTCGGCATGTTCAGCCTGAAGGTCAAGGACAAGAAGATCTGTCAAGAATGCACGACCTTCGACTGCGCCAAGGCATGCCCCGTCGGGCTCGTCGACATGCCGCTTCACTTCCAGACCAAGGGAGAGTATCGGAGCACGAAGTGCTGCGGGGTGGGGGATTGCGTCGGGGCGTGCCCGTACGGCAACATGTACCACCAGGACGTTCGGTTCTGGCTGCGCCGACGCCTCGGGCGGGCCGACCCCCACACCGACCCGGCGGCTCGGGGCGGGATCCCCCTCCCGATGGTCTCGTCGCCCTCCTCGCCCGCCGCGACCTCCGCGCGGACCGCGCTGTCGACCTCCGCTCCCCGCGAATGATCGGGGATCCGTGAGATCGTGCGCCTTAGTTCTTCCCGGGAGCTCGCCCGGAGGAGCCAGCCCATCGCCGGCGCTGGCGCGAAGCCCAGGCGACCAACGGAACCTCGAACAGGGCGACGCCCCAGAGGATCCACAAGTAGTAGTTCCAGTGGGGATAGAGACCGACGGGCCGCCCCCCGGGGGCGGCGCACCCGGGCGCCGCACCGAACGTGAGCGCCTGGCAGAGGAAACCGTGGGGGTGCCAGATGAGGAACGGCGCGGCGATGACCAGCGTCCCGGCGAGCACCCCGAGAACGCTCCACCATCGCTGTTGGACCGCGTAAAAGACGATCCAGAACACGTTCGCGAACTGCTTCAGCCCGTAGGTGACGAACTCCAGAACCGACCCCGACCGGCCGAGCCCCCCGCGCAGCGCCAGGGTCGTGAGGAACAGGACGGGAAGGTCGTTGAACCCGTTCGCCGCGACGAGCGCCACCATCGGGGTCGCGAGCGATAGGGCGGCGATCTCGTCCTTTCGAACGACGTAGAGGAGGCCCCCCCAGCAGGCGAGGCACAGCGCGTCGTATCCCAGGTACCCGGTCCCCGGGACCTGGAGGAACATCAGGAGCGGGAGGTACGGGTCGTAGCTGACCGATCCGACCGAGCGATGCCAGAGGTTGAGAACGGAGACCCGATAGTGGAGAACGAGGAGCGTCGTGTACGGATCGTGGCCCCGCACGAGCTCCCCCAGGAAGGCGATCGTCGTTCGGTTCTCGTCCGTCCCTCCGTTGCCGATCCCCGTGACGACGCTCACCACGGCCAGGGCGAGCGAACCGCCCCCGAGCCAGGGCAACGCCGACTCCCATCGAATGCCGGCCCGTCGGACCGCCCGGGGCACGGCGAGAGAGCTCAGCGTCCCGGCCCCCAAGATCGCCGAAAAGAGCGCCGGAGCGACCCCGACGAACACGGAGGAAGCGTAGATCGCGACGGCCATCGCGGAGAGCGCGACGAGGATGATCAGGACGGGAAGCGAGCGTTCCCAGGACCGCGCTCGGGGAACTGCGCGCGGAGCGGCCGCCATCTCCGTGGCTCGACCCCGTTCCTCTATTTACCTGCCGTTCGGCCGGGGTCTGCCCGCGGACCGTGAGCGGAGACGGGAGGGCAGCGCAGGGGTACTCCGGCCCAGCGAACGGCTTTCTGGAGACCGCGGCTCCGTGATCGTCCGATGCCCGCGGTCCGAACGGAGGAGGGGCTCGTATGGCTCGAGGCCGGCGCGAGCGACGCAGTGCCGCTGCGATTCATCGAGGAGCACGGTCGGTACTTCGTTCTGGCGACGACCGCCCGTACGAAGTGGGTCGGCGTCTCGTTGCGAACCGGCGGGTGCTTCGTCACTCGTTCCGGGAGCCTACGGCAGAGATGCGCCGTCGATCCCGTGATCGATCCATTTGACCGAGCCCGGATCCACGCGGGATTCCGGATCAGGTACGGCGCCGCGGCGTGGCTCCCTCCGCTCTCCCCTTCCCTGCGCATCCTGCGATTGGACCCGGGGGCATCGGTCATCGAGCGCTCTCAGGCCGACCGAGCGCGTCTCGAGTTCGATGCCGCCGCGCCCGACTACGCCGACCGCGTTGCCGCCCGTCGGGTGGAACGATATCTCAAGGCGACGACGCTCGCTCGGCTCCGGACGACTTTCTCCGGGGTCGACCCGCTGCTCGAGATCGGACCCGGCGTGGGGCTCGAGACGATCCCTCTCCTGGCGGATGGCCATCGGATCACGGCCGTCGATCTTTCCGGTCGAATGCTCGAAGAACTTCGGAAGCGAGCGGACCGGATCGTCCCGGGGAACCGCCTTGACTGCCGAGTGGGTCGCCTGGGTGACCTCGACACCGCCCTCGCGGGACTCCCCGCGGGTTCGTTCGCGGGAGCGTTCTCCACCTTCGGCGCCTTCAACCTCGAAGAAGACCTGACCACGCTCCGCCGCGGCCTCGCCAACGCCCTGGGGACCGAGGCTCGACTCGCGTTCACTACCCTCAATCGACCCGCGCCCCTTCCGATGCTCTGGGACGCCGTGGATGGGCATCTGCGCGAAGTTCCACGACGGATGCTCTTGCGAACTGCGACAGAGAACACGACGTACCCCCTCGATCTGTTCCGCCGTCGACCCGCGGAGTGGGACGTCGCGCTGCGCCCTGAATTCCTCCGGCGGAGCAGCGAAGCTGTGTCAGTGCTCGCCCCCCCCTTCGAGCCCGTGCGGGCCTGGGCCGCTCTGGGGGAGACGGGACACCGGGCGATCGCGAGGGCGGATGGCTGGCTGCGCCGTCGCAGGGTCCTCGCCGAGCTCGGGGAGTGGGCGCTGCTGACCTACGAGCGACTTCCGCCGGCGGGCTGACCCACGGTCTCCCCGGCCCCCGGGGTGAGGGCGGACTCCAGGGGGCCGGGCGGGCGACTATAAACGGGCCCCCGGCCGTGGGTCGAGGAGGGCCGATGCGGCGGTGGATCTCTGAGCGTCATACGGTCAAGATCCTGATCGAACCCCGCGGAGTGGTGGTGGGTCTCACCATGAAGCGCTACTCGATCCTGTTCTTCCTCACCCGAGCGTTTCTCGGCATCCGACGGGTCCGCACGGCGGATCGCGTGGTCGCCCGCGCGGGCTACAGCGCCCCGGGAACCCTCGCGCTGATCCGCGAGTTGTATCCCGCCGGTGTCCGCGGCCCGTCGGAGCCGGCCGGCGTTCGTCCGGGGGGATGAACGTACCAGCTCCGGAGGAGCCGTCGGTGGTCGCTCGGGCTCCCGAGCCTCCCTGGCAGCGCCGAGCCACCGAAATCGTCCGGATCGCGGCCGATCATCAGGCCGGGATCCGGCTCCTGAACCTCGTCGCGCTCCTCCCCCCCGGGGCCCCCTCGGACCCGTACGCGATCGCCGGATGGTTCGCGGGTCGATTTCCGAGGGGAGCGATCGTCGATGGCGTCGTCTACGCGGAGACCGAAGGGACGCCGTCTCCGCGCGACCGAGCGGCCCGGGCCGAGCGGTACCTGGCTTCGGCCCGGCATCTGTTCGAGACCGGTCTCGGCTCCGAACGGGAATGGGTCCGGTGCGCGGCCGTCACAGGATCGGTCTCCTACGGCGAGGCTAGGGAGGGGGATGATTGCGATCTCCTCGTGGTCACACGACCCCAGACGGTGTGGCCGTTCCTGCTCCTCGCCTTCCTCCGATTCCGGCTCCGCCGAGACGCGGCGAATCCCCCGTGGTGCCTGAATCTTGTGGCGGACGAGGGCCTCGCCGAGGAAGAATTCCTGACGCCGCAGGGATTCCACGTCGCCCGCGAGGCGCTCCTCGCCCGGGTCGTGCACGGGCCGGCGTACTACGAGTCGTTGCTCCGCCGTTCTCCCTGGATGCGCGACGAGGTTCCGCGACTTTACGCAGACCGGGTTCCGCCCGGGGACAACGGTCCGCCGGCCCGGTCGCGGGCTCCCCGACTGGTCCGGGCCGTCAATTTCCCCATCTTCATCGCCCTCGGGTGCTACCTCGGAGCGATGGGCCTAGTGCGGAACGCACGGCTTCGCCGGGCCGGTCGCTCGGAGAAGTGCTTCCGCACGAGGCTCTCCCCGCACGGTCTTACGTACGAGAGCGTCGAGTTCGACCTGCTTCGGGGCGCCTTTGACGAGACGACTACGGCCCCGACGTAGCCGCGACGCCCGCGGCCCCCGCTCGACCTCAGGCCGGCGATCGGCGGGTCGAGCCAAGGAGCTGCCAGCGGGTGTAATCGCGACCGCGACGGTGGTCCACGTATCCTCGGACGAGCGCGATCCCCTCGAGGAACGCGAGGACCGGAATGGTGCCGAGCTCGCGCGGATGCGCGAGGATCGATTTCCAGAAGATTCGCACGAACAGCCCGGGGCGACGGACCAGCAGCGTATCGAGGGTCGAGGGAAGGTACCCCGCCTGCCAGAGCTGGAAATGGCCGAAGTTTATCCGGGTCCGCTGCGCGAGGAGGTCCCGGAACGTCTCGGGAACGACGTTCGAGACCACGGCCTCGCGCTCGTAGACGACCGAGTACCCCCGCTCGGCGGCCCGCAAGCAGACCCACGCATCCTCGTTGATGATCGGGGGGATCGTTTCGAGCAACTCTCGTCGGACGGCCTGCAACTCGCCCCCGTGAACGGTCAGGCCGAGACGGGTCGCCTCGGCGTGCTGGGCGTCGCGCAGGCTCCATAGACGGGCCCCGACCCGCGTCACCCAGCTGTGGACGTTGGACGGCTCGACGCGCGGGAAGGCGACGCCAGCGCCCCCCACGATCCGGTGCAGCAGCCGCGGAAAGGCGTCCGGCCCGAGCTGAACATCGCCCGAGACGAGGAACACCACGTCACCGGTCGCGCGGCCGACCCCTCGATTGAACGCATCCCACTTGCCCGTCCGCTCCTCCTCGAACACGGCCATGAGGCGAGGGTCGGAGAACGAATCGAGCACCGACCGCGTGTCGTCGGTTCCGCCGTACATGACGATCACCTCCTCCACGGACGTGGCGAGCACCTCGGGAAGCAGACGTCGCAACCCGGCCGCGTTGTTGTACGCGAACACGATCGCGCTCGTCCGATTCCCTGGAGGGGGCGTCGGCCCGACGGCCGAGGGGGGCGTAGCTGCTATCGGGTCGATGGTTCGGGGAGAACACGAAGCGCTCACGGTGGATCCCACTTCCGGCCGGTTCCCTCCCACGGGCTCGGTCGTATTTAGGCTCCCAAAGTCGCGGACCCCAACCTCTCCCGACGGGAGGGCCCGCGGGGGGAGCGCCCCGGTTCCTCCGACGATCGACCTCGATGAAAATTATGTAGGGCGAGCCGTATCGACGTTCGGCGCGAAGGGGTGAGGCGTTCGATGGTCGATCACTCGAAGATGAGACTCGGCAAGAATCCCCCGGTGCGGGACGCGCGTACTCTGCAGCTCGCCAACTACCTGGTCGCAGCGGACCTTCCGGCCCCTCCGCCCGAGGCGAACTGGGCCGCCAAGGTCAGCTCCTGGCCGATGATGCTCAACGACACGATCGGAGACTGCACCGTCGCCGCCGCCGGGCACTGTATCGAAGAGTGGACGACCGACGCCGGGGACCCCGTGATCGTTCCCAACGCGACGGTGCTCGCCGTCTACTCCGCCGTCTCCGGCTACAATCCCGTAACGCACCAGCACGATGTCGGAGCCACGGAGATCAGTGTCCTCAACTATTGGCGCCAGCAAGGGATCGGAGGTCACTCCATCCGCGCGTACGCCGCTCTCGAGCCGGGGAATCTCGACCACGTCCGTGATTCGGTCTCTCTCTTCGGAAACTGCTACCTCGGGCTGGCGATGCCGATCTCCGCCCAGACGCAGGCGGTCTGGTCGGTTCCGCCCGGCGGACCGAGCGGCCTCGCGGCTCCGGGGTCCTGGAGCGGTCACGCTGTGCCGATCGTGGCCTACGATCCCCTCGGTCTGAACGTGGTGACGTGGGGAAAGCTCAAGCGGATGACGTGGGGATTCCTCACGACGTACTGCGACGAGGCGTACGCCCTGCTCTCCGATGATTTCCTGACAGCGGACGAGACCCCCGCGGGAGTCGATCTGACCACTCTGGAACAGGACCTTGCGGCGGTGACCGCCTGACCGAGCCGCGCCTACCGCCCGCCGAGACAGCCTCCGAGCTCCCTCGAAGCGACATCCACCGCGGGGGGAGCGTGGATCAGGCCCTGGCTCGAGGCGAAACGCGCGGCGATTTCACTCGCGGGTCCGGGAATTCGTAGAGTCGAACGCCGAGGGGGGTCGCAACCGTATCCCCTCGGGGGATTCGGCGGTCAACAGGTCCCGAGCGCACTGTTCCAGGATCCGGTTCAGACCGGCCAATGATATCGTATGACCGCGGGCCTTGAGAGCGGCCAACAACTTCCGCCGGCGAATCGGGCCGCCGTCCGTGCGGAGAATCGTGACGACCGCATCGATCGACCCTGCCGGGATTCCGTCCATCGCTTCGGAGACGACGCGGGCGGTCCTATACCGATTGCCGCACGGTCCTTCCGGAGATCTCGGGCGTTGTCTCGTCGGTGCGGTCCCCGGCCACTCACAGGGCGTGGGGAGATGAGAGACCGTGCCGGGGGCATCCATCGTGTCGATCGACCGCTCCCCGTCACCCGGAGCGCAATGCTGACCGGGTCGCATTCCGCGTACCGGGTCTCGGGCCTCCTCCGTCCGTTCCCCGGGGGGAGGCTCGGTCACCACCCCACCGTCCCGGTGAGTCAGGTCACGGCGGGTCGGACCGTTAGACTACGAGGGGGACTGTGGCGATGGAGTCGGGTCGTTCCCCCGAGATTCACGGCCACCCTCCCGGTGGGACCGGGCGCCCACCGGATTCGGGCGGAGCGAGACACTTCCTCCTGGGTCAACGGAAACCGTTGGGGCCGAGGGCGGCCCGTGCGCGAACCTTCCTATAGGAGAGTCCGCTTCGGGGTCCGGGGAGCGTGCGCGCGTCGACCATGACCGATCCACCGAAGCTCGACCCGGAGAAGCTGAATCAGTTCGTCGGTAAGTTCGTCCAGGACCTGGGAGCCGCCGCCCACGGCGCCACCGTCGTCCTCGGGGAGAAGCTGGGACTCTACAGGGCCCTCAACGTCCCGGGAGGGATGACCTCCGCCGAGCTCGCCACGTCGACCGAGACGCATGAGCGGTTCGTCCGGGAGTGGCTCTCCGCTCAGGTAGCGTCGGGGTGGATCAGCTACCAAGCCGATCAAGGAAAATTCTACCTCACACCCGAACAGGCGTTCGTTCTCACCGACGAGAAGGGCCCGGCGTACTTTCCGGGGGCGTACCTGATCGTCTCCTCGGCGTACCAAGATCTGAGCCGGACCGCGACGGCGTTCAGGTCGGGGGTCGGGGTCGGTTGGCACGAGCGGTCCGAGAATCTGTTCGAGGGGACGAACAAGTTCTTCCGGCCCAATTACATCGCCAACCTGATCTCCGGATGGCTACCGGCCCTCGACGGCATGGTGCCTCGAATGGAGCGGGGGGCCCGGGTCGCCGACGTGGGGTGCGGGTTCGGCTCCTCGACCCTTCTGATGGCCGCCGCCTTTCCGAGGTCCGAGTTCTTCGGCTTCGACTACCACCGGGGCTCGATCGATGCCGCTCGGGCGCAGGCAGCGCTCGACCGGGCCGTGGAGCGGGTCCATTTCGACCTCGCGCGAGCCCAGGATTATCCGGGGACGCAGTACGACCTTGTCACCTTCTTCGACTGCCTTCACGACATGGCCGACCCTGTCGGGGCCGCCCGGCATGTACGGTCGACGCTCAAGCCGGACGGCGTCTGGATGCTCGTGGAGCCGTTCGCCGGGGAGTCCCTCATGGCGAATCAGACCCCGGTCGGCCGCGTGTTCTATAGCGCCTCGACAATGATCTGCACGCCCGCTTCCCTCTCCGAGACGGGAGGGGCTGGTCTGGGAGCTCAGGCCAGCGAAGCCCAACTTCGGGCGATTGCGGAGGCTGGCGGGTTCACTCGATTCCGACGGGCGACCGAGACGCCGTTCAACCGGGTGTTCGAGATTCGTCCGTAACGTATCGCAGCGCTCCCTCGGTCCTATCTTTGAATCGTCTCGAGCAGGTCCACCGAGCGGTGGCCGGCCGCGCGGCCCTCTCCGTCGGGAGCGCAGCGGCCGGGCTTATGCCCGCTTGGTTCGAGCTTTGAGGTAGTCGCGCTCGATGAATCGGCCGAACTCGTTCCAGCTCTTCTCGACCGAGCTCACCCACTGCGACTTGGGCGGATTCTTCCCGCCGATCCCGTACGGGCTCCGGCGAGCGACGAGCGTCAGCTGGGTTTGATCGCCCGGGAGCTCCGTGAGCTGGTAGTCCAGGGAGTAGGCGCGGTGGCTTCCGATCGAGTCGGAGTGCCAGCGATTCGGTGGAAGCAGGCGCACCTGGTGCCGTGACCAGAACCAGCCGTCCTTGGAGTCTTCGAGATCCTCGTAGAGGACTTCGCGGGCGGTTCGGCGGAGAATCCGGCGTTGGTACGTCTCCCCCTCAAGACGCGCGTCCCCTGGCGTGTAGTCGGTGCACCAGCGGTAGACAAAATTCACGGGCGCGCGGAACTTCACCCGTGCCTCGTAGCGCGGACCGGGCCATCGCTTCGGCATCGATTCCATCTCTCTCGACCCCGGCCCCTCAGGCGCAGGAAATTAAAGAATTCTGCGGTACGGACCGTGCCTCCATTCGACCGTCCGCGGCGCTCTCGGCGGCGGTAGAGAAGGTGAGTCTCCCGAGGGGTGATCCGGGCTCGCGACGAACGGAACGCGGATTTCAAAGTGTTCTCCGACCCCTTAACGATCGGACCGGGGCAGGATTCTCACCGATATCGGCGCGGACTACTTCTCAGTAGGCTGAGAGGGAACGGACGGTCGGTGGAATCGCCCCGAGGGACGGCGGGGAACCACTCCCTAGTTGTAGTGTGTCAGGACAAATCCCCTCGTGGGCAAGGGAAGGCGGTCCCCACAAGCGAACTCACCCCAGCACAAGGGACTCTATTCGGGGTTTCCAACGCGACCGATCCACGTTCTGCTTCGAACGAGCCCACCTCGGTACGGTAACAGGAACGCCAGCAGGGGGGGACGCGTACACTTCCCCCTTATGGGCTGCAAGGGGTGCAGTTCCGTCAGGCACGCGAAATGACGGGTTGGTTCAAGGCCGCGGACGCGAAGGAGTTGCCCACGGGGACGATGAAGGGGATCGAGGTCGACGGAGCCAAGGTTCTACTGGTTCACGGCTCCTCAGGAATCCGCGCCTTTGAAGACCGCTGCGGCCACATGTCGGCCCCGATGAGCATCGGGACTTTCAAAGCTGGTGTGCTCAAGTGTGCGCTTCATTCCGCAGTGTTCGACGCCGAGACCGGGGCAGTCCGGGGACAGCCCCAGATGCACGTGCCTTCGGCGCAGCTCCCCCCGGAGATGATGGCAGCGATGGCCCAGATGGGTCAGATCATGGGTCAGATCCGCTGCGAGGCACTTCGGCCATACCCAGTGGCGGTTGAGAACGGCCACGTAATGGTCTACGTTTGATGGTTCCGCGGGTCGGGCTCGAATTCAGTCACCGGCCCGATCCCTGGCGATCGAGATTTGATGGCGACCGAGCCGGGTGGTCCGGGAATCAGCTGATCGACCCGATGAATAGCCGTGGTATGCCGAAGATCCTCACGATTTGCCGTGGACCGCACGTGGGTCCGGTCATCCTGCGCTACAACAGACCGGCGGAATTCAGGGC
This sequence comes from Thermoplasmata archaeon, assembly GCA_049285595.1. Classification (GTDB taxonomy): domain Archaea; phylum Thermoplasmatota; class Thermoplasmata; order Lutacidiplasmatales; family UBA184; genus Lutacidiplasma. The sequence goes on from JBAQAF010000049.1 coordinate 51,098, forward strand.
GGCTCATCGCGGCGTCGACAAATTTTTCACAAAGCCTCCACCTTTTTTGTGACGGCCGGTGGAAACGTGGGTCGGCTGTCCGAGTCTTCGAGAAGCCGGTCTCGGGATGTCGAAAGTACTCGGAGAGCGGGAATGGCGCGGGTCTGACTCTCGGGCGAGTTTTCCGGAACGTCTTCCCTCGGAGACCAAATTGAAAAGCGCAGTTAAATCGGCGAAACCAGCGCGGGCGCGGCGAGATTGCAACCCCCGGGGTCTCAAGATTTATATCTGGTAAGATGTATATACATTCAACAGATTACGCCCTGTAGTGGCCAACGATGTCTTCGCCGTACTGGCAGATCCCACCCGACGGCGTCTCCTCAAGGAGCTCGCGTCGGGAGAGCGCACCGTGAACGACCTCGTGCGGCAGGTCGACATCGCACAGCCCGGCGTATCGCGTCATCTCCACATCCTCCAGGAGGCCGGTTTCGTCGTCGCTCGCCCGGAGGGCCAGCATCGCTGGTACACGCTGCGGGCCGAGGCGTTCGAGGGACTGGTCGATTGGATGCGCAGTGTCGCCCAGGATCAGGCAGGCCGCCTAAGGCGGTTGGCCGACCTCGTAGAGGGACCCAAGAAAATGAGAGCGAAGGGAAAGAAACCATGACCGAACAGTTCACGAAGCGAATGGATAGCGAAAGAGAGTTTGTCGTTGAACGCACACTCAAGGCAAGCCCCGAAAGGATCTTCGACGCCTACACGGACGCGAAGCTCGTACCGCGGTGGTGGGCGCCTCCGGGCGGCTCCCTGCGGGTCGAACAGATGGACGTTCGCCCGGGTGGGAAGTATCGCTACGTGCAGCTGACCCCCGGCGGGCAGGAACTGGTCTTCGTTGGTTCGTACATTCAGGTGGAGCCCCCCGTGCGGCTGGTGTACACTTTCGAGGTCGAGGGGCAAGGCAACCCCGTGACTACAACGGTGGAACTTCATCGTGAGGGTAGGTCGACCCGGGTCACCCTTACGAACCTTTGTGTCTCGAAAGAGGTCCGTGAGATGATGGTGAAGTACGGGGCGGTTGCGGGGGCGAACTCCGCGCTCCAGCAGCTAGCCAAGCTCCTCGAGCCGCCGGGGGGAACTGAACCATGAAGGGCACGAAGAAGTCCGGCGCTTCTTCCGCGCCGATCGGGACGAAGACCGACGAACTATCCGATTGGCGAGCCGAAGCGCTCGACCGGTTTCGCCGCCTCATCAAGGAGGCAGACCCGGGGATCGTCGAGGAGCGCAAATGGAAGAAGCCATCGAATCCGAGCGGAATTCCCGTATGGTACCACGACGGGATAATCTGTACCGGCGAGACGTACAAGAACCACCTTAGGCTGACCTTCGCCGACGGGGCTGCTCTCCAGGACCCGACCGGCCTCTTCAATGCCAACCTCCAAGGCGTCACGCGAGCGATCGTCCTTCATGAAGGCGGCTCGATCGACGGCAACGCCTTCAAGGCGCTGATCCGCGCCGCAGCGGCGCAGAACGCGTCCTCAGCCCGGGACTGACCTTGAAGCCGCTGCTTGAGGTCGAGGAAGAGGCGAATCGGCCCCTCTGGGAGTCGTGAGGATCGGGGGCGGATGAACCTGACTAAAAAAATTGCGCTGTTGGACTCGTCCGGCCGATAGAGAAGGGGGGTCGAAGACCGCCCAATCAAACTACGTCGAGGACTGCGGAAAGTTCGCGACTCATTCAGCCAATAGAGTGTTGTTCTCATCCATCAGGGGCAATCCCCCAAGTCACAAGCGCGACTGAATGGCATGACTGTCGCCGTAACTTATCTCAGAAACTAGCAGCTTTCATCATGGTTCAGACCCTTTGAAAGGAGGATCGTGGCTGAGCAATCTGTCGTCAGCGAAGTCGAGCCACCGGACTAACCATCCCGGTAAATTTCGAATGGGACATTTCGGATCTCCCAACACTGCACAAGCCTGTGCGCGGCTGAGGGTGACGGTGAAGAATCGAGTACTTGTTAACAGGCGTACAATCCCAAGGGCGGCTGCGAATCTAGTTGTTCCCACCGACGTTAAGTCGTCCCAGTTGAGATCGGATTGCTTTCGATGATCGGTTCGCCAACCCCTCCGTTCGATGGTTACGCCTCGAGTGGTCACCCGAATGTTTCGGGACACCGAGCCGGGGAAAGGTAGGAGTCCCAAAAACATGCAGACGTAACCAGCAAGAATCGATGTCTCAACGACTACGCGGCCCTGACCGGAAAACGCCCATTCGAATATTGCAGCAAGTAATGTCCCCGTCAGGAATGCGAGGAGAACGTAGCGCGCCCAAATGCTCGACATGGAGGCCGAGATGGCGACCTCCTCGCTCATTCTACACGCCTGAGAAGCGAGAATCCTATCGGCCTTTGATTGTTGTGGGCATGTTCTTCCCTCGGTTGACGAATTCCATGTGAACAATCAATTGCGCGAATCCACAAGAGCGCGGAGGGACCCGCCCACATACGTTCGCTGTCGGATTCGTTCGGCCGATAGCGGAGGGTAGCCGGAAAAACGAACGATGGACCGATAACTCTTCTCCTGAGTTGGCGGGGTGTTACACAAACCCCCTCGTAGACAAAGCTCTGCACGGTCCGGCGAGGACGGGATGGTAGACATGGTGCCCCTTTCGAACCCTTCTCGGTTGCAAAAGCGGCGGGAGGGTCCTTAATCTAGGAGCGACCGTTTTCGCGCCGTGGCCAAGACCCGTCGCCTCGCCGCAATCATGTTCACCGACATGGTTGGATACACAGCGGGCACCCAGGCCGACGAGTCGGCCACGCTCGCACTTCGAAAGGAGCAGGAAAACCTCATTCGACCTGTGCTGGCCGCGCACCAGGGCCGGAAGGTCAAATCGACCGGTGACGGCTTTTTGGTCGAATTTGAGAGCGCTCTCAAAGCAACCGAGTGTGCCCTGAGCATTCAGAGGCGGATCCACGAACGCAATGCGAGAGTCGGAGTCAAACCGATCCAGCTGCGAATCGGTATCCACCTTGGTGACGTCGAACAGGAAGGCACCGACATTTTCGGTGACGCCGTGAATATCGCGGCTCGAATCGAGCCCGTCGCAGAGCCCGGAGGAATCTGTCTCACGGGCGCGGTCTACGAACAGGTCCGGAACAAGATTCCGGACAAGCTCGAGAAGCTTCCACCCAAAGAACTCAAAGGCGTCGAAGTTCCGATGGACATTTACCGGGTGGTGTTGCCCTGGACCGCCCCAGAATCGGCCCCGCCTCGGCCCGGACCCGCGCGACTGGCGGTCCTTCCGCTGAAAAACATCAGCCCGGACCCAATGGATGAGTACTTCGCTGACGGCCTAACGGAGGAGCTCATTGGTACTCTTTCGAAGATTCGGGAACTCCGGGTCATCGCTCGAACCTCCGTCGGCCAGTACAGGGCGACCTCGAAGACCGTTGCTCAGATCGGGAGCGAACTCGGCGTCACCACCGTCCTCGAGGGGAGCGTACGGAAGGCGGGCAACCGCCTTCGGATCACGCTGCAACTCATTGACGCACGCACTCAGGAACACATCTGGGCCAACAATTACGATCGCGATCTTGACGACGTGTTCGCGATTCAGACTGAGATTGCGGAGAACACGGCGAGCGCGCTTCGACTCGAGCTCCTCCGGCCAGAACGAGAGTCGATCGAGAAGGTCCCAACTACCGACCTCGCAGCGTACCATCTCTATTTGAAAGGAATCCATGCGAGTTCGGCGGAGGATTCAGTCCGATTCTTCGAGGAGGCGATTCGGAACGATCCGCACTTTTCCGAAGCGCATTCGCACTTGGCGAATGTGTTGATCGACCGTACCCTCACCACCTTCGCGGGTCCTCAGGCAAACCAACGCGTTCGGGAGCTGGTTGCCAAAGCAATCGAGCTCGACCCGAGCTCAGCGGACGCGCACACGGCTCGCGGCAACATGACTTTCCAGTGGGACCACGACTGGGAAGTCGCCGAGACCGAGCTTCGCCGCGCGATCTCTCTCAATCCGAGCCACGCCAACGCCCACCATTGGTACGGACACCTTCTGAAGGCGCTGAATCGCTACGACGAAGCGGTAAAGGAGTTCACGATCTACAAGGAGCTGAACCCGGACTGGTTACATCCAGGATGTTGGCTGCTGACATGCCAGATTCTCGCAGGTGACCCCGCCCCAGTAATCGCGCGAGTCGAACAAGCTCGTGACAAATCGCCAGCGGACCCTGAACTACGTGTGATGCTGGGCATACTGTATCTCCAAGAGGGCCGGATAAACGACGCGCGGAGAGAGGCAGAACGCGCACAGGGGCGAATGGATGGCTGGAGCGAGTGGAATCGTGCGGTTCTCTGGGCTCAGGTGGGGAGAACCGACGACGCTCGTCGCGTGCTGAGGGAGATGGAGGAAGCATCCCCCAGGTATGTCGCCCCCGAGGGTGTTGCCAGCATCTACGCTGCGCTTGGAGAGAAGGCGAAGGCGCTCGAGTGGCTGGAACGGGAACACGGGGAGGGGGCTAGTTATCTCGTGTTGGATTACCAATCCCGGATCTTCGATTCGATTCGAGATGATCCCGGCTTCCGCTCGGTTCTCGAGAGGCTTAAACTGCCAACGGAAGTAAAGTGGACAAGAGGCGCACGGACCAGCCCCTGACTGCTCCGAGGGGAATCGCGGACCACGATCCGGACAGTACCGAGTGAGTGTGGCGATAGCCTCAACCGGCCTCCGGGGAAGGGCAAGTCCGGAGCCGGTTGGATTCCCACAGTTAGGGTCTCCTTTGAAAACCGACCGGTTTCAAGGCGGGCTGCGTGGATTGACGGATTCGAACCCTCGAGTGTTAGAATCCGGCCCGGGCGCGGAGGGATTTGAACCCTCGACCGCCGGGTTAGGAACCCGGTGCCCTATCCAGGCTAAGCTACGCGCCCTCGATGGACTGGTGCGATTTCGCAATTAATCCCTTCCCCCAGTCACATCGGCGGCGAACCTCGAACGCGCGTCACCGGAAATGGCTAGTGCTTCGGGGTCGGCGGCGACCCCGCCGGAGGGAGAAGTCGGTCGTATCGATGATCGACGAGGGCGCGGAACGTCGCGGCCGGTTCCTGAACGATCTCGATCCCCTCCAAGAACTCCTGCAGCGTGGGAAGCACCGGCCGTCGGGACGCCCGGGGGTCGTCCGGCGGGGGCGTCGAGCCACCCATCGCACCGAGGAGCCATCGGTCCGGCCCCACCACGAACAGGAACGGGAACACCCTCGATTCCCGGGAGAGCGTCGCGAACAGCAGTTCCGGGCGAGCGCCGTCCCTGGGAGTGCCCGTGAGGAACACGACCTGATCCGCCGACCGACCCTGATAGGGCGGCAGCCGCGACGGATCGAGGATCGTGCGATGCACGACCCAGCCGCGCTGAAGGAGTCGCCGCTGGGAAAACGGCAACCCGAGCGGACCGACAAGGTGCGCCCCACGACCCTGCTCCGCGGCGACGAACGGCCTTCGTAGCATTTCCCCAACCGCCCACCACTGATGGGAGGAGAGCGCGATGCTCTCCTCTTCCGTCTCGACGCCCTCCACGGTTCCCCCGAGCCCGTGAGGATACGCGATCGTCCCCGGGAGCGCGACGACATTGCACCACAGGCCCTCGAAATCGAAGTAGACCGGCACGTTCGGGCCGTCCGCCCTCACCGTGACGGTCCTCGGTTCGGGACTCAACCGGTTCTTCACCAACGTGTCGACCGTCCGCCGAGCGTCGTTCGCTTTTGAGTGGAACATCACCGCGAGCGCCATCTGCGCCCCGGTCCACAGTACGACGGTTCCGGGATTCGAGGAAACGATCTCCACCGTCTCGGCGAACCGATCGGCGAACGGGCGGAGAAGGACGAACGATACCAGCGGACGCCCGAGCGGGACCGGGTGCGGAACGTACCGGTCGCGAAGCCACCCTTCCTGGTAGGCCCGCTTACGCACCGCGTGGTACGTCGACCGAGGGACGTCAACCACCCGGAGTCGCTCCCGTTCCCGGTCCGGACGGGCAGCGAGCATCACCGCGATCACTCGGGCCTCCGACTCCGTCAGCGTCCGCACAGAATCCCACCTCCCCGAGTGCGACGGCCTAGCATGGAGTCCAGTCGTGACGGGAGCCGGCGAAACTCCGGCTTATGAAGCCAGCCGCGCATCGCCACTCTCGAGTGACCCGTGAGAGGTGTCGTATCCATGGCGCTGCGCTCGCGGTCCACGTCGACCTTCCTAGTAGTGGCCTCCGTCCTCTTGACCATATGTATGTTCGGGAGCGGGATCGCGAGCGCCAGTACCACCCCGGCGGCCTCTCCGTCCCCGTCCTGGGCGTACGGGGAGCTCAAGACGATAGATTATCACGGATCTGCCGGCCTCTACACCTACGAGGGGAGCGCAACCCTCGGTTTCTCCGTCGTCTTCAACGAGACTCAGAACGCCACAGACGGCGTCATCACGGTGAACGCGCTCCGAACGATCGGCGCGCTCGTCAACGTCCGTTACTGCCTGCCCGACTGCTCCTCGCCGCGGATCGTGGCCAACGTCAGCTACCATGCCTGGGAGACGACCAACGCCTGGGCGAATCTCAGCACCTCCGGGACCGTGACCGAGCCTCACGGCACCGCCGCGGGCCTGGCGTTGAACAACTCGAGCGTCGGCGTCACCGCGAAGTTGCGGGAATCGGCCGACTCGATGAACGGCGCGGTGGTCCTCAGCGACCGGTCGCTTGAAGTGAATGTGACCGGACGCCTCTCCGTGAATCTCACCCCGTCGCTCGGTCTCTATCCGCTCAACCTGAGCGTGGGGGACACATGGAACTCCTCGAGCGTCTTCAACGCCTCGGGCAAGATCGCCTGGTCCTCGTTCTACACCGCCTTCGGGACCCACGTGGGAACCCCGGTGAAGACTTCGCAATCGGGAACCGCGATGAAGTCGGGCAACGGTACGATCGCTGTCGCGGGGAGTTACGGGGCCGGCACGGACTTCTCCTACCTCGGAACGGCCTATCCCGCTGCGGACCTGACGCTGAGCGGACCGTTCTCGCTCTTCGAGGGCGTGATCCTGGTGCCGGCCACTGCCGACCTGTTCGCCTCTGGCGCCCACCCGTGGTCGTCCGAGCAGGACGGCTCCGCGGTGGTCAGCAGCGCCGTACTGGACGTCCACCCCGGCAAGTACTTCCACGGCCACCTACCGATCGTTGCCTCGGGCTTCTATCTCCAGACGGCGGCGTCGAACGTAGCGACCGACCTCGCCCCGGCGGAGTCACCGCGGTTCCCGGCCGCGACCCCGACGGCGAGTTCCGACAACTCGACCTTCGTTCAGGGCAACCCCGAAACGGTCGCTCAGGCCCACTCGGGCCAGACCTGCCTCATCACCGGAGCCGGATGCCCCTTGGCCGCCGGACCGAAATCGCTCCTCCGATTCTTCCTGTTGGTTGGGTCGGTCGCGGTCGTAGCCGTCCTGGTCGGGGTCGCCGTCGCCGCCCGGCGCCGCCCGCCCGTGCCCGTCTACCCGAACTCGGCGCTCTACCCGCCGGGAACGACCGTGACTAAGGCTCCGACTCCCGCACCGGCTCCGAAGCCGGCCGAGGAAGATCCGCTCGGCCACCTCTGGTAACGTCCCGGCGACCGCGAGCGAGGGGGCATGCGACCTTGCGCGTGCGCATCAGCTCGAGACCTTGACGCGGACCGGGGCGGCCGTCGCCATCGGGTACCGGAGGATCGCGGCGACCCCTCCGAACGCCTTTGACAGCATCTCGCCTTCCTCGCTCTCGGTCGAAACGAGCCGGGCGGTCGCGCCACCCTCCGCGGCGCGTCGGAACAACCCCTCGACGTAATCCTCGGTCGAAAGCTCCGTCAGCGCGCGGGCGCCACAACTGGGGCACGGTCCGTCGAGGACCCCGTCGATCTGATCGTCGGGTAGGGAGCGTTGGAACTCCTTCAGGCACGTCGAGCAGCGGAAGGTCACTCGGCGCTGGCGCAGACCGTCCGAGACGAGGAGGATGTCGACCGCCCCGAGCTCGAGGGCGTGCGCGACGTCCCGTTCCCCGTAGGCCGCGAGCCCGATGTCGGCCTTTCGGATCTCGGAGAGCAGTCGCTGGACGATCCGCTTCTCTTCCGTGAGCTCAAGCCCGTGGAGGGTCTGGGTCGCCTTCTCCACCATTTCCTTCAGGCCGTAGTCGTCCGTGTAGCCGGTGTCGAACAGCGGCTGGACGACCTTCTGCTGGAGTTCGTAGTGCAGGAACGCTTCCTTGTAGAAGAACTCCTTCGTCGCCCCGGGTCCGCCGAGGAGGATCCCCTTCAGCTGGTCCTTCTTCGGGAGGAACATATCCCCGGACATCTCCGCGATCCGGACGAAGAACTCGTGGGCCGCGTGCTCGATCATCCGCTCGAAGCGGTGCGCGGACTGCCCGCCCCGGCCGTGCTTGCTCGGGACCTGCGACTGCTTGTTCCGGAGCGCTTCGACGCGCTTGCCCCGAAGGAACCCGAGCGTTACCTCCGCGCGGTCGAGCACGATCAGCCCCCACAGATCCGGCTCATGGACCATCGTGAGAAGCGGATCGAGGAAGAACGACGAGTCGCATCGGTACAGGTACGTGTTGAGCGGCTCGGGCGGCTCGACGATGAACGTGACCGGCTCCGACTTGTCCGCACCGACCGCCTTGCTGCCGACGAAGAACGCCACCCCGTTCGAGGGGGGCTCCTTGAACGCGCGGACCCGCCCCATGAGCGACTCGATCGCCCACATCACGTTCTTTCGGGTCGTCCGGCTCTTGATGTTGGAGCTCTGCGCGTACTCGTTCCGCAGGTAGTTCATCACGTCCGAGATCTGTTTGCCCGGCGAAACGTAGAGGCTGATCAACTCGGTCGCGCGCCCCCGGGACGCGGCGATCTCGTCGAGCTTGCGCTGGAACGAGTAGCGGGCGAGCTGGGTCTCCGTAGTGTCGGTCGCCATCGATTACGCCCCCGCCCGCCGAACGCTCGGCACTCCGCCGGAGGCAGCACGCCCGGGGAACCCGGACGAGAGTGGGTTCCGCCCGTTCCCCGGGCCGCGGAGTCAGAGGAGGCGACGCACGTGCTCGTCGATGACCTCTTCGGGGTACGCCCCGACGATCCGGTCGACGAGCTTTCCCTGCTTGTAGAACAGGAGCGTGGGAATGCTCATGATGCCGAGCGCGCCCGCTTTCTCGCCGTTGTCGTCGGAGTTCATCTTGCCGAACGCGACCTTGCCCTTGTACTTCTCGCTGAGCCGATCGACGATCGGGGAGACCATCCGGCACGGGCCGCACCACGGCGCCCAGATGTCGATGACCGCCGACGAGCTGCCCTGGGTGAACTTGTCAAAGGTCGTTCCGAGAACCTCTTCTACGGGCATATCGGGATTCCCCACCGGACGAGGTGCGCCGGATATTAAAGAGGGTTGTGAATCGAACGCCACCGGTGGACCCAGGACCGACCGACCCGCGGTGTGAGGCGGAACTTGCTCCGCCGACGGCCGGTGTCCGTCCTTAGAGAACGAATGGTCTTTGTAGCGAGGAGCCCATGGGAGAACCATGGTTTCTCCCACCCCACCTTCTCACGCCGAGCGCCAGCTAGGTGTGGCCCCCGATCTCGCCGGTGAGTCGGTCCCCTGGGTCGACCGCGTGGGACCGAAGGCATCGGTCGTCTCCCCGGCGGCGCGCAAGGCGATCCGCCAGCGCATGCTGTTCTTCCGGCAGGCGTCCCTCGACCGCGTCGCCGCGCTCGCCGGCGTCCTCCCCGCGGAGCTCCAGTCGTTCCGTCGCGAGCTGCGGGAAGGGGATCTGCCCGACATCCTGTACCAACGAGGGGCGGGCGTCGCCTTCACGCACGAGCTTCCTCAGGGGGCCTTGCTCTACCTGCTCGTCCGCGCCACCCGACCCACACGGATCGTCGAGACCGGCGTGGGACCGGGGTATTCGACCGCGTGGCTCCTCGCCGCCCTGGACGCGAACGGGGCGGGCGAACTCGTCTCTCTGGGTCCCGGCACGACCGCCGGGCGACCGGCGGGCCTGCAGAACCTATCGGTCGGACAGTTCGTTCCGCCGCGGTACCGATCCCGGTGGACCCTCGCGCTCGGGAACTCCGAGGACCGATTGCGTCAGATCCTCTCGGGAGGGAACCGGGTCGACCTGTTCTTCTACGACAATGGGCCGGACGCGACCCGGGCCCGATTCGAACTGCGGACGGCGTGGGATGCGCTCTCGCCCCGAGGGATCCTTCTCGCCCATCACATCGACGCGAACACCGCGTGGACCGAGTTCTGCCGACGGCAGGGACTCCCGCCGCAGATCCTCGACCCGGGTCCTCCCCCGATGGGGGCGATCGGCCTCCGGGCCGGCCGCCCCGGCGGCGCGACCGCCTGACTACCGCTCGAGCTCCTCGACCAGATGGATCGCGGCGGGGACGATCAGCTTCTCGATCGCCGTGCGGACCGCGCGCTCGCTTCCGGGCAGCGCGAAGACGGGCTTTCCCTTGATCACGAACAGCGACGCCCGGCTGATGAGGGCCAGCGGGCCCACTTCCGCGAAGCTGAGCGACCGGTAGATCTCGCCGAACCCTTCGAGCCGGCGGCCCCCCATCGCCTCCAGCGCGGCGATCGTGAGGTCGCGCGAGCTGACCCCGGTCCCGCCGACGGTGACCGCCGCCTCGACCGGGACTTCGTTGAGCCACGGCTCGAGACGCTCTCTCAGGTCCGCGACCGAATTCGCGACGAGCCCGTAGTGCACGATCTTGTGCCCCCCGGCCCCGAGCAGTCTCTGGGCCAGCGTTCCCGACGGATCGTCGTCCTCCGTGTGGGTGTCCGACAACGAAACAACGACAAAGCCGAGGGAACGAGTCCCGCCTAAGTGGTGGCGTCCGGTCGACGCTGGCGCCCCGTTCATCGTGACGAACCGTCCCCCTTCTCCTTCGACTTGACCCGGATCGGCCCGAGGACCGTTCCCGGATAGAGTCCGCGGCCATCCTTCTCAAGGTACTTGACCATGTCCCACACGGTGAGGAGGGCGACCGTCGCGCCGACGAGCGCCTCCATCTCGACCCCGGTACGATCGAGCGCTTCCGCGGTCGCCCGAACCTGGACGGTCCGAGCGCCGACCCGGATCTCGACCTCCCCCCCCGTCAAGTGCACCGGGTGGCAGTGCGGGATCAGCTCGGGTGTTCGCTTCATGGCGAGCAGACCGGCGAGCTCCCCGGCCCCGATCGGGTCCCCCTTCGCGACACGCCCCGCGCGGATGGCTCGGCGGGTCGCCGCCGAGACCGTGAGCTCCCCGAAGGCGACGGCCGTACGTGCTACGACCGGCTTTTCCCCGATCGACCGTTGCCGGGCCACGGACCTCCCCCCTACGGCCGCGTCGTCGGTCCGGCGGCGATGTGCGCGAGGACGGCCTCGAGTTGGATCCGGTCGGAGGCCCCCTGCGCGAGGCGGAAGTCGACCTCGCCGAGGTACTCGATCAATCGGACCTTCTCGCGGGCGGGGAGGGCGGTGTCGGGAATGTCGGGCAGATAGCTGTGGATCGCGCGGAGGATCTCTTCCCCCGACGTCCCCCGGTCCGTGAACAGCGTATACAGCCGGTCGCGCGCCTCGTTGAAATTTCCCCGGATCGCCGCGGTGAGCATCGCCTCGACCTCCCGTCGGAGCGGGACGGTCGCGTACTCCTTCACCGTCTCGACCGTCACATGGTCGGTGTGCGTCGCGGTGAGCTGCAAGAGGTTCGTCGCCCGTCGCAGATCCCCGGCGCTCGCGCTGACGATCGTCTCGAGCGCCTCCGAGTCGACCGTCGTCCCTTCGGCCTTCGCGATCCGCTCGACCTGAGCTCGCACGGCCGCCGGGCTGTAGGGCCGGAAGCGGAACACTGCACATCGGGACTGGATCGGGTCGATGATCCGCGACGAGTAGTTGCACGAGAGGATGAACCGACACGATCCGGAGTATCGTTCCATCATCCGTCGCAGCGACGCCTGCGCCTCCGAGGTCAGATTGTCGGCCTCGTCCAGGAACAGGATCTTGAAACCGACGCCTCCGATCGGCGCCGTGCGAGCGTACTGCTTGATGGTCGTGCGCACGGTGTCGATGCCCCGCTGGTCGCTCGAATTCAGTTCGAGGAACGACTGGCGCCACTCATCGCCGAACATATCTCGGGCGAGCGCCAGGGCGGCGGTGGTCTTCCCGGTCCCCGGGGGCCCCGCGAACAGGAGATGGGGCATCGACCGCTTCTGCGCGTACGATCGGAGCAGCGGGACGATCGATTCCTGGCCGACCATCTTCTCGAGCGACGACGGTCGGTACTTTTCGACCCAGACGGCTTCTCCCGCACGACCGGCCATCGCTTCGGGTCGCTCTCGCCCGGTCGGGTATTAGCGTTTCGCGGATGCCCCGTCGGTCGCCGTCGTCGGCGGCGAGCTGGCTCGCGGGAGGTCGCCCCGCTCTTCCGTGAGATGGCGCCGCAGCGCCTCGGCGACCAGACGACCGTACTGGCCGAGCGCCTGGCGGTGCCCCCCGTGGTCGTCCGCCGCGACGATCCCGTAGAACCACCAGAGCTGATCGAGGGACACGAGGAACCGATCGTGGTCGGAGTCGGTCGTTGAACGACCGAGGCGCCGACTGGATCCGGCCGAGACGTGGGCGCGTACGGCGATGTCCAACGAGGAGATCGCGGTCTGCAGCCCCTCCACGGAAGGCCCGGAGAGAAGCACCAGATTCGTGCTGAGACGGTCGAACCGATCGACGAGCTCGTCGAGCGTGGCCGAGGGCTCATCTCGTGCCGAGAATCTCGGAGTCGACCGCACGGACGCTTCAGGCCCCGAAGAGAAAAAAAGCCGTTCGGGGCGTCTCGGAGAGTACGCGCGGCCGCCCGGCGTTCGTCCGGTCCGTGGTCAGTCCGGGGGCCGAACGTCCAATGCTCCCAGCGGGACGGGCCGATCCGCCCACCCGGCGCGCCCAGCGATCCGTCGTCCGAGGCGGTACTGAAGGTAGACGAACACGGCGGCGACCCCGAGGATCCCGGGAATGGCGAATTCGACCGGGATATCCCATAGCCATAGTGCGAGGAGCATTCCCGTGGCAAAGTAGAACTTGGACCACTCGAGCCCCTCGGAGCCGACCCGACGGAGCACGAAGGCGATCGCGGCGAGATTGACCGTCACGAGCAGCAAGGCGGCGACCCATGCGGAGACCCGCTGCCCGGACGCGAGCACGAGGAGGAGCAGCCATCCGGCAAATCCCAGCGTGCCGACGATGACGAGCCCGAGCTTTCCCGAGCGGCGCGTGCCCGGTCGTACCGATAGGAGGTCCGCCGGGGCCTTCCCGGCCAATGCCACGAGCCCGGCCACGAGGAGAAGGAAGACGGTGAGCGCTTCGGGGGACGGAGGGAACCCTTCGTGAGTCGAGAACAGCGCGACGGTACCGAGGAAGACGACACCGATCAGCAGGAGGGCGGAGCCGTCGAACCAGCGGTTCCGGCGAGCCTCGGGGTACCACAACCCGACGAGCAGGATCGGAAGCGCGATGGAGTAGGTGGCGTGGAACGCCACGATCCCGAGGGCCCAGAGCCAGTTCACGCCGAACGCATGGCCGTAGGTCGCCAGCGAGTCCACGGGAGCTCCTGCCGTTTGGAAGATCGTGTGGACCGCGAACCCTTCCTCCACGATCCCGTACGCCGCCCCCAGGAGGAGGATCGACGCCCATCCCTTCTGGAAGACCACGGCGAATTCGCGGATCAGAAGGGCCCCGCCTCCGTAGAGTCCGATCTCGAACGCGAAGTCGAGAGCGAACCGCAGCGGCTCGAACGGCAGGGCCGAGATGGGGGTGGAACCCGTGAGCAGCTCGGGGATCGCTGGCGCGAACAACAGGAGCAGGAGCACCGGAGCCCGCCGCCGGACGAGAATGCGCACGCGCGCTCCTGCGCCCCGCTCCTACTTGAACCGACGTCCCGAGGCCGTCGGCGTGGGCCCGTTAATACCGCGCGCTCCCTCGCGACGCCGGCGAACGATGCGCGCTCAACTTGCTCATGTCGCTTTCCGAGGTACGATCCGGGAACGCTCCATCGAACCGTTCCTGCAGATCTTCAAGGCGTTACGGTCACGCAAGCGGGTCCGAGCGGTCCTGTTCGACATCTCGAGCGGCGGAGGGGAGTCCGTCGCCTCGATGGACCTCTATCTCGCCGTCAAACGGCTGAACCAGGTGAAACCGGTCTTCGCCTCCCTCGGAGCGATCGGCGCCTCGGGAGCGTACCTCGCCGCGCTCGGGGCCCGGCGGATCCTGGCATATCCGGAATCCCAGGTCGGCTCGATCGGCGTGATCTACCCGCATATCGCGGTTCGGGAGCTCGTCCGCCGGCTCGGCATCTCGGTCGACCTCCTGCACGTCGGAGAGCACAAGGACGCGTACCAGGGGTATCGTCCGCTGACCGACGTGGAACGGGGGAAGCTCCAGGCGGTCGCGCAGGAGAGCTACGACGGATTCGTGGCGCGGGTCGCCGAGGAACGGCACCGCCCCCTCGAGGAGATCCGCGCGCTCGCCACCGGCGAGGTATGGTCGGGTCGGCGCGCCGCCGAGCTCGGCCTCATCGACGGGCTCGCCGACCGGGAAGCCGCCCTCCAGGAACTCTCGGAGGCGGTCGGCGTCCCGGTCTCGAGGACCGTGCGCGTCGTGCCGCCGCGCCCGTTCCTCGAACGACTGTTCGCGGGGGGGATCTCGGGAAGCTTCGGTGGCCTTTCGACGGGCCTCAAGGAGTCGCTCGAGGACGCGATCCTCGACCTCGGCGGCCCGGCCCTGCGTCGGTAACCGTTATCTAACGGGGGGCGTCTCGAAGGGGCGATGCCCGAAAACCGCCGCTCCGGCTTCTCCAGCGCCGCGGGGCTCATCCAGTACTACGACATGGAGGAGACCAAGTCGCTCAAGCTCAATCCGCTGTTCGTGATGAGCATCGGCGTCGTCGCCGCTGTGCTCGTCGAGATCCTGAACTGGCGGATCGGGTAGACTAGGCCGCCATCGGCAGGGCCGTCGCCCCGAGGGGGATCGGCGAAGGTTCCCGACCGGGCAAGTATCTTCCCCTCTCGCTTCGTCCCAGCAACACGACCTTGGACTCCGGGGATTCGTCGAGCACGCGGTAGCCGGTTCGTGCGGCGAGGCGCTGCGCGAACACCGCGATCTCCGAGTGCTCGGGCACGTGGTCACGGCCGAGCCGCTGGCGCGAACGGCCCATGAAGACGTACCCCTTCGGCTCGATGAAATCCGGCCGGGCGAGCGAATCGAGCTCGGCGTACGCCTCCGTCCATCCGAGGTTCCAACCGCGGACGAGGGTGTGCCGGACGACGCGGCGGGTCTTCAGGTCCTGGACGATGGCGAGCGATTCGCGCAGTCGGGACCAGGCACCGTCGTCGGTCGGGAGCGTGAGGCGGCGGAAGATCTCCGCGTTCGGCGCCGTCACGGAGACGTAGAGCTGCGTGGGAAGAGGGTCGAGCGCGCGCAGGCCGTCCGGGTTCGTTCCGTTCGTGACGAGGAACGTCGTGATCCCCCGCTCCTGGCAGAGCTCGAGGAACCGGTTCATCTTGGGATAGAGCGTCGGCTCGCCCGTCAGGGAGATCGCGATGTGCCGGGGGGACTGGGACTCCTCCCAGCGGTCGATCTCCACCTGCGGGTCGCCCTTGAACCCAGAGAGGATGCGGCGCTGGGCGTCGATCGACCGGTCAAGAAGCATCTCGGGATCGTCGTACTCGGGCATCACGCCGTCGTTCTCCCACCCCTGGCTCCGCCAGCAGAATCGGCAGTGCAGATTGCACGAGTCGATCGCCGGGGACATCTGCAGGCACCGGTGGCTCTCGATGCCGTAGAAGCGGCCCTTGTAGCAGTCCCGCCCTTTCGTGAGGGATTCGCGCGTCCAGTAGCAGAGCTTGACCGCGCTGTGGCGCCCCGTGAGCTGGTATCCCTGGCCCGCGAGATCGCTCGAGAGGTCCTGGTCGCCCATCTGCGATTGGCTCGACCGCCCGTCGGGCCATAATGCTTTGGAAGGCGCACGTCTCGGACGCCGCTCCGGGAGCGCTCGCGCCATGGATCGGAACATTCGGTGGCTCGGGCTGGGCGGGGTCGTCCGGGCCGGCGGGATGACGCTGGTCGCTCCCTACCTGGTCCTCTATCTTCGCAACGTCCTACAGATCGGCTACGCGGAGATCGGTCTCCTGACCGCCCTGACCGGCGTGATCCCTCTCCTGGTGGTACCGTTCGCCGGCTTCGTCACCGACCGGATCGGACGACGCCGTGTCTTCCTCGTCTGCCTCGTGGCGGAAGCGCTCTGCGTGCTCCTCGTCGCCGAGGCGATGAACGTCCGTTGGCTGCCCGGGCTGCTCGCAGCCGCAACCGCCGTCTACACGGTCGGGACCGTCGCGGGCCCGGCGATCTCGGCGTATGTCGCCGACTTCGCGGAAGGATCGGAGCGCACGCTCGCGTTCACCTACACGCGGATCGGCTGGAATGTCGGGTTCACCCTGGGCGTTCTCGCGGGCGGGGCGCTGATCGGGCTGATCGGGTTTCCGGACGTCGGATTCCTCGCCGGGGGCACCCTGCTCGTCGCCACCGCCCTCCTCGCGGCGGTGCTTCGCCCCTCGCCGTACGACCTCGCCCGCGGGGCGGCTCGGCGGCTCCCCGTGGGCGACCGACCGCCCCGCGCGTCCCTTTCGGCGAGCGCCCGCGTCCTCGGCCGGGACCGGGTCTTCCTCGGCTTGTGCGCGTCGGTCGGGCTCGCGTGGCTGACGATCGGCCAGTGGGGAACGATCTTCCCGCTGTACGCCAACACCGTGCTGCACATCCCGTACGACCTGATCGGGGTCGGCCTGGCGATCAACGGACTGCTCGTCGTCTTCACCCAGGCACCGATCACCCGCGCGGGGTTCGGCCATCGCCACACCTCCCTGTTCCTCGCCGGCACCGCCCTCTACGCGGCGGGGTTCCTTCTCCTCGGCGGGTTCGCCGCGCTCCGGTTCGAGGTGCTGCTCGGCTTCTTCCTCGCCATCGTCGTGCTGACGACCGGCGAGAACCTCACCTCCATCCCGACGACGACCCTCCCGTCGAACCTGGCGCCCCCGGACGAGATCGGCGCGTACAACGGCGCCTACTTCGCGATCACGGGGGTCGGCCAGCTGCTCGCCCCGACGCTCGGGGGCCTCGTGCTGGCGTTGACCGCGAATCCGCTGCTCACGTGGGCGATCCTCGTGGGGCCGTCCCTCCCGGCGATCCTCTGGCTCGGGGGATTCGTCGCGCCGCGGATCGCACCGCACGCGAACCGGGCGTAGGACCGAAGAGGCCTACGTGAACTCTTCCCGCCCGAAGAGGGCGAGCCCGGCGATCGCGGTCAGCACGAAGTATCCCGCCATGATGACGAGCCCCTCAAGGTAGGTCGGGTTGTACGTCGTCACCGTGATCGTGGCCCCATGGAGGCCGTGCATCGTCACGGTCGAGACGTGCGGCGGGAGCGTGGAGAGGAACGGATACCCGATCACCTGGTCCGCGTAGGTGATGATGAACCACGGCTCGATCTTGACGAGGTCGGTGACGACCCCCTGGATGATCGAGAAACCGAACAGGAACAGCACGGCCACCACCAGGACGGCGTACAGACTGTTCTTGAAGAGCGAACTGAAGAGAAACACGGCTCCCAGCAAGGCGAGCAGGTAGAGCAGCGCGATCGCGAACGACTCGATCAACGGGACCGGGAAGGCGTGGCTGGCACCGAGGTAGTACGCGCCGTTCGCGAGGAGGATCGCAAGGTAGAACACGACCGCGACGAGGGAAGCCGCGAGCGCCGCAAGGAATTTGCCGGCGTAGACGCTCGTCCGTCGGATAGGGAGTCCCATCAGGAAATAGCCCGTCTTATTCTGGAACTCTCCCGCGATCGCGTCGCCGCCGAAGATGATCCCGGAGAAGATGATCACGATCGTCACGCCGCCCGCCCAGGTCGATCCGTAGTACGCGTCCGAGCTCGCTACGAGCCCCATCACCGCGGACGAGGTGTGGAAGTACGCGAGGACGAACGATAGGATCGCCCCGATCACCGCGACGATCACCATCATCAGGACGAACCGTCGGGACCGCAGGTAATCCCGGAACTGGTATCGGGACATCAAGAGGGCCTGGACCAGCGACCCGGGCACCGTGCCGAGCTTGTTCGGGCGCACCGCCCCGGCACTGAGGTCGGGGGTCGCGGCGGGAGGCATCAGGACTCTCCCGTAGAAATCTCGCGCAGGTAGATGTCTTCGAGGGCGCTGCGCGACTCATGGAAGCTCGTGAGGCCGAGGCCGAGCGCGCTGACCTGGGCCAGGACCTTGGCCCGGACCTCGGGGCCCCCCTGGATCATCAGGGCGAGCCGTCGGTCGTCCAAGCGGGACCAGCCCGCCACGCCGGGAATACCGGCGATCTTGGCCACGGCGACCCCGTCCTCGACCGGGTTCAGGAACTCCGCGTCGACGGAGGCGGCCCCGCTCGTGAACCGGGCCGTCACGTTCGCGAGCGTGTCGTAGAACAGGAGCTTGCCCCGGTTCAGGAGCGCGACCTCGTCGCAGACGTCGATGACCTCGCTCAGGATGTGGCTCGAGAAGAAGATCAGGCGTCCGTGGCCCTTCAGGTCCCGGATGATCGAGCGGACCTCCGCCATCCCCCGGGGGTCGAGCCCCGTGCTCGGCTCGTCGAGCATCACGACCTCAGGGTCCGATAGGAGCGTCGACGCGACGTTGACGCGCTGCTTCATCCCCTTCGAAAACCGGCCGAACTTCTTGTCGGCCCACTCGGTCATCTTGACCTCGGCGAGGACCTCGTCCGTGCGCGAGCGGATCTCCCGGCGATCCATCCCCCGCAGGGCGCCGACCAGTTCGAACGCCTCGCGCGGGCTGAGCGAGCCGTAGATCTCGGGAGACTCGATCAAGGCGCCGCAGGAGGCGAGGGCGGTCTTTCGGTCCTTCTGGACCGATATCCCGTTGATGAACGCCTCGCCCTCGGAGGGGAAGATCAGGTCCGTGAACATCTTGAGGGTGGTCGTCTTTCCGGCGCCGTTCGGTCCGAGGAACCCGACGCACTTCGCCCCTTCGACCTTCAGGTCGAGGTGGTCGAGCGCGGTGAACGGCCCGAACCGCTTGGTCAAGCCGCGCGCTTCGAGACTGGGGGTCAAGGGGTCAGCGACTCCGGGGTTGGGATACGAGGGGGCCCCGGGAGCTTGAAAAGACTGCGGGCGCCGAGTGAAACTCTCGCATTGGGCGGGTGGACACGACCGTAGCCTCGTGCCTTTCTGGTCAAACGAGCCTGCTTCGAGCGTGACCGGGAGGGTCTCTAGTGGTCTACGAGCCGCGGGCGCGTCGCGACGGCGCGGCGGACGGTGGCGAGCGCTGCGCCGAGCTCGGCTCCGTTCAGCTCGAGGCGAGGGGGACGAACTCGCGAGGAGCCCAGCCCCAGCTCTGCCGCCAGGAGCTTGATCAGCTGGACGAACTTCGGATCGGCGTCCATTCGTAGCAGCGGGAGAAACCAGCGGTACAGGTCGCGGGCCCCGGCGAGATCCCCGTCTCGCGAGCGATCGAACAGGGCACGGGATTCGAGGGGCAGTGCGTTCGCAAGACCCGCGACCCAGCCGGAGGCTCCCGCCGCGACCCCCTCGAGGAC
Source organism: Thermoplasmata archaeon (assembly GCA_049285595.1). GTDB lineage: Archaea > Thermoplasmatota > Thermoplasmata > Lutacidiplasmatales > UBA184 > Lutacidiplasma. The sequence goes on from JBAQAF010000049.1 coordinate 70,750, forward strand.
CGCATCGTCGATCCCTACCGCGATCTCGATCCGCTCCCCGAGCAGCGCGCGCAGTGCGCTCACGCGCCGTACATCCCCGCTCGACTCCTTGACCGCCGTCAGGGTCGGATGCTCTTCAACGAGCTCGAGCACCTGGTCCGGCAGAACGTCCGTGCCGTACGCGGGGGGATTGTTGTAGAGCATGCAGGGCAGTTCGGTCGCGCGAAGGACGGCTCGGAAATGCTCCCCTACCTCGCGTCGATCGCCCCGGTAGATGTACGGAGGGAGCACGAGCAATCCCCGCGCGCCCGCCCGCGCCGCCGCTCGGGCGTCGTCGACGGCGTCCCCCGTCCGCGCCGAGGCGATGGCGGCGACGATCGGCACGCGGGCGCCGACCGCTCCCACGAGCGCTTCGATCATCTCTGTCTTCTCGAGCGGGCGCAGCGTACTTCCTTCGCCGAGCGAGCCGCCGACGACCAGAGAGTCCATCTTCGAGTCCACGAGCCAGCGCGCGTGGACGATCAGCGCCGTCCGGTCCACCTCGTACCGAGCGTCGAGCGGCGTAGTGAGCGCCACGGAGATGCCTCTCCACATCGTGGATGAGGGGAGGTTCGTCATCGGGCCATCACGACGGTAGCGATCCCGCCCCCGAAAGCCTGTCGGGGGTGGGAGCGAACCGGGACGCAGGGATCGCCGTCGGCCGGCCCAGGAGGAGATCGGCGAGGAGCTTTCCGGTGCCGAGTGACGTCGTCACCCCCAGCCCCTCGTGCCCTGCCGCGATCCAGAGACCGTCCGACTCCGGGAGCCGGCCGATCCACGGGAGGCGATCCGGAGTCCCCGGGCGCAGCCCGGTGCGGACCTCCAGTCGGGGCAGCTCTAGCAGCGACGGCAGGAACTTCCGAGCGTGGGCGCAGAGACGCTCCACGATCGTCGGATCGACGGTCAGGTCCGTGCCCGCCCACTCCCTCGACGCTCCGAGCAGGACCGAACCGTCCGTCTGGGGCTGAGCGTTGAAGGCGACCGTTGACCGGTCGACGTCTCGAACGGCCGTGGAGTAGCCGACCTCCACGACCGCATGTCGAAGGAGGTTCCGGGCCGGCCCCCACCGGATCAGGTGCCCCTTTCGCGCAAGTATCGGACACTCCGGCGTCAATGTCGGGGCGTCGACCCCCGTGGCATTCACCACATTCTCGGCTCGAATCTGGCTACCGTCCAGGAACTCCACCGCTCCCTCGAGGATCCGGCTCACCGCTCGGTGCGGCTCCACCCGCGCCCCCCGGGCGGCCGAACTCTTCCAGAGGTACCTCGTCGCGGGCACCGGATCGACGAGGCAGTCTTCTTCCACCAGCAGCGCGCCCGAGAGGTCCGGGCTCAGCGCGGGCTCGAGGGCGTGAAGGGCGTCCCGTTCGAGTACCTCGCTGGGAGTGTCGCCGGCCCGAAGGGTGAGCTGCTTGCGACCGAGCTCGGCCAACTCCTGCTCGCTCCCGGCGACCCAGAGCGTTCCCACGGCCCGGAAGCCTACCGAAGGTGGCAGCCTCGGTGCCAGCTCCCGCCAGAGTCGCTGGGAGTACCGCGTGAGCGGCAGCATCGCGGGAGGTTCCTCGAGCGCCACGATGTGACCCATGCCCGCGCCGGTGGTGCCGGCCCCCGGGGAGATCCGGTCGCACGCGTAGACCCGCAGCCCTGCGTCGGCGGCCCAGTAGGCGCACGACGCGCCGACGATCCCGCCGCCCACCACGGCAACGTCGAACTCGACCGCGGTCACGGGGGGATCCCGCCGACGAACGGGTCCCGCTCGTCGAAGAGGAGCTCCGATTCGCCCGTGACGAAGGCCCGACCCTGGATCTTCGGGAGAACCCCGCCCGGTGCCGCCTGCACCGTCCCCACGAACACCCCGCCGAGGATCCCTTCCTGGCGCCAAGGTTCCCCTGCGGCGAGTTTCCCGTCGGCGAACCGGCATGCCATCACGGCGCTGGTCCCGGTGCCGCAGGGGGAGCGGTCGTACGCCCCTCCAGGACAGAGGACAAAATTCCGCGCGGAGTTGTGCGGGTCGGCGGGCGGGCCCGAGATCTCGATGTGGTCGATGACCGCCCCGTCGTCGCCCGTGATCCGCGCCCGATTCAACGCCTCGCGCACCTCCTCAGCGTAGGCGCTGAGCCGTCCCACGTTCTCGACTCGGAGGGAGACGGGCGCGTGGTCGGTCAGGAAGAACCAGTTTCCGCCCCAAGCGACCGAACCGACCACGGAACGCCCGCTCGGGAGCTCCAGTCGGACGTCGGCCCGCACTCGGCGGCTCACGACGTTCGTCACCGTCACTTCCCCCCCTCCGTGCAGCTCCGTCCCGACCGTTCCGGCAGGGGTGTCGATAGGATGGAGACCCGGCGCGATCCGACCGAGGTGGGCGAGCGAGACGACGAGTCCGATCGTCCCGTGGCCGCACATCGAAAGATAGCCGACATTGTTGAAGAAGATCGCCCCGGCGGTCGACTCGGAACGTTCGGCGGAGCAGAGCAACGCCCCCACGAGAACGTCGGATCCTCGAGGCTCCGCGAGGACCGACCGCCGGAACGAGTCGTGGTCGGCGCGGAACCGGTCGCGTCGATCGGCCAAACTGCCGCCCCCGAGCGACGGGCCCCCTCCGAGCACCAGCCGCGTTGGTTCCCCTTCGGTATGGGAATCGACGACCCGAACGCGACGCATCCCGCGCGTCATACCGGCGCGCTCCGTGCGGTCCGTCCGGGAGACCGGCCCGCGGAACGCTCCGCCGGGAGGGGCCGGCGCAGCGTCAGCGAGTTGAGGACGACGGTCGCGGACGACAGACCCATCGCCAGCGCACCGGCGATCGGCAGCCATCGGTAGATCCCGTAGCCGAGCCACGGGACCAGGGCGCCGGCCGCGATCGGCAGCAGGACCGCGTTGTACCCGAGCGCCCAGACGAGGTTCCACCGGACCCGGGCGACCGTCCGGCGGGCCCAGCCGATCGCGGCCGGAACGACTCGGAAGTCCGGGCGGACCAGGATCACCTGCCCGGCCTCCCGGGCGACGTCCGTGCCGCTGCCGATCGCGAACCCGGCGTCGGCGCCGGCGAGGGCCGGGGCGTCATTGACGCCGTCCCCGACGAAGCCGACGTGGTACCCCGCCCGACGGTACCGCTGGACGATCGCGACCTTCTCCGACGGCCCGGCCGAGGCGTACACCTGCTGGATCCCGAGCTGCTCCGCCACCCGCCGGGCCGCGGGCTCATTGTCCCCGGTCACGATCGCGACGTCGATCCCCCCGGCCCGGAGGGCGGCCACCGCTTCGCGGGCCCCTGGTACGAGCGCCGCGCCAAACGACACGCCTCCGAGGAGCCTCCCGTCGCGCACGACGATCGACGCGCTTTCGCCTCGAGCGGCAACCGCCCAGGCCCATTCCGAGAGGGGGGCGAGGTCCACCCCTTCCCGCTCCGCCGCTCCGAGCGAAAGGATCGCCGCCGTCCCTGCTTCTGATCGGCTCCGGGCCCCGATCCCCGGGTCGATCGTGGTCTCTTCGAACCGGACCGGCGCGATCCCACGGCTCCCCGCGGAACGTCGAATGGAAAGGCTAAGCGGATGATCCGTCCCCGAGGCGACGCCGGCGGCCACGGCGATCAACTCCTCTTCAGGTACCGCCGGTGCGACCGCCCACGAGGCGACGATCGGATCCGCGGACGTCAACGTCCCCGTCTTGTCGGTCAGCAGAAGGTCGACCCGCGACACTCGTTCGATGGCGTCTCCCCCCTGGAAGAGGATGCCGTCCTCGGCCGCCCGTCCCGTGCCGACCAGGATCGCGGCCGGAGTGGCCAGTCCAAAGGCGCACGGACACGCCGTGATCGTCACCGTCACGAAGACGAGCAAGATGACGGTGAGATCGGCCCCCGCGAACGTTCGCCAGAAGATGGCCGCGGCGATCGCCAGCACAAGGACGGCCGGGACGAATCCAGCGGCGATGCGATCCGCGGTCCGTTGGATCGGAACGCGGGACATCTCGGCCTCGCCGAGGAGCGCCCCGATCTGGGCGACGAACGTCTCCGCACCGGTCCGGACGACCTCGATCTCCACGGCCCCCTCGCCGTTGACCGAACCACCGAGGACGGTCGCCCCCGAAGTTTTTTCCACGGCTCCGGGCTCTCCCGTCAGGATCGCTTCCACGACGCTGGTGCGGCCCGCCCGGATCGTCCCATCGGCCGGGAATCGCTGCCCGGGAGCGACCCGCACCCGGTCGCCGACGATCAGCTCCCCGACCGGCACGCTCCGCTCGACCCCGTCCTGGACCACGACCGCTTCCGTCGGGAGCAGTTCGCCGAGCCGCCGTAACGCAGAACCGGCCCGCAGCCGAGTGAGATGCTCGAGGTAGCTGCCCGTCAGGATCAGAGTGACGATCATCGCGGAAGCATCGAAGAAGTAGACCGGCGGGAGGCGTCCTGGTAGGAGGAGCGCCGCGAGGCTGTAGCCGAACGCCGCCGAGGTGCCGATCGCGATCAGCACGTCCATGTTGCCGATCCGCTGCCGGACCGCATCTCGGGCGCCGAGATAGAATGGGTAGCCGGCGTATCCCTGAACGACCGCACCGAGCACAGCCGAGATCACGGCCGAGTCGCGCGACGCGACGGCATAGGTGAGCACGAGGATCGCGACGGAGAACGGCCACGCGACCGCGAGGCGACGGGCGAGTCGGCGCGCCTCCCGCGCGGGGTCGGCGAACCGATCGCGGCATTCGGAGGCGCAAAAGTAGTAGACCCGGTTCTCCCGGGCGAGTTGCAGCGAATCGGGTCGTTCCTCGACGAACATCCCGCAGACGGGGTCGGTCGCCATGGTACCCCGCGCCCGGGACCGCCTACGGTGGGACCCGGGGTCTACCGCGCCGGGGGATGCGTGCGTTCGTACGTCTTCTGGCAGGCGGCGGCGCAGAAGTAGACGGTCTCCCCGCCGTAGACTCCGCGCGCCGGGGCCCGTTCGGTGTCGACGGTCATTCCGCAGACGGGATCCTTCGCTTTCATCGATTCGCCAAATTCCCGAATGGTTTAGCGATGCCGCCGCGTGCGGCCCGGGCCGCAATCCCTAAGCGGGACCCGCTCTCCGCAAGAGAGCGATGGTCGACGAGCTGACCCCCGAGCAGGTCGCGGCACTGCTCAAGGACGACCCGAAGGGCGTCGTCCTGTTGGACGTGCGCGAGCCGTTCGAGCGGAGCCTGGCGACGATCGATCCGTCGCTGCACATCCCGATGCGCGAGGTCGCTGGTCGCGTCGCGGAGATCCCCAAGGACACGCGGCTCGTGGTGTACTGTCACGGCGGGACCCGGTCGATGATGGTCGCCGCCTACCTCGAGGGGCACGGGTTCTCCTCGGTCGCGAATCTCGCCGGCGGGATCGACGCCTGGTCGGTCCGAGTGGACCGTTCCGTGCCCCGGTACGGGTAACCCGCGGAATCCCGGCAGCCCGTGCCTACGGCCGACGAACTTTCCGGCCCCCGGGATGCCCGTCCGGCGCGCGCCCGAGCACCTCGATGTAGGCGCGCATCCTCCAGTAGGTGTCGAGGAACTCCTGTCCTCGGGGTGTGATGTCGTACACCGGGCGGCCATCGACCTCTTCGCTGCGCAGGAGGCCGAGCGCGAGGAGACGTTCGACGAAATTCCGGAGCCGGTCGACCGGCATCCCCGCCCCGTAGGAGACCCGGGTGATCCGGGCGGCCCCGTGGTAGCGCTTGACGACCTCGAGGACCGTGGCGTACAGATCCGTCACCTCCCGGCGACGGCCCGCGCTCCCGTCCGGCCCCCGGCCTTCGAGCATCGCTCCTCGGCCGGCCTACAGCGGGAACGGAGGGAGAACGTCGACCTTCCGGGGAGGGGACCGGCAACGAACCCCGGAACCAAGGTCGACGGACTGCGTGTACTGGACCTCGTCCACTTCGCACCCATCGCCGAGGCGCACGGTCGCTCCGAAGACCCGCCGCGCTTCGGCCTTGGGGCCGAGCTCGATCCGGTCGCCGTAGACGTCCTCGACGCGCGCCCGGCTGTCGATCTCGACGCGGCCGCCGATCAGCGGCCCGCTCGCGCGTCCCTTCGCCTGGATCCGAAGGCGCGTCGCCTTCGCCCCCTCCCGGGTCGCGATCACTCCGCCAATCTCGGCCATCCCGGTGAAGATCGCGCGCCGGGCCTCGATCTTCCCGCCGACGTCGAGCGCCGCCGCGCTGAGCGCCTCGCCTACGGAGATCGCCCCACCGACCTCGAGGTCGCCCGTCAAGGTCAGGGACCCGCGCACATCGAACTTCCCGCCGATGTCGACCCGCTCGCCCACCCCATTGCCGCCGATCGAGCCAATACCTCCAATATCGAGCTTATCGAAGGTCACGTCGCTCGCGGCGGTGAAGACGCCGCCGACGTCGATCGAGCCGCCCTTGGCCGGGCCGCGGAGCTGCACGAGGCCACCGACCTCGAGGGTTCCGAACGTGATCGGGCCGTCGGCGACGCATCGGCCGCCGACATCGATCTTGCCGCGGACCGTCCCGCTCCCGATCCGGACCGTCCCGCCGACCTCGATCGACTCAATGTCGACCTCGGCGATATCCGCGGAGCCGCCCGCCTCCACCGTGCGGCCGGTCAACTTTCCGGCGAGCTGGAAGCGCCCTCCGACGGAGACCTTCGGCGCCGAGAGCGTGCTGCCTCCCTCGAGGATGCCGCCGACCTCGAACTCTTCCGCGCTGGCCGGGCCGCTGATCAGAAGCTTCCGGTCGACGTCGACCTCTCGGGCCCGCAGCGACCCGGTGATCTCGAGACTGCTGTCGCGCGCGCGGAGCCCTTCCCGGACGACGACGTCCCCCCGGACCTCGACCGTACCGTCATCGATGTCGAGGGACCGACATTCGAGCGCTCCCTCGACCTTGGACGACCCTTCGAATCGGATGCCGCCGGAGACGACGAGGCGACCGTCCACCTCGATGCGCGCCCCCGACGCGACGCGCAGGTCGCCGTCGACCGCGCCCAGCCGAACCCGGCCTCCGCGCGGGACCTCTGTCTCGCTCATCGGAGAGGGATGTCCGCGGGCATCTATATCCATAGGTCACCGGGGGTGACCACCGCTCCGTCACCCTCCGGCAGACCCATTATCCACCCGTCGCTCCCCCGGAGCGTGTCCGACGGCCTCGACCGGGTGCGCGCCGAGGTCATCGAATGCGCTCGCTGCCCGCGGCTCACGACATACCGTGCCAAGATCGCCCGGGAGAAGAAGCGAGAGTTCCGCGCGGAAGAGTACTGGGGCCGAGGGGTCCCAGGGTTCGGCGATCCGGCGGCGCGCTTGGTGGTGGTCGGGCTCGCCCCCGCGGCTCACGGCTCCAACCGGACGGGCCGGGTCTTCACGGGCGATCGGTCGGCGGCGTTCCTCGTGCGCGCCTTCCATCTCGCCGGGTTTGCGAACCAGCCGACGTCGCTCCGGCGCGCCGACGGCCTCCGGTACACCGACCTGTACCTCACGGCGGCAGTGCGCTGCGCTCCGCCCGGGAACCAGCCCCTGCCGGTAGAACGGGCGAACTGCGCCCCCTATCTCGAACGGGAGCTGCGCCTCCTCAGCGAGACACGGGCGATCCTCGCGCTCGGAGGGTTCGCGTGGGAGGCGTTGCGGGATCCCGTCGCTCGAGTCTATGGGGTCGAACGGCCGGCGGCGCCGTTCGGCCACGGCGTCTGCGTGCCGCTCGGTGCGGGGAAGCCGTTGCTGTGGGGCTCCTACCATCCGAGCCCTCAGAACACACAAACGGGGAAGTTGACCTCGGGAATGCTCGTCGATCTGCTCGAGCGGATCCGCTCCTCCTACGGTGGTACGGCGCCGCATCGGCAGCCTTAACGGGCACCGCACGTCGCTTCGCCGATGGTCGACTTCGAGCTCTTGGAGCGCGACGGGCTCGCCCGACTCGGGCGGTTCTCGACGCCGCACGGGACGATCGAGACGCCGGCCCTCCTGCCGGTCGTCCATCCGGATCCCGAGCGTCAGCCCTGGAGCCCTACGGAACTGCGCGAACGCCTCGGAGTGCGGGCGGTGATCACGTCGTCGTACATCACCTGGCGAACGCCGCCGTTGCGCGAGGTCGCCGAGCGCGATGGTATCCACGGACTGCTACGCTTCGACGGTCCGGTGATGACCGACTCCGGCGCGTTCCAGCAGCATGCGTACGGATCCGTCGAGGTCGGTCCCGAGGAGATCCTGGCGTTCCAGGGCCGGATCGGCTCCGACATCGCGACCGTGCTCGACCTGTTCACCGAGCCCGAGGCTTCCTTCGAGGAGGCGCGGCGAGCGCTCGAGGTCACCGAAGCGCGGATCCGGGCGGCGCGCGCCTCGCGCGACGGTCTCCTGGCGGCCCCGGTGCAGGGCGGCGGGTATCCCGAGCTCCGATACCGAGCGGCTTCGGTGGCGAGCGAGGTCGCCGACGTCCTCGCGGTCGGCGGCGTTGTCCCTCTGTTCGAACGGTACCGGTATGCCGACCTCGTCCGGGTCGTCGCGGCAGCGCGACCCGCCCTGACACCGGCGGCGCCCGTTCATCTGTTCGGCACGGGCCACCCGATGACGTTCGCGCTCGCCGCGCTGTTCGGTGTGGACCTGTTCGATTCGTCGGCGTACCACAAGTTCGCCCGTCGGGGCCAGCTGATGTTCCCGGAGGGGACCGTGCCGGTCGACTCGATCCGCGAACCGATCTGTCGCTGCGGGCTGTGCGCCGAGACCCCGCTCTCGGAGGTCGCCCACTGGCCCACCCAGGAGCGGGAGGCGCGGCTCGCGCTCCACAACCTCTCGGTCTCGTTCGAGGAGATCGGCCGCATCCGGCAGGCGATCCGGGACGGGACGCTCTGGGAGCTCGTGGAGCGACGGTCGACGGCGCACCCCGCGCTCCGGGCGGGGATCGACGAGGCCCTGGTCCACCCGGAAGTGTTCTGGGCCACCGAGCCAGAGAGCCGGCGCGCGTTCCGGGAGATCCGGCCCGAGAGCGTAGGGCGCCCCTCGGTCGTCCGATTTCAGCAACGGGTCGTCGACTTCGCCGCCGAGCGTCGCCCGAGCCGGTTGATCGCCCGTCTCGCGCTCCGACCGGAGTTCCTTGGCCGGGTACCGACCGAGGACCGTTCTGGGAGTCCCCTCTGGTGGGCCGCCGAGACTCCCCTCGGCTCCGTGCCGCTCGAACTGACCGACCTCTACCCGGTGGGTCCCTACCTCGGAATCGGCGAATTCACCGATCCCCCTCGCCACCGGGCTCCTTCGGAGATCTCCGCAGAGGTAGGGCAGATCGACGCCCTCAACGCGGATCTAGAGCGCGACTGGACGTCGGCGTGGACCGGTCGGCAGGTCGCCTCACTCCTCACGTGGCAGTTTGGCCGGGCGATCTCTGCTCAGTGGCCGAGCGGTCTCGCGGGCGAACGCTCCCGCCGAACGGGCCGCCTGCGCACGATCCTGCGGGACGGGGACCCGATGTTCGTCGTCGGTCCGGACGGCGTTCCCCGGCCGACGTACCGGGGTGGGGCTCTGCTGCGGGAGGCGGCCCCGCCGGGGCGGCACCGAGTCGTGGTCGCCGACGACGCGGTAGAGTTCGTCCGAGAGGGCCGAAGCCTCTTTTCGCGGTTCGTGGTCTCGGCCGACCCGGCGCTCGTCCCCGGATCGAGCGCGCTGCTCGTCGACCGGTCCGACACCCTGCTCGCGATCGGCCGCCTCCTCCTCGCGCCGCACGAGATGGGCCGCCTGCGGCGCGGCGTCGCAGTGTGGCCGACCGCTCACGCGAAACGTCCGATGCCCGAGGTGGAGGAGCCCGAACTGCCGCCCGAGCTCCGGATCCCGCGACCCGAGTCCGAACTTCTTAAGCGCGAGGACCCTTGACCGGTCCGGTGCCGGCGTTCGGGAGCGAAGTATGACCCACACCTTCCTGCTCCTTCAGCTCGACAGCGAAGGAAGTCCGTACTCGAAGGTCGCGGAGACCCTCGAGAGCCTCGGGTTCCGGCCCGAGACCGAAGGGTACGACTTCGTGTACGACTGGGGACGCGCGGCGAGCGTCGCGGAGACCCTCGAGTTCGCCGACCGGATCCAGACGGCACTCCAGGGCTCCAAGGTCCGATTCCGCGTCGAATCGACGGACGAGTGATCCTCGGCGACCGGCGCCGAGGCGGAGGGCCCGGACGTGGTCGTCCTCGGGATCGAGTCGACGGCACACACCGCGTCCGTCGGGATCGTCAACGAGAAGGCCGAGATCCTCGCCCTCGCCTCGGACATGCACCGCCCGCCCGCCGGCGGGATCCATCCGCGCGAGGCGGCGAACCATCACGTGGAGGTCCTTCCCGGGCTCGTCCGCCGCGCGCTCGACGACGCCCGCGTGCGTCCGAGCGAGATCGATGCGGTCGCTTTTGCCCAGGGGCCCGGGCTCGGGCCGTGCCTGCGCGCGGGGGCGACCGTCGCCCGGGTGCTCTCGCTCGCGTGGCGGCGACCGCTCGTCCCCGTGAATCACTGCGTCGCCCACGTGGAGATCGCGCGCGTCCTGAGCGGTCTCGACGACCCGCTGCTGCTCTATGCGAGCGGCGGCAACACCCAAGTGATCGCCTACGGACGGGGTCGGTACCGGGTCCTCGGGGAGACGCTCGATATCGGGATCGGGAACTTCCTCGACAAGCTCTGGATCGGCCTCGGGGGAACCTTCCCGGGCGGCCCGGCGCTCGAGGCCGAAGCGAAGAACGGGACCGAGCTCCTCCCGCTGCCGTACTCGGTCCACGGGATGGACGTCGCGTTCTCGGGGATGCTCACCGCCGCGCTGGCCCTCCACGCACGGGGGTCGTCGCGCCCCGACCTCGCCTACTCGGTGGAGTCGACCGCCTACGCCATGCTCACCGAGATCACGGAACGGGCGCTCGCCCACCGGCACAAACAATCGGTCGTATTGGGCGGCGGCGTCGCGTGCAACGAGCGGCTCCGCACGATGGTGCGCACGATGGCCGAGGGGCGCGGCGCCGTCATGTTCGCGCCCCCCCGCTCGCTGTGCGTGGACAACGGGGCGATGATCGCGTGGACCGGGCTCCTGGCGCGCTCGGTCGGCGTTTCGGCGGAGGTCGCCGCTTCCGCCGTGCAGCCCCGGCAACGCACCGATCTCGTAGAGACACCCTGGCGCGCGAGCTAGACCGCCGCGCGGTTCGACCGCCCCCGGAGGCAGGGGACTCGCCGGGGGCGTCGGGTCACGTTATGAGCCGAGGTCCGCTCGAGGGACCGTGCCGAGCGTCGACGTCCTGGTCGTCGGCGCCGGACCGGCCGGTTCCACGATCGCCCGCCTTCTCGCGGCGGGCGGCCAGCACGTTCTCCTGATCGAGGAGCATGCCCGGATCGGCCTACCGGTCCAGTGCGCCGGCCTCGTATCGAAGCGGGTCCTCGACCTCGCCGGGACGGGCTCGTACCTCCGGCAACCCGTGCGGGGGGCGAACATATTCGGGCCGAGCTTGAAGCAGTTCTCGTTCCGCGCCGACGAGCCGAGGGCGTTCGTCATCGACCGTGCCGGGTTGGACGTTCATCTCGGCGACCGGGCCGCTGCGGCCGGCGCGGAGGTGCGGACATCGACCCGGTTTGACGGGGTGGTGCGGAACGACCCGGACGGCGTCACGGTCCGGCTGACGGAGGACGGAGGATCGTCCACCGACCTCGCTGCCCGCCTCGTTGTCGGGGCGGACGGAGTGACGAGCTCGGTCGCTCGGGCGTTCCGTCTCCGACGACCGGTCGAGATCCTCCCCGCCTTCGAGGCCGAGTTCCCCCGGTGCCCGGGCGACGTCGATCTGGTCGAGGTGTACCTGGGGCGATCGTTCGCCCCCGGTCTGTTCGGATGGTGGATCCCGGACGGCCGAGGCGGGGCGCGCGTCGGGATCGCCTGCGACGCCGACGGCACCTCTGCGCGCCGTTACTTTGAGCGTCTTCTCGAGCATCTCGCCCAGCGGTTCGGAACACCGTTCACGAGCCCGACCGGCTATCTCGTCTCCGGGATCCCGATCGGGATCGTCCCGGCGATCTCGGGCGAGCGCGTCCTGCTGGTGGGCGACGCGGCAGCGCAAGTAAAACCTCTCTCGGGCGGGGGGATCTTCACGGGGATCCGAGCCGCCGAGATCGCGGCGCGGGTCGCCGGCGAGGCGCTGCGGGCAGGCGACCTCTCCGCGTCCCGCCTCGCCCGGTACGACGCCGCGTGGAAGAGCGAGTTCTCCGAGGAGTTCCGCAAGGCCCTCTACCTTCGACGCCTGTTCGCGCGGCTCACCGATCGGGAGCTCGATGCCGTGGTCGAAGCGCTCGGCCACGGGTCGCTCGCGGGGACCGTCGTCGCGTTCGGGGACATCGACTTCCCGACCTCGGCCGCGCGCGAGCTCCTGCGCGAATCCCCCGGTCTGATGCGGCTCCTTCCGAAGGCGTTGGGAGCCTGGCTCTCCACCGCGGGCGCCTACCCAGCTCCCGACCTCGAGGTCGGGCCCCGTCTCGAGTAGACCCACGCGCCGGCCGCCAGCAGCACGAACGCTCCGACGAGGAGCGCGCCGAGCGCCCACCCCCAGTCGGAGGAGACGACGAGCACGGCGGTCTCGGCGATCACTCCCGAGACGTGCAGCTCGCTCAGGTTCAGCGTGGCGGTCCCGTTCGGCGCCTCGGTCGCGCTCGCCCACATCGTGGCCGAGAACCAGCCGCGGGACTCGAGGCGGTAGGCCGTCGCGCCGATGTTGAAGGAGAGCGCGGTGCGAATGGCGAACGTGCCGGCCGGGGTGTTGGCGGAGGTCGCGACCCCGATCGAACCGAGCATCGGAGTCCCGGCGACGAGCGAGGGGAGGGAGATGTTCACGCTGGAGCCGGAGGCGGTGTGGTTGCTGAGGACGGGCGAGTTCGCGACCGGCAGGAGCGCGCTCGCATCCCCAGGGTACCCGTTGAACGCGTAGACCTGGAAGGAGAGGAGAACGTGCTGAAGGGTCGCTCCCATCGCCCGCGGGTCGGCGAGCGAATAGTGCAACGAAGCACTGCTGCCGGGAGCGATGGAGGGGACGCTCAAGTTGCCGAGAAACTGGCGGTCGAGCGAGAGATTGATCGGGCCGAACACCGACGGGCCGGAGGGGACGGCCGCCGGCGTCGCGGGAGATCCGTTCGCGGTGGACGAGGGGAGCAGCCCCACCAGAAGGAGCGCGGCCGCGACCACGAGCGTCGAGCGAAGGGGAGAGGATCGACGAGCCCTAGGCACCGGGCTCCTCCGGGAACCGACCGCTCTCTGCCAGGGCGACCAGCCGGCGGATCCGCTCCATCGCCTGGCGACGTCCCCGCCGTCCGCCCGGGCCGAGCAGGCCGGCGAGGGCTCCCGGTCGGTCCGGAACGAGACGGCTCGCCTTGTAGATCGCGCGGGCCAGTGCCCGGGGGCGGCCGGTGAGCTCGACCGCGTCGAGATCGGCCCGGAGCTCTTCGCGGCGGGTGAGGGAATCGGCGATGACCGCGAGCACCGGGTCCCAGCGCATCATGCGTGCGAAGGTGCGGAAGAACGTGAGATACCGGCCGTCGAGCTCTCGCAGGTGGCCGAGCTCGTGCGCCACGACCGCCTCCCACTCCTCGGGGGTGAGCTCGCCGAGCAGGCGCTCCGAGACGAGGATCACGTCCTCCCGGCTCCAGCGGACGCTCCGGGACGGGACGAGCAAGGTGAACATCACCGCGTCCGCACGCTCGGAGGGGTAGGCGAGGAGCCGCGTGGGCGTCTCGGGGGAGGGAAGGCGTGCGGGCCACGCGACGGGCCGCGGCCGAAGCACGATGAGCATCGCGCGCCCGACGGTTTGACTCAGGAGGAAGGCGAGCAGGAAGACGAGGAATGCGCCGGCGGCCCCGAGGACCCAATCCCCAGCGGCCGACGGCGCGAGCAGCGCCATCGGCGATCGCACGAGAACCTCGGCCGCCCCCACGCCCCCGCCGACGACCACCCAGACGAGGACAGTGGTGGCGAGGAGCGCCCATCCCGCGAGGAGCAGGACGGTCAGGCGGAACACGATCACCGAGCCCGACCGCCGGAACGCGGCGGCGAGCGCGAGCCCAACGGCGAGGACGGTCAGGGCCGGAAGGAACGCCCACCCAGAGGACGCAGACCACATGACGCGGTACGGAGCTCACTCTAGGCCGAGGCGTCGGCGCAGTTCGCGCTCCTCCGACGGCTTCAGCTTGGCGATCTCCTCGTTCAGATGAACGACTCCCGCCGGGCCGAACATGGTCACGACGCCCCGCAGGAGATTCAACAGGTATTTCTGCTCCACGTTGGCGGTCCGGTAGACGTACCGCGCCCCGCCGCGGCAGGCTTCTCGTCGGCGTCGCACGAGCCCCTTCTCGTAGAGACGCGAGAGGATCGTGGCGACGGTCGTGTACGCGACCCGGATCTTCCGGCGCTCAAGGGAGCGGCGTACGGTCGCCGCCGGAGCTTCCTCGAGCTCTCGCAGCGACGTGAGCACCTCCGTCTCGAGCGATCCGAGCATGGCCTCGTCCGGTAAACGAGCCGCGCCGCTTGCTTAAGGGATATGGCGGATTCGAACGGACGGGTTCGTACGAAACGAACCTACGGCCGAGGCGGCCCCCGCGGGCCCCCCCGAAGCGTTTAACCCGCCACCTCTTCGCGACGCCCGTGACGGCTCCCGCGCGCCCGGTCGGGTCGATCCTCGATCTCATCGGGAACACTCCGATGGTGACCCTCCGGCGCGTCGGCTCCGAGGTACCGTACCGCATCTGGGCCAAGCTCGAGTTCCTGAACCCCGGCGGGTCCGTGAAGGACCGCATCGGGACGCAGATGGTCGAGGCGGCCGAGCGGGACGGGAGGCTCAAACCGGGCGGAACGATCGTCGAGGCGACGAGCGGCAACACCGGCGTCGGGCTCGCGCTCGTCGCGGCGGTACGGGGGTACCGAACCGTGTTCGTCATCCCCGACAAGATGAGCTCGGAGAAGATCCGGCTGCTGAAGGCGTATGGCGCGAAGGTCGTGGTGACGCCGAGCGGGGTCCCCCCGGAGCACCCGATGAGCCACTACTCGGTCGCCGCCCGGCTGGCCCGCGAGATCCCCGGAGCGGTCTATCCGAATCAGTACGCGAACCAGGGGAACCCCGAGGCGCACTACCGGACGACCGGTCCGGAGATCGACCGGGACGCCGGAGCCGATCTCGCGGCGGTGATCGGCACCGTCGGAACGGGCGGGACGATGAGCGGGATCGGCCGGTACTTCAAGGAGCACCGCCCCACCGTCCGGATCGTCGCCGTGGATCCGAAAGGGTCGGTGCTCGGCCCGTTCTTCCGAACGAAGGCAAGCCCGCCGGCCGTCCCGTATCTCGTGGAAGGGATCGGGGAGGACGTCGTGCCCCAGTCGATCCATTTTCAATACCTCGACGAATTCGTCGAGGTCGACGATCGCGAATCGTTCGACACCGCCCGTCGGCTCGCCCGGGAGGAAGGGTTGTTCGTCGGCGGTTCCTCCGGCTCGGCGGTGGCCGGCGCGGTCAAGTGGCTCCGCGGGCGTCCGCTCCCCGAGGGGTCGTCGGTCGTCGTGATCCTGCCGGATTCGGGAGACCGATACCTATCGAAATTCTACTCCGACGACTGGCTGCGCGAGAACGGGCTCGCCGGCAACGGCCCCACCGCGCGCGACGTGCTGCGCACGAAGCTCACAACCCCCGCGCTCGTGGCGATCGAACCGACCACGAGCGTCCGCACGGCGCTCGAAACGCTGCGGGCGCACCACATCGCCGAGATGCCGGTGCTTGACGGGACGACGAACCTGGGGTCGTTCCGGGAGGACGAGGTCCTTCGGCGCAGCTTCGACGACGGGACCGTGCTCGACCGGACCGCACGGTCGGTGCTCGCGTCCCCGTTCCCCGAGGCGTCCGCGGAGACGCCGGTCTCTGAGCTGATCCGTCGGTTGCGGGACGAACGGGCCCTTCTGGTCCGCGATCCCGCCTCGGGTGCGCCCATCGGAGTCCTTACGAGGCACGACCTCGTCGGCCGTTCGTTCGAGGGGGCCTGAATCCGATGCGTCTGCGCACCCGGCTGATCCACGCCCGCCAACCGGCCGACCCACTGACCGGAGCGGTGAACGCGCCGATCTACCTCTCGAGCACGTTCCGCCAGGAGGCCCCGAACCGCAACCGCGGCTACGTCTACAGCCGATCCGGCAATCCGACCCGCGCCGTCCTCGAAGCGACGCTCGCGGACCTCGAATCCGGGCGCGTCGGCCTCGCCTTCTCTTCGGGCCTCGGCGCTTTCGCGACCCTCCTCGAGATGTACCCCACCGGGAGCCGGGTGGTCGCCGGGGACGACCTCTACGGGGGCTCCTGGCGGCTGTTCGAGCATCACCGGCGTCAGTTCGGGTTGCGGGTGGAGTACGTCGACCTCGGCCGCCCCGGCGCCGCCGCCGAAGCGCTCGCATCGCCCACCGACCTCGTGTACGCGGAGTCCCCGACGAACCCGCTGCTCAAGCTCGTCGATCTGAAGGCCCTCGCACGGCTCGGTCATCGGGCCGGGGCGCTCGTCGCCGTCGACAACACGTTCGCCACGCCGGCGCGCCAGCGTCCGATCGAGCTCGGGGCCGACATCGTCCTCCACTCGACGACCAAGTATCTCGGCGGGCACTCGGACGTCATCGGCGGGGCGCTGATCGCCCGGGAGAAGAAGGTCGGCGAGCGCCTGCGCTGGCTCCAGAACGCGGTCGGGGCGGTGCCGAGCCCGGTCGACTCGTTCCTCGTGCTCCGGGGAATCCACACTCTCGCGCTGCGCATGGACGCCCACGAAGCGAGCGCCCGGGCCGTCGCCGCCGTCGCCGAGAAGGACCGCCGGGTACGCGAGGTCCACTTCCCTGGGCTTCGTTCCCACCCCCAATACGCGCTGGGCCGTCGCCAGACGAGTGGTCCCGGCGGCATCGTGACGATCGACCTCCGCGGCGGCCTGCGGCCGGCCCGCCGATTCCTGCGGGGTCTGCGCGTCTTCACCCTCGCCGAGAGCCTCGGGGGCGTCGAGTCGCTGGTCGACCACCCGGCCTCGATGACCCACGCGAGCGTTCCCCGTGCCGAACGGGAGGCCCACGGCGTGACCGACGGGATCGTGCGCCTCTCCTGTGGTATCGAGGACCCCGCCGATCTCGCGGACGACGTCCGCACGGCGCTGGGGGGAATCTAGCGGTGCGCCGCGTCACGCTCTACGATTCGCTCAGCCGGACCTCCCGCCTCCTGGCCCCGCTCAACCCTCCGCGGGTCGGCCTCTACGTCTGCGGGCTCACGCCGTACGCGCCCGCCCACATCGGCCACGGCCGGACGTTCGTCGTCTTCGATGTCGTCGTCCGGGCCCTGCGCCGCTGGGGGTACCGGGTCTTCTACGTCCAGAACGTCACGAACCTCGACGACAAGCTGATCTCGCGCGCCTCGGAGCAGGGGATCGACCCCTTGCTGCTCGCCGAGCGCCAGTTCCGGGAGTACCGGGCCTCCATGGAACGTCTCGGCGTTCGGTCGGTCGACTACTACCCGTTCGCGACGGACTATATTCCCGAGATCATCGAGCAGATCCGGACGTTGATCGCGCGAGAACGCGCGTATCCGGCGGCCGACGGGTCGGTCTACTTCGACGTCTCGAAGTTCGAAGGGTACGGAAAACTCTCCGGACAGAAGGTCGAGGGGCTGCGGCCCGGGGCCCGCGTCGAGATCGACGACCGGAAGCGCTCGGCGGAGGATTTCGTGATCTGGAAAGCGGCGACCCCCGGGGAGCCGTCGTGGCCGAGCCCGTGGGGCCCGGGACGCCCTGGCTGGCACATCGAGGACACGGCGATGACGCTCCGGCTCCTGGGACCCCGGTACGACCTCCATGGGGCGGCGATCGACCTGATCTTCCCCCATCACGAGGCGGAGATCGCGCTCGCGGAGTCGACGACGGGGGAAGCGCCGCTGGTCAACTACTGGATGCACGGCGGCCTCCTGACCCTCTCCGGCGAGAAGATGTCGAAATCGATCGGCAATGTCGCCGGGCTCGACGAGTCGATCGATCGGTACGGATCGGGGGCGCTCCGGCTCTACTATCTCAACGCCCTGTACCGCAGCCCGCTCGATTTCGACCCGGCCCGCAGCCTTCCGGAATCGACGGAGGCGTACGACCGATTGCGCCAACCGTGCGACCGGATCACCGAGATCCTCGCGCGCGACGGGGCCGACCGGGACGGGGGCGAACCGCCCGAAGCGCTCCTCCGCGAGTCAAGCGCCCTCGTCGAGCGCCTCGACGCGACGCTCGCGGACGATTTCAACACCCGCGAGGCGATCGCGCTCCTGTTCGGCTGGACTCGTCGGCTGTCTGAACGGACGGGGGACCTCGAGACGATCTCCGGTGCGTCGCTCGCCGCGCTCCGCGCTCCGTACGACTGGGGCTCGGAAGTGCTCGGCCTCTTCTCGACCGCAGCGGACGCCGCCTCGACCGAAGGTTGGGCCGCGGCCGTCGCC
>JBAQAF010000050.1:0-5848 GCA_049285595.1 Thermoplasmata archaeon
GGTTTAATAACCCCCCCCGAGTGAACGCCGCACCGAGGAGTTCGTCGATGCCCGTCTTCACCGTCATCGGTTCGTTCTACGCCCGCCGCGGATACTGGCAGTCGTTCACGAAGCTCCACGAGGCCGATACCGAGTCGATCGCTCGGGAGTGGGCGCTCTCCGAGATCGGCGGTTGTCACCACGTGAAGCGCCACGAGATCCGCGTCGAGTCGGTCGCCGCCGTACCCCTTCCCTGACGTCGGCCCGGCGGGCCGGTCCCTCTCGCAGCGACCCCCCGGCCCCGTGCCGGCGACGTTTCCGGCGCGCGAACCGTTAAGACGGCCCTCGCGTCCCTCGTTCCGTCCATGGCGCAACGCGGCCCCGATGAGGAGTCCCCGGTTCCGAGCGAGCAGCAGGTCCAGGAGGACTTGATCCGGCTCGACGCGTACCGCTCCCAACTGAACGGGCTCGTCCAACAGCATCAGATCCTGATCGCCTCCCGTCAGGATCATCTGCGGGCCCGAGAGAGCCTCGACGGGATCGACCGGTCGTCGGCGAGCGACGAGGTGCTCGTGCCGCTCGGCGGAGAAGCGTACATCCGGGGACGGGTGCATCGGGATACTCCGGTGATCCTCGGGATCGGGTCGGGCGTCGCGACCGAGATGGACCGGGCGAAGGCGGCCGAAGTGATCGCGCAGCGGATCACTCGGATCGAGCAGGCGGTCTCCGAGATCGAGGGCAATATGGGCGCGGTCGACGAGCGGATCCAGCTCCTCTCCCGTCGCCTGGACGCTGCGTCGCGCTCCGCGAGGGCGCCGTCCGATGTGGGCCGCGATTAAGGCGCGATTGCGCCGGACGACGGATACCGAGCCGTCCGATTCCGAACCCTCCCCGCCCGAGGATCCACCGCTGGCCGGGAGCCGTTCTTCACCCCGCTCGCCGGGACCGTCGACGTCGGCGCGGGCCGGGTCGTCCCCTTCCGAGAAACCCGACCCGTCCGCCCCCTCCACCGAGGATGAGCTGTTCGGGGGCGGTCTCCTCGGCCGGAAGCTGAAGGAGGGCGCGATCGATGACGTCCTCGACGACCTGGAGATCGTCCTGCTCCAGTCGGATGTCGCCCTGCCCGTCATCGAACGGTTGCGCCGCGACCTGGTCCGCGATCTTGCCGGTCGCAAGCTCCGGCGCGGGGTCGAGGCCGAGGAAGCGATCCGTCTCAGCCTCGAACGGTCGGTGCGGGCGATCCTCGGCCGCCATACGCTCGATATTTCGGCGGCGATCCGCGACCACGAACCGAAACCGTACATCGTCCTGTTCGTAGGGGTCAACGGCACCGGAAAGACGACCACGGTGGCCAAGTTCGCGGTCTGGCTGCGCGGGCTCGGGTTCTCGAGCGTGATCGCCGCCGGCGACACGTTCCGCGCGGGCGCCATCGAGCAGCTCCTCACGCACGGCGAACGACTCGGGATCCGCGTCGTCCGCCAGCAGGAAGGGTCCGATCCGGCCGCGGTCGCGTTCGACGCCATCGCCCACGCGAAGGCGAAGGGGGTCGATGTCGTCCTGATCGATACCGCCGGCCGTCAGCACACGAACGAGAACCTGATCGAGGAGGCGAAGAAGATACGTCGCGTGGCCGTTCCGACGCTCACGCTGTTCGTCGGGGACGCTCTGTCGGGGAACGACGTCGTGGAGCAGGCCCGCCTATTCGACCAGGCGCTCGGGATCGACGGGCTCATCCTGACGAAGCTCGACGCCGACGTGAAGGGCGGCGCGGCGCTCAGCACGACGTTCGTGACGAAGAAGCCGATCCTGTTCGTCGGGCTCGGCCAGGGGTATGCCGACCTGATGCCGTTCGATCCGGATTGGATGGTCCAACGCCTCTTCGCGGAGGAGGCAGCCGGTTGACGGCGCGCCTCACCGTGGTCCTCGTTCGACCGAAGGAGGATGGGAACGTCGGGGCCGCGGCGAGAGCGGCCCGGAACTTCGGCGCCGCGAGCCTGAGGCTGGTGGCGCCGCGTGCCCGGATCGGCCCGGAGGCCCGGCGACGCGCAATGGGAGGGCTCGCGCTGCTCACCGCCGCCGAGCGGTACCCCTCCCTCGACGCGGCGGTCGACTCGTCGGACCTCGTCGTCGGAACGACCGACCTCTCCACCGGCCGCTCGACCGCCTATCTTCGGCGATCGGTGAGCCCCGAGCGGCTCGGCGAGATCGCCCGAACCCTCGAGGGCCAGCTCGCGGTCGTCTTCGGCCCCGAGGACAACGGGCTGTCGCGGACCGAGCTCGAGCGGTGCGACCTCCTGGTCCACATCCCGGCGCGCCGAGAGTTCCCGACGCTCAATGTCTCGCACGCTGTGGCGGTCGTCCTCTACGCGCTCCACCGGGCGCGCGGTCCGGACGACCCTGAGACGACTCCCGCGCCCGAGGTCGTAGCGGTGAACGGGCGGGAGAAGGAGCTGTTCCTGGCGCGTCTCGGCGAGCTCGTCGCCCGGACCCCGTATCCGAACCACAAACGACGGGGTTTAATCCTCCTGTTTCGTCGCGTCCTCGGCCGGGCGACGCCCACCGAGGCGGAGTACCGGATGATGCTGGGGCTCCTGAGGAGCGTCGGCACCACGTTGGACCGGGGAGTTCCTCATGGCAAGCGGAGAAGGTGACTGGCTGCGGGTGCGCGGCATCGGGCGCGAACGATTCGCCGGCTACCTCGTCGACTACCTGCAGACCCTCGGGTACACCGTCGAGAAGGAGGAGTCGACCGACACGCCCGTCAGTCACGTGCGCGGCCGCCTCGAGCGGATGAACCCCGCTGTCCCGCCGGGAGCGACCTCCCTCGTCTTCCGGCTGTATCCGACGAGCGGGGGGGCCGCCGTGATCTGGGAGAGCCCCGTCGTGATGCCGAGCGAGGATATGCCCCGGATGGACCGTCTCGTGCGGGAGATCACGAGCCATCTCGAACGGGCGATCGCCACCGGGAGCCACGCGACCGCGAAGGTCGTCCATCCGAGTGCTTCCCGCCTCCCGTGGGCCTCGCCGAAGGCGCCCGGCGCCTGACCGGGCGGCTCATCGTTTCCCGGGGCGTATAACCCCGGACCGAGAACTATATCCCACGGGGCCCCCTCGTACGATTCCCTCCGGGGGGTCTCTCGATGGGATTTACGCGCCGCTTCCGTGCCCCCCGCGGTGGAGTACTGCTGGACGGCGTCCTCAGCGTGGGTGTCGTTCTGGTCGGTGCCTTCGCGCTCTACCACTTTGGCCTGACGTTCGCCGAGATCTGGCGCGGCGCGAGCGACTTCTTCGGCCTCTGATCGGCCGTTCGGGACGACCGCGTCCCCTCGCCCCTCCTCGCCGAGGCGCCGCGTCGGCACGCTTATAAACGGGGCCCGGGTCCCCGCGCCGCTCTCGATGTCGACCTCCGCGTACCGCTACATGTCGCGGTCGTTCCGCCAGTCGATGGGTCCCGAAGGGGCCGTCGTCCGGCACGAACGCCTTCTCACGTGGCGCCGCGAGCAGACCGTCACTCGTCTCGAGCACCCGACGCGCCTCGACCGTGCCCGCGCGGTCGGTTTCCGGGCGAAGGGTGGATACATCATCGTCCGAGTCCGGGTACGCCGCGGTGGCCAGAGGAAGCGGGCGATCATCGCGGGCCGGCGCCCGAAGCACAAGGGGATTCTCCAGATGACGCTCGCGAAGAGCCTCCGCCGGATCGCGGAGGAACGGGCCCAGAAGCACTACCCGAACTTGGAGGTGCTGAACTCCTACTGGGTCGGAGAGGACGGCAAGCAGAAGTTCTTCGAGGTGATCCTGGTCGACCCCGACCACCCCGAGATCCTCGCGGACCCGAAGATCGCCTGGATCGCGGCGCCCGCCCAGAAGGGCCGGGTCTTCCGCGGGCTCACGAGCGCCGGGACCGAAGGACGCGGTCTGCGCTGGAGCGGCAAGGGCGCGGAGCGGATGCGTCCGTCCCGCAGCCGGAACCGCCGCGAAACGCGCCGCACGCAGTCGAAGGTCATTCCGTAGGCGGCGCGGTGCCGTCGGCCCCGGGGCCCCCGACGATCGCATCGATCGGTATGCCGAAACGGTCCGCGTTCCGCCGGGTCCAGCCGAACAGCCCCTCGACGTGGACCAGCTCGCCCCGCAACAGCCGCGCGAACCGGCGCCGGTACTCGAGATCGAGCTCCACCCGCTCGGCCGTAAGGAATTCACGGAACCGCCGGGCGAAGGTTCCGCCCTCGGTGTCCCAGTCGGTGAGAACGATCACGCGCCGGCTCCCTTCGACCAGTGCCTGCGCGGTGGCGGAGATCGTTCGGCCCCGATGGACCATGGCGATGGTCCCCGACCACCCGAGACGCCGGACCGACCGACGGTCGCGCTCTCCTTCGACGACCAACGTGGTTCCGGGAACTCGCCCTTCCGCGACCAGCTTCTGCCAGAGGTCGATGAACTCCTCGAATGCCGCTGCCGGGTCCCGCTCGCGCTGCATCGATCCGGACGCCGGCCCATGCCTCGAGCCGCGCCCGCCGTTCGCCGACACCGCACAGCTAGTATAGTCCTCTCGTCCTCGCCGACCTCCCGCCGATGCCCGACCAGTTTACCCTCCTCCTCGAGTGGAGGCGCAACGAAGCGGCCGGCCGCGGACTCGCGAAGCTCCCCCCCGATTACTACGACAGCACCACCGTTTACCTGGTGGAGTTGAAGCGTTCGTACGAGGCGGACCTTCGGGAGAACCCCTCCGGCCGGAAGGGGGAGATCTCTCGGCAAACGTACCAGCGGGCCAGCCAGGTCGCGCGCGATATCCTCGAGGGGCGCGTCCAGAAGATCCTCTCCCTCGCTTTCCAAGCGAGCATCGGCGGCGCGCGCGAGCTGCCGAACGCCCTCACCGAGGAGCGCAGCATGTTCGACGCGCTGCTCGCCACGCTGCTCGGCTTCCGACGCGCGTCCGCCCCGTACCTCGAGGCGATCGCCGCCGGTGCCCTCAGCACCTCCGCCGCGGTCGAGAAACCCGCCGAGCGGGCCGTCGCCGCTCCGCCCCCGCCCCGTCCCGCGGCCCCGAAGGCGACGGCCCTCCCGCCGCTCGCCTACGTCCGGATCATCGCCGACGGACACACGGTGGAGGTCGGGGCGGATTCGATCGAGCTGCGCGTCGACGATCTCCTCTCCCTACCTCCCGCGACCGCGAAGCTCCTCATCGACACCAAGGTCGCGGAGCCGGTCACGGTCGCGCGGTCGCCGTCCCACTGATACTCGCGAGCGGGCGC
Source organism: Thermoplasmata archaeon (assembly GCA_049285595.1). Taxonomy (GTDB): domain Archaea; phylum Thermoplasmatota; class Thermoplasmata; order Lutacidiplasmatales; family UBA184; genus Lutacidiplasma. The sequence goes on from JBAQAF010000050.1 coordinate 5,229, forward strand.
CCGGCGGGCGGCGCGAGCTCGAGCACGCGGAATCGCTCGAATCCGAAGAGCAGACTTTTCGCCGCCAGGCGCAGTCGAACCTCGTCCTCGCTCGACCGGGTCCGCGTCAGCGCCTCTTGGAACTGCTCGGGGAACCCCCAGGCTTCGAGCGCCTGCGCCTGGGAGCGGTACGCGAGCTCGATCCACCCGGCGGCCTTCGCGGCAGCCCGAAGGCGGTCGAAGTTGACGAACACCGACAGGTCGGTCTCGCCGGGTGCGGAGAGAGGATCGGCCACGGAGCGGTGCCGTCGGATCGCCTCGAGCGTTCCCCGCGGATGAGCCGCGAGGAGCTCTGCCTGCGACATGCCGTAATCGATCAAGAGGAACGCCCCGGCCGTGAGGTGGTCCGCGACTTCCCGGACGAGCGCCTCGCCGCTGCTCGAGAACTCCACGATCGTTCCCGGCTCCGGACGCTCGGGGAGGGGCGGAGGGGGGACGGCGTCCGGCCGGGGCGCTTCGGCCGGCTCCACCCGGTCGTGAGCGACGCGCACCCCGAGTTCGTTCCAGCGCGCCCCGTTCCATTGGAGCCTGCGCGCGGGCATGGCGTCGATCAGTTCGTTCGCGATCACCACTCCGGCGAC
>JBAQAF010000051.1:0-38171 GCA_049285595.1 Thermoplasmata archaeon
GGGCCGGTCGGATAGAGGACGCGCACCGAACACCGGCGGTCCCGCAGGCCCTCGGCGAGCGCCCACGCCGTCGCCGCGGGTTCATACGGATCGGCCGGGGCCGGCCCGGCGGCCAGGAGGTCGACCGTCCGCACCGCCATTCGGGAGGTGCGAGTCGGGCCGACCCGAAAAGGGTTCCGGCGCTCGCTCTTCAGACGGCGAGCCCGAGCTCGCGGGCGAACGAATGACCGGCCATCGCCGGCGCCGACGGGAGCCCCATTCCCTCCAGGACGGTCGGAGCGATGTCGAGGAGATTCGGCGTACCGTCCCAGGGGCCGGGACGGATCCCGTCGCCCGCGGCGATCAGGATCCCGTCCATCCGGTGCGTTCCCGATCCGTAGAAGAACCGCGGCCGTTCCTTGATCATCGGGCCGGGGTAGGCGAAGTCCATCCTCGGTTCGGTCTTCATGTCGTCGACGCGGATCAGCAGCGCCGGCGCCGAGCCGAGGTTGCGGCCCCGGTAGATCGTCTCGGGGTCGAACACCTCGATATGGGCATCGGGGAACTGTTCCAGGCGACGGCGGATCTCGCCGAGCACGTGCTCGCGGCGATCGGGAGTCAGGTCGGGGTTGAACGGGTTCAGGTAGATCCCTTCGGGGACCGGATAGGAGAACGCGATCGTCCGCTTCCAGTCGATCCGTTGCGCGGTCCGCTCGAACGACGCGTCCCCGCCGACCAGGTCGGCGAGGGCGGCGTGCCGGGAGTCCCGGAGGAAGTCGGCGATATGGCGCGCGATCGCCCCGGCGAGCGGCAGCTGCTGGGTCCGCAGCGTGAGCTGCGCGATGAGCTGGCGGCGGGCGAGCTCCGAGCCGCGCCGGAAGACGAGCAGCTTCTCCGCGACGAGCCACCGGTTCGTGAGGAAGTCCGACTGGATCGGACCGTGCCCGTGGTCGGAGATGACGAGCGTCACCGCCCGGTCTCCCGCCGATCGGAACGCGGTGTCGACATCGCGGCAGGCTCGGTCGACCGTCCGCCAGAACTCGAGAAGGTCGGCGGGGATCTCGGCGACCGGTCGGCTCAGCTCCTCCCAGAGCTGGTGCTCGAGGCGGTCGGTCTCCCGGAACAGGGCGAAGAGGAAATCGGGGCGGTGGCGGGCGGCGAGCGTCGCGCCGACCTGGCCGCGCTGGGCGACCGCCCGAGTCGCCTGGGCGACCCACGCGTCCCGGGACGATTCCCGGTACAGCGGCAGCTCGCCCGGATAGTTCGCGCCGAGGTCGCTCGTCACCTCGGCGCGCAGCCCCTTCGGGTACGTCGCGGAGTCCTCCGAGAACATCCCGGGAAGGATGAATCCGTGCAAGGGGTACCCGGCGGTGATCGGGAAGTTCAGCACCCCAACCTTGAGGCCGAGGCGGGAGAGTCGGTCCCAGAGCGCCTCCGCCGGCCGGAACGATCGCACGGTGCGCGAGCGGCCGGGTTTGCCGTCGGGCTCGGTGAACCCGAAGATCCCGAGCTCGCCCGGGTCCTGGCCGGTGGCGAAGGAGAACCAGGCGGGGATCGTCTTGGCGGGATAGACCGAGCGCAGCGGGGCGCGGACCCCGCGGTGTACGAGCGAGCGGAGGAACGGAAGCTCCCCGGCCTCGAACAACGGGTCGAGCAGGTCGAACGTTCCACCGTCCAACCCGAGGACCAAGAATCTGCGGGAGGAACCGACCATCTCGCTTTCCGACGTTAGCTCCCGATGGGTTCCAGCCGGCGCCGCATATATGGGGTTATGTCCCGCCGTGTGGACTAGAGCAGCCGGACGGTTTCGAGGTTGTACGGCGCGCGCGACTCGACGCCGAACCGCTTGTACAAACTCGAGCAGAGGTCGACGATCTTCGACTCTTCCCCGTGATTGAGCAGGATCCGCTGCGGGCGCGGGTCGAGGGAGGCGACGAAGTTCATCAGTTGGACCCGGTCGGAGTGCCCCGAGAACCCCTCGATCGTGGCGATCTCGCACTTGACCTGCACCGACCCCTGTCGAGGTCCGTCCAGGAACGACGCTTCCGACATCCCCCGTTGCAAGCGCCGGCCGAACGTCCCGTCGGCCTGGTAGCCGACGAACAGGAGCCCGTTCTTCTCCTCCGGGGCCCAGGCGCGGAAGTACTCCATCACCGGCCCGCCGCTCATCATCCCGGAGGTGGCGAGGACGATGCAGGGGTCGCGCGAGTCGAGGACCTCCATGCGCATCTGACCGGAGTCGACGCGGTGGAAGACGTCCGAGAGGAACGGATTGTCCCCCTGCTGGAAGATCTGGGTGCGCAGTTGGCTGTTGAGGAACTCGGGGTAGGCGGTGTGGATCGCCGTGGCCTCGAAGATCATCCCGTCGAGGTACACCGGCACCTTCGGGATCTTGCCGTCGCGCATCTTCTCCTCGAGCGCCAGCATCACCTCCTGGGAACGGCCGACGGCGAACACCGGCACGACGAGCTTTCCGCCGCGCGAAAGTACCTTGTTCGCGAGGTGGGTGAACTCCTCCGTCGCCTGCTGGCGGCTCGGTTGGATGTCGCGGAAGCCGCCGTACGTCGACTCGAGGACGAGCGTTTCGAGGCGCGGGAATCGGTTGGTCGCCGGGTTGAACAACCAGCTCCGCTCGAACTTGATGTCCCCGGAGTAGGCGAGGTTGTGGTCCCCCTCGCCGAGGTGGAAATGGCAGATCGACGAGCCGAGGATGTGGCCCGCGTTGTGCATCGTGAGGCGGATGTCGGGGGCGATGTCGGTCGTCTCTCCCCAGCGGAGCGGGACCGTCCGGGTGACGAGCTCGCGTACGTGGGAGGAGTCGTACAGCCCCCGCCGAGCCTCCTGGTTGACGACCTTGATCGCGTCGAGCAGCATCAGGGTCATCAGGTCGCGCGTCGGGGCCGTGCAGTAGATCGGTCCCTTGTAGCCGTACTTGAGGAGCACCGGCACGAGGCCGCAGTGGTCGAGGTGCGCGTGGGTGACGACCACGGCATCGAGGGAGTCGAGCGGGAGGAGCTCGGGGGCGTTGAAGAACGGGGTCCGGTCCGACCCCGGGTCGATGCCGCAGTCGATCAGCACCTTGGAGTTCTGCGTCGTCAGGAGATGCGCGCTCCGGCCGACCTCCCGGTAGCCCCCGAGCGAGGTGTTGCGAGCCCACAGCTTCTCGGGGAGCGGGTCCCGCGCGATGCGGATGCCGACCTTCTTCAGGAACGAGCGCCGGTCATCGAACGAGTTGCGGAGGTGGATCCGTACCTCCTCGACCGTTTTCGAGGGGATCGGGGGGGTCCGGACGACGGTCGGCACCCACCCGATCTTCCGTTTGACGTCGTTGAGGACCGAGCCGCCGCGGCCGATGGCGGCGCCGGGGTTCGCGGCCTCGATCGTCACCTCGCCGGTTTCGGGTTCGAAGAACAGTTGGTTGATCTCCGCCTCGGGCGGGATCAGCTCCCGGATCACCTTCTCGGCCTCCTTCGGATCGGCGAGGACGGACGGATCCGACCGTACGACGACCCGGCGCCGGAGGCGCTGGGCGACCTGCCGAAGGTAGTCGCCGCCCGACAGGAACAGGTCGAGCTGCTTGGTGTACAGGACGATCTGCGGGCCTTCCAGCTCGATGTCGGTGACCTCGATCGTTTCGGGGAGGACCTCCTTGAGGGCCGCCCTTGCTTGCTCTAAGAGCGAGTCGTAACTCATTCACGCTCGAAGGGGTTGAATCGAAAGGGTTGGGCCGCCCGGGCCCCCCGAAGACCTACGGGAGCACGGGAGGCAGCGGTATCTTGAGGGCCTTCAGGCGTTTATTGATTTCGTCGTCGGAGAGCTCGCGGTATTCCTTCGCGGAGATGATGTGGGCGCTGTATCCGTCGCCGCTCGCGCTGTCGCGCTTCATCGCCGCGGTGAGTCCCCGCAGTGCGAGGTCGACGGCGTCCGAGCTCGAGATGTCGCGGGTGTACCCCTCCTCGATGATCCCGTAGGCGAACGGGGAGCCCGAGCCGACGGAGACGAACCGGTCCTCGATGCAACCGCCCGCCGGGTCGACAGAGAAGATGTGACCGCCCTTCGCGTCCGTCCCGCCGAGGATCAGCCAGGCGTAGTACGGGTAGTATCGGTTGCCGCTCAGGATGTTCGCGAGGAGCGTGGCGGCCCCCTCGGCGCCGAGCGGAGCGTTCCGGCGCAGCCGGTAGAGGGAGACTTCCGCCTTCAGGTAGCGCGCGAGGACCTGGGCGTCGCCGACCAGGCCCGCGATGGTGATCCCGATGTTCTGGTCGATCTTGAACAGCTTCTGGGCCGCCTTGTTCGTGACCATGTTGCCGGCGGTGACCCGTCGCTCGGTCGCGAGAACGACTCCGTCCTTCGCGACGATCCCGATGGTCGTGGTCCCCGTCCGAAGCCGATCTTCGACGCTCATCGTGGACTCTGCGTGCATTTGAGGACCCCCGTCTGAGGAAACGGGCGACCGACTCGGGCTCGCTATATAAGGGCTCACGGAGCGATTACTCCCGAACCACTGAGGAACCCGGAGCGAGTTCGTAGAGCGGGTTCGTCGCGCGGCGAGAATCAATGCGCGACAGGGATTAATGGGGGACCCTGCTCGGGCGGCGCACCGAGCATGCGGCGGCACGAGGTCGTGGTGATCGGCGCCGGCCTCGCGGGCCAGCGCGCCGCCCTCGCCGCGGTCGAGGCTGGCCGCGACGTCGCCGTCGTCACGAAGCTCCATCCGCTGCGCTCGCACTCGGGCGCGGCCCAGGGCGGGATCAACGCCGCGCTCGGCGCCGAGGATTCCGTCGATACCCACATCTACGACACGGTGAAAGGGTCCGACTATCTCGGCGATCAGGACGCGATCGAGTTCTTCTGCCGCGAGGCCGGCCCGACGGTCGTCGAGATGGAGCATTTCGGCACCATCTTCAGCCGGGGCGCCGACGGCTCGCTCGCCCGCCGAGCGTTCGGTGGCGCCGGCTTTCCCCGAACGATCTACGCCGCCGACCGGACCGGGCTCGCCCTGCTGCAGGGCCTTTGGGAGCGGCTCGGCACGGCCCGGTACACCCTCTACGAGGAGTGGGACCTCACCGAGCTCGTCGTCCGCGACGGACGCGTGCACGGGGTCATCGCGTTCGACCGCAGGTCGGGCGATTTCGAGCAGATCGCGGCGAAGAGCGTCATCCTGGCGACCGGTCCGTTCGGCCGCGTCTACGGCCGGACCACGAACGCTCACAGCTGCACGGGCGACGGCGTGGCGGTCGCGTACGACGCCGGGGCGTTCCTGAAGGATATGGAGTTCGTCCAGTTCCACCCGACCGCGCTGCTCGAGTCCGGGATCCTGATCACGGAGGGAGCCCGGGGTGAGGGCGGGATCCTGAAGAACGGGAAGGGGGAGCGGTTCATGAGCCGCTACGCCCCGCACGTCCTCGAGCTCGCGTCGCGCGACGTCGTCTCGCGGGCGATCATCACGGAGGTCGCGGAGGGACGCGGGTTCCCCGGACCGTACGGTCCCTACGTGCACCTCGAGCTGATGCACCTCGGCAAGGAGAAGGTCGAGAGTCGGCTCCAGGAGATCGTCGATTTCTCCCGGATCTACGCCAACGTCGACCCGGTCACCGAGCCGATCCCGGTGTACCCGGGCCAGCACTACATGATGGGCGGCATCGGCACGGATATCCACGGGGCGACGAACATCCGCGGACTGTTCGCGGCCGGGGAGGCGGCGTGCGTCTCCATCCACGGGGCGAACCGTCTCGGCGGGAACTCCTTGCTCGAGACGCTCGTCTTCGGAAAGCAGGCCGGTCTCGCGGCCGCAGAGTACGCGGGGAGCGCGGCCGCTCCCGAGCTCCACGACGGCGATCTCGATGCGGCCGTGGCCCCGGTGCGCGCCTGGTCGGCGCGGACGGACGGCGAGGACCCATCGACCTTGCGCACCGACATGCAGCGGGTGATGGACCAGTACGTCGGGATCTACCGTGACGAGCCGACGCTCCTCGAGGGGCTGAAGCGCCTGCGGTCGGTGAAGGCCCGGTTCGATCGCGTGCGGGTCGTCGACTCCTCGAAGGTCTACAATCTCAATCTGAGCGACGCGCTCGAGGTCGGTCACATGCTCACGCTCGCCGAGACGATCGTCGTCGGCGCGTACGCGCGCACGGAGAGTCGTGGGGCGCACGCGCGGACCGACTACCCGAAGCGCGACGATGCACGCTGGATGCGGCACACGCTCGCGCAGAAGACCCCCGAGGGCCCGAGTCTATCGTATAGTCCCGTCGCCTACACGCGCTGGGATCCGAAGGAGCGGGTCTACTAGCGATGGCGGAGGAGACGGTCTCGGCGACGTTCGACATCTACCGGTACGACCCCGGCAAGGACCCGACCCCGCGCTACGACCGGTTCACGCTCGACCTGCCGAAGCACACTCCGGTGCTCAGCGCGCTCCTGCGCATCCGCGGCGAGATCGACCCGTCGCTCACGCTCCGGTACTCCTGCCGTAGCGCGATCTGCGGTTCGTGCGCGATGCAGGTGAACTCGAAGAGCCGGCTCGCCTGCGAGACCCCGATCGGACCGGAAATGGAGCGCCACGGCCGGATCGTCGTCGAGCCGATGAAGAACCAGCCCGTCCTGCGGGACCTGGTCGTGGACCAGGCGCCGTTCTGGGACCAGTACAACAAGATCGAGCCGCACCTGATCCTCGACCCCCGGCGGCCGATGCCCGAAGGGAAGGAGAACCCGATGACCCCGGAGCAGGTCGCGGCGTTCGAAGAGACGCCGCGCTGCATCGCCTGCGCCGCCTGCTACTCGGCCTGCCCGGCGGTCGAGGCCGATCCGACGTTCCCGGGGCCGATGGCGCTCGCGAAGCTGTTCCGGTTCGTCGTCGACCCGCGCGACACCGCCCGCCAGGCGCGGCTGCTGGCGATCCAGCCGGGAGGGCTCTGGACCTGCTTGCGATGTCACCTCTGCACCGAGGCGTGCCCGAAGGACGTGCGCCCCTCGGAGCGGATCCGCGACCTGAAGGAGATGGCGATCCGGGTCCAGGGCGGGACGGAACCGGGCTCGCGCCACGCGGTCGGCTTCAAGGAGAACATCCGAGCGACGGGCCTTCTGCACGAATCGAAGCTCGTCCGCCAGACGTCCGGGCTCACCGGCATGGCCGGCCAGCTCGGCCAGGGGATCCGGATCTATCGGAAGAAGCCCGAGATCCTGAAGCGGCCGCAGCCGATCGAGGGGCTCGCCGAGGTCGAGAAGATCTACGAGGCGCTCGACGACCGGAAGGAGGAGGACGCGTGAAGCTCGCGTACTATCCCGGGTGCGTCGCCCAGGAGTCCGGCAAGGAGCTCGACATGGCGACCCGGTGGGTCTGCCGGGCGCTCGAGATCGAGCTCGTCGAATTCCCTAGTTTCTCCTGCTGCGGCTCGGGATTTGTCGACGAGGCGAACGAAGTGCTCAACGTCGCGTTGAACGCGCGCAACCTCGCTATCGCCGAACGGGCCGGCCTCGACCTCCTCACGATCTGCTCGACGTGCCAGGGGATGCTGTCGCTCGCGAACACGCGCCTCGGCGACGCGCGCGTGAAGGCCCGGGTCGACGGGGCCCTGAAGCCGCTCGGGATCGAGTACCGGGGGACGACGAAGGTCAAGCACCTGCTCCAGGTGCTCACCCAAGATATCGGCCTCGACCGGATCAGATCGAAGGTCGTCCATCCGCTCGAGGGGCTCAAGGTCGGGGCGTTCTACGGCTGCCATCTCCTGCGCCCGTCCGACGAGCTCCTCTCGGAGAGCGCCGAGGAACCGAAGTCGTTCGAGGAGCTCCTCGCTGCGCTCGGCGCGACCCCGGTCTACTACCGGGGCCGGGTGATGTGCTGCGGTTTCCCGATCCAGTTCGTGAAGCCGGAAGTGGCGAGCAAGATCGCCGGACACCAGATCGACGACGCGAGGGCCCACGGCGCCGACGCGATGGCGACGCCGTGCCCGCTCTGCCACATCTCGCTCGACGCCTACCAGAACCAGGCGGCGAAGGCGGTCGGCCATCCGCTCGATATGCCGGTCTTCCACCTGCCCCAGGTCGTGGGGCTCGCCTTCGGTGCGACCCCGGAACAGCTCGGACTGCCGCGCCACCTCGTGCCGACGGCGTCGGCGCTCGCGAAGATCCGACCGTCCGCGCGTGCCTGAGCGAGGATCGCTCCGTCGCTACGGGGGCGACACCGGGCGCGGTTTCGCGGTGAGCACCCGGGCGCCCTCGCCCTTGGTCACGTAGACGTGGAGCCGGTCGCACGTTCCCCGAAAGAATTCGCGCCCGTTCGTCCCGAACGTGGTCGCGAGCCGATCGCCGATCTCGGCATCGGTGAGCGCCGGCTCGACCTCGGGAGTGAACATGCAGCGGAAGACGAGGAACCGCTTCCCCTCGAGGTCGATCCGCTCCGTCTCGGGAGCGCCACAGAACGGGCAGGCGAGCACGCCCGGACCCGAGGCGCCGCCCCCAAAATCGTTGGCGGCGCCGTCTAATCGATGTATCCGAGGGAGCGCAGCCGCTCGCGCAGCACCCGCTCGTCCTCTTCGCTGAACCCTGCGGGGGAGGGACTCTCGAGGAGCCGGGCGAGGACGAAGGCGACGTAGGCGTCGACCGAGCCGAACGCCGTTCCGCGGATCCGGGCCGCGACGGCCTTCACGATCTCTTCGGGCAGGTGGACCGGGACGGTTCCCTCGGCCGGGGGGGTCGTCGTCGACATCGGTCCCGGAGGCGACGCGGGCCCGGGATTATCCCCTTTGCGCGGGTCCTGCGCTATTCCCACTCGATCGTCGCGGGCGGCTTGTCGGTGACGTCGTAGAGGACGCGCACGACCTGGCCCGCCAGCTCCCGCGTGATCCGCTCGGCCATGCGTCGCAGCACCGGCCGGGGAAGCGCCATCGCGGTCGCCGTCATGGCGTCGATCGACTCTACGACCCGGATCGACACCGCCTCGCCCCGCACCCGGTTGTCGCCGGTGACGCCGACGGTCCGGGCGTCCAGCAAGACCGCGAAGTACTGCCACGGTGCCGGGATCTCCTTCGCCGCGACGGCCCGCTCGATCTCCTCCTCCACGACGCGGTTCGCCACCCGGGCCTGGGCGACCCGCTCGACGGTCACGGGACCGTTCACCCGAACGGCGAGGCCGGGACCGGGGAACGGCTGGCGGTCGGCCTCGGGTACGCCGAGGTGGTGAGCGAGCGCGCGCACTTCGTCCTTGTAGAGGTCGCGCAACGGCTCGACCAGCACGAGCTTGCTGTCGGCGGGTACGCCCCCGACGTTGTGGTGCGTCTTGATCGTGTCGCGCAACCCGCCGCCGCTCTCGATCCAGTCCGGCGCGATCGTTCCCTGCACGAGCCGGTCGGTGCCGAACCGGGACGCCTCCGCCTCGAACAACCGGATGAACGCGGCACCGATCCGTCGGCGCTTCTCCTCGGGGTCGACCACGCCCGCGAGCGCTGCAAAGAACCGGTCGGACGCAGGGACGATCTCGTGCTTCAGGCCGCTCGCGCCGAGGTAGCCGCTGACGCGCTCGACCTCCCCGGCCCGCAAGAGCCCCGTATCGACGAAGATCGCTCGCGCCCGCTCCCCGAGGGCGCGCTCGGCCAACGCGGCCGCGACGGTCGAGTCGATCCCGCCGGAAGTAGCGACGATCGTCCGACCGGGGACGTCGGCCTTGAGCCGCTCCTCGGCCGAGCGGACGAACGCGGCCGGATCGTTCACGGAGCGGCCCCGCCGGGCGCGGCGGGCTCCTCGCGCCAGCGCGCGCGGTACGCCTCGAGGTGCGGGATCACCTCGGGAAACTTGAGGGCGAGGATCTGGGCGGCGAGGAGCGCCGCGTTCTCGGTCGCGTCCAGCCCGACCGCCGCGACCGGGATTCCCGGCGGCATCTGTACGACCGACAAGAGCGAGTCGAGGCCGAGCCCGCGGTGGAGCGGGACCCCGATGACGGGTTTCAGCGTGCGCGCCGCGACGACGCCGGGGAGCGCCGCGGAGAGCCCGGCCATCGCGATGAACACGTCCGTCGCCGGGTCCCGGACGAGCCGGTCGACCTTCTCCGGGTTGCGGTGGGCGGAGGCGACGTGGACCTCGCAGGGGATCTGGAACTCTTCGAGGCGGGCCGCGACCTTTCCCGCGAGCTCGAGGTCCGACTTGCTCCCGACCAGCACCGTGACCTTCATGGTCGTCGGCGAGCGCCGGGGCCAAAAAACCTTTCGCGAGGACCCCACGGCGGGCCGGCCCCGGGCGACCGGAAATCCCCGACGGAGGCCCGCCGCTCGAAACCCTGAAATGCGAGCGGCCGGGGGGGTTCCCTGTGGAGATTCCCGGCCCGACCTGCCGCCGGGGCATGACCACCGCCGTTCCGGGGGAGCCGCGGGCCGGCCGGCCGTAACCATGCCGATCCAACTCCGGTTGCACCGTGGGGGCCGATTCCGCCGGTGGCTGGGAGCGCGCCTCGGAGGGGACGCGGCGCTCGGCGACCGCGTATGGCGCCGGGTCCTGCATGGCATCGTCGCCCTGATCCTCGTCTACTACGCCCTACCGAACGGGATCTTCGTCCTCGCGCCAAAGCGGACGATCCTCCTGATCGCGCTCGCGGTGATCCTCGGGCTCGAGGTGCTACGGCACGCCGGCGTCGTCGATCTTCCGACGATCCGCCCGTACGAGCACGGGCGCGTCGGGAGCTACGCCTTCTACGCCCTCGCGGTCGTCGGGGCGATCGTCCTCTTCCCGGAGCCGATCGCCGCCGCGGTCGTTCTCGGCACGGCGCTCGTCGACCCGATCGCGGGGGAGCTCCGGGCGCGGCCGTCCGTCGCCCGGGCGTACCCGGCGGTGCCGCTCGTCGTCTACTGGGAGCTCGCCTTCGTGGGGATGGCGCTCGTCGGCCGGTGGCCGATCCCGACGAGCGCCGCGCTCGCGCTCCTCGCCGCGCCGGTCGCCGTCGCGGCGGAGTGGCCGACGATCGGCTGGTTCGACGACGACCTCGCGATGACGTTCGCCCCGGCGCTCGTCCTCTCCCTGGTCGGCGTGCTGGTCCTGAGGCTGCCCGCGTAGGCGCCTAGACGATCGGCGTCAGCGTCGCGTGCGGCGCGCCCAGCTCGGCGTCCGGGCTGATCGCATAGATGGTCGTCCGCGGCCGGATCCCGTAGATGCACGGGGCGTTGTCGATGTTGATGATCCGGAAGTACGTGTCCATCATGTTCAGGATCTCGCTCGAGACGAGCAGGCCGGGCTTCAGGAGACCGATCCCGAGATTCCCGACGTGCTTCGTGCGGGAGACGCCCTGGAAGTACATCCGGATCGCCACCTGGTCGCCCATCAAGCTCTCGAACGTATCGAACGCCTGGTACTCCACGAACGGCTTGCGGTCGGGTCCCATGACCGCCTTCTCGGCGGTGACCATCGCCCGCATCGCCTCCTCGCGGCCGAACCGGCCCATCGGCAGGATGTACGGGTCCTCGGTGTCGTTGACGGTGTAGTCCGGGATCCGCACCCGCGTGTCGAAGACGTTCCCGGGGACGTGGCGCACGAGCGTCTCGCGCAGCTTCTCCGGAGATTCCCCGGCGGCGAGCACCGCCAGGATCCCCCGGCCCTGCGCGAGGAAGTTGAGGAACGTGGGCGTGAACAGCGTGTAGTAGTCGTCGATCCCGACGTTGACGTCGACCTCGAAGGCGTTGAAGCTGCCGCGGCGGAATCCTCCGCCGAGCAGGGCATCGAAATCGGGGATCCCCGTCGAGTAGAACTTCTCCTGGTCGGGGATCGGCTTCCACGCCGCGGTCGAAGATTTTCCGTTGTGACCGTTGGCGATCCCGAGCGCCTCGAAGCGGCCGCCGTCGAGCGTGACGGCGTACCGGGCCCGCTCGATGATCGTGGCGCGCAGCTTCTCGAGTCGCAGGTGGCGGACCCGGCGCTCGTCGAGCTCTTCGCGCTGGATCGAGATGAGACCGTCCACGAGATACTCGATGCCGCCCGCCTCGGGCTTTTCGAGGATCATGACGACGTCCGTGCTGGACCCCTCCACGAGGTCCTTCTGGAGCGCCATGACGAACTCTTCCATCTCGAGACCGTACTTGTGGGTCACCCCCTCGAGAGAGTCGATGACGAGCAGCGACTTGTCCGGCAGGCAGCGTTCGATGCGGTGGTAGACGTTCTCCACCTCGGGCATCGGCCCGCGCTTGAGCAGCGCCGTCAGGTGGCCGCGGTCGACCTTCGTCGGGGGGCCGCGCTCCTGGCCGAAACTGCCGAGCACCTCGCGCCCGGCGCGGATCTTCTTCTGCTCCGTCTCCGGAAGCTCGGTCTCCTTGCCCTTGCCGCCGGCCTGGATCGCATCGAGGAACAGTTTCGCGGCGTCGAGCACGCGCGAGCGCATCTCGCTCGTCTTGAGCCACGGGAACTGGCGGTAGAGCGCTTCGTCTCCGACCCGGGTCGACAGGTAGAACGACTTGTTCGGCTGCCCGACCCGCTCGAGGAGTTCGAGGCCGAAGGTCGTCTTTCCCGTACCGGCGCCGCCCTTGACGATCAGCGACCGGCCGCCCTTTCCGCTCAGGAACGAGATCACTTCCGGGGGTACACCCCCGACCGCGCTACCGTTGTTCGTGCTCATCGCGTCCTTCTCTGTCACGGCCGGACCGAGGGTCCCGGAGCCCACCGAACCATTCCGTGTCCCGCTCTCGAATGGGGATGGCCGTAAGGTAAAGCTTTCGCCGGTTCGGGCGAGCCCTCCGGAGTCATGGGCGGGCCGCCGTACGGGCCGCTTCGCGGGCCCGATCGAGGGCGGTAGCGAGAGGATTTCCCGGCGCGCCGACCGCCGTGGCCGAGGAGGGATTGCCTCCGCCCTTGCCGTCGAACGCCTCGCGCGCCGCCTCGACGACCGCCTGGGCGGAGACGCCCCGGGCGGTCGATCCAACGAACAGCGTGCCCCGGCCGTCCTTCTCGCCGGCGAGGACCGCCACGCGCTCCGGCGCCCGTCCAAGGAGACGGGAGAGCTCCATCAGCTCCGTTCGGTCGAGGTCGAGCCGTGCGCAGACGATCGTCACCTGTCCGACGAGCTCCGTGCGGGCCGGGTCGGCGAGCAGGCGTTCGGCGACCGCGGAGAGGTCCTCCTTCTGGCGCGTCCGGGCGTTCCGCCGGTTCGCCTCCACCTCGGAGAGGAGCCGTTCGATCCCCTCGGGCAGTCCGCTGACGGGCACCCCGAGTCGCCGCGCCGCCTCCTTCAGGATCTCCTCGTGCTCTTCCCGCAGCTCGAGAGCGCGCTCGCCGCTCGCGAAGGTGAGGCGGACGATGCCGTCCTGGATCCGGTCCACGCCGAGGATGGAGACGGCCCCGACCTCGCTCGTGTGGGTGCAGTGGGTCCCGCCGCACGCCTCGACGTCGAATCCCTCGACCTCCACGATCCGAAGCTCCCCGCCCGGAACGGCTCCGCCCTGGTACAGCGTGAAGCCGAACCGTCGCTCCGCCTCCGTGCGGGTCTCGAAGTAGCTCTTCACGGGTCGGTCCTCCCGGACGATCTCGTTCACCCGCCGGTCGATGGTGCGCAGCTCGTCGCGCGTGATCGGACGGTAGTGCGTCACATCGATCCGCGCGAACTCCGGGCTCTTGTACGCCCCCGCTTGCCAGACGTGCGGGCCGAGCACCTCACGCAGCGCGCCGTTCAGAAGGTGCGTCGCGGTATGGTGCTGCATCAGCTGCGTGCGTCGCACCGGATCGATCCGCCCCCGCACCCGATCCCCGGCCGAGAACGGCGCGTCGCGGTCGAGCCGGTGGAAGACGTGCGGTCCCCGGCGGGCGACGTCGACGACCGCCGCGTCGCCGAGGTGGCCCCGGTCGGCGAGCTGCCCGCCGCCGGTCGGATAGAAGAAGGTGTGGTCGAGGACGACGAACGGTCCGCTGACGAAGGCAACACGCGCCTCGAACGAGACCGTATGCGGGTCCAGGTAGTATCGAACATCCGTCGCCGGCACCGAGGCAGGGACCGCGGGGAGCGCCTCCGTGGCCTCCGAATAGTCGGTCGTCGGGGTCTCCCCCTCGTGCCGGGCCGCGACCTGACGGTAGAAGTCGTCGGGAATGACGGGCGGCGAGGAGAGCTCCTCCGTCGCCACGTCGGGGGGCACTCCGAGCGAATCGTACCACTCGATCAGCTGCTCGACGCCGATCGTGCCGCCGTCGGCCTTGACCCGCTCCTCCTGGCGCCGGATCGACTGGCGGGCCCGGCCGATCGCCTCGGCGTATCGCTCGATCTCGGCCTCGACGACGCGGTGAAGGTCGTCGCGATGTTCCGCGACCTCGGGGAACGCCTTCGCGATCTCCCGGGCGGTCCGGTCGAGGATCGCGGTGAGCGCCGGCGCTTCGGGGGTCTTCGAAAGGATCCGAAGGGACCGGCGGAGCAGCAGGCGGGCGAAGTACCCTTCCTTGCTGTTCGACGGGACGACCCCGTCCGTGAGGAGGAAGTTGAGCGCGCGGGCGTGGTCGATCAGGATCGCCGTCTCCCGCGGCGCGAACGTTCGGCGCATCTCCTCGTACTCGGCGCCGAACACCGCCTCGTACGCGGTGCGGGTCCCCTGGCTCGCCCAGGTGAGGCGCTCGAGACCGTAGCCGGTGTCGACGACGGTGAGCGCCATCGGCCGCACCGCCTCCTTCTCCCGGACGTACTCCATGAAGACGAGGGTCGCTACCTCGAGCCCCGAGATCCCGACGCTGAGCGACGGCCCGAGGTTCCCTCCCCCTTCCCAGACCTCCTCTTTGTACGTGATCGTCCGGGGATCGGCGCCGAGCTCCGAGGTGAGGAGCTCGTGGCAGAGCTCGACCGTTCGCTCCTTGAAGTAGACCTCGTGATCGGGGCGGTTGAACGCGTGGTGCGCGAGCATCTCGAACATCGTGAAATGGCGGCCGCTCCGGCCGACCTCCTCGATGTCGATGAACCGCAGCACCGGTTGGCTGATCGTCAGCGGGTTCGCGGGCGGCGGGATCGCCCCGCTCGTCACCCACGGCTGGAAGTCGTAGATCGAGGCCTGCGTGAAGAAGACGTCATTCCGCCACCGGGCGACGACCGGGTAGCGCCGCTGGCGCGGGTGGCCTCGATGCTCGAAGAACGAGAGGAAGCTCTCCCGCATCGCGGTCGGTTCGAGCGGCCGGGCGAAGATCGGGTGACCGATGAACCCGTACTCCCGGCACGGCGCCTCCTGGCAGCGGTCGAACTCCCCGAGGCTCCAGAACGCGGCGCCGCAGACGACGCACGCTCTCCGGTGGAACCCCGACCGGTGGAAGAACGCGAGGTCGTACTCCGCGTCGTCCATCGCGGAGCGCGGACGCCCCCCCTCGGTTTAAACGGTTTTGCCGCTCCCGTCGCCGGGCGGCGTCGGGGCCGGTCACAGGGGACGAACGACGATGGTCGCGAACGATCTTCGGCCGGGCGGCGCTCGGACCCCCGCGGCGATCGTCCGAGCGACGTGGGTGCTCGTCGCGATCCGGGCGGGGTACGCGTACAACTGGTTCGACATCGGTCCGGCGCTCACGGGCATCGGCTCGACGTTCCACATCGGTCCGGCGCAGTTCGGCCTGCTCGTCGGGGTGTTCCTCGCCGGCGCGGGTATCTTCCAGGTGCCGGCCGGCCTCCTCGGTCGGCGGTACGGTAACCGACGCGTCGCTCTGGCGGGGGCGGTCCTGCTCTCGGTCTTCGGGCTGGCGAGCGGGCTGGCGCCGACGTTCCTTTGGCTGCTCGTCTTCCGGGTCCTTGCGGGGGTCGGCACGGGGCTGTTCTTCTCCCCGGCGATCAGCCTCGTCGCGGGGATGTACCCGGAAGGGGGTCGAGGTCTCGCGGTCGGCGGATTCTCCTCTGCCTTCAGTGCCGGGGCCGCCGCGGGTGTCCTCGTGACCGCGCTCCTGCTCCCGAAGATCGGCTGGCACGCCGCGCTCGTCCTCGGCGGGGTCGAGTTGGGGATCCTGAGCATCCTCGGGATCGTCGCGATCCCGTCGTCCGTCGACCGGCCTCGCCCCGCGACCCCGATGGTCCGGTCGCCCACGGCGCCTCCGCCCCTCCCCCTCGCGGCGCTCCGGTTCCGGGGCGTCTGGGCGATCGGGTTCGCCTTCGTCGGCATGGAGGGCGCGTCGTTCGCGACCGGCCAGTTCATCGTTCCGTACGGTGAGGCACTGCGCGGCTGGTCGCCGACCGTCGCGGGCCTCGTCGGCATGATGTTCGTGCTGCCCAGCGTCGTCGGCGGGCCGGTCGGGGGGCCGATCGCCGACCGACGACGGGACCACCGTACCCAGCTCGCGGCCGCCGCCGGGATCGGGGCGTTCGTCCTCGCGTGGCTGCCCGTGGCGGGACTCGCCGGGGCGATCGCCATCGGGACGGTGTTCTCGTTCGCCTACGGTTTCGCCTACGCGGTCATGTACGTCGTGCCGTACTACTGGCGCAACATCCCCACCGACCAGGTACCGCTCGCGATCGGCCTGTTCAACGCGATCCAGCTCGCGGGCGGCGCGCTGGTCGCGTACGTCTTCGGGCGGGTCGTGGCGGTCTCGTCGTACGCGATCGGATGGGAGGTGCTCGCCGCGCTCGAGGTGGTGACGCTGGTCGCGCTGTTCGCCCTTCCCGCGACCCCCGCGGCCTCCCTGCCGGACGGTCCTCGGCCCGCGGCGGCGCCCGCCCTGCGCTGAGCGCCCGGCCGGTCGCGCACTGGTCCGCGACCGGGCACTCGGGGCACTTCGGCCGGCGCGGACGGCACAGGTTCTGTCCGTGCTGCACCAGCAACGGATTGAGCGGAAGCCAGAACCGTTCGGGGAGGACCCGGCGGAGCGCCGCCTCGGTCTCCTCCGGGCTCTTCGTGCGAACCACGCCGAGCCGGTTCGACAGACGGTGCACATGGGTGTCGACGGGGACGCCCGGGATCCCGTACCCGAAGACCAGCACGCAGTTGGCGGTCTTCGGGCCGACGCCGGGAAGGGTCGTCAGCTCCGCGAGCGTTCGAGGCACGACTCCGTCGAACCGGTCGAGGAGCTCGCGGGCGCAGCGACGGATGAGGCGCGTCTTCGCCCGGTAGAACCCCACCGAATGGATCAGCGTCTCCACCTCGCTCGGGCGCGACTCGGAGAGCGTCCGGGCGTCCGGAAATCGCCGGAACAGCCGCGCGGACGCCACGTCGGTCTGCTCGTCCCGCGTTCGTTGCGACAGGATCGTGCCGATCAAGACCTGGAACGGATCCTCGGCGTGGTCTCGGAGATACGGCCGGCGCCAGTCGCCGGTCCGGTAGAATCCGGACAGCCCGTCGAGCAGCTTCTCCCAGTCGAACGTCGACGTCTCCGGGCCGCTCATCGGCCGCCTCCGGTCGATATCGAGGAGGACGGCGGCACCGTCTCGGTCCCGGGATCGGAGAGGTCCGGCTCCTCCGCGTCGCCCTTCGGCCGGAGGAGCTCGCCGATCAGGTAGTCGCTCCCGATCGCGAGGGTGAGCCCGTCCGGGCCGGTCGCGACCCGCGCGAGCTTCAGACCCGTCGCCGCACCCGGCGCTTCCACGATCCGCGGAAACAGGCCCGCGGCCGCGACGCGGAGCTCCGCCGCGGGGAAGGCTCGTTCCGAGCGCACGCGCACGACGACGATCGTTCTGGCGAGCGGGGTGAGCGCGTCCAGGATCCGGACGACGTTCTTGCCCCGAAGGCAGCCGAACAGGATCGCGCTCTCCGCCGGATCGGCGAGGGGCGCGATCTCCCCGAGACTCTCGGCGACCGCGCGGGCGCTCTCGGGCGTGTGGGCGACGTCGTAGAAGAGCTCGGGCCGACGGGCGACCCGTTCGAGGCGACCGGGCCACCGAACTCGCGACAAGCCCGTGACGATCGCTTCGGGGGAGACCGTCTTCCCGAGGGCGTCGAGGAATCGGACCGCCGCCGCGCACGCGAGGGCGGCGTTGGCGATCTGGAAACCCCCCAGGAGCGGCAGTTCGACGCGCGGGAGCGTACGGCTCGGAAGCGCGAGGGAGAACGACTGCCCGTCGTCGGCGAGCGCGCGGTCGCCGGCCGTGAACTCCCGGCCGAACCGCCAGACCGGCACGCCGAGACGGTCGGCGGTCCGGCGGACGACCGCGCTCGGCCCGTCGGGCAGGGCTCCCGTGACGGCGCGCATCCCCGCGTGGAGGATCCCCGACTTCTCTTGCGCGATCGCCTCGAGGGTGGCACCGAGGAGGTCGGTGTGCTCGAGCTCGATCGTCGTGATCACCCCGACCCGGCTGTCGAGGACGTTGGTCGAATCGAGGCGGCCGCCGATCCCGACCTCGACGACCGCTGCGTCCACCTTCTGGCGGGCGAACCAGTCGAGGCCGAGCGCCGTGGTGACCTCGAAGAACGTCGGAGTGCGGTCGATCCGCCCGTCCGCTTCGAGCTTCTCGGAGAGCTGCTCGACCCGCTCGACCCCGTCGACGACCGCGCCCCGAGGGATCGTCCGGCCGTCCCGGCGGATGCGCTCGCGGTAGCTCGCGAGGTGCGGAGAGGTGAACAGCCCGGTCCGAAGGCCGTGGGCGCTCAAGATCGCCGCGGTCATCACCGCGACCGATCCCTTCCCCTTGCTCCCGGTGACGTGCACCGCCGGATAGGCGCGCTGTGGGTTGCCGAGCCCGGTGAGCAACGCCTGCTCGACCTCGAGCCCCGGGCGCAATCCGAACCGGCGTCGACGGTAGAGACGATCGAGCGCCGCGCGGTACGCGGCCGGAGCGGACGGCATCGCTTCGGCGAGCCGCCCCCCCGCTTAACCGTCGAGGGCGGCCTCAGAAGGTCGACCGCTCGCGGTAGGAGCCGTAGACGTCCTGGAAGGCGTGCACGATCTCCCCGAGCGTCGCCCGGGCGCGCAACGCGTCGAGCACCGCCGGCATCGTGTTGCCGTCCTCGGTCTCGGCGATCTTCCGGAGCCGATCGAGGGCGGCGGCGTGCCTCCGGGCGTTCCGCTGGGCCCGCAGTGCCTTGAGCCGGCGGGACTGGAGCCGGCGCGCCTGCTCGCCGATCTTGAGCCGGGGGACACGCACCGCGCCGTCGACGGCGTGGGCGTTGACGCCGACGATCTTCGCTCCCCCCGCTTCGACCGCCCGCTGATAGCGGAACGACGCCTCCTGGATCTCGCGCTGGAAGAAACCGCGCTCGATGGCCGCGACCACGCCTCCCATCTCATCGATCCGGTCGAAGTACCGGTCGACCTCCTCCTCCATCCGGTCGGTCAGCCATTCGACGTAGTAGCTCCCCCCGAACGGATCGACCGCCTCCGCGACCCCCGACTCAAAGGCGAGGATCTGCTGCGTCCGCAGCGCGATCCGCACGGCGTCCTCGCTGGGGAGCTGGAGCGCCTCGTCGTAGGAGTTCGTGTGCAGCGATTGCGTGCCGCCGAGCACCCCCGCGAGCGCTTGGATCGCGGTGCGGACGACGTTCAGCTCGGGCTGCTGCGCCGTGCAGGAGCAGCCGGCCGTCTGGGTGTGGAACCGCAGCCAGAGCGAGCGCTCCTTCTTGGCCCCGAACTCCTCCCGCATCACGCGCGCCCAGATGCGGCGGGCCGCCCGGAATTTCGCGATCTCCTCGAAGAAGTCGTTGTGCGAATTGAAGAAGAAGGAGAGCCGGGGCGCGAACTCGTCCACGTCGAGCCCCCGCTTCTTCGCCTCGGCGACGTAGGTGCGGCCGTCGGCGAGCGTGAAGGCGAGCTCCTGCGCGGCGGTCGAGCCTGCCTCGCGGATGTGGTAGCCCGAGATCGAGACGGGGTTCCATCGGGCGGTGTGCCGCGTCGCGTACTCGATCGTGTCGATCACCAGCCGCAGCGCGGGCCGGGGCGGGTACAGGAACTCCTTCTGCGCGATGTACTCCTTCAGGATATCGTTCTGCGTCGTTCCGCCCATCCGGGCCATCGGCACCCGGTGCGCGGTCCCGGTCAGGAGGTACATCCCCCAGATGATGTTCGCCGGGCCGTTGATCGTCATGCTCGTCGTCACCTGTCCGAGCGGGATGTCGGCGAGCAGGCGGTGCATGTCGTCGAGCGAGCTGACGTTCACTCCGCACTTTCCGACCTCCCCCTCCGCCTCGGGATCGTCGGCGTCGATCCCGTAGAGGGTCGGGTCGTCGAACGCGATCGAGAGCCCCGACTCCCCGTGGGCGAGGAGGTAGCGGAACCGGCGGTTCGTGTCCTCCGGAGAGCCGAAGCCGGAGAACATTCGCATCGACCAGCGTCGCCCACGGTACATCGTCGGGTGAACCCCGCGCGTGAACGGGGGTTGGCCCGGGTAGCCGATCCCGTCGAACGACGACCGGGGGGATCGGGGCGTGTACAGTCGGTCGACGGGGATACCGCCGAGGGTGGCGAACGACGGACGGCTCTCGGGGCTCTTTTCGAGTGCGGGGCCGAGCACCTCCGAGGTCCAACGGCGCTGCGCGTCGACGAGGGCGTCCCCCGACGACGGCCGCGGCCCACGGGACCGGGCGGGCGCCGCGGCGCCGCTCCCTGCCATCGACCCGAGGAAGGGGTCCCCCGTCTATAACTCCGGGGGACGGGGCGGCACCCGCAGGCCGACCAGGTCGCCCCGGCCGCGGCGCGCGACCCGGACTCCGAGGGACCGGGCGAACTGGGGGAATGCGTCCCCGGTCCAGACGGTGTTGTCGGCCAAGACCACCGAACCCGGGGCAAGCTTCGGCCGGATCGTCTCGAGCTCGAAGGTGAGGTGCGCGGGGGTGTGGAGGTCGTCGTGCAGGAACAGACCGATGGATCCGATCTCCCGGACCAGCGCGGGGAGCAGCTGCTGACTGGGTCCGATCCGGAGGTCCCAAGTACCGCGCAACGCCTCCGGGATCGACCAGCCGCTCTCCCGCCCGGGCGGCAGGGAGACGGGCGATTCTCCGAGGCGGAGCGCCGGCCCCTTCTGACGCGTCGGAAGGTCGATCGAGTGCAACCGGCCTCGGTGGTTGCGCCGGAGCGCCGCGAGGAAATGGGCGGAGGAGACGCCGCTCGAAACACCGGCCTCGACGATATGGTCGGGTCGGAGCAGCCGCGCGAGGGCGTACAGCTCGAACGGGGCGCGGATCTGGGCGTACGACGGGCGGCCGGCCGCCAAGTGACGATGCCGGATCTCCTCCTCGAGCGGAAGCAGCCGCTCGAACTCGGTGACGACCCGGACGATCTCCGGACGGCGGGCGCCGGAGAGCTCCGCGATCCACCCCAGGTTCGGGGTTGCGCGCCGGTCGCCGAGCGCACGACGTGCTCGTTCGATCGAGACCCGCGCCGGCTCTGGAAGGGCCTCGATGCGCCACGGGAGCCTGCGAGCGGTCATTCGCGCGGACGCTCCGACTCAGGAATCTCCTTTCTCTTGAGGTGTGCGCTCGAGATGTCGAGCCGGGCGGTCGATCCGGTGACCGTCGTGGCGCTCGCGTCGATCTCGAGGCGATGGGAGAAGAACGGCGCGTCGACCACGAGCGTTTCGTACTCCCCGCCCTCGCCGGCGACGTTCATTCGGCGGCCGCCGTCGGTCCGGCGCTCGATCTCGGAGAGCAGGCGCTCGTCGAGGCGCGAGCCGACCCACTCGGCCGGCAGCGGGTCCGCGGCGAGATGGACCAACCGGATGTCGAGGCCGGCAGCGATCTCCGCCCGGACCACCCGGGCCGGCTCCTTCCGCCAGAGGGGAGCGTAGACCCTCCGGCCCAGCCGGTCGGCGACGCGGATCAATCGAGACCACTGGTACGACGAGGCGATCGCGCCCGCGACGACCGGACCCCGGTCCCCGGCGAGGGCCTGTTCCAACGCCGCGAGCTCGTCGTGCTCGGTCCGCCCGCGGACCGCAACGACCCGGTGACGTCGCCCCCACGCCTGCGCCTGGAGGCGCACGAGGTCGAGGTTCGGTGTGTGGAACAGCATCGACTCCGGGTCCTCAGGGCGCAGGGTGAGAAGCTCGTCTACCGGCCAACCCTGGGTATCCGAGAGGTACGCTGCGTAGATCGAGTCCTTGCCACCCGAAACGAGCGCGGTGACGGTCACGAACCTCCGCTACGGGAGGGTGAGGCCGTCACGCCAGCGGGGGTACAGCCGGGCGAGGTCGACCGTCGCCACTGTCCGTTCGTCCCAGCGCAACCGCGCTCCGCCCTCCGAGACGACTCCGAGCGCCGCGCACGGCGACGACCGCAGGGTTCGCTCGAACGCCGCCGCGCCGGCATCGGGAACCTCGACCACGAACCTCGAACCGCCCTCGGCGGCGAGCGCGATCCCCGGTCCTGCGAGACCGGTCGCGGCAAGATCGACGTCCAGGCCGAGACCGCCGCCGAACGCCATCTCGGCGAGCGTGACCGCGAGGCCCCCGTCCGAGATGTCGTGGGCGGCGAGCACGAGACCGCGCCCGGCCGCGCGGACCAACCGCTCCCCGAGACCGCGGAGGCCCGTGGGATCGGTCACCGGTATCGGGGTGCCGGTCACCTCGTGCCGGCGGGCCCAGAGAGATCCCCCGATCTCGGGGCCGGATCTCCCGACGAGATAGAGGCGGGATCCCGCCTGCTTGAGGTCGCTCGTGACCGCGCGGTCGAGATCGCGGAGGATTCCCGTGGCGAGGAGGACCGGCGTCGGGGGAATGCCGGCCCCCAGCCCGCCGTTGTAGAAGCTCACGTTGCCGGACGGTACGGCGAAGCCGAGCGCCTCGGCGGCGGTTCCCAGCCCCTTCGTCACGGCGGCGAAATCCGCCAGCACGGCCGGGTCCTCGGGGTTGCCAAAGTTGAGGCAGTTCGTGAACGCATCCGGGATCGCCCCCACGGCGTACAGGTTGCGTGCCGCCTCCTCGACGACCCAGACCGCACCGGCCCTCGGGTCCTCCCGGCACGCCCACGGCTGGGCAGCCACCGCGAGCGCGAGACCGGCTCGGCTCCCGGGACGAGGGCCGATCACCGCGGCATCCCCGTGCGACGGGGAGGTGACCCGGCCGTGCATCGGTCGCACCACCGTTCGGCCCTGAACCTCGTGATCGTAGACTCGAATGACCGACTCGCGCGACACGGAGTCGGGGGCGAGCACGAGCTCCTCGACCAGATCGGCGCATCGGTCATCCGGGAGCGGAGGGGCCGCCGTTCGGGGCCGTGCCCGCGGGCGAACGAGCCGGCGCGCCCGAGGAGCGTTGATACGGAAGGAAAGCCGCAGCCGTCCGGCCGGAGCCGTGTCCCACTCGACACTCTCGTACGGACCTCGGGTGACCTCGCCGATATCGGTCGCGAGCACGCCGTGTCGGCGGAAGATCTCGAGGAGCGGCGGGACATCCTCCGGCCGGACGTCGAAGATCATCCGCTCCTGCGACTCGGAGATCCAGACCTCCCACGGTTTCAGTCCCGACTCCCGGAGCGGCACTCGGGCGAGATCGACGCGCGAGCCGAGGCCGGCCGCGTGAACGAGCTCCCCCGACGCGGAAGCGAGGCCGCCTCCGCCGAGATCCTTCAACCCCTGGACCAGCCCGTCCTCGAACGCTTCGAGGGACGCGCGGATCAGCGGCTGCTTGACGATCGGGTTGCCGAGCTGGACCGCGCCGCGGGATTCGGTCTCGCTGCGGTCCGTGAGCTCCTTCGAAGCGAACGCGACCCCCCCGAGGCCGTCCCGTCCCGTCCGCCCCCCCGCGAGCACGAGCCGGTCGCCGACCGCCCGGGCCCGGTTCGGGAGCGGTTTGCCGCGCGGCAGCCACCCGACGCACGCCACGTTCACGAGCGGGTTCACGACGTACGAGCGGTCGAAGTAGATCCCGCCCGATACCGTCGGGACTCCCACTCGATTGCCGTAGTCCCGGATCCCCGCGATGACCCCCTCGGCGAGGTAGCGGGGAGATTTGACGCCCTTCGGAGTCTCTTGTGCCGGCAGATCGAGGGGTCCGAAGAAGAGCGGGTCCGCGAGCGCGATCGGCTTGGCGCCGACCGCGAGCACATCGCGCAGGATCCCTCCGATGCCGGTGCCGGCCCCGCCGTACGGCTCGACCGCCGACGGGTGGTTGTGCGATTCGATCCGAAGCGCGTAGGCGGCGCCCCGGTCGAAGCGCATCACCCCCGCGTCGCCCGTCCCGAGCACGCGCGGTCCGTTGCGCACCCGGGCGAAGGCGGCCCTGAGGAACCGTTTCGAGCTCTTGTAGCTGCAATGCTCGCTCCAGCTCTGGGCGATACCGGCGAGCTCGAGGTCCGTGGGGTCGCGCCCTTCCCGGACAAAGTACTGCTTGAGCCGCTCGAGCTCGGGGCGGCTGAACCCGAGCGCCATCGACTCCGAGGTCGCGGCGAGCGTTTTCGCCGATGCGCGGCGGATCGGGACGATGCGGACCCCATCGGCCCACGGCTCCATGGCGGTCAGTCCAGGACGGGTCGGATCGTTACGCGATGGATGACGGGGTTCGCGAGGAGCCGCTCGACCGCCTCTCCCGCGAGACGGTCGGCCTCCGTCTCGCTCACCCCGGAGAACTCGAGATCGTAGATGCGGGCGGTCGCGACCCGGTGTACGGCGGGGATTCCGAGCAGGCCGAGCGCCTTCTGGATGCTCTCCGCCTCGGGGTCGACGACCCCGGGCTTCAGCTCGACCCTCACTTCGATGCGCCGCGGCCGGGCCCCCGGGACGTCCGCACGGACCACGTCGATTGCTACCGAACCGGGGAGATAACGGTGGCCGGCGTCGCGGAGCCGTCCTTCGGGGGCCCAACGCGGAAAGGCTGGGCTCGAACGGCATTCTGCCAAAGCATAAATAGATGGTCTTTTTCGGGCGGCCGGCACGGTGGGAGCCGGCCATCTAGATGGAGGAGTTCATTTGCAGTGTGGAGTTCCTTCGCGGACCCGCGGATCTCTTGGCGCGGGTGTCGAGTGAAGCCGGTGGGGTTCGCGAGTACCGTGGTCCGGTTTCCGGCACGGTGATCGACCAGGTTGTGAACGACCTCCAAGAGGAGTTCGAGTCCGCTCCGACGGCGTAGGTTCGGAGCGAGGTTCGGGCATTCGCTTTCCTCGAAGGGGATACCGCGTAGGAGCTCATCATTTATGGAGAGACCGTCGGCGGCCAAGGCTCCCGTCAGCCGAAGCGTCGAGAGCGCGTTCACGAAGGTCTGGGGGGACGAGGGGGTCGTCGCCCTGATCGCCCTCAAGGTGGAGACCGCCGAGGCGGATGTGGTGGCGAGCGAGGTCGCGAAGTTCGGTGAAGTCGAGGACGTCTTCCTCGTCACCGGAGACACCGACATCTTCCTCAAGGTCCGCTTTCCGCACTACGACGAACTCAAGGAGTTCGTCCTGCGCCGGCTCCCGAGCGTCCGCGGCATCCGCGAGACGAAGACGCTCCTCGTCGTCACGGCCTACAAGGAAGGGGGGGAGACCCGTCCCTTATGAGCTCCGCCCCCCCGCCCGCCGCCGCCGAGCCGGGCGCCTCCGATCTCCTCGAGTCGCCGGGGCTCGCCCGGATCGTCGCGTCGCTCGACGAGCTCTCGGAGGATGCCTCGGTGCCGCGCAACATCCGGCGCGGGGCGAAGTCGGCGAAGGTCGAGCTGTCGAAGCCGCGCGTCGCGCTCGACATGCGGATCGCGGGCGCCGTCTACGTTCTCGACGATCTCGCGAACGACCCCAATCTTCCGACCCACGGTCGCACGGCGATCTGGTCGATCATCTCGAGCTTGGAGAGCCTGCAGTGAGTCGTCCCGGGCATAGCCTGAAATACGCCCCGCTCGTCCGAGCCCTTCGGAGCGGAATCGGGCCCGTAGCTCAGTCCGGTAGGCCGACCGGCGTCGCCGGGGGCCCGGCAAAGAGCAACTGGCTTTTAACCAGTTGGTCGGGGGTTCGAACGAGCGACTCCGCCGAACGCGCGGGGCGACTCCGGATGTCCCCCCGGGCCCGTACCGCGCCACGGAGTTCCACATGAATCCCCCCACCGCACGCCGAACGAAGAGAAAGGCCACCCCCGCCGCACCCGTCGCGCCGAAGCGACCGTTCGTCGCCCACCACCTGGCCCCGCCTCACGAGGTTCTCGGGGAGGACGAGACCCGCACGGTCCTCGCTCAGATAGGCTCGCCGATCGAGCAGCTTCCCCGCATCATGCTCTCCGACCCGGGGCTGCAAACGGACCCCAAGTACGCGGCGCTGCGCGACTCCGGCGAGAACCTCGTCGGCCGGATCGTGCGCGTCCGGCGGCCGAGCCCCACGGCGGGCGAAGCGGTCGCGTACCGGGTGATCGTCGCGAGCGCCGGAGGGGATTGACGGATTCATGCGAGAGATCGTAGACGCCTTCTTCCGGGAGCGGTCGATCGTCAACCACCACCTCGCGAGCTTCAACGACTTCCTTCCGACCCGCGATAACCCGAACTCGCGGATGCAACGGATCGTCGACGACGCTCGCGTCAGCGAGGATTCGACCGAGCGCGGTGTGATCCGACTCGACGTCCAGAAGACGAAGAGCTCGATCTACGTGCGGGTCGGGCGGCGCCGCGACGCCCGCGGGGCCGTGAACCCGTCCGCCGAGCCGACGATCTTCATCGGCGCACCGTTCGTCAAGGAGCCGGTCGGATCGAAGCCGACGCTCACCCCGATGGAGGCGCGCCTGCGCAACCTCACGTACCAGGCGCCGATCTACCTCAAGGTCACGGTCGTCGAGAACGGCGTCGAGCGGGCGCCCGAGGATGTTCACATCGGCGATCTGCCGATCATGGTCAAGAGCCGTCCGTGCAACCTGAACCGCTACAAGATCACGGAGGACGACCAGATCTGGCTCTCCGACGAGGAGTACCGGGCGAAGCTGGTCGAGTACGGCGAGGATCCCCTCGACCCGGGAGGATACTGCATCATCGGCGGCACCGAGCGGGTCATCATCAGCCTCGAGGACCTCGCCCCGAACCGGATCTTCGCGGAGCACAACGAGCGCTACGGTACGCCGATCGAGAGCGCGAAGGTGTTCAGCCAGCGCGGCGGCTACCGGTCGCTCACCGTCGTCGAGAAGAAGAAGGACGGGATCCTCCAGGTGTCGGTCCCGACGGCGAGCGGCCAGATCCCGCTCGTGATCCTGATGAAGGCCCTCGGGATGAAGAACGACGAGGAGATCTTCCAGGCGGTCCTCGGCGAACTGCTCCCGCTGGACGAGGCCTTCGTCCAGACGATGAAGCATCTGCTCAACGTCAATCTGGAAGAGTGCGTCTCGAAGAAGCTGTACCCCCCCGAAGGGATCCAGTCGAACGAGGACGCCCTCATCTTCCTCGAGAAGAAGTTCGCCACCGGCCAGGCGAAGGAGTACCGTCAGCGCAAGGTCGACGGGATCCTCGACCGGTCGCTGCTCCCGCACCTCGGCGACACGAAGAACGACCGCCTGAAGAAGGCGCTCTACCTCGCGCGGATGGCCCGGACGGTCCTCGAGCTGCATCTCAAGGTCCGGGGCGAGGACGACAAGGACCACTACGCGAACAAGCGTCTCAAACTCGCCGGCGACCTGATGGAGGACCTGTTCCGCGTCGCCTTCTCGCTCCTCCTCAAGGACCTCAAGTACCAGCTCGAACGCTCGTTCGCCCGCAAGAAGGACCTCCGGATCGCGAGCGCGATCCGTCCGGATCTTCTTACGCAGCGCCTCGTCCATGCACTCGCGACGGGGAACTGGGTCGGCGGCCGCGCCGGTGTGAGCCAGGTGCTCGACCGGACGAGCCACATGTCCACGATCAGCCACTTGCGCCGGGTCACGAGCCCGCTCACCCGCAGCCAACCGCACTTCGAGGCGCGCGATCTGCACCCGACGCAATGGGGCCGCCTCTGCCCGAACGAGACCCCCGAAGGGCAGAACTGCGGTCTCGTCAAGAACTACGCCCTCTGCGTCGACGTCTCCGAAGGGGCGGACGAAGAGGAAGTGACCCTCATCCTCCGGGACCTCAATACGCGCGAGATCGGCCCCGAGGTGTTCCAGGAAGCCCCGAAGGGAAAGCGCGCGGCGCGGGTCTACGTGAACGGCAACCTGGTCGGGCTTCACTCCCAGCCGCTCGACCTCGTGAAGGAGATCCGGGAGCGCCGCCGGACCGGTACGCTCTCCCCCACGCTCGCCGACAAGACCTACGAGATCAACGTCCGCTACGACCGCGAGATGAACGAGGTGATCGTCCACTGCGACTCGGGCCGGCTCCGCCGCCCGCTGATCGTCACGAAGGACGGCGTCCCCCGGGTCTCCCGGTCGGACCTCGACGAGCTCGGCCGAGGAACCCTCTCCTTCTCCGACCTCGTTCGCCAGGGGAAGATCGAGTGGCTCGACGCCGAAGAGGAGGAGGACTCCCTCGTTGCCATCGAGCCGTACGACCCGCCCGATTCCTGCCCGAAGTGCGGCAAGGCGCTCAGCCGCTCCGACCTGCGCTGGATCTCGATGGGCGAGCGTCGGGAGAAGTCGTTGGTCGAGTGCGGACTCTGCCACGGCGAGTTCCCGACCGTCAACCTGGTGAGCGACCGGGAGACGCATCTCGAGATCGACCCGAACTTGATCCTGGGGGCCTGCACCGGGCTGATCCCGTACCCGGAGCACAACTCCGCGCCGCGGAACACGATGGGCTCGGGGATGGCGAAGCAGGCGCTCGGTGTCGAGTCGGTGAACTACCGGCGGCGCCCGGACACGCGCGGCCACCTCCTGCACTACCCGCAGGCGCCGCTGCTCCAGACGCAGACGATGCGCTACGTCCACTTCACCGAGCGGCCGGCCGGCCAGAATTTCGTGGTCGCGGTCCTCTCCTACGAGGGGTACAACATGCAGGACGCGCTCGTCTTTTCGAAGGGCGCGATCGAGCGCGGCCTGGGTCGCTCCTCGTTCTTCCGGACGTACCGCGGCGAGGAACGCAAGTATCCGGGCGGTCAGGAGGACCGCTTCGAGATCCCGCGCCCGGACGTTGCCGGCGCGCGCGTCGACACCGCCTACCGTAACCTCGGCGAGGACGGCCTGATCTTCCCGGAGCTCGAGGTGACGGAAGGGGACGTCCTCGTCGGCAAGACGAGCCCGCCCCGGTTCCTCGAGGAGAAGACCGACCTCCTGACGCCGCAGAAGCGGCGCGAGACGAGCGTCACGGTCCGTTTCGGCGAATCCGGCTGGGTCGACAATGTGATCCTCACCGAGGGCGAGAACATCTCGAAGCTCGTCAAGGTGAAGGTCCGCAACCAGCGCGTCCCCGAGCTCGGCGACAAGTTCGCGAGCCGGCACGGGCAGAAGGGGGTCATCGGCCTCATCGTGCCGCAGGAGGACCTACCCTACACTCGGGACGGTGTGACGCCGGACCTGCTGATCAATCCGCACGCCATCCCGTCGCGGATGACGGTCGCCCACGTCCTCGAGATGCTGGGCGGCAAGGTCGGGGCCCTCAAGGGCAAAACGATCGATGGCACCGCGTTCTCGGGGACTCGGGAAGAGGCGTTGCGCGAGGACCTGAAGGCGCTCGGCTTCCACCCGTCCGGCCGCGAGACGCTCTACGACGGCGTCACCGGTCGCCGCTACGAGGCGGAGATCTTCATCGGCGTGATCTACTACCAGAAGCTCCACCACATGGTCGCCGGGAAGATGCACATGCGCTCCCGCGGCCCCGTCCAGATCCTCACCCGCCAGCCGACCGAGGGGCGCTCGCGCCAGGGCGGTCTGCGGTTCGGAGAGATGGAGCGCGACTGCCTGATCGGCCACGGCGTCGCGATGGTGATCAAGGACCGTCTGCTCGACCAGTCCGACGGCACGATCCAGTACGTCTGTGGTAACGTCGACTGCGGCCACATCGCGATCCCCGACACCCGGGCGAGCTCGCTGCGCTGCCCGAGCTGCGGGAACACCTCGTCGATCTATCCGGTCGAGATGAGCTATTCGTTCAAGCTCCTGCTCGAGGAGCTGATCAGCCTCGGCGTGATCATGCGACTCCAGCTCGAGGAGATGCGCTAGGAGGACGAACATGCCGCAGGGACTTTCTAAGAGGATCAAGAGCCTGCAGTTCGCCTTCCTGTCGCCGGACGAGATCCGCCGCATGAGCGGCGCGAAGATCATCACGGCCGACACCTATGACGACGACGGCTACCCGATCGAGATGGGCCTGATGGACCTGCACCTCGGGGTCATCGAGCCGAACCTGCGCTGCCGCACCTGCGGCGGCCGAGTGAACGAGTGCCCCGGACACTTCGGGATCATCGAGCTCGCGATGCCGGTGATCCACGTCGGGTACGCGAAGGAGATCAAGCGCCTGCTCCAGTCGACGTGCCGCGCCTGCGGGCGGATGCTCCCCGACGCGCCCAACCCGCGCGCCGAGGCCGCTGCGGATTCGGAAGACACCCCTTCCGTCCGGCCCACGCGCACGCGCGAATCGAAGGAGGAGCGCACCTGCCCCCACTGCCACGAGATCCAGCACCGGATCGTCCTCGACAAGCCGACGACGTTCCGCGAGGACTCGCACAAGATCACGCCGAAGGAGGTCCGCGCCCGCCTCGAGCGGATCCCGGACGAGGACGTCCGGTTCCTCGGCCTCAATCCCCGGTTCGGCCGGCCGGAGTGGATGGTCCTGACCGTCCTGCCCGTGCCCCCGGTCCAGGTCCGCCCCTCGATCACCCTCGAGAGCGGCGAACGCAGCGAGGACGATCTGACGCACAAGCTCGTCGACGTGCTGCGGATCAACCAACGGCTCCGCGAGAACCGAGACATGGGCGCTCCCCAGCTCGTCGTCGAGGACCTCTGGGAGCTCCTGCAGTACCACGTCACGACCTACTTCGACAACCAGACGAGCGGCATCCCGCCCGCTCGGCACCGCTCGGGCCGCCCGCTCAAGACCCTCGCCCAGCGGCTCAAGGGAAAGGACGGCCGGTTCCGCTCGAACCTCTCGGGAAAGCGGGTCAACTTCTCGGCGCGCACGGTGATCAGCCCGGATCCGTTCCTTTCGATCAACGAGGTCGGGATCCCGGTCGAGGTCGCGCGGGGCCTCACCGTACCGCTCGAGGTGACCCTGCACAACCAGGAGGTCGCCAAGGAGCTCGTCAAGCGTGGCCCGACCCCGGCCAACGAGGCGGAGGGAAAGTACCGCTGCGGCGTGAACTACCTCGTCCGCGAGGACGGCCAGCGGATCAAGGTGATGGAGAAGAACGCCGAGGCGTGCGCGGAGCTCGTGACGCCCGGATCGATCGTCGAACGCCAGCTGATCGACGGCGACATCGTGCTGTTCAACCGGCAGCCCAGCCTGCACCGGATGAGCATGATGGCGCACTTCGTGCGGATCCTTCCGGACAAGACGTTCCGGTTCAACCTCTGCGACTGCCCGCCGTACAACGCGGACTTTGACGGCGACGAGATGAACCTGCACGTGCTCCAGGGCCAGGAGGCTC
Source organism: Thermoplasmata archaeon (assembly GCA_049285595.1). GTDB lineage: Archaea > Thermoplasmatota > Thermoplasmata > Lutacidiplasmatales > UBA184 > Lutacidiplasma. The sequence goes on from JBAQAF010000051.1 coordinate 31,242, forward strand.
GGGCCGAGGCGAAGGTGCTGATGAAGGTCGAGGAGCACATCCTCTCGCCCCGGTACGGCGGCCCGATCATCGGGATGCTCCACGACCACATCACCGCGGCCTTCATGCTGACGTACCAGAACCCGTCGTTCACGCAGAGCGAGGTCGTTTACCTGCTCTCGAAGCTCCACTACCCGATGCCGCCGCCGGCGGGGAAGGACAAGGACGGCGAGCCGTTCTGGACCGGGAAGCAGTTGTTCTCGCTGACGCTCCCGGACGACCTCACGCTGGAGTTCCGCTCGAACATCTGGGCGCGGTGCGACTGCGCACCGCTCAGCTGCAAGCACGACGCCTACGTCGTGATCGAGAACGGCGTGCTGAAGGCCGGAGCGATCGACAAGAAGGCGATCGCCTTCGAGAAGGGCGCGATCCTCGACGCGATCGCCCGGAACCGCGGCATGCCGCGGGCCCGCCAGTTCCTCGACGAGATGAGCCGGCTCGCGATCACGGCGATCGGTCTGAAGGGGCTCTCCACGGGGATCGACGACGAGGACGTTCCCGAGGGAGCGCGCAAGGAGATCGCCACGGCGCTCGAGAACGCACGCCTGAAGGTCAACGAGCTTGTCAAGCAGTACCAGTCGAACGAGCTCGAGCAGATGCCCGGCCGGTCGCTCGAGGAGACGCTCGAAGTGATGGTGCGGCGCGAGCTCGGCCAGGCCCGGGACACGGCCGGCGACATCGCGGGCCGCTACCTCGGTCTCGACAACCCCGCCGTGATCCTGGCGAAATCCGGGGCGCGCGGCTCGATGCTCAACCTGACGCAGATGGCCGGCGCCGTCGGACAGCAGTCGGTGCGGGGCGAGCGGTTGTTCCGTGGCTACGTCGGCCGGACGCTCCCGCATTTCGAGCGGGGCGACCTCGGCTCGGCCGCGCGCGGGTTCGTGCGCTCGAACTACAAGAGCGGCCTCTCGCCCACGGAGTATTTCTTCCACTCGATGGGCGGACGCGAGTCGCTCGTCGATACCGCCGTACGGACGAGCCGTTCGGGGTACATGCAGCGGCGGCTCATCAACGCCCTCGAGGACGTGAACGTCTCCGAGGACGGGACCGTCCGCAACACCGCCGGCACGATCATCGAGTACCGCTACGGGGAGGACGGGATCGACCCGACCCGCTCGTTCCAGGGCCAGCCCGTGCCGCTCGACGAGGTCGTCGCCCAGGTTCTGGGCCGGCGCGTCCGCCCGAGCGACGAGCGCAAGCCCGAAGGGCCGGCCGGCACGCCCCCGGTCACCGAGGAGGAGATGGACCTCCAGGCCGAGGCACAGCTCGAGGAAGAGGCCGAGGAAGAGGAGACCGAGGACATCGGAGCGCCCGAAGAGGGCCCCGAGTTCGGAGGAGAATGACGATGGCCGAAGAGAAGAAGGTCGCGCCGCGCGACACGTCCGCCCGGATCCAGGAGATCGCGACGCAGGAGATCGGAACGCCGCTGCCGCCGCTCCTCATCGCGGAGATCAAGGCGAAGCTCCAGGGGCTGCGGTTGAGCGGCGGCGACGCGAACAAGATCGTGCGGGAGGTCGCCCGGCGCTTCCGTCGCGCCGAGGTTGACGCCCACGAGTCGGTCGGGATCATCGCCGCGCAATCGATCGGCGAACCCGGTACGCAGATGACCCTGCGGACGTTCCACTACGCGGGCGTCGCCGAGATGAACGTCACGCTCGGCCTGCCCCGTCTCATCGAGCTCGTGGACGCGCGCCGCGTCCCGTCGACGCCGATGATGACCGTCCACGTCGAGAAGAAGCTAAAGAACGACCGGGCGGGCGTACAGAAGATCGCGCTCCAGGTCGAGGTGACGACGATCCCCGACGTTGCGTCGATCGGCACGGTCGTCGAGGACCTGATCGTCGTCATCTCGCCCCAGGCCGCCCTCCTCGAGTCGCGCGGCGTGAAACGGGCCGACATCGAGGCCGCCCTGCTCGAGAACCTCGAGCCGCGCCTGTTCGTCGTGAAGGCCGGTAGCGGGAGCGGCGAGACGCGCACCTTCGAGATCCACCTGAAGGAGTCCGCCGCGGGCGAGACGAAGACGAAGAAGGAAGAGGCGGTCGAGGAGATGCCGTTCAAGCGCCTGCTCATCGGCAGTGAGGAGGCGCAGGCGATCCGCATCAAGGGGGTCACCGGCATCCGCCGCGCGCTCATCCGCAAGGAGAAGGACGAGTACGTGATCTACACCGAGGGGTCGAACCTCGAGGGCGTACTCGAGATCCCGGGCGTCGACGGCGTCCGCACGACCACCAACTCCGTCTTCGAGATCTACCGCGTGTACGGGGTCGAGGCGGCGCGCGCCGCGCTCGTCCACGAGGCGAACCGTACGCTCGCCGAACAGGGGCTCGCGGTCGATATTCGCCACCTGATGCTCGTCGCCGACGTGATGACGAACGAAGGGGACATCCGCGCGATCGGCCGCCATGGGATCTCGGGCAAGAAGTCGAGCGTGCTGGCGCGCGCCGCCTTCGAGATCACCGCCGCGCACCTCCTGCGCGCCGCCATCACCGGCGAGGTCGACGAGCTCAAGGGCGTCGCCGAGAACATCATCGTGGGACAGCCGATCACGCTCGGGACCGGTGCCGTGAACCTCATCTACCGGCCGCTCGGTGCCTCGATCGCCCCGGCCGCGCCGGTCGTGGCGAAGGAGGCAACGTAGATGGATCTCGCGCACGCGCTCAAGGTCGCCCTCGAGACGGGGAAGGTCAAGATCGGCCTCGAGGAGACGCGCGAGGCGGCGACGGCAAAGAAGGCCAAGCTCCTGATCATCGCGAAGAGTTGCCCCGACGCCGCGCTGCGGACCGACCGGGCGATCGGGAAGATCCCGATCTACCATTACGACGGGAGCGCCGTCGAGCTGGGCCAGGCGTGCGGCAAGCCGTTCCCCATCAGCGCGATGGCGATCCTCGAGCCCGGATCGAGCGCGATCCTCACACTGCAGACGTAGGGGGCGGCGGCCCGCTCCGTTCCGATGGCCGAGATCACCTTCGACACCGTAACGGTCGGCTACATCCGCCTCTTCGAGGAACGGACCGGTGCCCGCGTCAAGGACTGCTTCGAGGCGGAGGACCGGCTCGTCTACCTCGTCTATCCGGGCGAGATCCCGAAGGCGGTCGGCCCGGGCGGCGTGCTCGTCGACCGCCTCAAAGGGATGATGAAGAAGGAGATCCAGGTGATCGAGTACGCCGACGAGCCCGAAGCGCTCGTGCGGAACATCTTCTACTGGTACTCCCCGAAGACGGTGGAACTCGTGCCGAAGGGCCGGGGGCGCCACGCGACCGTGACCGTCGATCCGGCCTGGAAGGCGCGGGCGATCGGCAAGGCCGGCAAGAACCTCAAGGTCGCCCGCGCGGTGCTCGTGCGGCATACCGACATCCACAGCGTCAGCGTCTCCTGAGGGGCCGCCCTCGAGGGGTCCTCCTCGACCAGGTTCCGGCGATCCCTTCCCGTGACGGGGTCCACGGGCCCCCGGCCGGTCGCGCGGACGGGAGCGCTCCTGTACTCGTACAAACTCAAAAGCGTACGAGCATGACTCACGGGCGGAGGGTAAACGTCCCGACCGTGGCGACCGACAGCCCCTCGCTGCGCCGCGGGGGCTTCGGCTCCCTCTTGGGCTCCTCCCTCGCCTCCTCGATCGGCGGGGCGGTGTCGGGCGTGTCGGTCAATTGGCTCGTATACCACTACACCGGGAGCACGCTGGACGTTGCGTACGTCGGACTCACGGGAATCCTGCCGGGAATAGCGCTCGGCCTGTTCGCGGGTGTCCTCGCTGACCGATACGACCGCCGTCGCATCATGGTCACGTCGGACCTCGTCCGGATGGCCGTCATGGCCGCTCTCTCGGTGTCGTTGTACCTCGACGGGTTCTCCCTCCTCCTCGTGCTCGGGGCGATGACGCTCGTCTACAGCTTCTCCGCCCTCTTCACGCCCGCGAGCCAGGCGATCCTCCCGCGGATCGTTCCGACCCGGCAGTTGGAGGGTGCGAACGGACTGCTCTCTGCGCTGACCCAGACCGGGTACACCGTCGGCGCGGGGGCCGGTGGTCTCCTGATCGTCTTCGCCGGGTCGGTCACCGGGCTCGGCCTCAACGCGGCCACCTATGCGCTCTCCGCGGTCTTTCTGTTCCAGATCGCGGCGTCCTACGGTCGTCCGGTCGCGATGGGCGTGGCCTCCGCTCGGTCGTTCCGCCGCGAATTCAGGGAGGGGGTCGCGTACATGCAGGCTCATCGGCCGGTCCTCGAGGTCACCGTCGGGTTCCTTCCGGGCAACTTCCTCCTGACGATGGTCGCCGCCTTCTTCGTCGTCTACGCGGCGACGGTCTACGGGGGTGACACGGCAGCGTACGGGTACCTGGTGGCGGCGCTGGCAGCGGGCGGAGTGGTCGGGGCGCTCGCCGTGCCGCGCCTTCGCGCCCGCCGCTTCGCCGGGCTCCTGATGGGAGCGAGCGTGCTCGCCCAGGGCGGGGCGGTCGCCCTTCTGGTCGCGGGGCGGAGCCTCCCGGTCTCGCTCGCCGGTGCCGTCGGGGCGGGGGTCTGCATCGGCCTGATCAACACGGTCTACTACTCGACGATGCAGGCGATCGTGCCGAACGAGCTCCTCGCGCGCGTCCTCAGCATCGACTCCGTCGGGTCGTTCATGGCGGTCCCCGCGGGATTGATCGTAGGGGGGCTCCTCGCGGCGTCGCACGGGATCCTGTTCGTCTACACCGTAGCCGCGCTCGGGCTCGTCGGGAACGGGCTCCTCCTGCTCGCGCTGCCCGGGGTACGCTCGCTGCGGTACGGTGCCGATGCCGTGTCCTAAGGCGCCGGGGGGAGGGTAGTTCGGGGCGGCCCCCCCGGTCCCGTGACCTCGCCATCCCTCCGAGCCCGGCGATACCTGGCCGAGCCATCGACCGCGAACCTTTTTTCGCGCGACCCCGTGGGGATCCCGTGGCGAAGCTCGCGTCCCGGATCCGCGCGGTCCTCTTCGACCTCGGGGGGACGCTCGTGGACGAGCGGGACTACGGCGGCTGGGTCGACCTCGCCCGCCGGGTCTACCTCGACCTCGACGCCGACACACTGTCGCACTTCTACGCCGAGGTCGTACGGGAGTTCGACGCGAATCCCCCGGCGCTCGAACGGGAGGCGGCTCAGGTGGAGTTCTGGCGGGAGGTGCTGAAGCGCTCGTCCGGACGGGAGGTCGACTCCCGGGTGGCGACGCAGTACCTCGCCCTGCTGCGCGAGGCCGAACCACCGGTCCGGCTCTTCTCCGACGTGCGTCGCTGCCTCGACCAGCTGCGCTCGGAGCATCGGACGCTCGCGATCGTCTCGAACTCGACGAGCGAGGCGAGCGTCCGTCGGATCCTCGACCGCGTCGGGGTCCTCGAGTACTTCGAGCGGGTCGTCTCCTCCGGTACGGAGGGGGTCGCCAAACCCGCGGCCGAGATCTTCCGGCGGGCGATCGAACGGTTGGGCGTCCGTCCGGAGGAGGCGCTGTTCGTCGGCGACCTACCCGCGACCGATGCGCGCGGGGCGAACGCCGCCGGCCTCCACTCCGTCTGGCTGAACCGAGAAGGAATGGAGCTGGGCGAAGATCCGCCCGAGATCATGTCGCTGCTCGAGGTGGCGCTCATCATCCGACGCCTCGAGCACCCGGGGTAGGGGCCGGCGCACCCCCCCAACACGACTTTAAATACGCCAGCCGTGTGGGCGCCCGCACCGCGCGACGTCCTTCGGGACGCCGTAGCGGGGACGCCACCACGGCGAGCCGGGGACCCGATGAACCGGCCTCTTCCAAGGTGACGCCACAGATGGCCCCAAGGGGCGTGGAGCCCTGAGATCCCCTTCCCGGAGACGGGGAGAGACCTCTCGGGACTGACGGAGGAGAGAGAGATCAAGTACGCGAAGAATAGCTCAATTTAGCGAAGAGCAATATCCGCAGTCAGTTCCGATCGGTTCACGACCACAGTAAATGTATTCCCGAGCACACGTGAAATGTGTGCCCAACAATCCGGTTGATCCTGCCGGCGGGCACCGCTATTGGAGTTCGCTTAAGCCATGCGAGTCGAGAGGGGTAAGCCCTCGGCGCACTGCTCAGTAACACGCGGACAATCTGCCCTCGAGACGGGGATAACCCCGGGAAACTGGGAATAATACCCGATGGGTCTGGGATGATGGAAGGCTCCTAGGCCGAAATCCTGCGGGGCTCGAGGATGGGTCTGCGGCCTATCAGGTAGTAGGGGGTCTCACGGACCCCCTAGCCAGAGACGGGTACGGGCTTTGGGAGAAGTCGCCCGGAGATGGATTCTGAGACACGAATCCAGGTCCTACGGGACGCAGCAGGCGCGAAACCTCCACAATGTGGGAAACCACGATGGGGGAACTCCAAGTGCCTACACTATGTGTAGGCTGTTCTCGAGCCTAAAAAGCTCGAGAAGTAAGGGCCGGGTAAGACGGGTGCCAGCCGCCGCGGTAATACCCGCGGCCCGAGTGGTGCTCATTATTATTGAGCCTAAAGCGTCCGTAGCTGGCCGGACAAATCTCCGGGTAAATCGGGCCGCCCAACGGTCCGAATTCCGGAGACACTGTTCGGCTTGGGATCGGGAGAGGGTGAAGGTACTCCCGGGGTAGGGGTAAAATCCTGTAATCCGGGGGGGACCACCAGTGGCGAAGGCGTTCACCTAGAACGAATCCGACAGTGAGGGACGAAGCCCTAGGGCGCAAACGGGATTAGATACCCCGGTAGTCTAGGGTGTAAACGCTGCAGACTTGGTGTTGGGGGTCCTGCGTGGGCTCCCAGTGCCGGAGCGAAGGTGTTAAGTCTGCCGCTTGGGGAGTACGGTCGCAAGACTGAAACTTAAAGGAATTGGCGGGAGAGCACCGCAACGGGAGGAGCGTGCGGTTCAATTGGATTCAACGCCGGAAAACTCACCGG
>JBAQAF010000052.1:0-25033 GCA_049285595.1 Thermoplasmata archaeon
ATCCGGTCCAGGTCGCCGATCGCCCGGAGCCGGTCGCGGATCGTCTCGAGGCCGGCGCCGAGCCCGAGCAGGGCGGTGACGGACTCCTGACGCGCCTCGATCGCACGTACGTCGCACAGCGGGTTGGAGAGCCAGAAGGCGAGGGTCCGACGCCCGGCGGCCGTGCGGCTCTCGTCCCACGTCGAGAGCAACGTCGCCCCGGTCGGGTCGTCCGGGTTCATCGGGCGGGCGATCTCGAGGTGTCGGAGCGTCTTCGAGTCAAGGACGAGCCGCCGGCCCGAGCTCCCCCGGTCCACGACGGAGAGGTGGGGGAGCAAACGCGGTTGCGTGACCCGCAGGTAGGCGGCGAGTCGAAGCCCGGCCTCCCCGATCCCTCGCGGGGCCGCCGGAGAGGATCGGAGGCCGGCCGGCAATTCCGGCTCGGAGATCGGGGCGGGGGCCGTCTCGATCCGCGCCGCGGGGAACTCCCGGCGTAGGAGCTCGGCGGGGGTACCCCGCTCGGCCTCGCCCGCCACGACGATCTCCCGAGGTTGGAACGGGGCGAGCGCGGAGGTGACCCCTTCGACCCCCGGCCCGTCCGCCTCCCCCTGGAACCATTCGCCCGTCGTGATGTCGACGGCGGCGTACGCCCCCACGCCGGTCCGTCGCAGCACGGCGCTCGCGAGGAAGCTGTGGTCGGGGCCGCCGAGGATCCGGTCCTCGACGACGGTGCCCGGGGTCACCACCCGAGTCACCTCCCGGCGGACGAGCCCCTTCGCGAAACGGGCGTCCTCGACCTGGTCGCAGATCGCCACTTTGTACCCCTTTCGGACGAGCCGGCCGAGATACGTTTCGACCGCGTGATGCGGGACCCCCGCCATCGGGGTCCGTTCGCCGCGGGCGTCCGCGGAGCGAGCCGTGAGCACGACGTCGACCTCGCGGGAGAGGAGTTTCGCGTCGTCCCCGAACGTCTCGTAGAAGTCCCCGACACGGAACAGCACGAGGTGGCCCGGGTATCGGGCCTTCACCCCCTCATACTGATCGAGGAGGGGAGTGGAGGAGCTCGCGTCGGGCATCGATGCCGCGTCGCAGCGGTGGGCACCATATATCCCGGAAGGGCGGGGCGAGGCACGCTGAGGGGGAGATTCGAACTCCCGTGGCGGGATCGCCACCAGCTCTCAAGGCTGGCGCCTTACCGGGCTAGGCTACCTCAGCGCGCCGGCCGGACCGGCCCGCGAGGGATTAAACCGTCGCCCGAGGCGTCCGCGGCGGCGCGATGCAGGTGCCGGGAGATTCGCGACGGACCGGCTCCGGTCCGCCGTTTCGAACCCGGGTGGTCAGCTTGGAGGGCTGACATCCTACCGCTAGATTACACCTGCACGGCTCTCCGCGGACGGCGGGCGACCGACCGGGGGTCGTTAATGCTTTGGGGGTGGACCGCGCACGCCGGACGCCGTGAGGTCGACGAGCGCGACGCGCTCGAGCACGAGCCCTTCCCAGGCGCTCGCCGGGACCGCCGACCGCTCCGCTTCCGTGATCCCCAGCCGCTCCAGCATCGGGGCGTCCACGGCGCGAGGGTACGCCGTCGGGTCGGGATCGAGGCCGAACCGGGCGAGCAGCGCTTCGGGATCGAGCGGCCGTTCGACCGCGAGGACGCATCGCTCGGTCGCGTCGGTGACCCCGACCTTCGCCAGAGCGCGCGGGAGCTGGTCGTCGCCGGCGACGTAGAGCGCGAGCTCCGCCCCACGGTCGCGAAGCCGCGCCTCTCCGCGACTGCGGGAACGGCCGAGATGGGCCCAGGCGGAGAACAGGTGGCGCTCGCCCGCGATCGCCTCCGCGTCGAACAACGCGACCAGCGACGGCGACTCGGCCCCGATCGCTCGCAGGGTGCGGATGATCTCGGGCACCGGGGGGACGCCCGGGGACCGCCGCCGTGCTCCTACCGCCCGGAGCACCCGGTCCTCGGCCGGGGGAAGAGGAGTCATCTCTGTCCCCTACTCCGCGAGAAACCGCAGGAACTCCTCGCGGGTCCGCGGCTTCAACGTGTAGTTCTCGGCGCGTTCGCGACCGATCGTGGAGGTCGGGGTCGCCCCGTAGTCGTGGCCGGGGAGCACCACGAGGGCGTCGTCCAGCGAGAGGACGCGACCCTGCAGACTATCGTACATCTGCGACGGGTCCCCGCCCGGGAGGTCGGTCCTCCCGCACTCCCCCACGAACAGCGTGTCGCCGGTGGCGAGATGCCCCTCGAACAGGTACAAGACGCTGTCCTTCGTGTGCCCCGGCGTGTGAAGGACCTCGACCGAGAGGGATCCGGTCTGGAGGACGTCACCGTCCTCGACGGAGACGTCCTGACCGAGCGGGGCGACCCGATGGGCGACGATCTTCGCTCCGGTACGGGCCTTCACCTGCGCGTTGCCGGCGACGTGGTCCTGGTGGCTGTGGGTGTTCATCACGTAGCGGACCCGAACGCCCAGCGTGTCGATCGCCCAGAGTACCGGCTCGATCCCATACGACGGGTCGATCACGACGGCCTCCCCGCCTTGGTCGGCCGCCACGATGTACGTGAAGTTCAGATACGGGCCGATCCGGAACTGCTGAAGGATCACGGGCGGCCGAACGGGGGGGCGTATTTGACGGTGGAGGGAATTGTCGCCGGCGCAAAGGCGTAGGGAGCGCTCCGATCAGTCCACGTCGTTCGGCCCTGCGATGCGGTGGCCGGTGACGGCGTCGAGGATGACCCGCCCTTCCATTCCCTCTGCGTACCAGTGGGGTACGTAGAGCAGCGTGAACGGGCCGAGCCGAACGTCATCGGGCGACGGGGAGACCCGCCGGGTCTCGATCACGAGGGCCCCGCCGTGCTGCTCCGTGTGGTCGACCCGGATCGCGTGGTGGCGGCGAATGGCGTCCACGGCGATCGGCCGGGCGAGCCCCTCGCTGAGCTGCGGCTCGAGCTGCTGATGGGGCTCGGAGATCTCGGCGACGATCTCGCGATCGGCCTCCATCCAGACCTCCGCGCGGCGGGTGGTAGCGTTCACCGCGATCAGCTGGCGCAGGACCGGGCCGGCCTCCCCGTGCGGCGAGGGGGATCGGACCCGGTACGGCGCCACGAGATACGGGACGAGTCGCAACGTGTACCGGGGACCCTCCACTCGGGCAAGCGCCTGGGCCTCGCCGCGGCCGATCCGGGGACGGATCGTTCGCGCGTTCCCGGGGGAGAGCGGGAATGGCCCCTCGAGCTCCTCGGAGTCGGCGGTAGGGGAGTTCTCGGACGACGGAGGGAGCAGGATCTCGCCGAGCGCGGGGCCGAGCGTCGATGGGTCGATGATCTCGATCCCGAGCTCCGCGGCGGAGCGGCGGACCTCCGGGCCGGGGTCGTCGTCGTAGACGATGCAGCGGCGCACCGAGCCGGGCGGGAACAGGGGTTCGAGCTCGACGGGCGAGCGGTCCGAGCGGGCGACGACGACGGCCCGGTGGTCGCGGGCGCGCACGGCGACCATCGCCTCCCCCCGGGGATCGATGCGGTACCCCGCGGCCAAGAGAAGACGTACCAGCGGCGAGGAATTCGGCGCGGTCCGCCCCATCGGTCTACCAGCCGGCGGGGGGCATATCTCCGTTCCGCTCGTCAGGAACCCGTTCGTCTCGGCGAAGCGGCCCGCCCGGACCGCCGGTGCGGAACAATCTATTTAGGCCGCCCCGGGGTCCAAACGCCACCGATGGCCGAGGCGCTCACGCTCCGCGTCGCCGAGGCGTTCCAGCAGGACATCGGGCTCGGGACCGCGCGCTTGGACGTCCAGACGCGGCAACGTCTCAAGGTCGGCCTCGGCGATATCGTCGAGATCCGGGGCCGCAAGGCGACCCCGGCCATCGTGAGCCGGGCGCAGCCCGACGACGAGGGGAAGGGCGTCGTGCGGATCGAGGCGGTCGTCCGTCGCAATGCCGGCGTCAGCATCGGCGACCGCGTCTCGGTCCAGCGGGTCGAGTGCCCGAACGCGGAAGCGATCACCATCGCCCCCATCTATGCCGGCTCGGCCCGGATGGACCTCGGCCCGGGGCTCGAGAGCTTCGTCGCCAAGGCCCTCTCGCGCCGGCCGTTCGTCCGCGGCGACGTTTTCGTCATCCCCGGGGTCTTCCTGATGGGCGGCTCGCTGCCGTTCATGGTCGTCTCCACGGCCCCGAAGGGGATCGTCCAGGTCGCCCCCGCCTCCCTCATCACGATCCGGGAAGAGACGGTCAGCGAGACGGAGGTCGCCGCCCCACGGGTCTCCTACGAGGATATCGGCGGGTTGCGGGAGAAGCTCGGCCGCGTCCGCGAGATGATCGAACTTCCGTTGAAGCACCCCGAGCTGTTCGACCGGCTCGCGATCACCCCCCCCAAGGGGGTGCTGCTGTACGGTCCGCCCGGCACCGGTAAAACGCTGATCGCGAAAGCGGTGGCGAACGAGGCCGGCGCGCATTTCATCGGGATCCAGGGGCCCGAGATCATCTCGAAGTACTACGGCGAGAGCGAGAAGGAACTTCGGGAGAAGTTCGAAGAGGCCGAGAAGAACGCTCCCAGCGTGATCTTCATCGACGAGCTCGACTCGATCGCCCCCCGTCGGGACGAGGTCGTCGGCGAGGTCGAGCGCCGGGTCGTCGCGCAGCTCCTGACCCTGATGGACGGCCTCTCCGGACGGGGGAACGTGATCGTCATCGCCGCCACGAACCGCGAGGAGGCGATCGACCCGGCCCTGCGACGCCCCGGCCGCTTCGACCGCGAGATCGAGATCGGCGTGCCGACCCAGGAGGGGCGGCTCGAGATCCTGCAGATCCATACGCGCGGCATGCCGATCGACGCGAGCGACAAGGACCGGGAGCGGATCCTGAAGGACCTCGCCGCGCAGACCCACGGGTTCGTCGGCGCCGACCTCTCCTCGCTGGGCCGGGAGGCCGCGATGCGGGCGCTACGGCGGTACCTGCCCGAGATCGACTTCGAGAAGCCGATCCCGATCTCCCTTCTCGAGCGGATGAAGGTCACGGAGACCGATTTCCGCGAGGCGCTGAAACAGATCGAGCCGTCGAGCCTGCGCGACGTCGCCGTCGAGGTCCCCACGACCCGCTGGGAAGAGGTCGGCGGGGTCGAGCGCGTTCGTCGGATCCTCGAGGAGTCGGTCGAGCTGCCGTTCAAGAATCCGGAGGTCTACAAGCACATCGGCATCGACCCGCCGCGCGGGATCCTGCTGTACGGGCCCCCGGGCGTCGGGAAGACCCTGCTCGCCAAGGCCGCCGCCACCGAGAGCCAGGCGAATTTCATCTCGGTGAAAGGGCCCGAGGTGATGAGCAAGTGGGTCGGAGAGAGCGAGAAGGCGATCCGAATGATCTTCAAGAAGGCCCGCCAGGCGTCACCGTCGATCGTCTTCATCGACGAGATCGACTCCATCGCCCCGCGGCGAGGCCTCCAGACGTCGAGCGGCGTCACCGAGCGGATCGTCAACCAGTTGCTCACGTCGATCGACGGGCTCGAGAGCCTCGAACGGGTCCTCGTGATCGCGGCGACCAACCGGCCGGATATCCTCGACGAGGCATTGCTGCGGACCGGTCGGTTCGACCGGCTGCTCTACGTTGAGCCGCCGAACGTCGGCGGGCGGCTCGAGATCCTCAAAGTGCACACGGCTCGGATGCCCCTCGCCGAGGACGTCGACCTCGCCGACCTCGCCGCCCGCACGGAGGGGTACGTCGGGAGCGACATCGCCGCGCTCTGCCGCGAGGCCGGTCTGACCGCGATCCGGGAGAGCTTGAAGGCGTCGAAGGTGACCCGCGCGCACTTCGACGCGGCCATGAAGCAGGTGCGCCGGTCGTGCGATCCCGACGTGCTGCGCTTCTACGAGGATTTCGAAAAACACCTCCTGCGCGAGCGGGTGGCGAAGCGTCGCGAAGAGCCGGTCGAAGCGATCTATCGCTAGTGCCGCCCTCGCCGGCCGCTCGAGCGAAACTCACCTTTAGCAAGCTATATGTAGCGGAGCTAGGTTCGCCGCGCCGCCCTCGATAAAACGAGGGATACTGAACGGGAGACGTGGAACAGTTGGTCCGCCTTTTGCACCGCGCTGCCCTCTGCGCGCTCGTGCTCGTGCTCTTCCTGAGCGCGATCGCGACCGTGACGGCAGCACCGAGCCCCGCCGCGAGCACCTATACGCTGACCGGATATGCTGACCAGCCGGGCGGGATTTCCGCTCCGCCGGTCCCCGCCGGCGTGACGGTAAACCTCGTCTCCGCGGCTACGGGCACGACGTACAAGGCGGTGACCGCCGCGGGCGGCGTCTTCACCTTCACCAGCGCGAGCACCAGCAGCGGGCTCGGCCCCGGCTACTGGAAGCTCGTCGTTCCGACCGAGACGAACGTCAGCGTCGGGAAGTGCACCAAGTGCGCCGTCCTGCCGCAGGACCAGAACCCGGCCTACGACTACTTCACCTCCGCCGACCTCACGAACAAGGAGTTCGCGACGACGATCTCGAACGTCCTGGTCGTCCCGTACAACGCGACCCAGAACGGCACCGTCCACCAGGGCGGCCTCCCCGTCGCGGGGGCGTCGGTCGATCTCCTGGACGCGAACTACAACGGCCTCGTCCTCTCCAACACGACCACGAACGCGAGCGGTGAGTTCACCCTCAAGGTGCCGTGGGGGCACTGGTTGCTCCAGTCCGTCCACGTATCGGGGAAGAACACCTACACGAACACGAGCGCGCTGACGATCGCGACGCCGACCCCGGCGCTCGTGAACCCGGTGCTGTACGCGTTCTCGATCTCGGGCTGGATCAACTCGACCCTGGGGCGCATCGCCGCGAGCGGCAATGTGACCCTCTTCGACCCGACGAACGATTTCATCTATTCGACCGCGACCCCCGCGGGCGGCTACTACTCGCTCGCGACGTACCCCGCGGGCTTCAGCCACGGAGCGCAGAAGTTCGATGTGCTCCTGGCGGCGAACGGCTACGAGACGACTTGGTACCACCTGCTGGTCAACCACCCGGGCGCGATCCAGCGTAACGTGGTCACGGGCAACATCTCCACCGGATCGATGGGGATCTACACGACGACGCTCAACTTCTCGGCGATCGACACCGCGACCGGTAAAGGCTCGCTGACGGTCACTACGTTCGCCAACCTCGGCAACGACTCGGTCGTGCCGGCGCTGCCGAACGCGAGCGTCGGGCAGCTCTGGGCACAACTGGGCCTCGACTACAACCACGGGCTCTCGTTCCCCGCCGCCGACGCGGCGGCGGTCCAGGCGTACGTCAACGCCCGCGGACCGACGTTCCTGCCGACCCAGGCGGCCACCACGCTCAACGCGACGCCGTTCGTTCCGTTCACGACGCCCCAGACGCTCTCGAACTTCACCTCGGGATGCGCCGTCTCCTGCAATCAGACGAGCAGCGCGAACCTGACGTACAAGTGGAGCGAGACGTACGCCCTCAACGGGACTCTCGCGAAGAACTCTTCGACCTACACGCTGGGGTTCACGTTCCAGCACCCGGCCTCGAGCTCGCTCGTCTACAACTATTCGATCGTTCTGCCCGCCGGCTACGTCCTCTCGGCGGACACGACGGCCCCCGTCCACACGACGCTCACCCCGACGGGGCCAAGCGGTACCTGGGGGCAGTTCACCCTCTCGTCCACCTCGGCCACGACCCCCTCGGCGAGCGCGAAGTTCGTCCTCGTGAAGGCGGCGACCGTCACTCCGGTCGTCAACGTCACCTCGACCAACTTCACGTTCTCTTCCGCGAACGTCCTGAACGACAGCGAGGGGAACTACACCGTCGTGCTCGGCCTGAATGAGCCCGCTTCGTTCAGCGCCGCGAACTCGAAGTACGGGAGCTCGACCAACGGCTCGATGTTCTCCTGGAACTTCGGGGACGGCAGCCCGGTCGTCAGTACCGCGAACGCCTCGGGTTCCTACAACCATACCTACGCGATCGCCACTCCGACCACGACCTTCCCGCTCAACACCAGCGCCTACCAGGGAACGCTCACGATCACGACGTCGGGCGGCCAGACGAACTCGACCCACTTCTACGTCTGGGTCCTGAAGAGCACCCCGACTGCGGTGATCTCCTCGAACGCGACGACCGCGGAACAGATGCTGGCGGGCGGCACCAAGCCGTACCTCCAGATCAACTGGAGCACGACGCTCTCGTTCACCGCCAATAACTCCACGCGCCCGACCGGCAACCCGCTCTCCATCGCGTCGTTCTCCCTGGTCGCCACGAAGGCCGTCCACAAATCAGCGAACTTCACCGTCTCCAGCGGCGGGAACGTGAGCGCGAACTGGTCGGTCGACTTCTCGCCACCGAAAACGATCGGGACCGGCAAGTACATCACGGGCGATCTCGACGTCGGCGGAACGCTCGTGCCTCTGACGGCCGGCGAGTTCGGCTGGGAGTACAACCTCACCTTGACCGTCTGGTCCTCGACCGGCACTTCGTCCATGGTGACGCTCCCGATCCTCGTGGTCGATACGCAGGCGCCGACCTCCGCCTTCGCGGTCCTGAACGGGGCCGGCAAGGCGATCTCGGGCAACGCGATCACGGAAGGGGCCGGTGGCACGGCGAAGGTCGAGCTCAACGCGGCGACCACGGTCGATCCGAACAACGGTACGATCGACAAGTACTCCTGGAACGTCACGAACGGCAACAACTCTTCGCTCGCGTTCCCGGTCGACACCGTGCTCTCCGTGAAGCCGTACCCGGTGTTCATGCTGATGCCCGAGACGAACCCGTACACGATCAACCTGACCGTGACGGACGGGAACGGCAACACCGCGAACCACACGTTCTCGCTGACCGTCTCCCCGAACGCGTCGACCCGACCGGTGATGTTCGCCGCGACCCTCACGGGTCCGACGTCCCTCACCGAGGGCAAGTCCTCCACCTACTGGGTCAACGTCTCGAACCAAGGTGGGGCGAAATCGATCGCCGACTCGGTCGTGGTCGTCTGGTGGGTCAAGTCGGCGTCCGGCACCGGCTCGGACCGGTACATCACGAGCCCGACGTCGTTCTACAACTACTCGGGCGGCAGCGTCGTCGCGTCGCCGTGGGCGAAGACCGTGGACCTCGCGAAGAACCACACGGTCCGGGCCGTCATGACCTGGACCCCGTCGTTCACGGGCAACTACGTGCTCTACGCCAACGCGACCGCGACGAACGAGTTCATGCCGGATTACCACGGCTCCTCCAGCGTCGCGGCGTTGTCGGTCACCATCCACCCGAACCCGACCACCGAACTCCTCGAGTACGGTGCGATCGCGGCCGTCGTGGTCGTGGCGATCGTTCTCCTGGTCTGGTGGACGCGCCGACCCGCTCGCAAGGCGGGCAGTGGCGGCAAGTCGACCGGACGCGGCGGGCTCGAGCGCGGCTCGAAGAAGCCCGACACCGATACCAAGGACGACGACGCGTAGGTCCGTGGGCGGGGGCCGCGCGCGCGGCCCCCTAGAACGAACCTCTTCCTTCCCCTCCTTTCTATCTCTTCGGCGAGCGGGAGCCTAGCCCGCGGGTCCGTTCAACCGTACGGGCCGACCTCGTCGAGCAGGTCGACGTGGGTGAGCAGCATCCGGCGGCAGCAGTAGCGTTGCAGTCCGAGGCCGTCGAGGACGGCGCCCGCGGCCTCTCCGCGGGAGGTCCGCTCCCGGTACTCGTCCCAGTGCTGTCCGATCACCGCACCGCAGGTGAAGCAGCGGACCGGCACCATCATCGTCAAGGTCGCGTCGGCCCCCTTGCCTAACGGTAGGACTTCTGCCGCCGCGCGCGGGCGCCCCGGCCCCCGGGCCGCTTCGGCAGCTTGCGCCGCGGGTCGTTGACGATCAGGGAGCGGTCGTACCGCTTGAACGCTTCCCGGAGCTCGGCGTCCTTCATCCACGCCACGAGGGCCCGTGCCACGGCCGTCCGGGCGGCGGACGCCTGTCCGACGATACCCCCGCCGGTCGCCTTGACGGAGATGTCGAGGGCCTTGGCGCGATCCCCGACCATCATGAGCGGTTCCTGGATCTTGTGGCGCACGAGCTCGGGCTCGACGATCTCGAGCGGACGCTCGTTGAACCGAACCATGCCGGTCCCGCGGCGGATCGTCGCCCGGGCGACCGCCGACTTCCTCTTGCCGGTCGCCAGGACCACGACCGGGGCCTTCACACGCGCGCTCCCAGGAGGCGACTGATGTCGGCGAGCGTCAACGGGGTCCGGAGCGCGGGATGGGCCTTCGCGTCCGCGAGGGATTCCATCTTCGCCCCCTTCCACTCCTCGGGGACGCCGATGAACACCTCGAGGCGGTCGAAGGCGACCTTCCCGCGGGTCTTGAGATGGGGCAGCATGCCGCGCACGGTCCGCCGGAAGATCCGGTCGGGGTTGCGCGGGAAGTGAGGGCCGCTGCGGACCGATCCTCGGGCCCGGGCGGCGGTGTAGGTATCGAGGACGAGCTTGCGGCCGCCGGTGACGATGCTCAGCTCCGCGTTGACGACGACGATCGACTCGCCGTTCAACAGACGCTTGGCGATCACGCTCGCCGCGCGGCCCAGCACGAGCCCGCTCACGTCGACGACGGTCGGGGCGGGCGGCGCGACGGCTTCAGGCAAGGAGACGGACCCCTGCCCCTTCGGGCTTCGCCTTGACGAGGGCGTGGAGCGAGACGGCCGAACCACCGGCCGCCCGGATCTTCTCGCGGGCGCCGGCCGAGAAGGCGAACGCGCCGACGGTGAGAGGCTTCGACAGCTCTCCGTCCGCGAGGATCTTCCCCGGCACGGCGACCGTTTCGCCCGCGGTGGCGATCCGCTCGAGGGCGGAGACGTTCACCGGGTCGATCGAGTGGCGGGCGCGCTCGAGGCGCTCCGCGACCGACGCCCAGAGGGGAGCGTGATGCGCCCGGGCCGTTCGGCGCAGCTCGATGAGGAGCCGCACCAGCTCGGGGTTTTGCTTACCTACACGGCGGGCCATGGACGGGTCGGCTCCGACCCGGGTACCCGATATAAGCGTTGGGGAGCGCGGGCTTCGCGTACGGCCCGAGTTTACCGTCAGACCGGTCCGGCACGAAACCCGTTGCCCATTCCCGCGAACGATTAAATACGGCCCCCCGCCATCGGCGCCTCGAGGCGCCTCTCCATGCGCAAATTCCTCACTGAGCTCCGCGGCAAGACCGTGATGACGAACGACGGACAGATCCTGGGCATGATCGACAATTTCGTCGTCGACACTCTAACGGGCGGCATCGCCCACGTCCTCGTGACCCCGAGCGAGGACGTCGAACAACGCCTCTTCCAAAGCGACGCGACCGGCCGGCTCGTGCTCCCCTTCAAGAGCATGCGGGCGGTCAAGGACGTCGTCGTGATGGACATTGGGAAGTGAGTCGGCCGGCGGCCCCCTGATCTCGGTCGTTACGACCGTCCGCAACGAGGAGGCCCATCTCGGGCGCCTCCTCGACAGCCTCGTCGCCCAGGAAGGGCCGTTCGAGATCGTCCTCGTGGACGCCGAAAGCCGCGACCGCACGGTCGCGATCGCCGAAGAGTTCGCCCGGGCCCACCCGGGAGTGCTGCGAATCTTCCGTCGGGCGGGGTCGCGCGGAGTCGGCCGGAACGAAGGGGTCCGGGAGTCCCGCGGCACGTTCGTCGCGTTCATTGACGGCGACTGCTTCGCGGACTCGCAGTGGCTGCGCTCGCTGCGCGCCGTCCTCGTCCCCCGCTCGGTGGTCGCGGGGCAGACGATCGCCGTCGGGAAGCCGAAGTATGGCCTGCTCGAGCGGGTCGAGCTGTACCAGGGCGGCTTTGACGTGACGTACCCGTCGTGCAATCTCGCCTACGACCGGGCGCTGTTCCTTCGCCTCGACGGCTTCGACCCACGGTTCATCACCGCCGAGGATATCGACCTCAATCTTCGGGCCGTCGACGCCGGCGCTTCGATCCGGTACCTCCCCGCCGCGGTCGTCTACCACCACATGCGGGAGAACTTCGTCCGATTCCTCTACCAGGCGTTCTGGAACGGCTACGGCCGAAAGCAGCTGACCGAGAAGCACGGCAACCTGTGGGGCCGCTATCGAGTTCGCCGCCTGCTCTCGGGACAGAAGGGGCCGATCGCCTGGGCCCGTCTCACGGCGGCGTTCGCCGGATATCTGTTCCGGGTCGTGATCGGCGAGGGACGCCGGCTCACCGATCCCGGGCCGGGTGCGACCGGATAGCGCCGCGCGGCGCGGTCGGGCCTAGTTCGCCTTCAACAGCTCGGCGACCTTGACGACCTCGCCGAGGATCTTCGTGACGTCGGCGGTCTGGTCGACCACCGCGACGAGCAGCGCCTTCTTGCCGCTCCCGACGATGATCGTCTTGGAATCGTTCCCTTCGACGACGATCCGTTCGGGCGGAGCGCGGTTGAGCTCGGTGTTCGCCGTGGCCGCAGCGCCGAGGATCGTGGCGCACATGATGGCGAACGTCTCGGTGTAGACGCCCGCGGGGACGTCCGCGTAGAGCACCAATCCGTCGCGCGAAACGAGCGCGGTGGCGATCCCGCCGATGCGGGTCTTGAGGTCCTTGATCACTGTGCCGACGTTCCCGGTTGCCATCATCGCTCCTTCCCCCTCACACCTCTTCCACGTGGAAACGACATTCTTTCTGTCCGGTGCTGGTACAGGCCTCTTCGGTGCATTTAACGCGCCCCCCCTTAAAGCGTTCGTAGAACTCGCGGAGGATGCCCCGAAGGCGGTGGCACGTCGGGATGTCGCTCGGAGAGACCTCGATCGAGCCTTTCGCGACCACTTCGTGGTCGGAGAAATGGATCTCCTCGACCCACCCCCGCTCGACCAGGATGTGGGAGGCGCGCTCGAAGAAATGGGCCCGGTCCTTCAGGGCCTCTTCCGCCATGTCGGTCCCGATCACGGAGCCTTCCTTGAAGAACAGACCGTGGCAGGCGTGGGACATGACGCCCTCGTAGAGCTCCTTGATCTGGCGGAGCTCACCCTGGTCGATCTTAACGTACCGAAGGGACATCGCCGGGTTTGGCACCGCGGCACCCTCTATATACGTTCCGAACCGGCGGACGGCTTCGCCGCGTCGCCCGGGGCCCCGGCGCCTTCGGCCGGCGGAGCCCCGGGACCCCGTTCGATCGTCGCTTCGAGGTCGAGGAGCGTTCGCATCCGACCGATCGCCACGTTCGGGAACGCGTCGGACCGGTCCAACAGGAAGGCGACGAGCCCGGCGCGATGGGCCGCCCGCACGTCGCTCCAGAAGAGATCGCCGACGTACGCCGTCGTCGCGGGAACGCTCCCCAGCCGCTCCACCCCCGCGCGGAACGCGGCGGGGTCCGGTACGGTCGGGGCGCCGGAATCTCCCGAGCCGAGGAGCATCGTCTCGGGCAGCCCCACGCGCTTCAGGATCCACTGAGCGCTTGATTCCGGTAGCGGGGTGATCGTGCCGCAGCGGAGCCCCCGTGCCGCGAGGCGGGCGAGGGTCGGCGCCACCTCCGGGTACCGCTCGATCTCTCCCGCCGGCCGCAGCATGCGGCGCACGACCGCCGCCTCTTCCTCCGGGGGGAGCGAGCGCCCCGCGACCTCCCGGAGCGTGAAGGTGAGGTGCTCCGTGAGCGCCGTCAGGTCCGCCGGCGGGGACCGGCCCGTCACGCCCTGCCAGCGCCGCCGGTCCCACCCCTTGAGCGCGCGCTTGAGCGCCGCCTGGAGCCGACGCTCGCCCAGGGCCGGGCCCTGCGGATGCCAGGCCCACTGCCACGCGGCCGGGGTGTGGAACGGAACAAGAACATCGTCGAGATCGAACAGCACGGCGTCGATCTCGGCCTCTCCGGAGGAGATCGGCACGGCGTCCTCTGGCTACGGGCGGCCGCTCTTCTGCAGCTCGAGCAGGTCCTGGGTCGACACCTTCTCGCCCTTCTTGAGGCGGGCGAGGAAATCCTCCTCACGCGGCGGCTCGACGTTGGACCAACTCGTGGGAGCCCGTCCCCCGCGCGCGGCGTAGAGCAACTTCTCCAGGTCGCGGACCTCCTCGATCGCGCTGATGTGCCCGCGGTGGGCGTCGTCGGCGCGGGTCTTCACCTCGATGAGCTTCGCCTGGACCTCGTCGGCCTTGCGCCGTAGATCGTCGACCGCCTCGTAGAGGGTGACCATCGTCTCGTGCTCGCGCTGGGCCTCCTCGGCGAGTTCGCCGACCCGCGTGTGGTGCTTCTCGGCCTCGGTCCGCGCCTCCGCGAACGCCTTCAGCGTCTCCTCGACCTTCGGGTCCTGGCGGAGCTGGTCGTCCTGGTCGCGGATCGCCGCCTCGAGGCGCTTCATCTCCTCGATGAGACGCTTCTCCTGATCGCCCGTGAGGGCGGTCGTCATGTGGCGAAACTCGAGCTCCTTGAGCTCCTTCTTCAGTCGCCAGACCGGGACGGCGCCCGTGCGCGGGGGGCGGTTGCGTTTGAGCTCCTGGACCTTCTCACCGAGCTCCTGGAACTTCCGGTTCCACTCCTCGCGCAGCCGCTTCGCCTCGCGGACGTCGACGTTGAGCGCATCCCGGTGGCGCCGATGCTCCTGCGCCTCCCCACTCTTGTCGTGAATCTCGTCGAGGGTCCGAGATCGCTCCTCCGCGGAGGCTCGTGCCTCCGAATTGAGACGGTCCCGTTGGGCGCGGGCGTCGTCCGCCCGGGCATTGCATTCGGCCCGCTTATTCTCGAGCTCTTCGATCGCGTCGGTCAAACGGCCAGCGTCCCACCGCCGGAGCCTCCCCGGTGCGGGGAGAGATTCGACAGGACCGCCCGATATAAAGGCTCCGAACTAGAACGAAGGGAGCGTTTCGTCTGCCGCGTCATACTAATATTCGGTGCCCACGGTCGATTGGGTCGTGGAAGAGGTCGGCCGGATCTACGGGGACGTCGGCCTCGGCCAGTTCCAACTCAATCTGATGAGCCCGGTGGAGCGCGGCGACTACCTCGCGGTCGAGGACGAAGTGCATGGGAAGGTCCTCTGCCAGCTCGACGACCTGCACCGTAAAAGCGACTTGAACTTGGAGCGCGCGGAGTCGCTCGGCACCGACGACGACGCCTCGATCCACCAGAGCCTGCTCGGGATCGCTCGGATCATCGGCTACCGCGACGAAAGTGGGGTCGTCAAGTGCCCGACGATCCCGTTTCGGCCGGGCGCTCACGTCTTCCGCGCGGAGGAGCCGCTGATCGCCGAGGTGCTCGGCCTGAAGCACCGCACGAACACCGGCGCGTACGTCGGCCTGCTCCGCAACCACTCCTTGCGCGTCGAGCTCGACATCAACCAGCTGGTGCAGCGCCACGTCAGCGTGCTCGCGAAGACCGGCGGCGGCAAGAGCTACCTGTTGGGCGTCCTGATCGAGGAGCTCCTGCGGCACAAGGTGACGTGCGTCATCATCGACCCGCACGGGGAGTACGGGTCGCTGCGCGTCCCCGCGGAGAAGGACCACCGCCACGACCGGTTCGGCGTCGAATCCCAGGGATTCGCCCGCCAGGTGCAGGAGTATTCACCGGACGTCTCCCTGAACCCCCAGGCGAAGCCGCTCACCTTCTCGCTGCGCAACATCGACCCCCGCGAACTGCTCGTCTTCATGGGACTCACGAACGTGAAGTCCTACCTCGCCCCCCTCAAGCAGCTGATCGAGCGGGTCGGCGCCGCGAACCCGGACTTCACCGTACACGATCTCGTCCGCGCCGCGGAAGGAGAGGAAGGGGCGACCGCCGAGACCCTCCACGAGCGCCTGGAGTACGTCGAGCAGACGAAGCTCCTCGGGCCGGTCGGAACGAGCCTCAACGACCTCGTGCGCAAGGGGGACGCGACCCTCGTCAACCTGCGCGGGGTCACGCCCGACGTCCAGGAGCTCGTCGTGGCGCGGATCGCCGCGACGCTCTTCGAGAACCGCAAGAAGGGGAAGATCCCGCCCCTGTTCCTCGTCATCGAGGAGGCCCACAACTTCGCTCCACAGCAGGGGACCGCGAGCTGCTCGCGCGTCCTCAAGAACATCGCGAGCGAGGGCCGAAAGTTCGGGCTCGGCCTCTGCGTAGTGACCCAGCGGGCGGCCCGCATCGACAAGAGCGTCCTCTCGCAGTGCAACACCCAGCTGATCCTGCAGGTGACCAACCCGCTCGACCTCCGGGCCATCGCGCAGTCGATCGAGGGCCTGACCGCCGGGATGACGGACATGATCCAGTCCCTGCCCGTCGGCGTCGCGCTCGTCACGGGGGGCGGCTACCACACGCCGCTCTTCTGCGAGGTCCGACCGCGAGCGACCCGGCACGGCGGCGAGAGCGTCCAGATCGTCGCGGCGTAGACGCCGCGCGCACGCGGCCCGGGGGTCCGCCCTCGACCTACCCCCGCGGGGCGGCCGTCTCGAGGTATCGGGTCACGAGGCGAACGGCGAACCCGGTCGCTCCGACGTTCTGGTACGGCGGCTGCCACTTGCGGGTGAGGACGTTCGTGTACGCCGGCCCGGCGATGTCGAGGTGGGCCCACGGCGTCCCGCCGACGAACGACTCGAGGAAGGCGGCCGCGGTGAGCATCCCGGCGACCGGGATCTCGGTGGAGTTGCGCACATCCGCGATCTCGCTCTTCACCATCTCGCGATGGAAGTCGGTGAGGGGCATCCGCCAAAGCGGTTCGCCGGTGAGCGCGGACGCTGCGAGCAGTCCCTGGGCGATCCGCTCGTCCGCCGTGACGAGGCCCGCGGTGTCGTCCCCCAGCGCGACGACCTGCGCCCCGGTGAGCGTCGCGATGTCGATGATCTCGTCCGGCTTGTACGTCTGGGCGACGTACGCGAGCCCGTCCGCCAGGACGACACGACCCTCCGCGTCCGTGTTGAGGATCTCGATCGTCTTGCCGTTGAACGTCCGCACGACGTCCCCCGGACGGTAGGCGGTGCCGCTCGGCAGGTTCTCCGCGCAGCAGAGCACGCCGACGACCCGCGGGGCGATCTCGAGGGTCGCCGCGGCGCGCAGGATCCCGAGGACCGCCACCGCGCCGCTCTTGTCGAACTTCATCTCGCCCATCCGCGGGCCCGGCTTCAGCGAGATCCCGCCCGAGTCGAACGTGATCCCCTTGCCGACGAGCGCGACAGTGCGCCCGCGGCGGGAGCCGCCCGGATACTCCAGGACGATCATCCGCGGCGGGTGCGCGGACCCCCCGCCGACGGCGAGGAGCCCTCCGCAGCCCATCTCGGCGAGCTTCTTTTCGTCGAAGACGGCGATCTTGAGGCCGAACTCCTTCGCGAGCCCGCGGGCGACCTCGGCGAGCTTCTCGGGGGTCGCCGTGTCGGCGGGAAGGTTCGCGATGTCGCGGGTCCAGATCACGGTCTCGACGAGCGCGAGCTGGTCGGCCGTCGCCTTCTTGACGAGCGCCTCGTCGCGGCCGAGCTCCTCCCCCAGGTGGATCGCCGTCTCCTCGACCCCGCCGTCGCTCGTCGAGCGGTACTTCACGAACTCGTAGGCACCGAGCACCGCGCCGTCGACGATCGCGCGGGCCGCCGCCTCGGCGGTGAGCCCCTCCGTGGCGAACGCGGGCAGCCGGAACGCGACGGTCCGGGCCCCCTTGCCCTTGAGCGAGCGGACCGCCTCGGCGGCGGCACGCCGCACGACCTCGGCGTCAAAGCGGGCCTTCGGCCCGAGCCCGACGACGAGGATCCGTCCGCGGGTGTCGGGACGGTGGAAGACCGTGAGCTCGCGGCGCTTGCCACGGATCTCCTTGCGCTTCCACGCCGCGGAGATGAGCCCCCGGGAGGCGGTCTCCTCCCGCGCGAGGCCCTTCGGGAACGCCTCTTCCTTGTCGCTGCGCTCGAAGAGGCCCGTGACGATGACGTCGGCCGCCGCCTCTACGGCGTCCCGCCGATCGACGGGGACCTTCACGGTCCCCCCGGCCGTCTAGAACGACGGTCGAATCTTTTGGCGGTCGATGCGAATTCCGGCGGGCGTGATGCAGAGCAGGTTCTTTGCGATCCCCGCGACATCGCCCCCCGTATCCTTTGTGACGTTCTTCAAGTCTATGCTCATCCTCTTGACCGCGATTTGGTCGTTCGCGATCGAGGTATAGTCAAGAAGTACGATGTCCCCCTGGTAGGCAAACTTCGATATCTGGTGCAGGTCATCAAAGCGTAGGATCTCGGCGAGGCGAACGGTTCCCTTCGCCCCGGCGAGGCCCGCGGCCTCGTCCTCGAACTGCATCGACCCAAGGTCGACGAACGACCCCTCTTCCAACGTCTCGGACCCGTGATGGCGCCGGAGAATCCCGCTTTTCTTCATCATGGAGGCGCGCCCCTTTGCTCGAGGGGTCCGACGCAGCGTTTGGCACTTAAGTCTATGGTTCGAGCGGCTCGTCCTTGGCCTTCGGCGTCGGTCCCGTCGCCCCCGGTGGGAACCGCAGGCAGAAGGTGACGCGGTAGAGGTCCTGGCCGTCCTTGCGGCCGTAGAGGCTCGCGGACTCGGTGATCTTGGCGCCGAACCGCTGGCGGGCGAGCCGCGCCACCGAGCGCGCGGCGAGCGTTTCGGTGTAGTAGCAGTTCCACCCCTCGGGGAGCTCCTCTCGCCAGGAGCAGGCGTCCTTCCAGTCGGAGCGGGACTCCCGCACGATCGCCGCCCAGACGCCCTCGAGCCGGGCCCGAAGCTCCCGGGCGCGCTCCGCGCGGAAATCCCCGGAGCCGCGGAGCTGCACGATCGCGGTGTAGTACCGTCCGCTGCGCCGGCTGCACGTCGGGCAGGTCCGGTGGACCGACCGCACGGAGAAGCGAAGCTCGACCTCCCGTTCGACCCCCCGGAACTCGACCTTCGCCGTGCCGAGCATATCGCGGGTGGTCGCGGTCGACTTGACCTCCTTCCACTGGATCGACCGGAGCGTCGTCTCGGGCTCGTAGACGAGGAACGGGGCGAGGTCCTCGGCATTGAGCTCGAGGCTCGTCCCCTCCCCGTCCCAGTGCCGCCCCGTGAGGCGCGCGCCGCACGTTGGGCAGAGGACGACCTCGGCATGCTCGGGGACCGAGACGAGCGTCGTCCGGTCCGCCGCGCAGTCCGGGCAGAGCCCATCGGTCAGGGGTCGCCCGGTGCGGCCGCAGAGAACGCAGAACTCCTCGACGGTCACCGTTCCTCCGAGGATCAGTGGGCGAGCGAGAAGATCTGGGCGTGCGGGACCCCGCCGAGCTCCCCGGCGCCGCCGGGGGGGATGTACCCCTCCTGCTCCGCGAGTTGGAGTACTCGCTCGCCGAGGAGGTTCGCGATCGTCGCGCGGGCGAGGGCCCAGGAGAGCTCCTCGCGCGAGACCCGGCGCTCGCCGTAGAACTGGCTCGAGACGGTGACGGTGTGCCCCTTCTCTCCCACCGGGAGCTCCCGCCCGAGGAGCTCGGCGTCGCAGGCGGCGACCACGACCTCCGCCCGGACCCGGTGGACGCGCATCACAAACTCTCCTCCCGCGGCCGCCATCGTTCGCTCGGGCCGCCGCATGGCGGCGGGGGGTATATGACAGGGCCTCGCCCGGGCGAAGCCCCTAGAAGAACCGCACGAGCTGCAGCTGGCCCGGCCGCGCCTCGATGATCTCGCCCTGGTTGCGGAGCGACTGCAACAGGGCGTCCGCCTTCGGGGGGGCGATGCCGGCCTTCTGCGACGCCTCGAGGTACTGCTCGGGCGAGAAGTGACCCCCGTGGGTCTCCTGGAGTTCTCGCATGATCCGCATCACGATGTCGAGCCGCTCGCGCTGGCTGTGGCTGACCCCGGTCTGCGTCAGATCGATGTCGTACTTCCCCTCGGTCGTCATCGAGACCCGGCGCAGGAAATTCTCCATGATCCGGACCGCGCGCTTCGCGTCCTCCTGCGTCACCGTACCCGAGAGCCGCGCGCGGGCGGCTGCCTCGCTCAATCGGACGAGCGCTTCGAGCTGACGGGCGGTGATCGGCACGGGGGAGTTCGGCTCCTCCCCCTGATGGCGGATGCGGACGTAGAAGTCCTCGAGGACCTGGAGCGATTCTTCCGACAGACGCGGGCGGATCGTCCTCCGCGCGTAGGCGATGTACTTCTTCAGGAGATCCGGGGAGAACGGCGCGACGTCCGCGTCGTCCCCGACGCCGCCCGGGCGTTCGACCTCGCGATGGGAGGCGAGGATCCGGTTCGCGAGACGCCGGTCGCGCTCCTGGTCGGGCACGTCCTTGATCGAGAAGATCACGTCGAACCGGGAGAGGAGCGTCGGCGGCAGGTCGATCTGCTCGGCGATCCCCCGGTCGGGGGTGAACCGACCCCACTTCGGGTTCGCCGCGGCGAGGACCGGGCAACGGGCGTTGAGC
Source organism: Thermoplasmata archaeon (assembly GCA_049285595.1). Taxonomy (GTDB): domain Archaea; phylum Thermoplasmatota; class Thermoplasmata; order Lutacidiplasmatales; family UBA184; genus Lutacidiplasma. The sequence goes on from JBAQAF010000052.1 coordinate 20,243, forward strand.
GTGGAGGTGATCCCGGCCTTCGCGATCGAGACCGTCTGCTGCTCGAGCGCCTCGTGCATTGCGGACCGGTCCTCGGGGGTCATCTTGTCGAGCTCGTCGATGATCGCCATCCCCCCGTCCGCCAGGACGAGCATGCCGGCCTCGAGCACCCAGCGGCCGCCGGCGAAATCGTCTTTCACCGCGGCCGCGGTAAGACCCGCGGCGGTCGCCCCTTTGCCGCTCGTGTAGATCCCGCGGGGGGCGACCTCGGCGATGTATCGTAGGAGCTGACTCTTCGCCGTCCCCGGGTCGCCGACGATCAGGCAGTGGATGTCCCCGCGCACCCGGACGCCGTCCGAGTGGCGTTTCGCCACGCCCCCGAACAGCTGGAGCGCGATCGCCTCCTTCTCCTCCTCCATCCCCTTGATCGTCGGGGCGAGGGAGAGGACGATCTTGTCGACGACCGTGGGGTCGTCACGGAACCGCTCGATCAGTGCGGTGTCCTCGGGGGAGATCTCGATCTCCGTGTACTCGAGGGTCTTCGATTCGTAGGAGTTCGCGAGGACCAGGAGGTCGAAGGTGGTGTTACGGACCACTCCGCCGCGCGAAGCGCTCGCCCGCTGGAAGCTCTTGAGAACGCCGTTCAGGATGATCCGGTTGCCGGGCAGCACTCGGCCGGCGAGGTCCTCGGTGAGGAGGACGGTGAGCCCCTGCGGGTGGGCGCCGTGCTTGAGCGACTCGGGATGCTCTTGGATCTCGATCCGCTGGGCGTCGACGTACGTCGACATCTCCGCGACGAGCCGGAAACGGGTCCGGCCCTGGGTCTTCCCACAACCGCCTTGCGACTCGGGGCATTCGAGCGGCTCGCGGAAGACGAGGGATGCTTCGTCCTGGGGCTCGTGGAACTGGGTGTGGCAAGCGACGCACTCGAACACCGCGTCCCGGATCTGCGGGCGGACCTCGGTGACGCGTCGGACGATCCCGTCGATCGCCACGAATCGGTTCAGGTCGGTCTCGCGGATCGCACGGATATGGCGGTGGGCGGTGGGGGGGAGCCCGACGACGCGCATGCGAAGGCTGTCGGCCTCGGGGGCGCTCGCCGGGAGTAGCTCGCGCATCGCACGAGCCCCGGCGCCGAGCAGATCCTCCGGCCGCTCGAGCAACAGATCCGCGAGCGGAGTGTCGACGGAATCAAGCAGGGAGAACGGCACCTCGAGCGAACGTTCCTCGGGGTACCGGTCCAGGATCTGGAGGATGCGCGGTCGAAGTCCCGCCTCTTCGAGGACGGCAGCCCACCGGCTCTGGAGCTCGGGCGGTGCGGGAAGCGCCCTCTTTCCGACGACCATCGCTCTCGGTACCTCCGCGCTACGGGTCCAGTCGGTACCGGTCCCGCGGGAAGAGAATCGCCTCGCGTATATTGGGCAGACCGACGAGCGCCTGCACCAGGCGGTCGATGCCGAGCCCCCACCCGCCGTGCGGCGGCATGCCGTACCGGAACGCCTCGAGATACCCGGGGAACGCCGCGGGGTCGAGGCCGGCGCTCCGGAGGTTCTCGGTGAGCCGCTCGAGGCGGTGCTCGCGGGGTCCGCCGCTGGCGATCTCGAGACCCCGGTACTCGAGGTCGAAGTAGCCGGTGAGCCGGGGGTTCGCTAGCTGACGCTCCGCGTAGAAGGTGGACGCCTTGACCGCCGTGGGGAAGTCGGTGATGAAGTAGAACGGAGTCCCTCCGTTCGCGGCGACCTTCTCGCCGACCGCCTTCTCGTCCTCGGTGCCGAGGTCCCGTTCCGCACCGGCCCGGCCCAGCCACTCCTCGCACGTCGAGAACGGCACCCGCAGGAACGGGGTCGTCACCTCGGGGAGGCCTTCGGCGAGAGGATTCTCCTCCGCCGCCAGCGCCGCCTTCGTCCCGCGAACGGTCTCCGCTACGATCCCCTCGAGGATCTCCCGGAGCTCCTCCGCCCCCGACAGGTAACCGACCTCGCCGTCGAGCATCGTGATCTCGGTGACATGTCGAACGGTGTCGGACGGCTCGGCGCGGAACACCGGGGCGATCTCGAAGACCCGCTCGAACCCGGCGCCGATGAGCATCTGTTTGTACAGCTGCGGGCTCTGCGCCAGGAACGCCCGCTGATCGAAGTAGTCGACGGCGAACAGCGTCGCCCCGCCCTCCGCGCCCTGCCGCAGGAGCTTCGGCGTCTGGATCTCGAGGAACCCTCGCCGAGCGAACGCTGCCCGGAACTCGGTGACGAGCCGGCTCCGCAGCTCGAAGATCGCGCGGACCGCGGGCTTGCGCAGGTCGAGGACCCGGTGATTGAGCCGGGTGTCGAGCTCGGCGCCGACCTTGTCGACCACCCCGAGCGGGAGCGGGGTCTCCGCACGGGTGACGACCGACACGGTGCTCGGGAGGAGCTCGACCCCGCGCCGCGATTTCGGGCTCACGAGGACCGTGCCCTCGACCTCCACGACCGATTCGCGGGCCAGGGGCTCGAGCAGGGCGAACATCGCCGGGTCGGCGGTACCCTTCTTCAACGTGACCTGGGTCGTACCGGTGCGGTCGCGAACGAGCGCGAACGCGACGCCGCCGAGCGCGCGGTACTCCTCGAGATGGCCGGCGATCCGAACGACCTGGCCGTCGAGGCCCTTGAGCTCACGCGATAGCCGGCGGGGAGGCGACAGGGGTCGCGACCTCCTTGCGGGCGACGGCCGCCCGAACCAAGGCGAGGTAGAGGGGATGGGGCGCCTCCGGGCGCGACAGGAACTCGGGGTGGTACTGGACCCCGACGAAGAACGGATGGTCCCGGATCTCGAGGCCCTCGACCCGTCCGTCCACCGCCGTCGCGGTCACGTTAAGGCCCCGCGCCCGGAATCGCTCGACGTACACCGGATTGATCTCGTAGCGGTGACGGTGGCGTTCCCATATCTCGTTCTTACCGTAGACCTTCGCGAGGAGCGAGCCGGCCACGAGCGCGACGCGTTGCGCCCCGAGGCGCATCGTCCCGCCGAGCGCAGAGAGCGTCTTCTGTTCCTCGAGGAGGCAGACGACCGGGTCGGGGGTCGCGGCGTCGATCTCGGTCGTGTTCGCTTCCGGGAGACCGAGCACGTCCCGGGCGAACTCGACCGCGGCGATCTGGAAGCCGTAGCAGACCCCCAGGTACGGGATCTTCTTCGTCCGGGCGATCTCGACCGCCCGTACCTTCCCCTCGACCCCCCGGGCCCCGAACCCGCCCGGAACGAGGATCGCATCCGAACGCTCGAGACGCGCGGCGAGGGTCGGGTTGCGCGGAATATCCTCGGAATCGTACCACTGCAAGTGCAGGTCCACCCCGAGATGGCCCTGGCAGTGATGGAACGCCTCCGAGTGGGAGAGGTAGGCGTCCCGCAGTTCGACGTACTTTCCAACGACAGCGATCTCCACGCTGCGGTCGGCGCCCCGGTACGTCGCGAGGAACTCCTTCCATGACGTGTACTCGGGGGGCCGGTCGGGGAGGCCGAGGATCCGGCAGAGAAGCGGCCCGACCCCCTGGGCTTCCAGGACGAGCGGGACCTCGTAGATGAGCGACTGGTCCGGGACGGAGATGACCGCCTCGGGGGGTACATCGCAGAAGAGGGAGATCTTCGCTTTGATGTCGGGGGCGAGCGGCGCGGGGCCCCGGGCGATGATCATGTTCGGGCGAATGCCGATCGCCCGGAGCTCGCGGACCGAGTGCTGCGTCGGTTTCGTCTTCGATTCGCCCGTCGGCCCGACGACCGGCACGAGGGTCGTGTGGACGAACGCCATGTGGCCCTCGCCGAGCTCGTACGACAGCTCTCGGAGCGCCTCGAGGAACGGCATGGACTCGATGTCGCCGACGGTGCCTCCGACCTCGACCAGGACGACCTCGGCACCGGCGGACTGCGCGACCTCCCGGATCGACCGCTTGATCTCGCCCGTCACGTGCGGGATGATCTGGACGGTGTTGCCGAGATAGTCGCCCCGGCGCTCCTTCTCGATCACCGAGCGATAGATCTTGCCGGTCGTGAGGTTGTGCGTTCCCGAGAGGCTCTGGTTCAGGAATCGCTCGTAGTTGCCGAGATCGAGGTCGGCCTCGGTGCCGTCATCGAGGACGAACACCTCGCCGTGCTGGTACGGGTTCATCGTCCCCGCGTCGACGTTGAGATACGGGTCGATCTTGAGGATCGTGACGGAGATACCGCGCGCCTTGAGGAGGCGGCCGAGGGAGGAGGTGGAGATTCCCTTCCCTAGGCCCGAGATGACGCCGCCGCTGACGACCAAAACCTTCACGAACGACTCCCCCGCCCGCTCGTAGCCGGCCCGGGCATAAAGTCTAGGGTCGCCGCCCAGCGGGGATCTCCGCTCGTCGCCTCCGGGGCCCCCCGGCGGCTCAGAAGGTGCGTCGACGGCCCGACGCGTCGCGGTGGGAGCGAGCGAACTCGGGCAGGGCCGTCAGGCGGTGGGCCTCGAACACCGGGCCATCCACGCAGACGTGCCAAGGTCCGAGCGCGCAGGCGTCGCACATTCCGAGCGCGCACTTCATATGCCGTTCGACGGCGCAGAAGACCGGGATCCCCCGGGGGTCACCGAGCGCGGCGACCTTCTGCATCATCACCTCGGGACCGCACGTCCAGATCGCGTCGAACGGGGCGCTCGCGACGAGCCGCGTCGCTACGCCGGTCACGTACCCTCGATCGCCCTCGGATCCGTCGTCGGTCGCGACCTCCACCCGAGCTCCCATGAGCTCGAACCGGTCCCGGAACAGCAGCTCGGACCGAGTGGTGGCGCCGAGCGCGACCGTCACCGACGCACCCTGGGCG
>JBAQAF010000053.1:0-4216 GCA_049285595.1 Thermoplasmata archaeon
CCGCGGGGGTCGCCGATGCTCTGCGCGCCGCCGAGATCCCGACCGTCGGGCCCGACCGGGCCGCCGCCCGGCTCGAGTCGTCCAAGGGGTTCTGCCGCGAGCTGCTCGCCCGCCGCAGAGTTCCAGGCCAGCCTCGGTTCGCCGTGCCCGCGCGCGTTGAGGACGTAGACGCGGCGATCGCGGGGTTCGAGGGACCGTTCGTCGTGAAACCGGACGCGCTGACCGCGGGCAAGGGGGTCTGGGTCCAGGGTTCGGATTTCTCCGAACCGAAGGAAGCCGCCGTCTACGCGAAATCGATCCTGTTGCAGGGCGGCCGAGTCGTCCTCGAGGAGAAGCTGGTCGGGGAGGAGTTCAGTCTGATGGCGTTCGTCACCGACTCGGGGGTCTACCCGATGCCGCTCGCCCAGGATTTCAAGCGGGCGCTCGAGGGGGATCACGGCGCCAACACGGGCGGGATGGGTGCCTATTCGCAGCGCGACCACCTCTTGCCGTTCGTCTCCGCCGCGGACCGCGACCGGGCCCTCGACGTCGTTGTCCGGTCCGTCGAGGCGCTGCGGGCCGAGGGACTATCGTTCCGCGGGATCCTCTACGGCGGCTTCATGCTCACCGTCGACGGGCCCCGGCTGCTCGAGTTCAACGTCCGGTTCGGCGATCCCGAGGCGATGAACGTACTCACCCTCTACGAGGACGGCAACTTCGACGCGCTCCTGCACGGGGTCGCGATCGGCCGGGTCGACCCGACGCTTCTCCAGTTCCGCAGACGGGCGACCGTCGTCAAGTACCTCGTGCCCCCGGGCTACGGGAGCCGCGCTCAGCCGGGCGGGCTCATCTCGCTCGATGAGGACGCGATCCGGGCCGAAGGCGTCCAGGTGTACTACGGCGGCGTTGAGGCCGCCGGGCCGGGAACGGTGCGTCTCGGCAGCTCCCGCGCGATCGCGCTCGTCGGCGAGGCGAGCGCCATCTTCGAAGCCGGCGTCCGGGTCGAGGCGGCGCTGCGCCACGTTCGCGGGGAGTACTATGTGCGCCACGACATTGGCACCAAAGAGGACCTCGCCCGCCGCACCGAGCACATGCGCCAGCTGCTGGTTCCCGGCGCGAAGGCGTCCCCTCTCCCCCTGAGCGTCGCGGCCGCCGATGCGCCGCCGTCGAGCTCCGCGCCGGCGTGGCAGCTCGTCGGCTGATCGGCCGGCCCGAGCGAAGCGTCAAATAACCACTCCCCGGTCGTTGAGCCGCGATGTTCTGTCCCGACTGTAAGCGCCTGATGCGACCCGACCGGGCGATGGGAGTATGGCGGTGCGCCTCGTGCGGGCGTACCATCCCCCTCGGCCGGGGCGTCGAGGTCCGTTCCTCCACGCCGAAGGAACGGGAGGTCGCCGTCGTGGATACGAAGGTGGCGACGCTGCCGAAGACCGCCGAGACGTGTCCGAAATGCAGCAACGGCGAGGCGTACTACGTACTTCGGCAGACGCGAGGCTCGGACGAGCCCGAGACCCGGATCTTCGAGTGCACGAAATGCGGCCACAAGTGGCGGGACTACCAGTGATCACCGCGGGATTCGAGCCGATCGACCGGGTCTTCGCCCTGGAGGCGGTCGGACGTACCGTGCGCCTGCGCGGCTGGGTCCTGCGGGGCCGGTCGTCGGGCGGGATCCTGTTCCTCCTATTGCGCGACCGAACGGGCGTCGTCCAGGTGACAGGGCGACGGGATCAGCTCGGCGAGGTGCAGTTCGCTGCGGTCGAGCACACGCAGGTCGAAGGAGCGATCACGGTCGAGGGGACGGTCGCGGAGGACCGTCGGGCGCCGGGAGGTCGCGAGGTCCGGGCGATCGCCTTCACGGTGATCCACGCCGGCGAGCCGTTCCCGATCTTCGCCGAGCAGACGGAGGAGTTCCGGCTCGATATGCGCCACCTCGTGATCCGCTCGCAGGAGCACGTCGCCACGTTCCGCGTGAAGGCCGAGCTGCTGCGCGCCTGTCGGGAGTTCCTCGACCGCGAGTCGGTGCTCGAGATGACCCCGCCCATCCTCTCGGGGAACGCGGCGGAAGGCGGCGCGGAAGCGTTCCAGATCGACTACTTCGGCCGTCCGGGATACCTCTCCCAGACCGCCCAGCTGTACCTCGAGGCGCTCCTCTTCCCGCACGAGAGGGTGTACGCGCTCACCCCGTCGTTCCGGGCGGAGAAGTCCCGGACCCCGCGCCACCTGACCGAGTACCTCCATCTCGAGGTCGAGCTCGCTTGGTGCGACCTCGCGGGGCTCCTCGACTTCACGGAACGGATGGTCGAGAGCGTGGTGCGGACCGTCGCCGAGCGCCGGCCGAAGGAGCTCGAGACGCTCGGACGACCGCCCGCGGAACTGCTCGCCGTCCGCGCGCCGTTCCCCCGGATGACCTACTCCGCGGCGATCGACCGCCTCACGGCGCAGGGGTTCCCCGTGACGTTCGGCAGCGACCTCGGCACCGCCGAGGAGCGGGCCCTGACGATCGAGACGGGGACGCCGCTGTTCGTGACCCACTTCCCGCGGCAGCTCAAGGCGTTCTACATGCTCCGGTCGCCGAACGATCCACGGACCGTCGAGGCGGCCGACCTCCTCGCGCCCGAAGGGTACGGCGAGATGGTCGGGGGCTCCTGCCGCGAAACGGACGTCGCCCTCCTCACCGAGCGGATCCGCGACGTCGGCGCCAACCCGGACGATTACGCTTGGTACCTCGATCTCCGTCGCCACGGTAGTGTCCCGCACGCGGGGTTCGGTCTCGGCGTCGAACGGATCCTCCGCTGGATGCTCCGGCGGGAGCATATCCGCGAGACGACGCCGTTCCCCCGGACCCCGGCACGCCACACTCCCTGAGCGGCCCCGCCGATCCTCCCGGGGGCTCCGGGGTCAGCAAGGTTCAAGAGCGAGCGCGCGCCTCGGCCGGTCGCTCGCTCATCGGGGGCCCCAGCGTGTCAACAGAGCACGGGTCGAACCGAGGGGCGGAGCGCCCGGCGCTCGCGCCCGTGCTGGTCGAGCGGATCACGCACTCCGATGTGCCCGCGATCTGCTCGCTGTACAAGAAGGTCTGGGAAGCGGAACCGGCCGGCGTTCCGACCGACCTCATCAAAGCGTGGCAACCGTCCCCGCTCGAGTTCACGAGCTGGATGGAGGGGGTAACGTACTTCTCCGCGCGCCGCGACGGCCGCCTTCTCGGGGTGATCGGCTGCGAGCTCCGCCACGGGAGCTGCCGCCTCGTCAACCTCGCCGTCGACCCCGACGCGCGGCGGCAGGGGATCGGGAGCGCGCTCGTCGGGGCGACGATCGAGTGGGCCCGGCATGCGAGCTCGGGGTCGGTCTGGGTCGACACGCTCGCCCGGTTCGTGGCGGCGGAGAAGCTGTTCAAGCGGCTCGGGTTCGCTCCCGCCGGCGCCCTCCACAAACACGAGTGGAACGAGGACGTCCAGCTGTTCGAGCGGATCCTGTAGGCGGCCCCGATCCCTAACGCGTCCGCGACGGCGGCGGGGTGGTGTGGCTCGACGGCGAGCCGTGCGTCTGCTGCAGCCCCCGAAGCCGTCGGATCCCTTCCTCGGCATGGCCGTGGAAGACGTCGCGCGCTCCCTGGGCGAGCTCGGTCGCCTCCCGTTCGGTCGCGACCCCCTGCCGGCGCTCCCGCAGGAGGAAGTCGCCGTACTCGGCGACGTACTTCGGCATCGCCGTCTTGAGCCGCTCGATCGTGCGCAGGCGCAGCGCCCGGATCTGCTGCTTGAGCGCCGCGAGCCGTCCGGCCCGCAGCTCGGCCTCGAGCGATCGCGCGGCGTCCGTGGGGTCCAGCGGAAGCGGAAGGCCGAGCGCCTGGAGATCCTTCAGGAGCGAGACGATCCGCTCGAGCTCCTCGCGGGCCTGGTCGAGGTGACGCTCCTTGAGCGCCACCACGCGGTCGACCTGCTGGAACGTCCCGAGCGCCGCCGCGACGTCGCCGACCCGGGCGGCGTGCAACGCGTCGTCGATCTGCTCGCGTTCCAGCCGACTGTCGACCGCGTACGCCTCGAGGCGGCCGAGCCGGGATTTCTCCCGCCGCTCCCACTCCTCGAACGCGGTGACGATCCGGCGTTGCGCGAGCCGCTCGATCCCGCGCACGACCTCCGCCCACGGTTCGGGGTTCGGAGCGCTCCGGGCCGCCTCCGTGGCCCACGCCGGGAGGCGGGGCAGCTCGACGCCGAGCGGTTCGGCGGACTCCGCCCACTGG
>JBAQAF010000054.1:0-10167 GCA_049285595.1 Thermoplasmata archaeon
ATCCGGCGCCGGCTCAATCGGGCGGCGGCGGGTTCGCCGCGACCCGGGCCACGTCGCGGCTGAGCTTCGCGGCGACCGCCTCGAGGAACGTCCGGTCGCTCGCATCGAACGCCCCCTCGACGATCCCATCGATATCGATCTCGCCGAGGATCGCCCCGCCGTCCCGTATCGGAACGACGATCTCCGATCGGGTCTCGAGGAAGCAAGCAAGGTACTCCGGGTCGGCCCGGACGTCGTCGACGATCACGGTCCGCCCTTCGCGCACGGCGCGTCCGCAGACGCCGCGCTCGATCGGGATCCGGGTGTGCTCGGTCGGGGCGTCCCCGCTCCAGGCGTCGAGGACCAGCGTCTCACCGTCCTTCCGGTAGACGCCGATCCACCGGTAGTGAGGGAACGAGCTCCGCAAGAACCGACACACCTCCTCGAGCGCCGGGGCCGCCCCGAGGCGCGTGAGGATCGCGTCGATCTGCAGGAGCGCCGGGCGGGTCGCCTTCGGCGAGACGCTCACGGGAGGTACCCCCCGGGGGGCGATCGACCGGTCTTCCGGGAGGGAGCGCCGAGGGGGAGAATTCCCGTCGGGGCGGGGCGGCCGCCCCCGGCGTTTGAACTCCCGAGGCGTATTCCGCCACGAGCTTTCCAGACTCGCGCCGTACCGGACTGAGCCACCTCGGCACGCCCTAGGCGCCCGACGGGGCGCGGGGAATAAGCTTGACGGAAGGGCCGCACGCGGGGTCAGTCGCGCAGAGGGTACCAGCCGCAGGCGGAGCAGCCGACCGCGCGCTCCTCGCCGGGAATGAACGAACCGCACGCCGGGCACGGCCGGGCGACCGGGACGGAGAGGGAGAGGCAGTCAAAGCAGCTCCCGGCCCGCCGGTCGTTCGGGAGGACGACCATCTCCTTACCGCAGAAAAGGCAGCGCGCGTAGCGTTCGTCCGAGGACGGAAACCCCCGACTGTCGGCGAACGAAAGCATCGAGCGCCAGCACCATGAGCCCGGTACATAAGGACTCGCGGTGCGCGTCGCGTCGCAGTGCGCCGGACGACGCTACGGCTCCTTCCAGCGGGCCTTGAACGCCGCGATCGCGAACAGCGCGGCGGTCACCGCGATGAGGACGGTCCAGTCGATCGCGGCCCCCTCAAGCGTGATCGGCTGGAGGCCGACCGCTCCCTGGACGAGGTTCGCGGCGTACGTCGTCGGGGAGAATCGGGCGATCACCTGGGCCCACTTCGGCAGCTGCGAGAGGGGATAGTACACGGGAGGGAGCACCGTCAGGAGGAGCGAGATGAGGGGGCTGAACATGAACGTCTCCCGAACGTCCTCGAAGTACGTCGCGAGGGTGAACGCGAGCGCCGTGGCGAACGCCCAAACGAGCACAAGAACTCCGCCGACGACGAGGGCGACCTCCGGTGTGGCGTACCCTTTCGCGACGAATAACACGATGAACACCCCGACGCCCGGGAGCGAGTAGACAAGCTCGCTGAGCGCCATCCCAGCGACGTAGACCGGGGCCTCCACCGGCGAGGCGATGACGATGTCCTGGAACTTGAGATCGTGACGGTAGTGCGTCAGGTCCGACTGAAGACCCGTGCCGGCCGAGAGCATGGTGAGGATGAATCCGCCGGTGATCCCGTAGGCGATGAGCGCTCCCTTCGAGATGACGTCGATGAAGAAGAGGAACGACAGCGGCGAGGCGAGGAGGTTGACCAGATAGAGCGGCTGCGTGCGGATGGGGATCAGCCCGTTCAGCTTGACGAGCGTGACGAGCGAGCGCAGACGATTGCGCTCGCTCACGGTTCGGCCTCCGGGTCCTTCTCTTCCGCAGAGGTCGCGTCGTCGATCGACCGACCGACGACCTCGAGGAAGATATCCTCGAGGCTGACCGGCCCCATCGAGAGGCGCGCGCCCCGTTCGAGCGTGCGCCGGGCGAGCTCGCGGGCCGCGTCCTCCCGGGCGAAGACGAGGTAGCCGCCCTCGATCTCCGAGACGTCCCCGAACCCCTCCAGCTCCGAGCGAGGGACGCTCCCCTGGATCGTCACGCGGTACGGATACCGGACGCGGGATCGCAGATCGGCGGGCGAGCCCTCGAGCTTGACCCGGCCGCGTTCGATGAGCGCAAGTCGGCCCGAGAGCGCCTCCGCCTCGTCCAGATAGTGGGTCGTGAGGAGGATCGTTCGGTGCTCCCGGCTCGCCCGTCGGATCGCCTGCCAGACCTCGCGTCGGGCCAGCGGGTCGAGACCGGTCGTCGGCTCGTCCAGGAACATGATGTCCGCGTCGGAGGCGAGCACCATGGCGCACAGGACCCGGCGCCGCGTGCCGCCCGAGAGGCGGCTGACGAGGCGAGTCCGGTGCTCGGTGAGGGAGAGCTCCTCCAGCGCGTCCTTCGTCCGCCGACGGGCGTCGATCGACGGGAGCCCGCGCATCTTGAGATAGAGGTACACGACCTCCTCCGTCCGCAGGAAGTACAGCGGTCGGGACTCCTGCGGGACGCAAGCGATGCGGGCGCGGATCGCACGCTCCTCCGTCGCGATGTCGTGGCCGAGGACCTGCATCGACCCGGAGCTCGCCGCGAGCTGGGTCGCCGCGATCCGGATGAACGTCGTCTTGCCGGCGCCGTTCCGGCCGATCAGGCCGTAAACTCCGCCGGTCGGTACCTGGAGCGAGACGTCCTCGAGAGCGGCGACGCCCGGCGGGGCGTGGGGGTACACCTTGCCGAGATGGTCGGCAACGATGGCGGACGACATCGGGACGTGGGGCGAACGAACCGCCGACCTCTCTTAATCTCGCACGGGGGCGGGCGTCAGCTGAGCACCTCGGCGAGGCGACCGGTCGACTGCGCGCGCTTGAGCTCCTGCGCGATCCGTCGGCCGGTCGACAGGCCGGGCTCGATGAAATCGGAGTACGGGCTCCCCGAGATGAACAGGTTCGTCCCCGCGACGATCCGAGTGGAGATCTCGAACACCTTGAACTCGAGCTCCTCGGTCATGATCCCCTCGACGCAGAACGGTCCGACCATCCCGCCGAACAGTTCGATCGACCGTTCCACGATGCGGGCGGCGACGTCGAACGCCTTCCCGAGAAGCGACTCCCGCAGGATCACGGGGACGTTGCCCGTGACGACGAACGTGGGCCGGATCCCCGCCTTGAGGAGCTCCTCCTGGGCCCCGAGCTTGTACAGCTCGTCGATATTCGCCTCATCCCGACGGTCCATCCCGAGGAGCTCGAGCGACCCGTGGCCGACCCGGTAGCCGCGGTCGGAGAGCGGCGAGTAGAAGAAGTGCATGTAGTAGCGCGTGCCGAGAACGTACTCCTGGATGACATACGGGCCGCTCGGTTTGAAATCGGCGAGCGCCTCGCGGTTCTTGGCGAGGAAGAACCCCTTGCCGCCCTTCGCGCCGTAGTACTTCACGATCACCGGACCGTCGACCTCGGAGGCGTCCTCGAATCGCTCCGGCATCGAGACGCCCGCCGATTCGAGCCAATCGCGCTCCCTGCGTCGGTCCGACTCCCACGCGAGCACGGCGCGGTTGCCGAACACGGGGACGTCGAGCTTCCCGAACGCCTCGGCGCCGAGGTATTCGACGAACGAGCCGTGGGGGATCAGGACCGCCCCCGCCTCGCGGAGCGCCGGGGCGGCGTCGGGCAGCTCCGATACCTTCGCGACGGAGAGGAACCGGTCGGGCCGCGCCAGCGGGAAGGCGTCATAGAATTTCGGCCCGGGCCCAACGCACACGCCGAGCGTCGAGAATCCCTCGGTGCGAGCGCCGTGGAAGATCTGCAGCGAGGAATGCGAGCAGAGGGTCGTGATCGTCGGCGCCCGGCCCGAAAGAGGGCGCAGGCGCGCCTCGGACGCGAGGGGAATCCCCATAGGCGAGACTATCGAGCGAGTTTCATAGCCTTTGCGCGGACCGGGGCTTCCCGGCCGCGCCGTCGCCCCCCTCGAGCTCCCAGTACCAGCGCACGCGCCGCGAGCCGGTCTCGGAGACCTTCCGGCGCAGCTCGGCGGGCACCTCGGGGTCCCGCAGAAGCCGCTTCACATCGTCGGGGGACTCCTGGCCCAGGCGCGCCGCAACGCCCGAGCTCTCGAGCAGGGGCCGGATGGTATCGAGGGAGAACTGCCAGGCCTCCTCGCGGCGGCGGATCGCGATCGAGCGGGATCCCGGGACCCGGTGGACGCCCAACGACTCGGCCGCGCGGTGAAGCTCGTCGGCGGTACGGGCGAGCTCGAGCTCGAGACGACGCTCGTCGGCCCGGAGGCCCTCGAACCGATCGACCAAGGCCGTCAGCCGCTCGCCGTCCTCCGTCGGAACCGTCCGGAACTCGGGGCAGATCGTACGGAAGTCGCACCGGGCGCACTGTCGGCCGGGGGTCGGCTCGAACGCCTGCTCTCGGATCCCATCGGCGACCGCGCCGAGGCGAACGTGCAGCGGGTCGAGGGAGCTGCGGTCCCGCGCCCGCGTCCTCAAGGGCGTGAGCGTGCGAAGGTGGTAGAGCGTCAGTCGCTCGACGGGCTCGGAGTAGTTGCTCTCCACCAAGACCTGGTAGATCGACAGCTGGTCGGACTCCCGCGCATCCTCCTGCGAGAGCTCGCGCGACGTCTTGTAGTCCATCACCTCGAGCCCCCCCGTGCTCGTCCGGTCGATCCGGTCGATGTATCCGTGGATCGGGATCCCGTCCCACTTCGCCTCGAGATGCTGCTCGACCGCCACCGGCCGGGGCGGGTCCCGTTCGATCTGGTCGTGGTACTTGAGCAGCAGATCACGCCCCAGCGATCGGTAGCGGGCCTCCTCCTCCGGGGAGGTGTATCCCTCGCTGGACCAGGCGCGGTCGTACGCTTCGATCAGCGCTTCCGGGGTCATCCGAGGGAGCGGCGCGGCGTCGGCGGGAGCGCTGCCTCGCCAATCGTCGAGCGTTCGCTGGCTCTCGCCACCCTCGGTGCGGCGGGCCGCCGGTACGACGAGGGGGCGGACGAGCTCCTCGAGGACCGAGTGCACCACCCGGCCGAAGGTGAAGTACCCTCGAGGGGTCTCGGGGCGCCGCTCGACGTAAAGGTACTTCCAGCGGAGCGGGCACTCGAGGTACGTCCGGTAGGACGAGTAGCTTAGCGCTCCTGTGGCCGCCACGGCGCAAGAGCCCACCGAGGGTTCATCTGTCTTCCGGGGGGCCGAGCCCCCCGGTCCGGCTGCGGCGCCTAGTGGGCACCGGCCGCGGCGTCCACCGCGAGCTTGGCGTCGGCGTCGCCCGGTAGCGTCCCTCGCGCCTGGGGGTTCGTGAGGTTCTTTGGCAGGCCGAGGAGGTCGAGGAGCTCCTTGTAGTGGTTGCGGATCGTGACGGGCGTCACGTTCGCGACGGCGGCGATCCGGTCCTGACTGCGAGGCTCGCCCATCAGGTTCGACGCGATGTAGATGATCGTCGCGAGGATCCCGTTCGGGAGCACGCCGCTCGTCGAGTAGACCTGCTCCACCTGTTCGAGGAGCGTGAGCACCTTCTGCCGGACCTCCTTGGAGAGGTTCAGGTCCTGGGTGAAGCGCACGAGGTAGTCGCGCGGCTCGACGGGCTTGAGCCCGAGCTTGAGCTCGCGGGCCAACAGGGTGTACGCCCGGCCCACCTCGATCTTAGTCGCCTTCGAGTGAGCGATGATCTCCTTCATCGTCCGCGGAACGTGGCACTGCCGGCAGGCGGCGTAGAGGCTCGCGGCGACGAGCGCGACGATCTTCTTTCCGCGGGTCGCCTTGTGCTCGAGCGCCCGACGGTAGATGTACGTCGCCGACTCCTTGACCTCCCGCGAGAGACCGAGGACCCCGGCCAGCCGGTTCAGCTCGCCGAGCGCGACCACGAGGTTACGCTGGTGGGTGCGGGCCGCCCGTAGCCGATGGTTCAGCTTTCGCAGGTGGTAGAACTTGAGCGACGTATTGCGCGAGAGGGAGTTCCCCTGGAAGTCCCGAGTCGGAACACCGATCTCGCTGAACAGGCCCTTGTCGGGCATCAGCGGCGAAATGACCGGGCCCCAGCCCCGGGCCTCGCGTCCGGTGTCTTCCTTCGAGCCGCGCTGGCCCCGGTCGCTCACGAGAGCGCTCTGGTCGACGACCAGACCACAGTCCGCGCAGACGATCTCTCCCCGGATCTCGTCCCGGATCAGGTGTGCCGATCCGCAGTTCGGACAGGCGTCCGAAACGGGAGGGGGGACGGGGATCGCGGGTGAGGTCGACAGGGCGACCGGACCGCGGACGGACTTCGGAGTAGGCCGGACCTTCGCTGCCGCCGAGGACGGGGAGGTGGGCTTCATAGCTTCTACCCTTCGGTAATGAGGGCCACTATTTATAGGTTCATCGGGCCGCTGTACCGTTTGTAGCACACATCTGCTACACCATGCCTAGGCATGGCATGGCTTTGGGATTTTTCTTCTGGATGAATCGTCGGTGTGATTCTGTTCGATTCGCTGTGATTCTTTCCGTGTTCACGAGTCGGAGCTTCCGGGGTCTTCCCTGACTGAGGCTTGGAAAAGTAGCGTCTCCTGGCCTCCTCCTCCGCCTCTCGGCCCGCCTCGACCAGTGCCTCATCCCAGGGGGCCGCCCAAATCACCCGGTTCCCCCGGATCCAATAGTGCGAGCGGCAGGGGAAACTCCAGCTCCCTATGGAGGGCCACAACGAGACCGACTTGCCATCGTAGGTGAGCGACCACTGGGTCGGATGAAGCGGGGTTACAACGATGTTTCCACAGCCACAAGCGCATCGGTGGGTAGCAGTACGGTAGGGAATCGAGATGTAGATTACTCCCTCGCGCAGGTTATCAGGGATGAGCTTTACGAACTCAGGGCGAATCCGCCGTCCACGCGTACACGCTGTACCTTGGCGGTCGGCTGCCGCCCGATCTCTGGGCCGGGTACGAGTGGCCCGAAGAGTTCCCCGCCGAACCGAAGCCTGCCTACTTGTCAAGCGCGCTGCGAGGTTTTTCGGTGAGGGTCCCTCGGAGCTTGGCTCGGTGGGCACGAGTGTACGCGGCGGGGGCGGATTTATCCGACCAGCAACTCGCCGTCAGAGTTTTCGATTGGTACGTTCGCAAGGGGCTTATCCCACCCGACAAAAAGGACGTCAAACGCGACGAGTCCGGACGGCTGGTCGTTGACGAACCGCTGGTTGCCGATAGATTCTGGGGATATTCGAGCGAGGAGATCATGGAGGCATTGGACATTATGGTCGACCGACACACAAAGTACGGAGGGCCACTCGCGCCGAGCCTTCCGAGAACGAAACCAAAAGGAAAGCCTCGAGGAGATTAGGCCAGGCTTTTTCCGTAGTGACCGAGGACCCCTGGCTCTTCAAAGGGATAGGAAGGCCTTCATGGCGGGCTTAGCACGATAGTACTTGGTGAGCCGGTCCTCTGCTATCTCCGTACGGGCCACGTCAAATTCCGCCATCGATGCGTAAACGTCGTGGACCTTGGCGAAGGCTCGCGCCTGTGTCTCGAGATCATCACCGCTTCCCAGAGAGGCGAACTCGGCAAGCGTGTCCTCCAGCGTTGAAGACTTGCACGCCGGGCATCCGCACGGTAGTTGCTTCCCACCGTCACAGAGATCTCCCATACGGGGGTAATCGAGTCCCGACCGGCTGAAATAGCGGACGCTCGCCGGGCTCGGTGGAGGAGGTGGTGGTGCTGGCGCGCTGCGCCCCTCACCTTCTGCGAACGCTGAGGGCGCGGGACGGGGAATCCCCCAAGCGACGGAATCCACGCCGAAGAACTGGACGGAATGGAGTTGACTCACAGGGCGTTGAGGACTCACGTAGCGGCGGACTCCCGAGCAATGGATCCAGAGGTCCCTATGTCCGAACTCGGCAATCCGCTCGTAATTGGGACGGTAGGTAAGAGGGGAGGCATAGACCAGCCCGAGACACCAGAGCGCATGTTCGTGCTCAGCGATTATCTCGAGCTTCGCCTTGAACCGGTCTGCATCCTGGCCGAGGTGCAGGTACGGCATGAGGGCGACGTCTGTATCCAGCCGACTCGTAAACTCCCAGTAGGTTTCTAGATTCTTTGCGAACTCTGCGACCGAACACCCTCTACTTGGTTCGGGCAACGCCACCACATTGCAACCGGCCTCGACCTGTAGTTCTATGAGAATTCGGAGATCGCTCCCGGAGAGCCCCGCTTCAGAGCCAATGTGAGGATAGTACTTCGTGAGCGCGTACCCGGCGAACCGGTTGACCTGCGCCCGGACACGCCTAAGCTGGTTGGCGTACTTGCCGTTCTTGCTGTGGAGTCCAGCTAGCCACGCCTGTTTGTCGAACCGGCCAGCAGCCTCGAAGACCGGGTTGTCCCACGGTTCGTCAAAATGCAAGACATTCTTCGCGTTGGCCTCGGAAGACATCGGGACGCGCTGCGGAGTCTCGAAGGTGTGAGGGTCGCCCTGGACTCGTATCACGCGACCCTTGGTCGGTTCTCCGCCGTGTAGAACTCGGACCTTCTCAATCGCTCTAATGTCGGCGGCCCCCCGGCTTGATTCGATCGGCAATCTCCGACTCGGAAGTGTACGCGGGGTACTCGTGGTAGACTTTCTGTAGAATGCCGAGGTATCCAAGCTGGTCCCATGCCCGGCGCTTCCGTGCCAAGTTGGCCGCAGCCTTCTCGCCAATCCTACTCATGAGCTGGTGAGCAGCGGCTTTCCCCTTGGCCGTAAGAGTGAACTTCTGTTGGCGGCCGAATGTCTCCACCGTCAGGTATCCATCGGCGTCCAAGGCATCGAGGGCATCGCTAACTTCCCGACTGAACGGGCCCTGCTTGTACGGAACGAAATGGAGGCTGGAGAGTCCGATACCTACGGCCGGCGCGCTCTCCTTTTCGAGCAAGAAGGCGTCTTTCATTACCCCGAGCCGATTGACCATCGGGGCATCAGGCTCGGCTCCTAAGAGCGCAAGGACGACCTCCCGCGCACCATTCAGACGAGGCGCGTCGGCCGGGCCCCTACGTTCCAAGATCTTACCAGTGTCACCGGGGTGGACAAAGACGGTTCCACAAAGGGCGCATGTTTCGATCCGTACCCGTTCCCCCTCGATAATCTGCGACCCGGCGTGGCGCTGGTCCTTAGGGTGCTGACAGGTCGCCGGGTCGATATCGGTCATGACCTACCGATTTCCCCGATCGTCACTACGAGCCACACTTCTGCACCCTCGAACCACCCAGAGGTCGTTCGGGTGACCACGAAGCGGACCCGGCGGTGTCCCCACTGGATGCACCGTTCGCGGGTGCCAGCTCGACGTCGTGAGTGCTCGCAGTCCTCGCCCTGTTCGAGCGAGAGCGCGATGTCGAAGAGGTCCAGCTGGAGCGTCCGGGCGGTCGAGACCGCGTGGTCCGACAGCACGATTGGCAGGCCTAGCCAACAGGGAGTCTCGGCCGCGGCCCCAACGCCCGCCGTGGTTGCCCTCCCTGCTCCGGTTACGCCAGACAGTGGGACGGCCCCGATGAACGGTACAGTGCCTCATCGTTCGACCTTCCCACTGATTAGCGCCCCCCTGGAGCTGCGTGGTCTGGACCACTGTCACCGGGAATGGATGTTGGGAAGTTATTAGGCTGTGTCTACAAACTCGGGTCATAGCCGCCGAGAGCTGGGCTCGGAAACGCGTACTCCTTGCGTTTTGAGCACCCCACGCAGCTGATCGGGTCCCACGACTGACCATCTCAAACGTGGCACCGCCAACCTTGCAGAACCCGGCCATCCGCGGGGTAATATATACAATGTATATACGTTGCGTGATGGTGACCGCGGCCGGACAGGAGAGGACCCAATTGAAGGTCGAGGGAATCTCGGCAGTGTTCGAAAAGGTGGTGACGTCGTTTGGCAACGGTGCAAAAATCGATTGCCCGAAGTCCTATCTTGGAAGGAGAGTCTTTGTGGTCGTTCGCCGAGAGTCGGAAGACCGGGCCACCGACGAGTCCGACCCAACTGACGCGGCCAGCCCGGCTCGAGCCGGCTGAGATTTACCCATGACCCGATCGAACCGGGTCGAGGAAAGTGAAAGCGACCCGACCTCCGACACCGATTCGGTTTCATGTGTTATCGCTTAGCGCCACCACTCCGCCCTGAATCTCTCTCGACCGGCATTCGGATCCAGCGCTCTCGCCATCAGCGTCCGGGCCAACTCGAGCATGGGCTCGGGGTCGACGTGCTTTCGCTT
>JBAQAF010000055.1:0-5434 GCA_049285595.1 Thermoplasmata archaeon
AGGCCGAGCAGCGCCGAGCCGACGAGGACGGTGAGGGCGATGCTGAGCACGAAGGCGAGGGTCGCCGTCTCGAGGGCGCGCCGGGCGCCGTCCGGGCCGCGGAACCGCCATTCGGGGAAGAGGCACCGGGCGAGCGTGAAGCCCGGAACGACGAACAGGAGGAGCCCTCCGACGGTCGCTTCGAGAAGTTCGACCGCTTCCATCGCTGGTCCGCGGGCTCACTCCGGGGGCGCGTTCGTCCCGCTCGCGAACTGCTTTTCGAGCTGGCGCCGTAGGCGGCGGTTCGAGACGAGGCCGTGCGCGGCCTTGCGGGTCGTCTCGTACTGCTTCAGGAGGGCGCGCACCTCCTGCGGGCGCTGCCCGCTCCCGCGCGAGATCCGGTGGACCCGGTCGGCCTTGATCACCTGCGCATCGTCCAGCTCCTGGGCGGTCATGGAGTCGAGGATCGCGCGAAAGCGCCGCAGTCGTTGCTGCGTCTGGTCGAGCTGCTGGTCATCGAGCTTCGCTCCGCCGAGCACCGGGAACATCGACACGAGCTTCGAGACGGGTCCCATCTCCCCGAGCGAGTCGAGCTGCGTGCGCATGTCGCGGAGCGAGAACCGGCCGCCGAGGAGATGCTTGGCCGCCGTCTCCGCGGCCTCCTTGTTCGACAGCTCCTCGAACCGCTCGAGCAGCGTCTGGATGTCCCCCATCCCGAGAAGCCGGGAGACGAACCGCGTGGGATCGAACCGTTCGAGCTCGTCGAGATGTTCGCCGGTGCCGAGGAAGACGATCGGCGCGCCGCTCACGGCGACGGCAGAGAGCGCCCCACCGCCCTTCGCGGAGCCGTCGAGCTTCGTGAGGATCACGCCCGTGAGGCCGACCGCCTTGTGGAACGCTTCCGCGCTGCGGCCCGCGCTCTGGCCCATCGCCGCGTCCAGGACGAGGAACGTCTCTTCCGGCTCGAGGACCGCGCGCACGCGTTTCAGCTCCTCGATCAGTTCGGCATCGATCCCGCTGCGGCCCGCCGTGTCGACGATCAGCGCGGTATGGGGCGCGAGCCGGTCGAGCGCCTCCCGCACGATCTTCTCGGCCTTCGGTTCGGCGCGGTTCGAGTAGAACTCCGCCCCGATCTTCTTCGAGAGCTGCTCGAGCTGGTCGATCGCCGCCGGTCGGTGGACGTCCGCGCCGACCAGAGCGACCCGGACCCCTTTTTTCTGGAGGTAACGGGCCAGCTTGCCGGCGGTCGTCGTCTTTCCCTGACCGAACAGGCCGGCGAGGAGGATCCGCTTGGGCTTCGCCTCGAACGGCCGGTCCTTGCCGAGGATGCCCCGGATCTCCTCGTAGATGATCCGGATCAGGAAATCGCGCAGGCTCGCGCCGCTCGGCGGCCGCTCCTCGGTCGCCCGACGACGGACGCGCTGCGTGAGGTCGATCGTGAGCTGGACGTTGACGTCGGCCTGGAGGAGCGCCCGCTGGATGTCGCGGACGACGTCGGCGAGGAGTGCCTCGTCGATGACGGATCCCTTCGCGATCTTCTGGAGGACACCGCGCAGGGACTTTCCCAAGGAATCGAGGACCACGAACGACCGCCGCCGGCCGAGCCCGGCGACCGTTCGAGACCGGCGCTCGTATATGTCGGACGCGCACCAGCCGCCGGAGTCCTCCAACCTATTACCGAGCGGCGGGAGTGTACGACCGCTCTCATGGCCACGGATCTACCGATCGCGCGCCCGCCCCCGCCCAAGCTGAACCCCGTGCGGGTCCCGGTCCCGGAGGAACCGGCCGAAACGCGTACCGGGGACTTCCGGGAGGTGCTGCACGCCTACTCCCGGGAGGACGCGGTCCTCGAGGCGAAGCGGTGCATCCAGTGCCGACGTCCGTGGTGCGTCGAGGCGTGCCCGATCACGCAGGACTGCAAGGAGTACATCCGCCTGATCGCCGCGGATGATTTCGACGGCGCGGCCCGGGTAACCTTGCGGGACGATCCGCTCTCGACCTCGCTGTGCAAGGTCTGCTACCACTACTGCGAGGAGTCGTGCGTGATCACGAAGAAGGGGGTGCCGATCGCGATCCGGCACCTCAAACGCGCGGCGCTGGACTACGGTTCGAGCGATCTTCTCTACCAGCCGTCGAAGCCGAAGTCCCAGCGCATCGCGGTCGTCGGCGCCGGCCCGGCCGGGTTGATGGCCGCCTGGGACCTCGGCGTGCGCGGCTACGGCGTGACGGTCTTCGAACAGGAAGAGCGGGTCGGGGGTCTGATGCAGACGATCCCCGGGTACCGGATGACCGACGCCGATGTGCAGACGGACGTCGCCCGGTTCCGGGACCTTGACGTCTCGTTCGAGCGAGGGAAGAAGATCGGCCGCGACCGGCCCCTGACGTCGCTGCTCACGGAGGGGTATCTCGCGGTGTTCGTATCGATCGGCACGCCGGACCACCGGGTCCTGGGCGTTCCCGGGGAGTCCCTTCCGGGGGTCATTCCAGCGCTCGAGTTCCTGAAGGAGACGAACGGGGGGATCACCGTTCCTGTCGGTCGGGAGATCGTCGTCGTCGGCGGTGGGGACGTGGCGATGGACTCGGTGCGGACCGCCCTGCGGTCGTCGGGCGGGGCGACGGTCACCCTCGTCTATCGTCGCAGCCGCGGGGAGATGCCGGCGGACCCCGAAGAAGTGCAGGGAGCCGAACACGAGGGGATCCGATTCGTCTTCCAACGATCGCCGGTCCGGATCGCGGGCACCACCCACGTGGAAGGCCTCGTCGTAGAGACGATCGAGCTCGGCGCGCCGGATGCTGGCGGCCGCCGGACCCCGATCCCCGTCGCGGGGTCCGAGACGACGATCCCCTGCGACACGGTGATCGTCGCCGTCGGGCAGAAGGCGGACCTCCTCGGGTTCGGTCCGGAGCTCGACCTCAAAGTGACCTCCCAGGGCTGGCCGGAGGGTCAGGGGCCCGGGTACCGCACTGGCGTCCCCGGGATCTTCGCTGCCGGCGGCCGTTCGGTCGTCTACGCGATGGGCGCCGCGATGGAGGCGGTCGTGGCGATCGACGCCTACCTGGCGGAAAAGCGGGGGGAACCCCCGACGGCGCGGCCGGATCCCTACGGCGGTCCGGGATCGTTCCACCTCCCGCCCGGATACACCCATCCCATCCGAAAGTGACCGGCGCCGGTGGTCCCCGGGATAGGTATTTCCGCCCTTCGTGACCCTATACTTCCGTGGGACGTCCGGTCCGGCGTCGCGGGCACGGCCCGGCGGGCATCGTGGCGGTGGCCGCTCTGCTGCTGCTCGGCCTGGCGAGCCCCCCCGTCCTGCGCGGCGAATCCTCTCCCGCGATCGGCGCCATCGGCCGGGCCGTAGCGCCCCCCTCGGCGGGTTTTGCCGAGCGGGCCGGGTTCGAGGGCTGGCACGGGGCCGATACTCTCGGCGCAGTACCCCTGGCCCGTGCGCAATCGGTCGATGTGGTGTTCCGGCCCACGAACGGATCGGGCGCGCTCGCCGGTCAAAATGCACCGGTCCCGGTCTCGGGGTACGCGAACTCCGATGGCCTTTCCCCCGAGGCCTACGCGTCGGCCGAGGCCTACTTTGTCGGGGAGGGCCTTACGGTGGTGCATGCATGGCCCGACCGGCTGGCGCTCTCCCTCGAGGGGGCGCCGTCGGCGCTCGACCGCGCGTTCGGCACCGTGTTGCTCGCCGGAACGTATCACGGTCGATCCGCCGTCTATCCCGCGACCTCTCCGTCGCTCCCCTCGGCGATCGAAACGGAAGTCGCCGGGGTCGTCGGGCTGTCGAGCGGGTACGAGACGTTCTCGCTGGCGGTGACGCCGACCGTGCTCCCCGCCTCCGGCGTGTCAGCGGCCGGCTCGCGCCCCGCCGTGGGGAGTTCGTTCACGCCCGGGATGGCCCGAACGCTGTACGGCCTGTCGGGACTCTACAATCTGACCGGGGGAGCCTCGTACGCCGCGGGGGAGTCGATCGCCCTCGTCCTCTGGGGGGCCGGCTACGCCCCGTCCGACATCAGCACGTTCTACGCGGACAACTACCCGTCCACCTTTCCCGCCCCGACCATCACCCCCTACCCGATCGACGGGGCGCCCCTGCCGAGCGCCTCCGCGCTGACCGCGAGCGATGAGCTCGCGGTCGAGGAGATGACGCTCGACCTCGAGTGGTCCGGGTCGATGGCGCCGGGAGCGACGCTCGATGCGGTCTACGCCTCAGCTCCGTCGACGGTGAATCTTACGGACGCCTTCGAAGAGGCTCTATCGCTCCCCGGGGTCAGCGCGATCTCGATGTCGTTTGGCGCCCCGGAGTCGAACTCGGGATCGCTCGCGTCCGCATGGGACCCTCTCTTCTCGGAGGCTGCCGGGCGTGGGATCACCGTGCTGGCGGCGACCGGCGACACGGGCGGCGACCTGAACGCGACCTGCGTGGGAGGGGTTGCCCCGGAGTTCCCCGCCTCCTCTCCGCAGGTGTTGGCGGTCGGTGGCACGGAGGTCACGATCGACCGGGACGGCCTGGGGATGATCACGGGATTTGGCGAGACCGGCTGGAGCCTCAGTGGCGGTGGATTCTCGGCCGACTTCCGGGCCCCGGGCTGGCAGCTCGTCAGTAGCTCGAAGACGGCGATCGAGGCGGCGGGCGGTGGCCGCGGCACGCCGGATGTCAGTGCCTCCGCGGTGAACAACTTCCTCTACTACGATGGCGCGGACCAGGAAGCCGACGGGACGAGCTTTGCGACGCCGCTGTGGGCCGGGCTCGTCGCCGAGCTCGATGTCCACGTCGGGCATCCCCTCGGGTTCTTCACCGATCGCCTCTACCACTTCATCGCGAACGAGACCGCGGGCAGCCCCAACGACGGCGTCGTGGATGTCCAGGGTGGGGCGAACTGCATCGCGACCGCGGGCCCGGGATGGGATGCGGTTACCGGGTGGGGAACGCCCCGCGCGGCCCCGCTCAATACCCAGCTCGCGGGATCGTTCGTCAATATCACGCTCTCGGAGCGCCCGGCCACGGTCGCGCCGGGGGGCTCGATGACCCTGAACGTCGTGCTCACCAACTGGTCGAGCGGAGCCCCGCTCACGGACGCTCCGGTCGTCCTGCGACTCACCGGCGGCTCGCCAGCCGGGCCGTGCGCCGGAGCGTTCGAATCCGTGACGGTCGCTTCGGACTCCCGGGGGACGGCCAGCGCCCACCTCTCGGTCCCGGCCTGCTATCTCGGCTCGCACGCCGTCGCGTCCGCGAGCGTCGAGACCAATCGACTCTACGGGCATAGTTCGGTGCGGGTTGCCGTGAATCTTCTCGGATTCGTGCCTTCCTTGGAGTGGCTCGGGAACGCCCCCTACAGTTTCCTGCTCTACGCGGGGATCATGGCCGCCGCGGTCGGGGCGGGCGCCTATATCGGCCGCCGCCGGCCGCCCGCGCCCTCGGTCGCGCCTCCGTCGGTCCCCGCTCTCCCC
>JBAQAF010000056.1:0-32051 GCA_049285595.1 Thermoplasmata archaeon
GCGCGGACCCCCGTGCCCGCCGCCCGGTGATCGCCGCGGACGGCTCGGTTCGTCGGGGCCGACCGGTCATTTTCCTATCCAGCCGGCGCCGGGCTAAAAGCCCGCGCCGGCCCCGGAGCTGTACCGCTGTGGGGCTCAACTATTCCCTCGAGTTCGTCGAACCCGATCGCGGCTCAAGCATTCAGAAGCATCGCTGTTCAGCTGAGTTGGGCTAGACCCTACTCATCCCGGGGATCGCTCACGCCTCGCAGGGATCCTAGATCGGCCGGGTCAGGGCCTGCGTCGAACTTTGCCGTTCGGGCGCAATGTGATCTCTCCGACGACGGGGTCGATCAAGGCGGTGAGACCGGCGGGGTCGCTCTCGGTCCTCATCGCCGCGAAGCACCGGATCGGAACGCCGGGGTAAGCGTCGGCCAGGCGGTTCGCCGACCCGAGCAGAGTAGTGCCGGAAGTGACAACATCGTCGACCAGGAGGATCTGGCGTATCGTGCCGAGGTCCTTCTGGACCGCCAGGGTCCGATAGTGCCTCAGCGCATCCGGTCGTGCGCCCGGGTCACTCGTCGCAGCCTTCGGTATCGCCTCACTCCGATTCAGCAGAGAGGCCGCCCGACTTCCAAATCCCGCGTGGACCAGCGCTGCGGCGAGTTGAGCAGGTACCCACAGGGAGTCTTCCTTCTGAAGTGAACTCTTTGGTACCGGCACGATCACCGAGGTCGCGGCTAGGAACGGAGAGAACAGTACCGTCGTCGCGGGGGACCTTCTGAGGTGGGCTGCGATCTGGGAAGGGAGTGATTCCGGCGGTGCCCCCGTGAGCCTTCCGTCCTTCAGCGTCAGCATGAGGTTTCTCGACTGCTGGCCCAGATCGCCCCCTCCTCTCGGAGAGTACGAGAGGAGAGAAGCGAACTCAAGCCGTGTCAAGCGAAGCGACTGCAAGCCCTACGCTCGCACTTGGGACGGCGCTGAGAACCTCCTCGGGGTCGTTGAACTCCACGGCTCCGTATCTGACCATGGCTCGTGGCCAGCCTAACCCCTTCTTGCTGAACTCGCTTGCGTGAATGAAGAGAGGGCGACCGAGCCGCAGCGCCTCCCATCCCTGATGCAGCGATCCTCCCCCCTCGCCGCTCTCGACGATGATCGACGCGTCCGCGATCAGCGCCATCGTTCGGTTCCTGAGGATGAAGTTCTGGCGCTGAACCGGCCGTCCTTCAGCGAACTGGCTGATGGCCAAGTGTTGGGCCATGATCAACCGTTGAAGTGAGGCGTTCTCTTTGGGATAGGTCTCTGACAGAGGGGTTCCCAGAACGGCGACCGTGGCTCCGCCTGCCCCGATGGCTGCCTCGTGAGCCGCCGTATCGATCCCTCGGGCCAGCCCGCTCACGATCGTGACTCCGTTGCGCGCCAGTCGCTCGGCTAGATGGGAAGCGGTCTTCACCCCCTGCGGTGATGCGGTCCGTGTTCCGATGATCGCAACCCGTGGATGGGCCAGCGGGAGCTCCAATCGGCCCGCAATGTTAAGCCGTTTCGGTGCGAATTTTCGCTCGATTTCGCTTAGGGCGCCGAGGAGGTCTTCGGCGCTGATCGACCTCCATGCGGAGGCGTCTGAGCGTTCCGGTTCCTGACTCCCAAGACCTACCGTGACATGGGGCCGGGACGGTTTCGCTTCGAGCGTCCGCTGGTGACTGCTTCTTGCGTTTCCGCCAGCCTCTTCCGCCCTCCTCCGGCCACTCACGAACTCCAATTCCCCTCAGGTTCTTTAAATATACGAACGGGGGGGAATTTGAAACACCAAGCCGTCGGCCGTTACACCCCAATCGGAGGGCCGAAGGGCCGCGATCTGTTACAAAACCCCCGACGCCTCCGCGAGCCGACGTTGCGCGCGCGTCTCGGGCGACCGGTACGCGTGCCGTTCGGGACGAGGCGGCGCCCCCCACCGGGCGAGCAGTTCCTCCCGTTCGACGCCGAGCGGTGCGAGGATCGTCTCGGCGGCCCGGGCGAGGATCTCGAGATACGCGCCGACGTCGTACGCCTCGTCGCCGACGAGCAGCTCGGCGGCCCGCACCCGGCTGCGGAACGACCGGCTGCGCCGGTCGAGGACGACGAACCGGACCTTCTCCCCGGCCTCCCGGACCGCCCCGGCGTCCGCGAGCTGGCGGAGCGCGGCGACCGTGTCGGTGAACGTCACGAACGCGGACGGCGCCTGGCCGATCCGGTGGGTGATGAGGAGCTCCTCGACCGGCCAGCGGCCCGACGCGAGACGGTCGGCGAACAGGTCGGCCCGCGCGAGCGCTCGGGGGAGGAGCGCGCGGACCCCGTCGGCGTCGGCGGCGCGGCGGAACAGCGACAGCACCTCGGACTCGAACCGGCGGACGAGCCCCGTCGTGTCGTGGCGCCGCCCACCGATCCCCCGGAGCTTGAACTCCCCGTGGTCGTAGAGGCCGTAGTAGCGGTTCGGCACGCCGAGCCCGTGGGTCACGGCCGGCAGGAAGACGATCCAGCGGTACCGGCCCTCGTACTCGAGCGGGAGGTCGAACCGTTCGCTCATCCGGCGGGCGAACGCGGGCGCGTCGGGCGGAGCGTCCGGGTCACTCGGGCGCAGCCAGAGCGAGTCGACCATCCCGTGCATGGCGCGGTAGCCGGCCGCCTCCGCCTCCGCGACGAGCGTCGCGAGCAGCTCGCGCGCGTAGGCGTTGATCGCCTCGTGGCACTCGATACGGCCGAACCGCGCGTTCCGGTACCCCTGGTAGCCGAACGCGGTGACGAGGACCCACTTGAGCATCTTCACCCGGCGCTTCAGGCGGGCCGCCTCCTCGGGCGACACCCCGGGGGCGGCGCGGGCGGCCTTGTAGGCGAGGCGACGGGCGAGGAGCGGGGCGAGCGTACGGGGGATGAGGCCGGTCCGTCGCGTGCAGGAGCGGTAGCCGAGCCCGGGGGCCCGGCGGGGGCTCTCCGGGCAGCAGCGGCAGTCGAGGGTCTCCGCGGAGAGGTTCTGGCGGACCATGATGTGCGGGTAGAGGCTCGCGAAATCGAACTCGTCGATCCGGTCGTGCACCCCCACCGGCGGCAGGAGGATCGCCCCGCCCCGGTCGGCGGCGACGAGGTGGCGCCCCGTGCGGAACTCCTCGGGGCGGTTCTTCTTCCACGGCGCGTGGGCCCCGAGCCGGAACGCCTCCGCGATCTCCATCGCGGTGAAGCAGGTGCCGGGGGATTGGCGAACGACCGTCTGCAGCGAGAGGCGCGAGAGGCGGGCGGCGTCGACGAGGCCGGCGACCGAGGCGTCGTCGTAGAGAAACGAGCTTTCCCGGTCGATGTGGAAGCGTCCGGGCAAGGGGTACGCGGCGCTCCGGTGGAGGACGCGGCCGTACGACTCGAACGACCCGGCCGGCCGGGACGGGCGGAACGGCACCGCCTCCCGGCCGAGGACGAACTCGTCGCGCGAGAGGCCGGCGGCCGCCGCGCGCCGGTACAACCACGGGAGGTCGAACGAATCGCCGCCGTCCGAGAGCAGGATGTCCGGATCGCGGTCGGCGAGCTCCCCGACGACCGCCCGCAACAGCTCGGGCTCGGGCCCCTCGAGCGTCGTGTCGCCGACCCGCACCGACCCGATGTGGCCGTCGGGGGGCGGGATCCGGCCCCGCCGCTCCCCCGCGATATGGACCTCGAGCCGGACGAGCGAGAGGGGCGGGGGCGTGTAGTCGACCGTCTCGGCCGGCTCCGTGGCGACGAGCGTCTCCCCCTGCGTGACGACCGGGGCGAACGGATAGAGGCCGTGGCCGAGGTGGTAGAGCTGCGCCGGCGTCAGGTCGACGTCGTAGAGCGTGAACCGGACGAACCCGCCGAGCGCGTCGATCGTGCGGGCGAGCGACCGACGCACCGCGTGGCGCTCGGGAACGACCTCGAGGAGCGGCGCGGGCCGCCGGTCGTAGAGCGACGGCCGGCCGGTGCGGCGCGCGACCGAGGCGACCGCCGGCTCGGAGGCGAGGCGACGCGCGAGGTCGGCGAGCTCCGAGCGCGGCCCCGTGACGAGGAACGGCGGACGGTACTCGACCGCGCTCCGCCGCACCCGCCCCGAGCCGCGCTCCTTCACCCAGCGGACGACCGACCGGCCGTCGGGGCTCTCCGTGACATCGAGGAGCCAGCCGTCGGGCGCGCGGGTCGCCCCGTCCACGGTCAGCCGCGGGCCTTCGGGGGCGCCGGCTCCGCCGGAAGGCGGCGCGCGAGGTCGGTGAGGACGGAGAGGAGGATCGACTCGAGGAGATCCGGGCTCCCGACGAACGTCGCCTGGGCGGCGTAGCGCCGGGCCGCAGTCCGCACGAGATCGAAGGCGCCGCGGTCCTCGGGTGTCGTGAGGAGACGGGCGAACTCGTCCCAGCGTTTCATCCGCTCCTCGAGCGCCTGGCGGTACGTCGGCGCGGTACGTCCCATCCGATCACCTCCTCGGCCGACGGGGCGTCGCCGAACTCCTCGATGCCGCGCTGGCCGGCGCCCCGGGGGACGAGGGCGAGTCGGGCGTCGTTCCGGAGCGCCCGGGCCCGCAGGGTCGCCGGCCCCCGCTCGAACCGGATGAGGTCCGCCCACCGGAGCCCCGCGTCGGAGAGCCCGACGAACCGGTCGGGTCCGTCCGGCCCGAGCGTGAGGAGGAGGGGGATCCGGATCTCGTCGAGGAGGCGGGCGAGCGTCCGCGCGACGTGGCGGAGCAGCGCGTCCCGTTCGTCGTCGGGGGTCTCGCCGTCCCAGAACAGCATCGGAAGATCGTGCCCGACCAGGAGGGTCGGTGGGTGGCGACGGGCCTCCCGGGCCCATCCGTCGACCAGCGCGACCATCTGGTGGGCGGTGAACGCCCGGGCGAGGCGGATCCGGGCGAGCGTCTCCTCGGCCTCGATGCCGAGCGAGCGGCCGAGCTCGCCGATCCGGTACGGGTGGAACCGGTTCGCCCCCTCGAGGAGCGAGATCCGGCCGCGGGCGAGCGCGCTCCCCGCGTAGAGCATCTCGAGGATCGGCTCGACGGCGAGGCGCGAACCGCACCAGAGCGTCGCCTCGCCGGGGGCGAAGCTGCGGGCGAGCCACGGGAACAGCGCGGGGGAGGACGGGAGGACGGACGACGACGCGCGGACCCGACCGGAACGCGGCGGCAGCCGGATCCGCGGCCGGGGCGCGGACGGTGACGGCGCCCGCTCCTCCGGACGGAACGGGTCGAAGAGGACGGCGTCCTCGGGCGGGAGGAGCGGCTCTACGGAGAACGTGTCGGCCATCGACGGATCGACCCGGCGCTTCGACGGCCGCGGGCGCTCTAAAGCGGCGGCTCGGGGGCCGTTGAAACAGGCCGGGGGCGGGGCGTTTCCGGCGGTGCCCGGGGCGTTAATCGAGGCGGGAGCGCCCGGCCGGAGGGAGGCCGAGCTCCTCCGATAGCGAGCGGCAGTTCACCGCCGCGTCGCCCCGAAAGTGGTTGTTGAAGAAGCCGTAGACGACCGGGACCGTCTCGGCGAGCGCCCGGATCCGCGGCACCCACTCCGCGAGCTCGGCGGCCGAGTAGGTGTAGTCGTACCAGAGCGGGTCGCCGCGGCCGTGCCAGCGCACGTAGGCGAACGGACCCGTGACCTCGAGGACGCTCGGAAGGTGGGGCCCGTCGATGACGACGTGCGCGAGGCCGAACTCGCGAAGCAGGGCGTACGACGCGGGGGTGAGCCACGACCGTTCCCGGAACTCGACCGCGACGGGAAGGTCCCGCGGGAGCGACGCGTAGAACGCGCGCACGGTCGCCGGGTCGAACGGGAGCGACGGAGGGAGCTGGAGCAGCGCGGCGGCGAACTTCCCCGCGTCCCGTAGCGGGCTCAGCACCGCCAGGAACCGGGCGAGCTCGGCGTCGGTCCCGACGAGCCGTAGGTCGTGCGTGATCGTCTGCGGGAACTTCGCCGCGAAGCGGAACCGCGCGGGCGTGCGGCGCGCCCACGACGCCGCGACGGACGGCGGGGGGAGACGGTAGAACGTCGTGTTGATCTCGACGATCGGAAACATCCCGGAATAGAACCGCAACCGGTCCGAGGTGCCGGACCGGGGGTAGACCCGGCCGTTCCACTCGGGGTAGTCCCAGCCACTGGTACCGAGTCGGATCTCGGCCGTCGCGCTCCCTCCGATCGATGCAGGCGGCTTCGCCGTATAGCGGAGGGACCGGGAGGGACCGAAACAGGGTCCCGGGCCGTCCGTCGCGCCGGCCCGAAGAAACCCTAATAGGTCGGCTCGCCCGATCGTCCGGTGCGATGGTTCAAGTGGACATCGACATCGCGAAATGCACCGGCTGTTCGCACTGCAAGGACGTCTGCCCGACCAACGTCTTCGACCTGCGACCGCGTGCCGAGGTCCCGGACGTCGTGGACGATCCTGCGGTCGCGGCGAAGTTCCAGTTCCGCGGCGAGAAGTCCCTCGCGATCCACGGACCGGAGTGCATCGTCTGCGAGGCGTGCCTCTTCGAGTGCGAAGGGGAGTGCATCCTGATCACGGACGACGAGAACCACGTCCACCAGTCGACGTACAAGTAGCTCCGAGCGCCCTGCCCGGGGTCGGAGCGCGCTGGCCGCCGAGTAGCCCTTAAATACGGCGGAACCCCGCCGACTCCGCCGTGCCCGAGGCAGCTCCCGAACCCGGCAAAACGCTCGTTCTCGGCGAGCGCGAGCTCGCGATCGGCTTCCGGCTCATCGGCTTCCAGAACGTCGTCGAGGTGACCGACGAAAGCGCGGTCGCCGAGTTCCAGCGAGCGATCTCCGACGGCCAGTACTCGCTCGTGATCGCGAGCCAATCGATCCGGCCGCGCCTCTCCGAGGCGCAGCGGGGCCACGCGGACAGCACCTTGCGTCCGCTGGTCGTCTTCGTCCCCACGCCGTCCGGCGAGTTCGAGGTCGAGAGCATCAACGACCTCGCGAAGCGCATCCTCGGGGTCACACTCGCCGTTCCGAACTAGGGAGGAGGAACCGATGGGCGGAGTCGTGGCACGGGTCTCGGGGCCGGTCGTTATCGCGGAAGGGCTCGAGAACGCGAAGATGTACGACGTCGTGCGCGTCGGCGAGCTCGGCCTCGTCGGCGAGATCATCCGGCTGATCGGCGGTGCCGCGACCGTCCAGGTGTACGAGGACACGACGGGGATCCGCCCGGGCGACCCGGTCGAAAACACGGGCCAGGCGCTGAGCGTCGAGCTCGGGCCGGGGCTCCTGAAATCGATCTACGACGGCGTGCAGCGCCCGCTCGACGTGATCCAGAAGGCCACGGGGGATTTCATCGCACGCGGCTTTGTGGCCCCGCCGCTCGACGAGACGAAGAGCTGGGAGTTCACCCCGGTCGCAAAACCCGGCACTGAGGTGGGGCCGGGGACGATCCTGGGGACGGTCCAGGAGACTCCGCTCATCCTCCACAAGATCCTCGTCCCCCCCGGCATCCAGGGGACGCTTACGGACCTCAAATCCGGGACGTTCACGATCCGCCAACCGATCGGGTCGGTGCGAGCGGCCTCCGGGGCCGTGCCCCTCTTCCTGTCGCACAAGTGGGTTGTCCGAATCCCGCGGCCCGTCCAGCAGAAGCTCGCCCCGTCGATCCCGCTCGTGACCGGACAGCGGGTCGTCGACTCGTTCTTCCCAGTCGCGAAGGGGGGGACGGCGTGCGTTCCCGGTCCGTTCGGATCCGGGAAATGCGTCGGGGGAGAGACGCCGGTGCTCCTCGGCGACGGGAGCGTCACCAGCATCGCGGAACTCCACGAGTCAGCGCGACTTCATGGGGACGTGACCACGGACGGCCCGGACGAGTGGGTCCGAACCAACCAACCGGTTGCGCTCTGTTCGCTAGTGGGCGACCGCTTGGTGAAGAGCCGTACCCGAACCTTCTACAAGGGCAAGAGCGACACGATGATCCGCGTGCGGACCCGCAGTGGCCGAAGCGTTCGGGTGACGCCCGTTCACCGGCTCTTCACGATCGGCCCGGACGGCGCGCTTCGCGAGACCGCCGCCCGCGATCTACGACCGGGGGACTATGTGGCGTCGGTGCGGAAGCTGCCCGAGCCGCACGTTCTCGTCCGCGTTCCCACCGACCTGCCCCCGCTGCAACGGCACGGAAAGACCGTCCGCATCCCCGAGCGGATGACTCCGGACTTCGCGGAATTTCTCGGCCTGTTCGTATCCGAGGGGTACGTCCGCGGCAACGGAACGGTGGTCTTCACCAACTTGGAGGAGGAGATGCTCGACCGGTTCCGGACGCTCGTCGCCTCTCTGTTCGGCCTCGAGGGAGTGTTGGAGCGCCAATCCGGCAAGACCCCCAACGTGCTCGTCCACTCGAGGACCCTCGTCTACCTCCTCGATCGGCTCGGAACGGGCCGGGGGTCGGCGGAGAAGCGCATCCCGCGGAGCGTGCTCGCGTCCCCCAACGAAGTTCTGGGCGCCTTCCTCCGTGCCTACTATCTTGGAGACGGCGGCTTCTTCGACGGCGACCTTGAATTCTGCACAGCGAGCCGGAAGCTCCAGACCGAGCTCAGCTACGCCCTGGCCCGATTCGGGGTCATCTCCACCCTCGCGTACCGGCAGATCAACGGAACCGAGTACTACCGGGTCTATGTTCGGGGGATCCCGAATCTCGCCCGACTTGTCACCGCCCTTGC
This sequence comes from Thermoplasmata archaeon, assembly GCA_049285595.1. Lineage (GTDB taxonomy): Archaea > Thermoplasmatota > Thermoplasmata > Lutacidiplasmatales > UBA184 > Lutacidiplasma. Next base: position 8,633 of record JBAQAF010000056.1, read on the forward strand.
CTCGACCGCGCCGAAGATCACCTACATCGGCCGGTACATCGAGAGCAAGCGCTCAACGTACAGCTCGACGGACGTAGTTCCGCTCTCCCGTGAGGCGATCGAACGGCTCTACCGTTCCGAGCACCGCTACTCGGAGCTCCTGGCGAATGGGATTGAGATTCACAACTACATCGGCAACGGGGAACGGATGGGTGCGGCCACGTTCCATCGGTTCATGGAGACGGGCCGACCCACAGGCCTCCCGGACGCGGCCGGGAACGCTGCTCGTCGCCTCTCGCACCTTCTCGACTGGCTCCTCTGCGACGAGGTCGCCGAGGTCGAAGTGGAGACGGAGGGGCCGTTCGACGTTTACGACGTATCGGTCCCCGAGTACGGGAGCAATTTCGTCGGGGGATTCGGCGGCATACTGCTGCACAACACGGTCATTCAGCAGCAACTGGCAAAATGGGCCGACTCGGACATCGTGGTATACGTCGGTTGCGGGGAGCGCGGCAACGAGATGACGGAGGTGCTCGCGACGTTCCCCAACCTCGTCGATCCGAAGTCGAAGCGCCCGCTGATGGAGCGAACGGTCCTGATCGCCAACACCTCGAACATGCCGGTCGCCGCCCGCGAGGCGAGCGTCTACACCGGCATCACGATCGCGGAGTACTACCGCGACATGGGCTACGACGTGGCGGTAATGGCCGACTCCACCAGCCGGTGGGCCGAGGCGATGCGGGAGATCTCGGGCCGGCTCGAGGAGATGCCGGGCGAGGAAGGGTACCCCGCGTACCTAGGGCGGCGGGTCGCCGAGTTCTACGAACGTGCCGGTCGGGTCGTGACGCTCTCGCCCGACAACCGGACCGGGTCGGTCACGGTCGTCGGCGCCGTGTCGCCGCCCGGCGGGGACACCTCGGAGCCCGTCAGCCAGAACACCCTGCGGGTGACGCGCGTATTTTGGGCGCTCGATGCTCAACTGGCTCAGCGGCGGCATTTCCCGTCCATCAACTGGCTGCAGAGCTACTCGCTCTACGTCTCCGATCTCGAACCGTGGTACCGGGCGGAGCTCGCCCGGGACTTCGTCCAGATGCGCCAACGGGCGCTCGAGGTGCTCCAGAAGGAGTCGGAGCTTCAGGAGATTGTCCAGCTCGTCGGCGTCGACGCCCTCCCCGAGCGCGAGAAGGGAACACTCGACGTTGCACGGATGATTCGGGAGGATTACCTTCAGCAGAGCGCCTACGACGACGTCGATACCTACACTTCGATTCAGAAACAGTACCGCATGCTCCGCGCGATCCTCTCTTTCGGGGACCGCGAGCAGGAAGCGATCGGCAAGGGGGCCACGGTCGCCCGGCTCCAGCAGATGCCGATCCGGACCCGCCTCTCGCGAATGAAATGGATCCCCGAGGCGGAGCTCGCGGACCAGTTTGACTCGCTCGAGCTCGAAATGGCCTCCGACATCGCGTCGGTGACCGGAGGTAGTTGACGATGCCGGCGAAACCCGGGCCGGCCGGACGCCCTGCCGTGCCTCTGGATTACCGGACCGTGGAGCGAGTGACGGGGCCGCTCATCTTCGTACGCGAGATCCAAGATGCGGCGTACGGGGAGATCGTCGAGATCACGCTCCCGAACGGTGAACGCCGCCAGGGCCAGGTTCTCGACTCGCGCAAGGGGCTCGCCATCGTCCAGGTGTTCGGCGCGACGATGGGGCTCAACATTGAGACGTCGAGCGTGAAGTTCCTCGGCGAGGTCGCACGTCTCGCCGTCTCCGAGGAGATGCTGGGCCGGGTATTCAACGGCCTCGGCGAGCCGCGGGACGGCGGCCCGAGGATCGTCAGCGAAACGCAGCTCGAGATCGTCGGGAACGCGATGAACCCGTACTCGCGGGAGGAGCCGAGCGAGTTCATCCAGACGGGGATCTCAACGATCGACGTCAACAACACCCTCGTCCGTGGCCAAAAGCTCCCGATCTTCTCGGGCGCGGGGCTCCCGCACAACCAGATCGCGGCCCAGATCGTCCGGCAGGCGAAGCTCCGCGACTCGACCGAGGGGTTCGCCGTCGTCTTCGCCGCGATGGGGATCACGAGCGAAGAGGCGAACTACTTCCTCAAGGAGTTCGAATCGACCGGCGCGCTCGAGCGCGCGGTCGTCTTCCTGAACCTCTCCTCCGACCCGTCGATGGAGCGGGTCGTCACACCGAGGATGGCACTGACCGCCGCCGAGTACCTCGCCTACGAAAAGGACCTGCACGTGCTCGTCGTCCTCACGGACATGACGAACTACTGCGAGGCGCTCCGCGAGGTCTCCGCCGCGCGGGAGGAGGTCCCCGGGCGGCGCGGCTATCCCGGATACATGTACACCGACCTCGCGACGATCTACGAGCGGGCCGGGAAGATCCACGGTCGCAAGGGGTCGATCACCCAGCTCCCGATCCTCACGATGCCGGCGGACGACGTGACGCACCCGATCCCGGACCTGACGGGGTACATCACCGAGGGCCAGATCTACATCAGCCGCGATCTTCAGCGCAAGGGGATCTACCCGCCGATCGACGTCCTGCCGAGCCTCTCGCGCCTCATGAACCAGGGGATCGGCAAGGGCCGCACGCGGGAGGATCACCGCGGGGTCACCGACCAGCTGTTCGCCGCGTACGCGACGGGAAAGGACCAGCGGGCGCTCTCGGCGATCGTCGGCGAGGAGGCCCTCAGCGCGACCGACCGGCTCTACCTCAAGGCCGCCGACAAGTTCGAGACCTTGTTCGTCAACCAGCGGCCCGACGAGGACCGCACGATCGACCAGAGCCTCGCGATCGCCTGGGAGGTCCTCTCCGACCTGCCCGACTCCGAGCTGAAGCGGATCAAGCCCGAGTTCATCCAGAAGTACCGTCCCGCGCGCGCCGCGCCGGCGGCGTAGGCGTGGGGCAGGGACGATGCCACGGATCGAGAGCATCCGGCCGACGCGCCTCGAGCTCCTGCGCACGCGCCGACGCATCGTCGTGGCGAAGCGCGGCCTGAACCTCCTGAAGCTCAAGCGCTCGGCACTGATCGCTGAGTTCTTCCGGATCAGCCGCGAGGCGCTCAAGCTGCGCGGGGACCTGAAGGCGCGGATCGTCCGCGGCTACGAATCGATCCGGTTCGCCGAGATGCGGGAGGGGCCGACCCGCCTCGAGAACATCTCCTCGCTCCTCCCGAACGTCCGGCCCGTCGGGGTGACGACCAAGAACGTGATGGGCGTCCGCACCCCCCGGGTCGATCGCAGCGGCTACTCGCCGGTCGCGCCGGTTGCGCTCCTCGACCTCTCCGTGCCCGTCCACGAGTCGATCCGCCACTTCCAGGGGATCTACCAGGTCGTCCTCGACATCGCCGAGAAGGAGAACGCGCTACGCCGGCTGCTGCTCGAGATCGAGAAGACGAAGCGCCGCGCGAGCGCGATCGAGAACGTCCTGATCCCCCGGCTCGAGGGGACGGTGCGCTACATCAAGTTCCGCTTCGATGAGATGGAGCGGGACGCGTTCAGCATGCTGAAGGCGGTCAAGCGTAAGATGGAGGCGGAAGGAAGTGCCATCAGCACCTGATCCCGCCCCGGCCGTGGCCGCTCCGACACCGAACGCCTCCGTCGAGGCCCTCGAGAAGATCCGCGTCGCCGAGACCGAATCGGAGGAGCTCATCGCCGCCGCGCGGCGGCTCACCGAGGAGACCCTGCGTCGTCTCCGCCGTGAGGCCGAGGATGCCCTCGCGACCGCCCGGGCCGAAGCCGAAGGGGAGCGCGTCCACGCGGTCGAAGCCGCCCGTGCCCAGGCGGACCGTGAGGCGGCCGCGATCGTCGCCGACGGGGAGCGCGCCGCCTCCCGGCTCGACGCGGGCGAGACGATCCTTTCCGAGAAGAAGGCGCAGATCCTCGCAGCGATCCTCGGCGACCTCGGCGGAAAGTAGGAGGGAACGATGGTCCTCAGGCCCGCCCGGATGACCCGGATCGGGATCCTCGGCCTGAAGGACGACCGCGACCGGGTCGTCACCGCGCTCCACGACCTCCGGATCCTCCAGATCGAGCCCCTCGCGCCCGAATCGCTCGCCCGGCTGGCGCCGGAACGGGCGAACGAGGCGCAGCGGCGGATCGGCGACGAGACGCTGCGCTTCCGCGGCCTCGCGACCGCACTACCCCCGACCCCCCTCGGACCGCCCCAACGGTTCGCCACACCGGAGGAGATCTTCGCCGCGGCCGCTCGCGTGCCGATCGATGCGGAGGTCGGCGAGCTGAAGCGCGAGGACGACCGCCTGCTCACCGAGGAGCGAACGATCGACGAGACCGCGGCGTTCCTCGAGCGTCTCTCCTTCTTCCCCGGCCGCCTCTCGGCCCTCCGGACGAAGAGCCTCGTCGCCTTCTACGGCGAGGCGGACGGGGAGGAGTTCGACACGGTCCGATCGGGACTCGACCCGATCGACGACCCGACGTTCTTTACCGGCGCCGGCCCGAAGGGAGCCGTCCGATTCGTTGTGGCGTTGCGCGCCCGGGGCGCGGAGGCGCTCGTGCGCATCGCTCAGAAGGCCGGCGTGCGGCTCTCGGCCGTCCCGAACCTCCCGGGAACTCCCGGCGAGGAGCGGGTCCGTCTCCTCGCCCGGCGATCGGAGGTCGTCGCGCGCCGCGTCACGATCGCCGAGCGGCTCGGCGCCCTGTCGCGAGACTGGTACACCACGGTCCGGGCGCTCGACGAGGCGCTCGCGATCGAGAATCGGAAGATCGAAGCGCTCCAGCGGTTCGGCTCGGGTCGGGTCGCCTTCGCCCTCGAGGCGTGGATCCCGCAGCGGGACCTGCCGCGGCTCGAGACGGCGCTCCGTTCGGTCGCGGGCGATCGGGTCTACCTCTACCCGATCCCGACCACGGAGGAGCCGCCGACGCTCATGTCGAACCCCGCCGGCGTGCGGCGGTTCGAGTTCTTCATCCGGTTCTACTCGCTGCCGCAGGCGACCGAGTGGGATCCGACGTTCGTCTTCGCGATCGCTTTCCCCCTCTTTTTCGGCTTCATGCTCGGCGACTGGGGGTACGGCCTCGTCATCCTGCTGATCTCCCTGTGGATGATCCAAGGGTTCCCGGGGGCGCGGTACCTGCCGGGGTTCGGCCGTCGGTTCGTCAAGATGATCATGGGACCGGAGGCGATGCGGTCGCTCGCCTACGCCCTCCTGCCCGGATGCGGGCTCGCGATCGCGCTCGGTCTCTTCTGGGACGAGTTCTTCGGCGTCCATCTCCTGCACCTCCTGCTCGGCTACAACGCCCCGATCGATCTCACGGCCAGCGCGGGGGTCGGCCACCTCCTGCTGTTGGCCGGGTTCCTGGGGCTCGGGATGGTGACGCTCGGATTCCTGTTCGGAGCGATCAACGAATACTTCCATCACCACCCCCGCGGCGTGGTGGCGAAGTGCGGGGGGATCGTGTTCTCCTGGGGCGTCGCCTTCGCCGGGCTCGCCGTCCTCCGCCGCTCGGCCGGCCTCTCGAACCTCTCGTTCGACGCCTTCCTCGGCCTCACGGTCGTCGGCCTCGTCCTGCTGGTCTTTGGCGAGGGGGTCCAGAACGGGATGATGGGGCTCATCGAGGTCGTGAGCCACATCCTCTCCTACACGCGGCTCGTCGGGATCCTCCTCGCGAGCGTCATCCTCGCCCTGGTGATCAACACGATCGGAGGGGGCCTCGTCCGCGGCGGGGGCCCCGACGCGATCGTCGGCATCATCTTCGGTCTCGTCATCCTCGTGGTGGGGCAGTCGTTCAACGTCATCCTCGGCGTCTTCGAGCCGGGGATCCAGGGGGCGCGGCTGATCTTCGTCGAGTACTTCTCGAAGTTCTACCACGGCAACGGCCGACCGTTCCGCCCGTTCGGCAAGCCGCGCGAGCGGACGCTCTCCCCGATGGGGTCGACGCCCCCTCTCCCGGCCCCGGTCGACGCGCCGGCGGCCGTTCCCCCGGCCGTGTCCGCGATGCCCTGACCTAGAGGTGGGGCGAGATGAGGAGCGGCTCGATCCGCTCGTTCGGAAGGCCGTAGAGCTTGCCGAAGGCGATCCGGCGGATGTCGGCGCGCTCCACCTCCGAACGCAGCAGGAACGCGAAGATGACGCCGAGAGAGAGCGGGTAGGCGCGCAGCCGCTTCAGCTCGCGCACCGTCCGGTCGCGCTCGATCGCCGCCTCGTAGCCGACGAGACTGCCACCGTTGGCGAACTCGGTCGCCCCGTCGCCGATCGTCGGGAACCGCACCGCGAGGCGCTCGGCGAGCTCGGGGATCCCCCGGGCACCGAAGAGGTCGGCCGCGTCGGCGACCGGGATCGCCCCCCCGTCGATCCACCGGGCGACGACCTCATCGAGCGGCAGATCGGCGGCCTTCGCCTTGAGCAGGAGGAGCGCGTTGCGCCGGTCGATCTCGCTCTTCACGAGCTCCCGGACGATCCACTCGTCGCCCTGGAAGAACCGGGCTCCGGCGAGCACGGAGCGATAGTACTCGACATCGAGCGCGTGCAGGATCGGGAAGATGTCCCCCGAGCGCTGGTACGCTTCGAGGAGCGGCAGGATCGTGGCCCCGTAGCCGTACTGCACGAGCGCCGTCGCGACGGCATCCACGGTCGGCTGCTCGAGGAGGCTCCGGTAGTCGTCGAGCGTGAGGACCCCCGCGTAGAGGCCGCTCGGGATGTCGCGGCTCGAGACCAGGTGCTCCTCCGTCTCGCGCACGGGCCGGTGTTCCGCCTTCGCGGAGAGAATCATCTCGATGTTCTCGACGTCCCACCGGGCGAGGTAGGCGCCGACGACCGGACGGCCGGCGAACGGTGCGGCTTGGAACGCACGTTGGTTCCGCCGAACGAACGTGCGGTTGATCGCGATCTCGACCAGCCCGATCCCCGTATCCGTCGCGCGGACGACGTCGAGGTCCGTCGCGTAGACCGTCCCCGCGAGGATCTTCGCTACGTCGGGGGCGTCCCGCGCGCCGACCAGACGGGCGTAGACCTCCGCCGAAAGGAAGGCGGGGAAATCTGGTAGCAGCCGGCCGAGCGCGCTCGCGTACGGGGAAGCCGCCATCGCTCGCCCCCCTACGCGAGGAGCTCGCGGACCCGGTCCTCGCGCAGGCGCAGCAGCTCGTCGAAGGAGAGGTTCAGGCGCCGGCTCCCATCCGAGGTCTCGGCGACGAGACCGCCGACGATCGGGAGCGGCGCGGGGTCGAACGACTTTCCGGCGACCTTCTGGAGCCGGGCGGCGTCCTCGGCGCGCCCGCGGATGCGCAGTTGCTTTCCGAGAGCATCGCCGGCCGCGTCGACCATCCGCTTCAGCACCGTCGGATAGGCGTCCGAGCGCGTATAGTCGGAGAGAAGGGTGCGGGTCGCCTCCAGGGCGCCCTTGAGCCGGGCCTCGCGCGCCTCGTAGAGGAGCTTGCGCGCCCGCAGCTTCGCCCCGGCGATCCGCTGCGCCCGTTCGCGATTCGACTCGAGCTCGGCGGAACGCTGGGTCTCGGCATGGATCTTCTGGATCTTCGCGTCCCGGTCGGCGGCGATCGCGGCCGTTTCGGTGTCGCGGGCCTCCTCGACCGCTTGGAGCTCCGCTTCGCCCCGGCTGCGGATCTCCGCGACGAGCGTCTCGAGGCCCATGCGGCGGCCCGTCTAGTGGATGATCCCCAGGAGCAGGATGATCCCGAGGACGAACCCGATGATCCAGAGCGTCTCGGGAATGACGAAGAAGAAGAGGACCTGCCCGAACTTCTCGGGCTTTTCCGCGATGATCCCCATACCGGCGGCGCCGATCCCGGATTGGGCCATCCCCGTGCCGATCAGTCCACCGGCGATGGCGATCCCCGCTCCCACCGCGGCCCAGTCGGAATAGTCGGTCGGCAACGCCATCGATCTGACCCGGGCGGCCGAGAAAAGTTGGGTATATAACCGTCCCCGCCGGCGCCGCTCCGCGTACGCGCCGCGCCCCGACGACCGGCGGTTACGACGGGGTGGCGGAGGCTTCGTCGGGGGGGTCGCGGAGGGTGCCGCGCCGGGTCCGGACCGCGAGCGCGATCGCGCCGAGCCAAGCGATCCCGACGAGGACGTAGTCGCTCGCGCAGACGAGGCAGAGCGCGTGGATCTCGACGAGCTCCACGTACAGGAGGTACCCCGAGAGCCCGACCCCTGCCGTCGTCAGCACGACGAGGCCGTACGCCCACCGGTCGTCGTCGGAGCGGTCTTCCGCCATCCCTCCGACCACGAGGATCGCGACGAACCCGAGGACCCCCCATGCATAGTCCGGGATCTGGAGGGTCGACGTCTTTCCGCTCGAATCCACGGCCGCACAGGAGAAGAACGCGTTGATCGAACAGACCGCGCGCAGCGCGACGTCGTAGTACTCGGCGGTGGCGAACAGCGCGACGACCAGACCGAGCCCGGCGGAAAGGCCGACGAGGGTTCGAAGGTCGCGCGTCTTCATGGGGACGCTCGGGGGCGGGTCAGATCTCGCCCAGATAGGCGTTGACGTTCGTCTGGTCGGCGCTCGACCAGCCGAACTCGCTCGCAAGCGTCGACGTGCTGGTCCCGAGACATTTGGCGATGAACGCCATGATCCACCAGACGGCCTGGTCGACCACGCCCCACGGGTACCCGGTCTCGCCCTTCACGCCGGATTCCACGGCGGACGCGCCGGTCGAGGTGTAGTTCTTCCACTTGTTCGGGTCGATGATCGACGTTCCGCCGTGGACGTACTTGCCGCCGATCGCGAGGAACGGAATGGAGCCGCCGCTGTAGGCGGTGACGTAGGCGAGCTGGTAGCAGGAGGACGTCGTCGGTGCCACGCCGTCGGTCCCCCCGGTGTACTCGCTCACCTGGAAGGAGATCGGCGAGTTCCCGCTCAGTTGGAGGTTCTCGAGGACCATCTCGGGGGTATTGGCGTAGACATCGCTCGAACTCGAATAGGCGGTCTGCTCGCCCGTGACGGTCGAACTGAACTCGGTCAGCGCTTTCCAGATCGCCCAACTGCTCGCCGAGCAGTACGGGCACCAGGTCGCCCCGTAGAAGTAGACGACCGGCTTGCCACCGGAGGTCCACGCCGGAAGGCTGTTGCCGCCGTGCCAGTCGGGGGCGTTGTTCACCGCGGGGACCGTCGGCGCCGGGGGGAGGTACGGGCAGCCGAAGGCGAGGACACCGACGAGACCGACCAAGCCCGCGAAGACGAGCCCCAGGACGACGCCCCAGATCACCGTTCCACGGAATACCGCGCTCCAGCGACGATCGCGGCTCCGCCAGAGCATGTAGATGAGGAAGAACGCGACCGCCGCGAAGATCAGCCCGATGTACGGGATCGCGGGGATCAGCAGGCCGATCGGCGACGGGGCGACGTAGGCGAGGAGGAACCAGAGCCCGACGGCCGCCACGAGAAGGTACCCGAGCCGGACGAGCGTCCAGCGCTGCTCGAAATCCTTCGCCGGCCGTTTCTTCACGGAGGGCGTCGGCCCTTGGCGGGCCTGGCGGGATTTCTCGAGGTGGTACAGCGCCCGCAACGCCCGACCCGCATCGCCCGCCGAGGCGTCCGGGTGGAATGCGACCTTCGGGTCGGCCGCGATATCCCCCCAGCCCTTCCCGTCGGAACGGAGCTCGTCGACACGCTCCCAGTCCACCATCGGGGAGGAGACGAGCCCACCCCTTTTCCCGTTTTGCCCTCCGTCCGGGGGTCGCCGCGATGCGTCCGACGGCCCGCGACCCGCCCCCTTTTACCCGGAGGGAGGGTGCGGAGGTCGATGCGCCTCACCTTCCTCGGCACCGCGGGTTCTTGGCCCACGAAGGAGCGCTCGGCGAGCGCGATCGCCCTCGACTTAGAGAAGGAGCTGATCCTCCTCGACTGTGGGGAGGGAACGCAGCGCCAATTCTTCCAATCGAGCGCCTCGTTCATGCGGGTACGCCGCATCTTCATCACCCACTTCCACGGCGACCACTTCCTCGGTCTCCCCGGCCTGATCCAGAGCATGAACCTGAATCGGCGGGAGGAGCCCCTCGACATCTACGGCCCACCGGACGCCGAGGAGATGGTCGGCCGGGCGCTCAAGATGGGCTACTTCACCCTCCGGTTCCCCGTCACGGTCCACTCCCTCTCGGCCGGAATGACGGTCGAGCTCGACGGATACACCGTGCGCACGGCCGCCGCGGAACACCCGGTGCCGTCCCTCGCCTATCGCATCGAGGAAGCGGCCAAGCGGGGACGCTTTGACGGGCCTCGCGCCCGGGCGCTGGGGATCCGTGGGCCGGACTTCTCGCGACTCGAGGCCGGGGAGTCGGTCCAGGTGGGCGACCGGCGGGTCGAGCCGTCCGAGGTGATGGGGCCACCCCGCGCCGGTCGATCGGTCGTCTATTCGGGCGACACCGCGCCCGCCGCGTCCGTCTGTCGGCTCGCCGAGCACGCGACCGTGCTGATCCATGAGGCGACCGCGGCGAACGAGATCGAGAAGGAGGCGAACGACTGGGGGCATTCGTCGGCCCGCCAAGCGGCGGAGTGCGCCCGCACCGCCGAGGTCGGTGCCCTGTTCCTCACGCACTTCTCCGCGCGGTACAAGGAGCTCGCTCCGCTCGAGGAGGAGGCGCGCGTCGTCTTCCCCGGGTCGCAGGCGGCGCGCGACCTGCTCGACCATCTGATCCACCAACCATGATCCGCGCCGACCTGATCGTCCGAGACCTCGCGGAGGCGGCGACGCTCGCCTCGGGCTCGGTGCCCCGCGTCGGAGACGCGATGAGCGAACTTGCGCGGATCCCCAACGCCGCGCTCGCCGCCGATGCGGGATTGATCGTCTGGGTCGGGAGAGAACAGGATCTCGCTCGTTCGGTGCGTCCACGCCCCGGCGCCCGCACGGTCGGCGGGGACGGCGGGACGCTGGTGCCCGGGTTCGTGGACGCACACACCCACCTCCTGTTCGCCGGCGACCGCGCCGCCGAGCTCGCCTGGAAGTCGGCCGGGGCGAGCTACGCCGAGATCGCTCGGCGGGGGGGCGGGATCTATTCGACCGTGCGGTCGACGCGGCGCGCGAGCGACGAGGAGCTCCTCGGCCAATCGCTCGGTCGATTGCGCCGGATGGCGGCGTGGGGGACGACGTCGGTCGAGGTGAAGTCGGGGTACGCGCTCACCCACCCGGGCGAGCTACGGCTTCTCGGCCTCATCCCGGAACTCGCCGAGCGCTCGGGCCTGCGCCTCGTCCCAACGTACCTCGGAGCGCACGCGATCGCGCCCGAACACCTCGGCCGACCGAGGACCTATGTGGACCAGATCGTCCGGAGGACCCTCCCCGAGGTCGCTCGGCGCAAGCTCGCGCGGTATTGCGACGTCTTCTGCGAACCCGGATTCTTCACCGTCCCGCAGTCCGAGCGGATCCTGCGGGCCGCGCGCGCGCTGGGCCTCGGCCTCAAGATCCACGCCGACGAGTTCGTCCTCTCGGGGGGAGCGCGGCTCGCGGGGCGCCTCGGGACGACCAGCGCGGAGCATCTCCTCAGCACACCGGCCGGGGATCGGGAACGCCTCGCGAACTCCGGCGTGATCGCGGTCCTGCTGCCGCTGACCGCCGGCTCGGCGTCCCCGCCCCGGCGCAGCCCCGCCCGCGAGTTGGTCGATGCGGGCGTACCGGTCGCCCTGGGCACCGACTGCTCGCCGAACAGCTGGGTCGAGGGGATGCCGTTCGTCCTCGCCACCGCCGTGCACGCGGGCCGTCTCAGCCCGGCGGAGGCGATCACGGCGGCGACGGTCAACGCCGCGGCGGCAATCGGTCTCGGGGAGGCCGGCGCCCTGCGACCCGGCCACCCGGCGGACTTCTCGGTGTTCCCGCTCGCCTCTGCCGACCGCCTCGGGTATCGCTTTGACGTCCGGCCGACGCGCGTTTACCGTCAGGGAAAATCGATTTCTCCGCCGTAACTCCGTCAGCATATTCAAATACTGGCGCTTTCCATCCGCCGGTCGAGGTCGCCACGATGGCGGAAAAGGTAGGCAAGGAACAGATCAAGCGAGAGAAGGGCTACCTGTACTATCTCGGCAAGGACGGGTACCTTTGGAAGACCCCCACGAAGTTGAACAAGGCCGGCAAGAAGAGCCGCGTGGGGACGGAGAAAATCGTTCGGGCTGACGGCTACATGTACTTCCTTGACAAGAAGGGGTTCGTGTCCCGCGCCCGGATGAAGAACGCCTGAACCCCGACCATCCCCGAGGGGTCTCTTCCGAGACCCCTCCCACTTCTTTTTTTCCCGACCGTTCGACGCGGTGCGGCTCCCTAGAAGAAATACCGGCCCGTTCTCCTCCTCCTCGAGGTCGGCGATGGTCTGTCGGAACGACCCGGACGATCCGCGCAAGTGCGAACGGTGCGGCGCCTTCCTCTGGGTAGCGGAAGAGGGTCTCTACTGCGGCGATTGCGGGGTGACGATGCCGTGCACGATGCGGCTGCTGCCGCCGCCCCCCTCGCCGTAGCGTGTCCGTATCGTTCGTTCGACCGAATCCGCCTCTTCTCTTACGTAGGAACGCGCTGAACGCTTCGGGCGACGCGTTCCGGTGCTGTGGCGCTCTAATTCCGACCGAGCAGACTTATAGAAGGTCGGGTGTGGCGCCACCCGGAGGGTTTCGGAGAGTGTCTTCTGCGGCTCGCGACGCGTCTTTTCCCCTGGTGGTCCGGCGAGAAACGGCCCGTTACCGAGGGCGTTTCATCGGCCGGCCGACCACCCCATAGGGGGAGACCGCGGTACCCCGGCCGAAGAGCAGCAGACCGTCTCGACCTCCAGGAGTAAATCATCATGGCCGCTGCCAAGAAGCGCCCCGTCCCATCGCCGGAGGAGACCGCCGGCCGCGCCCCGGCCCGGCTCGGCAAGGAGCCGATCCCCGTCGCCCGACTGACGCCCCGCGGGAAGACCGCCTTCGACACCGTCGAGTGGCGGACCCACGACGCGTCCATCAAGAGCGCCGACGGCAAGGTGATCTTCGAACAGAAGGGGATCCACGCCCCCGTCTCCTGGTCGGAGACGAGCGTCAACATCGCCGCGTCGAAGTACTTCCGCATCATCGACGGCCGCCGCGAGAACTCGATCGACGGGATGATCCGTCGGGTCTGCCATTGGATCGCCCAGAAGGGGCTCGAGCTCGGCTACCTCGACACGAGCGAGGAGGCGACGACGCTCGAGGAGAGCCTCTCCTACCTCATGGTCCAGCAGATGGCGGCGTTCAACAGCCCCGTCTGGTTCAACGTCGGGGTCCGCGAACCCCCCCAGTGCTCCGCCTGCTTCATCCAATCGATCGCCGACGACATGGACTCGATCCTCGCGCTCGCCACGAGCGAGGGCCGTCTGTTCAAGGGCGGCAGCGGCACCGGCACGAACCTCTCCGCGCTCCGCGGCAGCCACGAACGGCTCGCCGGCGGCGGCATCGCCTCGGGCCCGGTGTCGTTCATGCGCGCGTTCGACGCGCTCGCGGGCGTCATCAAATCCGGCGGCACGACGCGCCGCGCCGCGAAGATGGTGATCCTCAACATGGACCACCCCGACGTCCTCGATTTCATCGATTGCAAGGTGAAGGAGGAGGACAAGGCCCTCGCCCTGATCCGGGAAGGGTACTCCTCGAACTTCGACGGGACCGACCCCGACTCCGCGTACGCCTCGATCGCCTACCAGAACGCGAACCACTCGGTCCGCATCCCGGACGCCTTCATGGATTCGGTCACGCGCGACGGCGAGTGGACGACGTTCAACCGGACGGACCACTCCGTCGCGTCGAACTACCGCGCCCGCGAGCTGTGGCGCAAGCTCGCCTACGCCGCCTGGCGGTGCGGCGACCCCGGCGTTCAGTTCGACGACGTCACGAACGACTGGCACACGTCGCCGAACTCGGGCCGGATCAACGCCTCGAACCCGTGCAGCGAGTACCTGTTCCTCGATGACTCCGCCTGCAACCTCGCCTCGATCAACCTGATGCGCTTCCTCGACCCCGACGGTCTCCTCGACGTCGAGCTGTTCCGCCGGGCCGTCCGCACGATGATCCTCGCGATGGAGATCGTCGTCGACGCGTCAAGCTATCCGACGGCCCCGATCGCGCAGAACTCGCACGACTTCCGGCCCCTCGGGCTCGGCTACGCGAACCTGGGCGCGCTCCTGATGCACTACGGGCTCGCCTACGACTCGGACGCGGGCCGCGCCCTCGCCGCCGGGGTGACGGCGATGCTCTCCGCCGAAGGATACCACATGTCCGGCGAGATCGCGAAGCGGATGGGTCCGTTCGCGGGCTTCGAGAAGAACCGCGCTCCGATGCTGCGCGTCATGGGCAAGCACGCGAAGGCCGCCGAGCGGATCGTCGCGGGCGACACGCGCCTCGGGCGCCTCGTCCAGGCGTCCGTCGACCGGTGGCACGAGACGGTCCAGGCCGGCGAGCTCTGGGGCTACCGCAACGCGCAGATCTCCGTGATCGCCCCGACCGGCACGATCGGGCTCCTCATGGGATGCGACACCCTCGGCCTCGAGCCCGAGCTCTCGCTCATCAAGGTGAAGAACCTGGTCGGCGGCGGGATCCTCCGGATGGTCAATCGGACCGTCCCGGACGGCCTCGTGGCCCTCGGCTACGGCGCGGAGGAGGTCCGAGCGATCTCCGCCCACCTCGAGAAGTCGGGAACGATCGAGGGCGCCCCGGGCCTCGAGGCGGAGGACCTCTCCGTGTTCGACTGCGCCCTCGCCCCCGCCGGCGGCAGCCGCACGATCGCACCGATGGGCCACCTCAAGATGCTCGGCGCGGTCCAGCCGTTCCTCTCGGGCGGCGCATCGAAGACGATCAACCTCCCCCACGACGCGACCGTCGAGGAGATCGAGAAGATCTACCTCGAGGCGTGGCGCCTCGGCGTGAAGTCGGTCGCGCTCTACCGAGACGGCTGCAAGGCATCCCAACCGTTCGAGACGGGAAAGGGTCGCGCCGGAACCCCGGTCGGACCTCGGGGTCCGGCCCGCGAGCGCCTACCGGACGAGCGCAAGGCGCTCACGCACCACTTCTCCGTGGGCGGGCACGACGGCTACGTCACGGTCGGTCTCTACCCCGACGGGCGGCCCGGCGAGATCTTCTTCCGGGTGACGAAGGAGGGGTCGACCGTCAACGGGCTGATGGACTCGCTCGGGATCTCGATGTCGATGGCGCTCCAGCACGGGGTGCCCCTGAAGGACCTCGTCCGGAAGCTCGCCCACCTCCGGTTCGAACCGGCGGGGGCGACCAACAATGCGCGCATCCGCTTCGCGAAATCGATCCCGGATTACGTCGCTCGCTGGCTCGCGATCGAGTTCCTGACGGAGGACGAGCGCCGCGCGATCGGCCTCGAGGGCCCGGTCGAGGGAAACGGGAACGGCCACCCCGCCCCGCCCCCGGCGAAGGGCGCGACCAGCCAGACGGTGAAGTTCGAGACGCGCGCGCTCGACACGTTCTCACCTGACCCCACGGGCGGGGTCATGGAGGATGCGCCGGCGTGCGCCCAGTGCGGCGGCATCATGGTCCGGTCGGGGACCTGCTACGCGTGCACCGTCTGCGGCTCCACGAGCGGCTGCTCGTAGGATCGCGCCCGGCCGTCGATCTATGGCCGGCCGGCCGCCAAGGGGGCCGGGACGACCGTCGGCGGGGCGCTGGGAGCGGGGGCGCCGCTCGGGTGGCCGGTGCGGCTGCCGTCCGCCAGGAACCGGTAGTTGCGCAGGCCGAGCGAGAGGAGGGCGCCCACGAGACCGATCCCGGCCGTGAGGGCGAAGACGAACTGGTAGGCGACCACGTGGTAATTCACGTACGGCGGGAACATGATCGGGAACGCGTAGCTCGCGAGGATCGAGGTGACGAGCACCGGACCGATCGCGGATCCGAGGTTCCGGAACGTCTGGTTCATGCCGGTCTGCGCGCCCATCGTCTTGGGATCGACCGAGAGGACGATGACGTTCGACATGGAGATCAGCACCGCGACGTTCCCCGCCATCATCGGCACGGCGAACAGCGCGACCTCGTACGTCGTTCGGTTGAACGCCACGAGCCCGAGCGCTCCGGCGACGATCAGGAGGAAGCCGAGGATCATGACGGGCTTCGGGCCGAACCGGCTGATCGCCCGGCCGAGGAACGGGCCGGTCGCCATCATCCCGATGACGGCGGGCACGAGGACGAGCCCGGCGCGCAGCTCCCCGAGATGGAAGCCGGGCGCGGGGTACTCGCCGAGGATGATCAGCACCGTGAACAGGAGGAACATCGCCATCCCGACGAGCACCCCGTTCACGTTCGAGATCGCGATGTTGCGCTCCTTGAGCGCCGCGAAGGAGACGACCGGGCTCGGGGCCCGCGGCTCCCAGTAGAGGAAGAACGCGAAGGCGGCGGCGGCGAGAAGGAAGAACTCCGGAACGCCCCACGGGACGCTGCCGAGCATCACCGCCGAGAACTTCGTCCAGCCCCAGTACGCCCCCTCGGTGATCCCGAGCATGAGGAACGTCAGCCCGATGCCGAGGCTGGCGACCCCGGGGATGTCGAGCCGGCGGTCCTGCCGGTTCGTCGACTCCCGCACGAACACCGCGGCGAGGATCAGGACGAGGATCGCGACCGGGATGACCGTGTGGTACGTCAGCTGCCAACCGTACGTCTCCGCGATCCAGCCGCCCCCGACGAGCCCCATCGCGGCGCCGGCGGCGAACATCCCCGAGAGGATCCCCTGGGCCTGCCCGACGCGCGCGGGCGGGAACACTTCGGGGAGCATGGCGAACCCGAGGGGGAACATCGCCATCCCGACGCCTTGGACGGCCCGGACCCCGATCAGCACGTAGATCTGGTTCGGGCGGCTCAGGCCGAACGCGGCGCCGAGGTTCGGCGTGAACCCGGCCACGCTCACGGCGACGGCGTAGACCGCCATCGCCACGAGGAGCATCCGCTTCTTGCCGTAGATGTCCCCCAGCTTCCCGAAGATCGGGGTGACGACGACCCCTACGAGCAGGTAGGCGGAAAGGATCCACGCGATCGTGCTCGCGTCGCTTACGCGGAAGAAGATCTCGAAGTTGCTGAACGCGGGCAGCACCATCGTCTCGACGTACGTGACCATCAGGGCCATCACGGCCAGGATGGCGAGCACGGTGCGCGCGTACCGCGGATCGTACGATGGCGCGCCGGCCGTCGGAGGCGACCCGCTCATGCGGCCACCGGGTGCGACGGCGCTTCGGAGGCGAGCCGGCGCTGGATCTCCCGAAATACCCGGACGGTCGTCGCGACGTCGGAGGGGGGCAGCTCCTGGGCTGCGTCGGTCATGAGCCGGCCGATCCGAGCCCAGACCCGGGCCTCGACCTTGCGGCCCCGGGGCGTGAGCGAAAGGAACACCGCGCGCCGATCCCGTTCGGATCGGTGGCGCAGCACGAGGCCTGCCGCCTCGAGCTGATCGAGGTTCGCGCAGGCCGTCGGCGGGGCGACGCCGAGGTTCCGGGCGACGGAGCTCACGGAAGCCGCCTCGAGGCTCGAGACGACGTGCAAGGCCCAGAACTGACCCATCGTGATCCCTTCCTTGCCGAGGGTCGGGTGCAATCGGTGCAGCGAGGAACGCATCACCTCGTGCACGAGGTCGACGAGCTCCCCGACGCCGCCCGGCGCCGCGGGACGTTCGAGCTCGGAAGCGAGTCCGACCATGCGAGGACCTAACTATTCGATAACCTAATCATTAGAGAATATAACTATTACGTGCGGCTACGCGAGCGCGTACCGCGCGAGCTCGATCAGGTCGTCCAATCGCGGCACCGAGTCCTGGGGAACCGATGCGCTTCCCCAGCCGGCCACGATCGCGCCGGAAGGGAAGGCGGGGTCGCGGCCGGCTTCCGCGGCTCCGAGGGCGGTGGGCAGCCCCCGTTGGTCGATCTCGAGAATCAGAACGAGCGCCCCCAGCGGCCCGGAGTCGACGGCCACGCCCGCCCGGCGACCGGCACCCCATTGCTCGACCCGGGTCTCCTCGTCGTGGAGGTGGGCGATCCGGCTGGTCCGTCCGGCCGGTCGTTTCGTCCCTTTCGGGGCCGGCCGCCAGGCGATCTTCGTTCCGGCGTCCCGGAACCGGCCGAGCAACCCGGCGTCGATGGGGAGCGGCGCGGCGGAGCCGCTCATGCGGCCATCCGGCGACCCCGCCAGAGCAGGCAGTCCGGACGCACCGAACACGGGCCGCAGACCGAGAGGTCCCGCTCCTTCGGGCAGTCGCCCGAGATCCCGGTATGGCAGAGGACGAAGTCGTACTTCGTCGGGTCGATCGGGTCGATGCGGCGCAGCGCCTCGCTCACCTCTTCCACCGCCGACCAGGAGCGCGTGCGGCGTGAGGTCAGCCCGAGATGGTAGGCGATCCAGTGGACGTGCTGGTCGAGCGGGATGCGGAGCTCCCCCGTCGGGACGCGCCGCCAGACTCCGAGATCCGGATACTGGTCGCGCACCATCCACCGGACGAACAGTGTGAGACGTTTCGCCGGACTCTCGCCGGGCTCGAGCGGGCTCGGGAACAGAGCGGTGTATCCTCGCGGCGCTCGGGGCGTGCGGTCCCCCCGCAGAACCCGTGCGAGACGGTCGACCCCGCCGGCGAACCCGTCCGCTTCGAGGCCCCGCAGGAAGAGCGTCTCGAGCGACGGTTCCGTTCGGTAGTACTCGGTCAGACGGTCCGCGAGGAAGGTGAGCTGGTCGCCGCGGATCCACCGATGCCGGAACGAGGCGAGTCGTCGGGCGCGCTCCGAGGCCCATCGCGGGTCGACGAGGCGCGCCACGTCCCCGTCCACCGCCTCGGCGAGGCGGCCGATCGCCCCGCGAATCGCCGTCGTATTGCCGATGGCGAGGGTCGCCGCGAAGATCCCTGCGACCTCGGCCCTCCGCCGGTCCGTGGCGAGCGCTCGCACGACGGAGATCGGGTCGTCGGCGAACGACCGGTCGAACGGGAAGTGGGCGTACAACGACTCGAGGTGCCCGGGAAACCCCGGCGTCGGTCGATGGACGCGCACGCCCTCAACCAGCGGCCCCGCGGATTTACCCTTGACCGACGGGCCCGGTGGTCCGCGCGAGGTAACTAGGGCGGGCGATTTCCCCGGATGTGAGCGAATCGGTCGAGCTCCGTCCGACGATCGACCGGGCGTGGCTCGAGGCGGCCTCCGAACGGGCGCCCGTGGAACATGCGTACGCGCTCTGGGACCTCGACCAATTCCCCGATCGGATCCGGATGGTCTGCGCGATCCGTCACGGCTCGACCGTCGGGTATCTGCTCATCTGGCTGGGGCTCCCGAACGCCGCGGTCGTTCACTGGCACGGGGTCGGACCGGGGAGCGAGCGGCTCGCCGACGTCCTCCCGTCCCGGCCCCTCGTAGTGATCGTCCCCTCCGAGGCGCGCTCTCTCGTCCTCGCCGCGCGCGGAGAGGGCGTGGAGTATCCGGAACGGATGATGTTCCGAGCGGCAGGGTTGGCCGGGTCGGTGCCCCTCGACCGGGGCGAGGTGCGACTTCTGCTCTCCTCCGATGCTCCCGAACTGTGGGCGTGGGCGCTCCGCCACCCGGACCCCCTGGTGAACGAGTATCCCGGGCTCGATCCGGGGACGGATGCCGTCTGGGGGGCGTTCGAGGCCGGGCGCCTGGTCGGTGCGGCGCGCGCCGCGGTCCGGCTCCCAAGAGAGTGGATCGTGGCCGGAGTGTTCGTCGAGCCGGAGGCGCGGCGTCGCGGGTACGGTGAAGGGATGGTCGCCGCCATCGCAGCAGCGGCGTCCCATCACGGTGCCGGGACCGGACTGTATGTGCGGGAGGATCGGCCCGACGCCGGTCGGCTCTACGAACGCCTCGGATTTCGAACCCTGGGCCGGAGGGTCTGGCTCGATCTCGGGGCCGGGGTGGCCCCGTAGCGACGGAACCCCTAAGGGTTCCGGCGCGTCCGTCGGTCGGAATGGCCACGAACGCCGAAGCGGCCGCGCTGCTCCGCGAGATCGCGGACCTTCTCGACCTGAACGGGGAGCGATTCAAGCCCGAGGCGTATCGGCGGGCCGCCCGGTCGATCGAGACGCTCTCCGAGGATCTGGGGAGCGTCGCGGGGCACGGGGGCCTCCGAGAGGTCCCCGGGGTCGGCGAGGCGATCGAGGAGAAACTGCGCGAGTACCTCGCGTCGGGGCGGATCGGATACCTCGACCGTCTTCGGACGGAGATCCCCGGTGGGCTGCTCGAGATGATGCGACTCTCCGGGGTCGGCCCGAAGACGACCCGGCGATTCTGGACCGAGCTCGGGGTCACCGACCGAGGGGAGCTCGGCCGTGCGATCGACGCCGGTCGCCTCGAGGGGCTGAAGGGATTTGGGCCAAAGAAGATCGAGCAGGTGCGCGCGGCGCTGGTGGCGGCGGCCGCCGGTCCCGCCCTCGGACGGTCCCCGATCGAGTCGGTCTACGCTACGGCCGTTTCGATCCGCGACACGCTGCGCGCGAACGCTCCCGCCGAGCAGGTCGAGGTGGCCGGAAGCTTCCGGCGGTGCCGGGAGACGGTCGGTGACCTGGACGTGCTCGTCACCTCGAAGGATCCGGAGAAGGTCTTCGACGTGTTCTCGGCGATCCCCTCGATCGCCGAGGTGAAAATGCGCGGAGGGACGAAGGAGACGGTCGTACTCCGCGGCGGCCTTCAGGTCGACCTGCGCGTCGTCGAACCCGAGGCGTTCGGGGCGGCGCTCCAGTACTTCACCGGTTCGAAGGAACACAACGTCCGCCTTCGATCCCTCGCCCGCGATCGGGGCCTGAAGATCAACGAGTACGGTGTGTTCCGGGGGGAGGTGCGGGTCGGCGGACGGACCGAGGAAGAGGTCTACCGCCTTCTCGGGCTCGAGTGGATCCCGCCCGAGCTGCGCGAGGACCATGGGGAGATCGACGAGGCCCGCGGCGGCCGACTCCCTCGCCTGGTCGACGCCGCGGACCTTCGGGGCGACCTCCACGTCCACCTTCCGGCGGAAAGCTCCGGGGAGGCGGTGGGCGAGCTGCGCGCCCGGGCCGCCGCGCTCCGTCTGGAATATCTCGGGATCGTGGTCGCCGAGCCGGACGGCACGAGCGGTGCCCTTCGATCCCTCGACGGGCTTCGCCGCGCCCTGCGGGCGGCCCCCGACGGCCCCGTGCGACTCCTCACGGCGGCGGAAGTCCTCCCCGAAACCTCGGGGAAGGAGATCGAACGGATCGGCGCGGACTATCTGATACTCCGGCCCGGACCGGACGCGTCGGCGCCCGCCCCGCCGCCTCCCGGCGTCGCGGCTCCTCGGCTCATCGCGCACGTGGGGGGCGAGGCGGTCGCCGCGTACCGGTGGCTCGACGTCGCCGTCCGGGCCCGCGCGGCGATCGAGACGGGGCCGGGAAGCGATCGGATCGACTCCTCGCTCGCGCGCACGGCACGAGCGATGAAGATCCCGCTCGTGGTGCCGACCGGCGTGGCCGACGCGCCGGAGGGGCCCGTTCGGGCGATCGCTCTCGGGTTTGCCCGGCGGGCGGGCGCGTCCCGTGAGGAGATCCTGAACGCCGTAGCGCGTTCGGATGATGCCGGGACGAAGAAGGGACGCTCGCGGCGGACTACGGCGACCTGACCCGTCCGCCCGAGATCGACGTCGACGGCGGCGGAGCCCGCGCCGTGCATCCCGCGCACCGATGGTCCGCCGGGGTGAGACCGTGCCGCCAGTAACATTCCGCGCACAGCGCACGCCCGCACTCCCAGCATCGGGGCGTGACCCGTGCCGCGGCGACCGACGTACCGCAGTTGACGCACGCCCCGGGCGGCGCGAGCGGATGCGCCCGGAACGGCGGCGGTTCGGGGAGGTGCACCCCCGTCGAGGACGGCCCGGTCGTCGGAGCTGCCGGGGTGGGCGCCCGGTCCCGCGGAGAGGAAAGCGGTTCGGTCAACAGGGGACCGACACCGCTCGGCGTCTTTAATCGGATGGCCGCGTGCGGGGCGATTCCACTGCACGGGCGGGTTCATGTACCAGCCCGCCGGAGCGGCCGTCCGTGTCGACGTATCGGGCCTACGCGCGTCCAGCGGCGGGCCGGCCGAACCGGTCCGCGGAGGTCGCATCGACCCGGTCGAACGCCGCGATCCCGGCGGCGATCGCTGTCGTCGCCTTCGGCGTGTACTTCGGAAAGTTCTCGATCCTGATCACCGCCGTCCTGGGCCTTGCCCTCCTGTACTCGGGCGGGTCATTCCTGTCGGCCCGGCTGAACCCGTTGAGCCCGCACTTCTACCTCACGCGCAAACCGTCCTGGGCCGCGATCGGGGTCGTCTTCCTCGGGTCCCTCGTGCTGCTCTGGGGGGCCTACGCGATGTGGCTCCATGGCTTCGGACCGCTGCTCCCCCGCCTCTAGGGCGGGCGCTCTACGCGGCGACCATTCGTTCGAGCGAGCGGCGGGCCCGCTCGGCCACCGGCGCCGGGATCTCGATCGGATACTGCAGATACGCGAGGGAGTCCCGGATGTCCTCGAGCCCGATCTCCTTCATGTACGGACAGATCGCCCCCGCGTCGAGCGGCGTGAACTGCGTCGACGGATTGAGCCGGCGCATCCGGTGGAGGATCCCGACCTCCGTCGCGACGATCACCTCGGGAGCCCGGGTCTCCTCCGCGAACCGGACCATCCCGTCGGTCGAAAGGACACGGTCGACATCGCCCAGCACCTGACTCGCGCACCCGCACTCCGGATGCGCGATCAGAGGCGCCCCGGGGTGGGCGATCCGAGCGGCCGCCACCTCCTCGGGCCGAAGCTTCGCGTGGACCGGGCAGTCGCCGACCCACAGATGCATCGCGCGGCCGGTCTTCTTCCGCACGTAGTCGCCGAGGAACATGTCGGGCAAGAACAGGATCTCGCGGTCGGCCGGGACCTGCTCGACGATCTTGATCGCGTTCGAGCTCGTGCAACAGTAGTCGGCCTCCGCCTTCACCTCGGCGGAGGTGTTGATGTACGCGACGACGACCGCCCCCGGGTGCTCCGCCTTCCATGCCCGAAGCTGCTCCGCGGTGATCGCATCGGCGAGGCCGCAGCCGGCCTTCAGGTCAGGGAGGAGCACGGTGCGCGACGGGTTGAGGATCTTCGCCGTCTCCGCCATGAACCGTACGCCGGCGAAGACGATCACCGAGCGGTCGGACTCCATCGCGCGACGCGACAGGTACAGGGAGTCCCCCACGAAGTCCGCGAGGTCCTGGACCTCGGGCCGCTGGTAGTTGTGGGCGAGAAGGACGGCGTCCCGCTCGTCCTTGGTGCGGAGGATCTCCGCTTCGATCGACATCCGCGGCCGTTCCGACCGTACTACGCGGGGCGGCGTCTTAACGCGGCCGGCTCGAGGGTGAGGTGGAACGGCACGGCCGCGGCCGAGTGCGTGAGGGCACCCAGGCTGGCCGCGTCGGCCCCCGAGCCCCGGTAGCGACCGATCGTCGCAGGGGTGATCCCCCCCGACAGCTCGATCCAGCGTCCCCGGCGCAGGCCGGCCCGCGC
>JBAQAF010000057.1:0-33764 GCA_049285595.1 Thermoplasmata archaeon
CGCTCGAAGAGCTTGCGCCCCTCCCTGATCGGCCGCACTCTTCCAGCGGCAGACCGCGACCGGCGTGACGCCCAGGCGTCGGGCTACCTCGGCTTGGGAGATCCCCGACCTCAGGAGGGTGAGTCCGATCAGCCGACGTTCCTCGAGAGTGGCCGTGTCACGACGGCGCAGCGCCCATCGTCCCATGAGGAGGGCGATAGCAGAGGCCGGACATTAACCCATTTACGCAAGTGTCAGTAGATGGAGGGGAAAAGGAGTTCAAGCGGGCCTTGTCGTTAAACCCGAGCTACTCGCAGGCCCATCACTGGTACGCGGAGCTGCTTTCGTGGGAAGTTCGTACTGACGAGGCCCTCGTAGAGTGGGCACTCGCCGATGGATCAGACCCCCTTTCGCCCTTCAACCTCTCTCACCACGCTGTGCTGCTCATCTGGCTCGGAAGGTATGAAGAGGCGCTTGCGAAGCTTCAAAAGTTAGGCGAACTCCAACCCGATGGTCTGGAGTACCACAACGATCTGAGTCTCTATCACCGGATTCGATCGGAGCTCGACCTGTACCTCAAGGAAATCCTCCGGATGGAGGAATTGCAATCCGAGCCGGCTCGGAAGCGGGAACTCCGCGCCGAGTACTATGCGTTCTCCGGTGAGAAGGAGAAATGCCGGACGCTTCTTCGGGAAGAGGAGTTGCTGCCGGAGCCGGGCTTCGGGGCATTTTCCTTCGCATGGCTCTACGCTGCCCTCGGCGACCTCGAGGAATGTTATCGTTGGATCGAGAAGGCGTATGCGACGCACTCGATTGCCTTCCACTCCTTGCGGCTTGATCCGTTGTTCGAGCAGGTCCGGAGGGATCCGAGATTCCAAGCATTGTTGAAGAAGGCGAACCTTGCGTGACGTGTCTCAATTCGGAGTCACCCTTGTTACACAACCCACCCCTTTCGTAAGGGGCGGGCTCTTGCCCAGGGCTCCCGGCAGCCGCTAGAGGGGGTGGCGGAAAAGTCCGCGGCTCAGGGCGCAGCTCACACCCCCGGCCCGCCGAGTTGATCCGCGCGCCGAAATTCCGCGTCTCGTACTGCGCGAGAAGCTACACGTTGCGGCGGAAGTCGCCGAGGATGTCGATGACGTCATCCCGCCGGGCGAGGAACGCGATGTACTTCTCGTCTAGTTCTCGACCGTAGTCCTCGAGGAGCACCGCGACCTGTTTCACGACCTGCGTCCGCCAAGCCTCGCTCATCGGCCAGTGCTTCAGCTCGGCTAGACGCTTGATGAGCATGTCCTCCACGCACGCCACCCGGACCGGCCCGTAGGGGGTATCGATTATCTTCGCACGTCGGCGGCTGCCCCGGAACGCTCCGACCAGGTCGACGTCCATGCCCAGATCTTCTCTTCGCCACACCCGACCCTTCTGTCGCACGAACCCCCACGACTCCACCTCCTGGGCAGCCCCCTCACGAGGTACGGAGATGTCTACGTCGAGCGATGGCTCCAAGCTCGGTGCGTGAAGATAGATGGCAGATCCGCCGGTGATGATGGGTTCCGCTCCGGTGGCCTGTCCGAGCAGCGCGCCGAGGTACTGGATTCGGTCGGCTTCGGACCGAGCCGAGGCCATCGCCCGGTCGAACATCTCCTTCGTGACTCGCATCTATCGACGCTTCCGGGAGACCCGGGCCGCCCGGCCTGCGAACTCCCCCTTCCCCTCGGGCCGCTCAATCTCGGCGGCATACCGAGCTGCGACCGAGGGGTTCGGACGGTACTTCGCCGGGTTGAACCACGACTCGGATCGAAGGGCGGCGGCCAGCCTCCGTTCCTTCTCTGCACGGGGGGTCGCGCTCGCCGCTAGGTCCCTAGACCATGCGACGCGGATCTTCTTCCGAAGATAGAGCGCCATGTCCGCGTCGAGGAGAGTCCAGGTCGAAGTGCCCTTCCGGCTCCTCCGTTCCCCCACGACCCCAACAGTCAGGAGTCGGCGGAGTTCGCGGTAGACTTTCGTCCTCGGGATGCCGGCGAGCCGGGCGACCCGGTAGGCCGTCATCGGCCGGTAGGCGTTCGCCAGCGGGGCGAGCGTGCGGACCCGGTTCGCGCTGCCCAGCAACGCGGCTAATCGTGGGTCGACCGCCAGTGGGGGACGGTAGATCATCGTGGTAAAGACAACCTCCGATAATATAAGTCCCCCTCCGAGAGACTATTTACCTCTGAACGGGTAGCTAAAGCGTCCGCTCAGATGAGCGACACAAAACCCGCTCGGAATCAGGGTGAGAGGTACTAAACTTATTGACGGAGCCGCCAGAGAGGATTGAACTCCCGACCTGCTGATTACAAATCAGCCGCTCTACCGACTGAGCTATGGCGGCATCCCCGGTTGACTGACGGTCCCCTGCCACTAAGGCTTTCCCTCGATCGCATGGGCAATGGATGCGGCTCAGCTCCTACGGAGCGATTGCGCGGGGCACCGGTGCACGTTATGGCGCCCGCGGGGAGAACCGGTGTGATGCTTCGAGCGATCGGACCCGGGGGGGTGGTCACCCTGAGCCACCCGACCAGTGAGGTCCCCCTTTCTCATCCGTCGCGTCGAATCGTCAGAATGGCAGGCGTATCGAGACGCCAGGCTCCGAGCCCTCGCGACCGAGCCGTGGGCATTCGAACTACTCTCGGCCGAGAGAGGGCGTTCATCGAGGCGCACTGGAGAGAACGGATCGCGGGAGCGTCCCGTTCTTCGCCGTCGACGACCTGGGGCACGGTGGACCGCTCCGATAGATACGTCGGGTCTGTCGTTTCGGCGTAGACCCCCTAGGCCCGGAGAACTCTCCTCGCACGGAAACGTCAGGAAACCTACATACCCGCCGACCGGGTGGCCATCGGTAATGGGCCGGACCCTCGAATCGGATCGCATCGTTCGGTCCCCGCGGGGGATCTCGCTCTCTTGCCGAGGATGGGGACCGGAAGCCGCCCTCCGGTTGTTGATGAACAATCTCGACCCCGAGGTGGCCCGCGATCCGGCCCATCTGATCGTGTATGGCGGACGGGGCAAGGCGGCCCGGGATTGGGAGTCATTCGACCGGATCGTCGCCGCCCTTCGCCGTCTCGGAGATGAGCAGACGCTCCTGATCCAGTCCGGAAAACCGGTCGGGATATTCCCCACCCATTCGGACGCCCCCCGGGTTTTGATCGCCAATGCGCTGATCGTCCCCCGCTGGGCGACGGACGAGATCTTCTGGGACCTCGAACGCCGGGGGCTCACGATGTACGGGCAGATGACCGCCGGAAGCTGGGTCTACATCGGCACCCAGGGAATCCTGCAAGGGACGTACGAGACCCTCGCATCGCTCGCGCGGATCGAATTCGGAGCTCCCGACCTTCGTGGGAAGTGGATGCTTACGTCCGGCTTGGGAGAAATGGGTGGAGCTCAGCCGCTCGCGGTGACGATGCTCGGAGGAGCGTCCTTGATCGTCGACGTCGACCCGCGCGCTCTCGATCGTCGCCTGGAGCATGGATATCTGGGAGCCCGCGCGGCCACCCTTGACGAGGCACTCGAGCGGGTCCGCAACGCCGCGGCCGCCGGGGAGGCACTATCGGTCGGCCTCTGCGCGAACGCAGCGGAGGCCTTCCCCGAGATCGTCCGACGCGGGATCCTGCCGGATATCGTGAGCGATCAAACCGCGGCTCACGACATTCGCGTGGGGTACATCCCTCAGGGGCTCACCGTCGGGGACGCGGAGGCGCTGCGGGCCAAGGACCTCCCGGAGTATCTTTCACGCGTCCGGACGTCGATCGCCCTCGAAGCCCGGGCGATCCTCGAGTTTCGGCGCCGGGGTGCGAAGACGTTCGACTATGGGAACAATTTCCGCACCCAGGCTCGCGAGGCCGGGGTCGCCGATGCCTTCGATATTCCGGGGTACGTCCCGAAGTACATCCGCCCTCTCTTCGCCGTGGGGAGCGGCCCGTTCCGTTGGCTGGCGCTCAGCGGGGATCCCGAGGACATTCGTACGATCGATCGGATGATCCTCTCTGAGTTCGCCGCGAACGAGCATCTGTGCCGATGGATCCGTCTCGCCGCGGAACGCGTTCGATTCCAGGGTCTTCCGGCGCGGATCTGCTATATGGGATACGGAGAGCGGGAGAAATTCGGCCATCTCGTCAACGCCCTCGTGCACGACGGTCGCCTCGGAGCCCCCGTCGCGATCGGGCGGGATCACCACGATACGGGCAGCGTCGCCAGTCCGTTCCGCGAAACCGAGGGCATGCTCGACGGGTCGGACGCCATCGCCGACTGGCCGATACTCAACGCCCTTCTCAACGTCGCGAGCGGGGCGACGTGGGTCTCCGTACACCACGGCGGCGGGGTCGGAATCGGGAACTCGATCCATGCGGGGCTCGTGCTCGTCGCGGACGGGACCGCAGCGGCCGACCGCCGGATCGCGCGCGTGCTCCACAACGACCCAGGGATCGGGGTCGCCCGTCATGCCGACGCCGGCTACCCCGAGTCGCAACGGATCGCCGACGATTCGTCGTTCCGAGTTCCCTAATCGGCCCACGAACTCGGCCGGGCCAACCGCTTTGAGGGGATGGCGCCTTCGCTCGGCATGACCGTCCCCTCCGTCGACCAGGCCGACCAACTCGCTCGCAGCGTACTGACGCGGCGTCTCAAGCTCCGTCCGAAGGAGAACGTCACGATCGAGACGTATCCGTCGTCGCTCGGCTGGGCCGCGGGGTTCGTTCGGGAGGCGCGACGCCTCGGCGCCCGGCCGCTGCTCCACTACGAGGACGAGTCGTCGTACTGGACCGCCGTCGAGGAGGGTCGGACCGGTCTTCTCGGTGCTCCGGGCGAGCACGAATGGGGCGCGCTTGAGGGAACGGACGTGTACATCTACTTCTGGGGCCCCGAGGACATCGCCCGCCGCTCTCGTCTTTCGGAGTCCGAACAGGAGAAGCTCACCGCGTTCAACCGCCAATGGTACGAGACTGCGCGTAAATCGAAGGTCCGAGGCGCCCGGATGATGATCGCCCGAGTCACCGAACCGAACGCGAAGCTCTGGGGCGTGCCGATCGGGACGTGGCGACGCGAGCTGTTCGCCGCCTCGATGCGGGACCCCGCGCTCCTGAAGCGCGGCGCGGATCGAGTGGAACGCGCCTTCGAGCGCGGACGCGAGGTGCGGATCCGGCATCCGAACGGCACCGATCTCTCGCTCGCGCTCGCGCACCGAACGGTCCAGGTGACCCTGGGGGCGATCACTCCCGAGGGTCTGAAGTCGAGGTTCGGCTCGATGATCAACGTCCCGGACGCGACGGTATACACCTCCGTCGACGAGAGCACCGCGGAAGGCACGTTGGTGGCGAACCGCCCGACGACGACGGGCGTCGCCCAGCGGACGGGGGGCCGGTTCCGGTTCAAGGACGGCCAGCTCGTCGGCTACCGGTTCTCGAAGGGAGGCGCCTCGTTTGCCAAGGAGTTCCGCGGCTCCGGGACGGGACGGGACCGGCCGTCGTTCCTCGAAGTCGGCCTCGACCCCTCGATCGGACAAGCACCGGGCCTCGAAGAGATGGTCCGGGGCGCGGTCACCGCGGGAGTCGGAGGCAACGTCGGGTTCGGGGGAAAGACGAAGGTCGACTTCCTCTCCTACCTCACCGTCGCAGGGGCCGAGTTGCGCGTGGACGGCCGCCCGCTCGTGCGCGGCGGCCGGGTGGTCGGCGGGTAGTCTACCCCGCGTGCTACATCCTAGCAGAGCGTCCAACCCTTTCTCCCTCGCGTGGACCGACCTTTATCTCGCGAGTTTCGGCTCGTATCCTCTGGCGAGGCACGCCTCGCCGGCAGGAACGAATGTCAGGAAAGGCAGGAACGAAGCGGGGCCTCGCGGCGACTGGGGCGGCCTTCATGGTCGTGATCGGTCTTCTCGTCGCCTTCGGGGCGACCGCGAGTGCCGCCCCGGTGCACGCGGACGGTTCGGCGAAGGTGGCGTGGGCGTACGGCGGAACCGGTTCGTCCAATGGCTCGATCACGATCGGCGCACTGACCGCGAGTTGGAGCGCCGCGATCAACGCGGTCGTCATCCTGACCGCGACCCCGACCGTCGCGAATACGACCGAGCTCGAGGAGCAGAGGACCATCGGCGTCACCCTCCAGGTCTCGTGGAGCGCCCCGAACGGGACCCTGACCTACAATTACCATGCGACGGAGGCGGACACGGCCTTCGCGAACATCACGAACGACTCCACGGTCTACGCCGGTGGATTCGCCGTTCCGGCGCTCGGTCTCGACAACTCGTCGTTCCATGGCTCGGCGTCCCTCGCCGAATCGCTCGTCGCTAAGACCCCAGGAAAGACCGCGAGCGCGTACCTTAATGCGTCGGGAACTGCGAATGCCGCGGTCGACTTCACCCCCGCCCTCGGTCTGATCCCGCTCCACCTCGCGGGCGTCACCGACTGGAACTCGACGGCGGACGTTACCTCGGCGGCGAACTGGAACTTCAGCTACAGCTACGCCTTCCACGGTTGGAACAACACGACCGGCGCGGGCGGGAAGGCCCGGAACGGCAGCCTGAACGCCTCCGGCCCGGTGTCGCTGAACGGCCAGATCGTCATCCTGGGGCTCCCCCACTTCCGCGACCATGTCGTTCGGATCGGGATCCTTCTGACCGTCTCGGGCCCGGCGAACCTCTACGAGGGATTCCTTCTGGTGCCCCGCGGCTTTGACCCGTTCGGAGGGGCGCGGCACATCTACTCCTCCGATTCGATGTCGAACGTCACCATCTCGGGCGACCTACTGTTCGTCAACCCGGGGCGCGTCGCCGTCACGTCGCTCTCCGCCTCGGAAGTCACGATCGGTGGCGCGAAGGGCGCCCAGCCGATGCTCGCTAGTGCTGGACCCGTGGTTTCGATCCCGGCATCGACCGGGGTCGGCACCTCCGTCGTGGAACAGCCCGAGAGCGTCTCCGCAGCCCAGAGCCAGGCCCACTGCATCCAGGCCGGCTGCCCGGGCGCGGGACCGTGGTTCAGCGGTCTGGTCGCGGCCGCCGTGATCGGTGCGCTGATCGCAACGGTCGTCGGGACGGTCGGTGTGGTCGAGTGGCGATCCTACGCCCGGCGCAAGAACCAGGCGCGGCAACTGGTCGGCGGTTACAGCGAGGGCCTGTCGAGCGGATTCCCCCCCGCCTCGGCACTCCCGCCCACCCCACCGGCCCGGACCGGCCCGTCCGGCCCTTCGACCGTCGAAGGACCGGGGCGCCAGACCTGAAAAGGCCCTACTCGGCCCGGTGGGTCCCCGACCGGGGGCCCACTCCAACCTCTTCCTTCTTATTTTTCTGATCGCGCGGTAGACCGATCTCAATCCCGGCGGCGGAGCGTGGCCGCCGCGGCGGTCAGCACGGCGCGGTCGGTCTCGAACAGGAGTCGTTCGGAGGCGGCGCTGAGGGGGACCCATTCGAACCCGTCGAACAGCTCCTCGGGCCGGACCTCGGTGCTGGTGGCTCGGCCGAGAAAAAAGACCGAGACCTTGAGCACGTTCTCCGACCGCTTCGGCCGGAAGAACCGGTACGAGACCTCCGAGATCTCGTCGCCGAGACGCACGTCGGGCAGACCGGTCTCTTCGCGCACCTCCCTCAGGGCCGCGTCGACGAGCGACTCGCCGGGTTCGACGTGACCCTTGGGGAAGCACCACCGATCCTCGTCCGCCAGGTGAAGGAGCAGGATCTTCGGAGGACCCGGCCCTGGGCCGACCACTACAGCGCCCGCCGCGAGCTCGACCACGATCGGGGACCCCGGACGGAACGGCTCACGGACCGGGGGCATCGCCCCAGGGGAGCGGGCGCGACCTACAAGGCGTTGACGAGCCCGCGGGCCCAGAGGGCGACCGAACCGTTATCGCCTCCGAACCGTCGCTCGGGAAGGATGCTCGCCGCGGGGGAGGAGTACCACGACCTCGCCACCCTGGTGCGCCGTAAGGCGGCAAAGAATGGCGCGAAGATCGCTCTGCGCTTCTCGGACCGTGCGCTTTCGTACCAGCAGCTCGACACCGAGACCGACCGCGTAGCGAACGGTCTCGCCGCGGCCGGGATCGGCCGAGGGGACCGCGTTGCAGCGCTCCTGTTCAACACGCCCGAGTTCCCGCTCGTCTGGTTCGGGACGGCCAAGCAAGGGGCCGTCCTCGTCCCGATCAACACCGCCCTCAAGGGAGAGATCCTACGGTACGAGCTGGCCGACAGCGCTCCCAAGGGACTCGTCGTCGACCGACGGCTGTGGCCCGTGGTCGAGCCGCTGCGATCCGGTCTCGGGATCCGTCGCATCTGGGTCGTGGATCGGCCGGGGACATCTGATTCCCTGCCGTCGGGAACCGACGCCTACAGCGAACTCCCGAGAGAGGAAGGTCCGTCCGACCGGCCCACCCCGGCGCCGGGCGACCCCGTGTCGATCATGTACACCAGCGGCACCACCGGGCCCCCGAAGGGCGCGATCATCCCTCACCAGAAGCAGATCACGACCCCGGTGGAGATCGGGAGTCGCAGCCGTCTGGCTCCGGAGTCCTTGCTCTTCACCGCGCTTCCTCTATTCCACTGCAATGCGCAGGAGATGACGACGCTCGTCGCCCTGCTGCACGATCTGACGGCCGCCTTCGACGAACGGTTCCATGCGACGACGTTCTGGGAGACGGCCGCCGAGTACGATGCGACCCACGTCTCGTTGTTGATCTCGATGGTGAACGTCCTGTTCAAGCAACCCCCGAAGTCGAGCGACCGCACCCATCCGGTACGGACCGCCCTGACCGCAGGGGCCACCAAGGCGATCTGGCCGGAGTTCGAGCGTCGGTTTGGACTCTCGATCATCGAACTGTACGGAATGACCGAGTGCGGCTGCACGACCCTGATGAATCCTCCGGAGGCCGTGCGCGTCGGGTCGGTGGGCCTACCGCTCGGTTTCGTGGACGCGCAGGTCGTGGACGAAGACGACCGTCCCGTGCCGACCGGCGCTCGGGGGGAGCTCGTCGTTCGACCGACCGCACCGAATACGATGTTCCTCGGGTACCTCAACCTGCCCGAGAAGACGGAAGAGGCGTGGAAGAACCGGTGGTTCCACACCGGCGACTACGTCACGCGCGATGCGGACGGCTACTACTATTTCGTCGACCGGAAGAAGGACATCATCCGACGCCGCGGAGAGAATCTCGCCCCCTACGACGTCGAGTCGGTCCTGAACCGCCACCCCGCGGTCTTCGAATCGGTCGTGGTCGGGGTTCCGTCCCCGCTGGGGGAGGAGGACGTGAAGGCGTTCGTGCAGCTGCGGCCGGGGGCGAGCGCCGGGGCGAAGGAACTGTTCGAGTTCTGCGCGGCCGAGCTCCCGTTCTTCATGGTCCCCCAGTTCATCGAGTTCGTCGCCGAGATCCCCAAGACCGCGAACCAGAAGTCGCAGCGTTACCTCCTGAAGGAACGCCGGGGAGGCGAGGAGTATGACCGGGAAAAGCTCGGGATCCGCATCCGGCGCCCCTGAGAGCGGTCTCCGGGCCAGGCGTCCCCTGGTCCTCCTCGACACGAACGCCCTCCTGCTCCCGTTCCGTCGCCAGTTCGACCTGACGGGCGAAGTGGAACGGGCCGTCCCCGGAGCGGAGCTCGCGGTCCCCGGCTCGGTGCTGCGGGAGCTCGATCGGCTGATCGCCCGCGGGGTCCGAGCCGCCGGGGCCGCACGCGATCACGCCCGTCGCTACCGCGTCATCTCGACGGAGCGACGCGGGGATGCCGCCGTCCTCTCGGTCGCGTTCTCGGAGGGCGCCATCGTCCTGACCGCCGACCGGGAGCTCGCCCGACGCCTGCTCGCCGCGGGAGTCTCCGTCCTCGTTCCCCGCGACCGGACCCGGCTCGAACTGCTCCTCGGCCGCCCCGCCCCTCGCCGCGCGGTAACCGTTAAGAAGCGCGTCCGGCTCGATAGCGATCGGGCGTCCGATGCGCGACGACGACCGACTTCTGAGCCATCCGGATCCTGAGTTCGGCACCGGGGTCGTCGGCGTCTGTGACATCTGCGGGACCCGTCAAGCGGTCATCGTTCTGAGCAAGGAACGGTACCAGCTCTGCGTCCTCGACTTCCTCAACAAGACCTGGCTCAAGAGCGAGAAGAAGCCCGGGTCGCCGGCCCCCGTCTACCGCAGCGACCGCATCGCGTTCGAGACGTCGGCGGTCGCGTCGAGGCAGGCCCCGGCGATCGTGCTGAGCCCGACAAAGATCGTCCGTCATCCGGCGGTCCTCATCGCCCCGGATATTTTCGGGATCACGACGACGCTGCTCGAGGCCGCGATCCGGTTCGCTCGGGAAGGGTTCGAGGTCCTCCTCCCGGATCTGTCGAAGACGGACGGGATATCGACCGGACCGCTCGTCGGTTCGCGGACGAGCGCTCGCTTCCGGGGTGGCGTGGCGACCGGCTCGAAGGAGGTCGGCGCGCTCGTGCGGTTGTACCGGGACGCCCTGGAGGCGCTCCTGGCTCGGGAAATGGTCGACCCGGCGAAGGCGTCGGTCTTCGGCACCGCGTACGGGGCGAGTCTAGCGCTAGCCCTCGCGTCGGAAAGTACCCGGCTCGGCGCGGTCGCCCTCGCGTATCCGATGCCCATCCGGCCGGCCGACCTTTCGAAACTCGTGTCCGCCCCGATCCTGTGCGTCGTCGGCTCGGCCGATCGAAGCGCGGCGCGGGCGGTGGCCCAGCTTCGGGCCGCGGACCCTCCCTCGGGGCTCACGGTCGTCGAGATCCCGAACGCCCGCTCGCAGTTCCTCGCTCGCGACCTCGGGGCGTATGACGTCGCCCGGGCCGAGGAGGGATGGAGCCAGATCGTTGCGTTCTTGCGGAGCCGGATGATGCCGCCCCCGCCGCGGCCCCCGCCACCTCCCGCGAAGCCGGTGGACCCGCTCGCCGCGAAGCCGCCGCCCGCCGCCGCCGCGCCGCCCAACGCTGCCTGACGCTTACTCTCCGACGTCCGCGGGGATCGACGCCGCCGTCTCCACCAACGACTTCGCCGCGCGCATGAACCGCGACGCCTTCAACAAATTCCCGCGCATGCGGAACGTCCCGTCCAGGAGCGCCTTCACCGGGTCGAGCTCCCCCCGCAAGAGTCTCTGCCTGTTCTCCCTCGACCCCTCGTAGACGAACTCGCTCGCGATCGCCCGGGAGTCGGCGAAGAATGTGGCGGCGTTGCAGCGACCTTGTGAAAGGTCGAGCAGGATGCCGGGCGAAGGCGAGTCGGTCGTAGCAGGGACGACCCGGAACAGGATCTGCCCCTCCCACGCCGCGGCCGCCTCCCGGTACTCGACGTTGCCATCGAGCGCCGTTCGGAACGATTCCGCCCACTCCGCCGATGGAAACCGCACGGTCGCCCGCCTCCCCCCTCGATGGGTGGTCACTCGTGCTCAGGTCGAGTAGTCGTAGAACCCTTGGCCGGTCTTGCGCCCGAGCCGTCCCGCGTCGACCAGGCGGCGCAGGGCCGGGGCCGGACGGTACTTCGGGTCGCCGAAGTCCCGGAACAGCGTCTGGGCGACCTCGAGCGCCACGTCGAGCCCGATCATGTCGGCGAGCTCGAACGGCCCCATCGGCATCCCGGCGCCGGTCTTCATGGCGAGGTCGATGTCGCGCGGGGAGGCGAGCTGCTCGTCGAGCGCGAAGCACGCTTCGTTCAGGACCGGGATCAGCAGGCGGTTCACGACGAACGCGGGCGATTCCTTGACCCGGATCGGTACCAGCGGGTAGCGGTGGTTGCGCAACCCCTGCAGGAAATCGATCGTCTCCGCGATCACGTCGTCGCGCGTCTCCACCCCGCCCGACACCTCCACGAGCGGCAGGGTCGACGGCGGATTGAAAAAGTGCGTCACGAGGATCTCCCGCCGGTGAGCGAGGCCGCGGGCGAGCCGAGTGATCGAAAGGGACGAGGTGTTCGTACCCAGCACTGCGTGCGACGGAAGGACCGCATCGAGCGCCTCGAGCACCGGCCGTTTCACTTCTTCGCGCTCGAAGACCGCCTCGACGACGAAGTCGACGTCGGCGAACGCCGCGTAGTCGGTCGCTCCGTGTACTCGGCCCACGACCTCCTCGGCGCGCGCGCCCGAGAACTTCGGGGCGAGCGTCTCGCGGATCCGGGCCTCCTGCGCCTCCGAAAGAGGTCCGGCCTCCCGGACCACCCGCTCGATCTCCTTCGGAGCCCGCTCGGCATGGAACCGGACCAGCTCGTCAACGATCGCGCGGATACGGGCAAGTCCCTTGTCGACCGTCGGTCGGTCGACGTCCTTCAGGACCACGTCGATCCCGTTGAACGCGAGAACCTCGGCGATCGCAGCGCCCATCGTCCCCGCCCCTACGACGCCCGCCGTTGCGACCCGCATCGTCCCACCGAACGACGTCAGCGCGACGTCGCTACATAACCGTCGAGAATCACGTAGTAGTGGGGGGTTCCGGACCGGAGGGTGCCCTCCGACGCCCGGCCTCCGAGCGAAAACTTAAGTCGGGGGTCCTACTCGCAACGAGCGCGCGGGGATGGCCCAGCCCGGTAAGGCGCAGGATTGCTAATCCTGTGGTGATTTCACCTCGGGGGTTCAAAGGAAGGCCCGACACGACGGGCCTTCGGAGATTCCCCCTCCCCGCGTTCCCTCGTGGGGCGAACGGCGGCCCGAGCCCGGTACGTCTCCCCTTCGAGGCGGATGTGGAGGGAATCGCCCGCGGCAGGTAACGGTCCGTCGACCACGGCGAGCACGCGCACCCCGTCCGCCACCTCGGCGAGCACCAGCCGATGCGGCGCCGGCCAGCCGGGCGCCGGGGCCGATAGTTCGGTCACGGCCACCGCCCGGCCGAGGTCGGGCACGGGGTACGGGTGGATCCGGACGGATCCGCATTTGGGGCAGGGCGAGTCGGTCGGCAGGAACCGGGTATGGCATGCCTCGCAACGGGAGAGACCGAGCGGTGCGGGGGTAGCCTTGGTCACGTCGGCGCCTCCCCGAGGATCGTCACGAAGTTGTGGGAGGCGAGCCCCCCGACCGCGTGCGCCAAGCCGATCTTGGGACGCGTCGCGATCGCTCGACTACCGGCGGCCCCGCTCAGTTGCTGGGCGACCTCGGCGATCCCGGCGAGGCTACTCGCCGCGATCGGATGCCCCCGGCCGATCAGCCCGCCGCTGGGATTGACGGGAAGGCGGCCGTTGGGCGCGACCCACCCTTTCTCGTACCACTGGGACCCTTCTCCCGGCCCACAGATTCCGAGGTCCTCGAGGTGAATGAGCGGAAACGGTGCGAAGGCATCGTGGATCTCGACGACCCCGAGCTCCTTTCGCGTGATGTGCGCTGCCTCGTACGCCCGCTGAGCGGCGATCCGCGTCGCGGCGAACGTGGTGAGGTCGGGCCGGTCGACGATCCGCATGGACTCGAACCCCTGGCCGACCCCGAGTACGGTGGCCGGACCCGTTCCCCGCTCGAGCACGACGGCGACCGCTCCGTCGGCGATCGCCGAGCAGTGAAGCAGCCGAAGCGGCGAGGCGACCGATCGGGACGATGCCACCTCCGCCTCGCTGACGGGAGTCCGAAACATCGCGTTCGGGTTCTGCGCCGCCATCGCGCGCGCGTGCACGCTCGGCCGATCGATCGCCGAGAGCGGCAGCTCGTGCCGCTCGAGATATCGCTGAGTGACCAGTGCCGCCAAGGCGGGCATCGTGGCCCCGTGCGCGACCTCCAACGGGTGGAGCGCCGCGGCGAGCTCTCCGGTGACCTCGGGGGTCGTACGGTCGGTCATCTTCTCGGCGGCGACGACGAGGGCCCGTTCGAACCGACCGGTCTCGAGGGCGTCGTACGCCATGTGGAACGCCATGGCGCCGGTGGCGCTGGTCGACTCGGCGCGAAAGCCACTGGCCGCTTCCAGGCTCAGCCGGGACGCCAGCCGAGGCAGGAGCGGCTCGCGCCCCGCGGACCCATGGCTCAGCATCGACCCGACGACCAGGAGGTCGATCGGCTTTCGGCCGACGCCTTCGAGGGCAAGTGCCCCCGCCTCGGCCGCAAGCTCGACCAGGCCCTCGGTCCGCTTGCCAAATCGCCCGACTCCGACGCTGGCGACATGGGCGCTCATGCCGCCCCGTACGTCGGTTGCAGGACCGAATGGATCCGCTCGACGAACTTCGAGAGGGGCATACCTTCCTCCCATCGGAGGATGCCGTTCCCTTCCTTCGTCCGGCTGATCGGCGGGACCGTCTGGAAGACGTACCCCGAGATCGCTCCCTTCGGTCGGGTCCCCTCGAGGAACAGCCGCCAGCACTCCTCGCCGCGCAGACCGAGGCGGCGGTAGGCGTAGATGACCATCAGACCGACCCGGGCGACGGCCACCCGATGGGCCTCCAGCTGGTCGCTCGCCCTCCCGCTCGCCGCGGTGAAGCGGATCACCGAGTCCGAGGAGGCCTTCACCTCGATCGGGAACGCGAACTCGCGCCGCAGCGCGACGAGGTCGAACCCGAACGACCCGGCCGCGCGAACGACCAGGAACGGCTCGGAGATCAGTCGTTCGAACCCCGGACGGGATACGGGCGGCAACGCGCGAGCGTAGGATCGCACGCTATCGGCGTCCCCGGAAAGGAGGCTTCGGAGCGCCCGTTCGTAGCCACCAAAGCTGTGGCCGACCACGATCGGCGAACTCCGACGGGGGGTTAATATAAGGCGGTCGCACGGTTGGCGCCCGGCGGTGGCCGCTCCCGCCGGGCTGGAGATCGCTCCCGCTGAGATACCGGTCGCTCGGGCCTTGGCGAGCCTCGTGACGGAGGCCGACCGCCGACGCACTCTGCGGGGCGTCGCCTCGCAACCGGCCAAGATCCGCCTCTCCGATCTGCGAAGCCGGTTGCTTCGGGACCGGGTGTTCCAGGACCCGGCCCGCCTCCTGGGTCGCCTGAAGCGGCGGGGGCTCCTCGTGGAACTTCCCGGCGCGGGCGGCGACAAGACGTTCCACGTACCGTTCCCGGACGAGCTACGCCAGATCCTCATGGACGAGGCCCTGCGCGGCGATGCGGCCGAGACCGGGCCGCTCCTGCCCGTTCCCGACGAGCGAACCGAGATCCGGTCGATGGATTCGGAGTTCCTCGAACGCCTCCGAGACGTGCTCAACGAACGGCTCGACGCGACGATCAAATTCGGGCGATCGTTCAACGTGACCGTCCTCGCCGACTACCTCAAGGGATTGTTCGGCGAGGAACTCTATTTTGACTCGCTCATCTCGATCCTCCAACAGTACGCTCTCGCGGACGCCCCGTTGCTCGCGCCCACCGGACGGACGACCGGCGCGACCGGATTCCACCTCGCCCTATTTGGCCCGCCCGGTACAGGTAAGACGTTCTCGATCGACGACCTGGTCCGCGGGAACCCCCGCAGCGGCGTGCCGGCCCACGGCCTCCCGGGACGGAATCGATACTGCGGAGGGATCACTCCCGCCCAGTTCCTGCGCGTCGGCGCCTCGTACTCCGGTCGCACGTTCAATTTCATCGTGCCGGAGTTCAATGACTGGTTCAAGTACCGAGGCATGGTCGAACCACTCAAGCTCGTCATGGAGCAGCGGGAAGTGAAGTGGGAGACGACGTTCGGGACCGTCGGACCGTACACCTTCCGCTCGTTCTTCTCCGTCAACTATAACGTGCGGACCTCGGGCGCGCAGGACTACTGGACGACGATCGCGGACCCGAACTTCGCCGCGCTGGAGGACCGTATGCTGCTGCGGTTCCACCCGATGACGCGCGCCCGATTCCGCGCGGTCGAGTCGAGCGCCGAGCGCCTCGAGCTCGGGGAGCTCGAGTTCGGGCTCGCGGGATCGATCCAGGACCACCTGACGCTGGTCCATGCGATCGAGACGGGACATCCTCTGGTGAACCGCCGATTCCGATCGAAGCCCGTCCGGCTGGAGCGCTCGCTCTATGCGCGACTGAGAGCCGTCTCCGACCGGGCGCTTCGCACGACCAACTTCCCGAAGTTCTCCCCTCGGCTCAAATCCCGGGCGGTCCGCCTCGCCGCCGCCGCCTCCTTGATGACTTACTTTTCCGCGACCGGAGATGCCCCTCTGGCGATCTCCGAGACCGAGGCGGAGTTCGCGCGTAGATTCTACGAGGAG
Source organism: Thermoplasmata archaeon (assembly GCA_049285595.1). Lineage (GTDB taxonomy): Archaea > Thermoplasmatota > Thermoplasmata > Lutacidiplasmatales > UBA184 > Lutacidiplasma. The sequence goes on from JBAQAF010000057.1 coordinate 16,074, forward strand.
GAGATCCGTGCCCGAGAAGGCCGAAGGGGACAAGCCGCCCAGTGAAGTGGAGCCGGACCCGAAGTTCCGCCGGCCGGCGGACGAGCTGATCCGTCGGGCGGCTCGGCGCGTCGTACGCGGCGGAAAGGCCTCCTTCCCATCCCAGGCCGCGTTTCGGGAAGCGGTACTTGCGGTGGTGCGCCGGGACGAACCGTTGGCGACGGTCAGCGGACGCCGTTTGCGCCGTCTGCTCATCGGCCTCCCCGGGGTCCGTCTCTCGGTTCGCTATACCGAGCGTTCGGGGGTCGCGGCTCCCGAGAGTTGCCCGGTCTGCGGAAGCGAGCTCACTCCCATCCGAAATCGGACCCTCACGGGGGATAGCATCGTGCTCGGCCGTCGCTGCCCACGGTGCGAGTACTGGACCCACGGGAACCGTCGGGTGCCGGTGCGATACTTGTTCTCGGGAGCCGGGATCGACGGCCGGCCAGTTCGCCGCTAGTTTCGCTTTCCCGGACCGGACGCCGGCGGCGGAACGTACGGCGATGGGGGTGCCGGCAGAGTCCGCCGACGGGAACGCTCTACCGAGAAGAGGATCATCGCGGCGACCGTGACTCCCACGAACAGCCCGAGGGCGAGACCGGGCCCAAAGTTTCCCCCCAGTACGGAGGGGTTGCTGTTCCCGGCGGAATTCACCGTCACTGGGGTAGGGAAGCTTACCTTTCCACCGAGAAGATCGGTTGCGTTGGCCCAGATGGTGTAACTCCCAGCGCGCGCGAACGAGGTGGTCACGTTACCGCCCGTCGCGAACGCCCCACCACCGAACGACCAGACGACGGTATACGGCCCCTGCCCACCCTTCAAGTTCGCGGAGAGGTCGAACATAGTTCCCGGAACCGGATTGTCCGATGCAGCCACGACAGAAAATGTGCCGGCGAGCTGAGGTCGAACGTGGATCAAGAGCGTGAGATTTTGGCAGCTTCCTACATCGTCCTCGACCGAGTAGTTGGCGCAGAGCCCACTCGAGTCGTTGTAGGTGAAATTGGCACGGAACGTTCCGGCATGCGCCCAAGTATGAACGACCTCTACTCCTGAGACGGTGTCGCCGGGACCGAAATTCCACCGGGCCGTTTGAGGAGCGGCACCGCCGGCCACGTTTCCGTTGAGCTCGATCGGGACGCCCACCTCCGTCTCGGAGGAGGGTAGCGCGAGAGGCGTCGACACAGGGTCGGGGAATACCTGGACGGAACTACTCTGAGTCGCGGTACCGCCAGCCAGATCGGTGGCGGTCACCACGACTGAATACTCTCCCGGGGACGTGTAGACGTGGGATGTGCTCGCCCCGATGGACGCATCTCCATCGCCCCATGTCCACGAGTAGGTGTATGGGGAGGTTCCTCCGGTGGCGAACGCCGTCGACTCGAAGGATTGATTCACGTCGACCTCGGGGCCGATCGTAGTTCCGAAGGTCGCGCTCAGGTCGATTCTTGTCCCCACGTTGAGCGTCGCCGAAGCCGTCGCCGTGTCTCCTATCGAATCGATGACTGTGACCTGAACAACCCAAACACCGCTAGTGGTCGGGGTGCAACTGAGATTGAGCACACTTCTTGATGCGCAGCCGGCCGGGAGGCCCGAGTACACAATCAGAGATGGGCCAACTCCTGCCGTCGCACTCAGCACGGATTGTGAATCAGTGCCGACATCAACAGTGCCCGGCAGGAAGGAAAATTCTGTAATCTGTGGAGCCAGCCCAATCAACCCGACTGTTCCAGAGAGCGAGTTAGCTGTAAGTTCGAAGTCCGACCCGTTTAGTGACCTTGTGTCAACTGAAACCGTCACCAAGTCGACTGGACCGAGGCCATCTCGAATGGAAACCACGGGGTTGGCGAGGTCGTGATACGAACTCCCGTTGAACACAGTCACAATGCCTATCCCAGATGATTCAGAGCTGGACGAAACGTATAGGAGACTTCTGGAGGGATCGAAAGTGATCCCGGTGGGACCCGCATGTGTTGGAAGTACCCCTGGTGGTCCCACAATCAAGAACGTGGCCGGATCAATTTGAGTGAGTTCGTCACCCACGGCGCAGACTATGTTGTCGCGACTGTCGTATGACATGGAAGATAGGTTCAATCCCACCGATAGAAGTGAATTGAGAATCTTACCGGTCGATCCATTGAATACTGATACTTCCCCGGTCGTGGAATTTATGGCGAAAATCTCCGACGTCTTTGGATCAATTGCCATACCTTGAGCGAGACTCGAATTTACTGACAGGTCTCCGATTGTATGCTCCGGAACGAGCGAGGTACTGTTCAACCCAACGATCTCCCGAAGTACCCCTCTAGAATCCCAGAGAACGCCAGTACGGTCATCCGATACTATCGGCCCGTTCTGTCCCGGTAGCAGCGCATTGCGGGCAGAAGGCAATTCGGTCGACGCATTGTACGCGACAATTGCTCCTGTCTCGCCGACGAAGAGAGTTTGAGTCAACTTGTCGAGCGCCATCGAGAGGGGAGGTACAACGGTGAGGATCGGTCCCCCAATCGACTTACCGGTCGTTGCGTTCAGAATCTCAATGCCCGGAAGGGAGGGATCATCAACAAAGAGTCGCCCCAGACTGGCGTCGTAGGCAATTGCAGAAGGAGACGGGCCAAGAGTCGGCGCGACTGAAACGGTTTGTTCCAGCGAAATATCAATCTCAGACAGATTTCGCGAAACGGGGTTCCAGAGGAGGACGTTGTTCGTGTGCGGCACCGCTGTCATTTCTGAAGCGCCCGCCGCGACGGAGATGGTGTCGGTCGAGAGGAGCCCGGTGCTTGCGTTACAAAGTAAGAGTTTACTCCCGGATTGGTTTGCAACTACGAACTGAGAGCCGTTGAAGGTGATGGCGAGTGCACTGGTGCCCAGACCAACTTTAGGAACGCCAGACACAAAATTCGAGCTAGTCGTAAGAATAGTCAACTCTTGACTCTCGGGAATTGCGACCGCAAGGGTCCCTGCGGTAGAGGAATATGCCATTGCAGTCGCCGGGGCGGGAAGGCTGATTGGGTCAACGGCGACAGTTGGATTTCCGGCATTAAGAATCGAAAGTGTCGAACTATTTGCATTCGCGACGTAGACCCAGCCGTCCTCAGAATCAACTTCGAGAGCGCTCGGAGAATCACCAACGGCGATGCTCGCAAACGCGACTTGGTCAGTCAACCCATTAATGACGGTGACATTGTTTGATCCGGAATTTGCAACGAATATGTACTGGTTTTCCGAGTCGTAACCGATGGCTCGCGGATGGTCTCCGACCGGAATCGCCGCCTCAACAAGTTCACGATCTACTGGGTCGAATACCTCGACCGAATTGAGTGCTGACTCGACCGCGTAGATGTAGCCATTGCGAGTATCATAGGTGAACGCAGATGCGTTCGAAAGTCCCGGAACAATGCCTTCGAACCTGTTAGACGACAGATTGAAGATGACGGCGGGTGCCGATGATGGGCTCAGTGGGCCGCTCACTCGCACGGCAATCTCCGGAATCCACAGAGTTCCGGTGGTAGGCACTATTGCAAACGATCCAATCTTCCAGTCATTCACAGAAGAAACCAAGTTTCCGGGGATCGAGCCGTTGTAATTCGGGAGGAGAGTTTCTACTGTAGATCCCGCTGAATCTGTCTCGCCCTCGGACCGCTGGAGCGGGGATTTAGTGAGATCCGATGTCGTCAACGTCGGTGCAACGTGAGTCCCCGAAATCGATGTTGGCGAAGTCCCATGAGTGAGACCCGCGCCGCCGAGAAACCCTAGAGTAAGAACTGTCAGAAGTAGGAGCGAAATTGCAGAGCGATTGAATCCAGAAGCTCGAATCATGACACGACTCGTGACTCGAATATATTCGCCTCACGCGGCAAACGTCGCTCCCACTCCGGGGCCCGCTCTTAAAGCCGGAGCCCGAGTCGAACGGTGCCTACGAGACCGTTCGGATCAGCCGACCGGCGTGCCCGTCGATGAGGATGATCATCTTCTGGCCCTTCCGGTCGAGCTGGAAGTACCAGATCGGCACATGCAACAGCTCCCCGTCCGAGATGTCGACCTTCGTGTCGAGCTTGGAGACCATGCTGTGCTTCTTGTGCGCCGCCTCGCTCTGGAGCTGCTGGACGAAGGCGTTCGCCGCGGACCGGCCGGCGTCCTCTCCGAGGTCGCCGTTCAGGATCGGCGTTCCGTCCGGGATCGACTTCTTATCGAACAGGGAGCGGTCCGTGAGCGAGAACTGGTAATCCTTCGGCTGGTAGGCGCTCATCGACTTGACGGCGATGACGGGGTACTCGTACTGGCCCGAGATCGTCTCCGAGCGCGTCGGGTTCACCACGGGGCCAGCCATGATCGGCATGACCATCAACCCTCCCCTGCGTCCGCCCCCGAGGACGCCTCCGAGCAGCTCCGCCGCCGCCATCGTCCCGACCGTCGCCCCGATGCTCGTCGCGACCGCCTGGTACTGGTAGGTGGTCGTCGCCGAGACGGGCAGCACCCAGAACGGCACGTAGGAGAGCTTCGCCTCCGCGACCTTCGATTCCTCGAACTCGTGACGGTGCATGAATCCCTGGTCCAGCGCGTCGTGCACGACCTTCAGGGCGGCCCCTTGGTCGACGACCCGGAGCGGCAGCATCGTGTGCTTCTGGATCTCCTTCCACCCCTCCCCACCCAAGGTAACGGAGGCGCCGCAGTAGTCGCAGGTGACCACCATATCCCCGAAGACGGGCTTGATCGGGGCGCCGCACGCGGGACACTTCAACTCCTGGACCCCCGACGCGGCGATCGTCGGGCTCCCCCGCGGCGCTGAGGTCGTGGTACTCGAGCTGCTGGCCGCGCTCGCGCCGGTCGCCGAGATCCGATTGCCACACTTGGCGCAGAACGTCGCGTCGTCCGGCAGCGAGGTGCCGCACTTCGTACAGTAGATCACGGCCGCCACGCACCAGGGGTTCGGACCTACGGCCCCATGGCGTTGCCGCAGTTCGGACAGAACTTGGTGGCCGCCGGAACGCTCGCGTTGCACTTCGGGCAGGTTCGCGGAGGCGCGACCGCGAGCGAGGCGCCGCAGTTCGGGCAAAACTTCACGCCGGCCGTGGTCGGCTGGCCGCACTTCGGGCACGGGGGACCGGGTTGCGCGGCTCCTCCGGGGGCCATCGATGTACCGCACGAAGGGCAGAATCGGACCCCGGCCGGCACGAGGGCGCTGCACTTCGGGCACGGCGTGCTCGCGCCACCGCCTCCGCCCGGTCCGCCACCGTACACTCCCTGCATCTGGCCGGCCATCCCGTAGCCGACCCCGAGGCCGGCACCGAGCCCGACGCCCGCGCTCGCGAGCGCCCCGGCGCCGCCCGACGTGTTCGCCGCGGCGGTCGTCATCGCCTGGCCCGCCTGATACTGCATGTAGTTCACGCCGAGGACGCCCATCGTCGACCGGAGGTCGACCGCCTTCTGGACCTCGTCGGGGAGGTTGATCGAGAGCCCCTGGACCTGCGCGATGTCAACGCCGAGGGGGCCGAAATGCTGAGGAGCGAACCCGAGGACCGCCTGCTCGATGGTGGAGAGCTGGCCGGCCAGGTCGGTGACCTTCATCCCCTGGTCCTTGAGCTTCCCGAGGCTGGTGTAGACCAGCAGCACCATCTGCTCGCGCAGACGGGCCTCGACGTCCGGGGTGGTGACCGCGCCGAACGTTCCGACGAACTCGTTGATGAAATTGTCCGGCGCCCCGACCTTCCAACGGTAGGAGCCGAAGACGCGCAGTTGGACCAGACCGAAGTCCGGATCGCGGAAGACGTACGGTTCCTGACTGCCGAACTTCCCGTCGAACAGGCGGCGTTGCAGATAGTAGACCTCCGCCTCCTGCCGCACCCCCGACAGCTCCTTCACGAGGTTGCCGATGATCGGGGCGTTCAGGCTCGTGAGCGCGTAGCGGTCCGGACGGTCCAGGTAGGCGAGTACCTTCCCGTCCCGGTAGAAGACGGCGGTCTCGTCCTCGCGGACGACGATGTTGTCGTTCCAACGGATGTTGCGCGGAACGCGCCACATCACATTGGGTCCCTTGTACGCGTCTTCCCAGTTGACCGTCGTCGCGCCGATCAGACTCCCGCCTTTCGCCGGTATGGGGTTGTTGGTGACCATGGAACGTCCTCCCTCCGCCCTACGACACGCGGATCCCTTCGACCGCCTGGATGCGCGCCCGGAACGCCGTGTCGAGCTGGCCGATCTGCCCGCGGACCGTAAGGACGAGCGTGCTCAGGGGTGCCATGCCGGCCGCGGCGTTCGCGGCGAGCGTCGGGAGCGGAGCCATCGTCTGGTTCAGCTGGTCGGCGGCGACCGCGAAGCCGTAGTCATACTCGTAGAGGCGGTCGAGCTGCTGCGGATTGGCCCGGACCGCCGGTGAGATCCCCGTGTACCCCTGCTCGGCGTGGCGGATCTCTCCCTCGAGACGCATCAGGTCCGCGATCAGGGGCGCGATGTCGTTGAGCACCTGGAACGCCCCGCCGTTCGTGAGGGCCGCCCGGGAGTTCTCCATCGTCGTGCGCGCGTTGTGGACCTTATCGGCGACCTGCCGTCGGAGCAAGCTGTCCGCCGCTCGGAGGTCCTCCCCCTCCCGGTAGCCCCGGAACCCCGGGACGAGCATCTGCAGGCGCTTCAGGAACCCGCGGTCCCCTTCCACCGTCTGTCGGATATCGACGGGCGGCGTGCCGGCGGGCGCGGCCGTCCCGGTCGAGCTGCCGGCCTGGACGAACAGCGAGGAGCCGCAGGCGTTGCAGTACCGGGCGCCCGGCGCGACCGTGGCACCGCACTTCGGGCAGGCGGTGGGAGTCGCGGGTCCGGGCGCGGCCGGGGGTGCCGGAGGAGTCGCCGTCATGATCACTTTCCCCCCGGGGGTGAGGTCGAGTTGGTCGGTGAAGGCGCCGCCTCCGGCACGCTCGGAGAGTTGGCCGCCGCGTAGGAGAACGCCGACGGGGTCGGTTCGTTACGCCACGCCTGGCGCGGAAGCTCCCGATTCGCCGTCCGACGGAGCGCGCGCCCCCTCCAGGCGATCCCGGCGACCCCGACGATCAGGGCGACGAGCGTCAGCAGTAGCCCGATCAGCATGTTCGTCGTCGACTCGAGATTGTAGTACGGGCCGAGGCCGATCGTTAGGAACAGGACGGCGAACCCCATACCGAAGAACCCCCAGGCGAGGGAGCGCTGCGCCGACGCCTGCCGGGAGAGCGACTCGGCGAGATATGATCCGATCGCGAGGATGAGCGCGACGATTCCGATAAGGATCAAAGCGTCGAAATGCTGGTGTTGCGGCAGCGCGACGTAGATCAGGAGGAACAGGATCACCGCGGCGGCCAGGAACAGTCCCGTCAGCAGCCAGGGGCTCCACGAGTCCCGGACGGGCACGATGGGCGGAGCTCCGGTCGTCATCTCCCCTACCGAGCAGAACGAGTCGAAGGAACTATTAGAAGCTGGGGGGCGGAGATGGGCTACAACCGCGGCTCGTCATCGGGTTTTTCTCGGCGGGGTTTCGGAGGCGGCGCTTCCACCGGCGCCGGGGGGGATGGGGGCGGGGACGACCCACCCTTGGCGGCCGGGGGCGGAGGGGAGGTCGGAGGGGAACCCCGCGGCTTCTCCGGGGACGACGGGCGCGGGGAACGCTCGCCCCTCGAGTCGGCTCGGCTCTCGGATTTGGAGTCGGCCCGGGAGCTCCCTTCCGGGTGGGTCGAATGCGGCCCGCTCGGCGCCGACGGCTTGGGCCGGTGGGCGCTCACGGGGCCGGCCCCCGGGTCGGTCCGGGCGTGATGGGGTTCGGGCGATGGAACGTGGATCGGGCGCAGCGATTCTGCCGGCACCGGGTGGCGGCACTTGGGACAGTGGGGGTACCGTCCGACGCAGGTATGACAGAGCGTAGCCCCGCACACGTGGACGACGGAGGCGACGCCCCCGCATCCCAGGCAACGAGCGCCGGCCGGAAGGGTGGCCTCCGAACCTCGTCCGTGCGGGCTCGACGAGCTGTGGGTCGGCCGCTCGCCGGGCGCCGGATGCTCCCCGGCCGGTCCCCGAGGAACGTGCGACGGTACCTCGGCGGGGGCCGCAGGGACGGCCGGAGAGTCGGCTCGCTCGCCTTTCGGCGGCGTTCGGAATTCGGGTGAGTAGGCACCGAGATCGAGCGATGGCAGAGGGGCGTGGACGGCCGAGCCCGCCTCTTCTACGACCTTGATCAGCCGCGCCTTGTAGAGGCCCACGCGCAGAGTGCGGACCAGCTGGAACAGCGTGCGCTGCTCCGGGGGGAGCGCGAGCGCCCGGCGGGCCAGCTCTTCCACATCGGGAGCGAGCGAGAGATTCTCGGCGCGCAGGTCGGCCTCGAGCACGGCTCTCAGGTATCCGAACAGGCGCTGGGATTGGCCGAGGGTGTACGTCGGAGGGGCGAGCGCCGCCACGTCGGCGAGGGAGAACCCGCGCCGCTCGAGCCCGGGAGGACGGCGGTCGAGCGCCGCGGTCACGACCTGGTACGAGGCGTTCTCGAGCTCGCGGACCTCGGCGGCCTCAAGGTGGGCGAGGTCGACCTTCGGCGACTGGGAGATCGCCCCGAGCACGGAGTCGAGGAATTCGAACGGAACGTGCAAGGAGACGAACAGGTCGTTCTTCGTGACCGGGCGATGCAGCTTCGCCTCGAGGAGCAGCGCCTCCCGACCGAACCGCTGGATCTCCACGTCGCGCGTCTGCTGGATGGCGAGCTTCTTGCCGTCCTTCGCCGGCGCGAAATCGGAGTCGAGCGCGAGCGCCCGGTCGAAGCTCCCCTGGGCGTCCGGGAACCGCCCGGTGCTGGCGAGCGCGAGCCCGTGGCTCGTCCACGCCTGCTTGTTGGTCGGCTCCGCCTCGGTCGCCCGTTGGTAGAGAGCCAGCGCCTCGTTCGGGTGATCGAGTCGGCCGGCCACGAACCCGGCGCGCATGAGTAGATCGACGGACGCCGGCCGGAGCGCGAGGGCATGCGCGAAGGCGTTCGCCGCATCCTTCCACTCCTGACGGGCGATCGACACTTCGGCGAGTCGGGTCCACAGCGCTACGCTCTTTGGCAACACCTCGACGGCCTGGCGCATCGCTTCGGCGGCGACGTCCAGGTGGCCGACGCCGCTCTCTGCCTCGGCGAGCTCGAGGAACAGCGCCTCCTGGGGCGGCAGCTGCGGGATCGCCCCCCGCAGGAACTCGGCCGCGTCGGCGTGCTTTCCTTCGGCGATCATCGACTGGCCGATCCCCGCGAGGGCGACCGGAGATCGCGGCTCTCGCCGTCGGACCTCCTCGTACGCCGCTCGAGCCTCCGCGGGCCGCTCGAGAGCAGAAAGGATCTCGGCCCGTAGCAGGAGAGCCCCGAGCCCCGGCGGCGCTCCTTCCGCCATCGAATGAAGGCCCTCGTCGAGCGCTTCGAGGGCGAGGTCCGGTCGCCCGGCCCCGAGCCGCAAGCGGGCGCGACGGATCGAGATCTCGACGCGGTACGCGGGGTCCATCGATGCGGCCCGCTCGTACGCCGCGTTCGCCTCCTCGGGAAGGCCGAGGCCGGCCGCCAGGTCCCCCCGCTCCAGCTGGAGGGTCGGGTCCAGCCCCTCGGGGGCGTTCGAACGGACCAAGCGGGTCAACGCATCGTACGCCTCCCGAGTCTCCCCGGTCTCCCGGCGCAAGCGGTACATCTCGAGGAGCGCGGCGCCGTCGTCGGGCTCGAGGAGGAGGATCGCCTGCAGGGAGTAGAGGATCTCGTTCGGCCGGCCGATCGATCGCCACGCATCGGCCCGGGCCTTCCATGCCGCGAGGTCGTTCGGGTCCTCGCGCAGGAGCGGGTCGACGAGGCCGACGACCTCGGGGTACTGGCCCGCGAGCAGCAGGGTCTCCGCGAGCGCCAGGCGCCCGTGGCGGTTCGCAGGCTCGACCTCGAGACCACGGCGATAGTACGCGATCGCATCCGGGTAGGAGCCCTGGACCCGGAGGGCCTCGGCGACCTCGAAGTACGCGTGCGGATCCCCTTTCGCCGCCCCCACCGCCTCCTGGAGAACGCGCAGCGCCTCGTCGCGGCGGCCCGCGCGGAGGAGGACCTGTCCCTTCTTCCGCAGGAACATCGGGTTGGCGGGCTCGCGGGCGAGGAGCAGCTCGAGCAGGCGCAGCGCGGGAGCGTCCTCGCCGAGATGGGCGTACACCTCCACGGCACCCCAAAGGAGGTCCGGCTCCTCCCGGCCACTCGAGATCGCCCGTTCGTATTCGGCCCGCGCCTCGGCGTACCGGCCGTTCTCGCGCAGGGCGTGGGCGAACTCCTTGCGGATGTCCTCCCGGCCGTCGTTCCCGGAGTGGCTGAGGAACTCGGTGTACGCTTGAAGGGCCCGCTCCCGGTCGTCGACCAGGCGCGACGCCCGGGCGATCCCGAGCAGGCTTACGTCGGCGGCGGCTAGGTCGGAAGAAGCGCGTTCGTACGATCCGAGCGCGGAACGCGCCGCTCGGTCCCGGTCCGCCGATCCGTCGGCGAGGTCGTACGCGACCGCGAGATAGAAGTTGCCGCGCTCGATCGCCACCTCGGTCCGCGTCGGGTCGAGGCGGAACAGCTCGTCGAGCAGCGGCCCGAGGATCGCCGGATCGCCCGATTTCACGAACACCTCTTTCTTTTCGAGCAGGTAGGTGAGGTCGCCGGGGTGCGTCGCGATGACGGCATCGTAGGCCGTCCCTGCCGCGGCGATGTTCCCATCGGCGGCGAGCGCCCGGGCGAGCTCGAGCTGCGCCCGCAGGTCCTTCGGGTCGACCTCCAGGATCGCGCTCGCGAATTCGCGGACCGCATCTGGCCGGGACGCCGCGCAGGCGTACTCGAGCGCCTTGCTCAGCTCCGAGACGGCGCGGGGATGGGCCTGGGCGATCGCGCGATACGCCTCGAGCGCCTCGTCGGTCCGGCCCGCCCCCGATTCGATCTCGGCGACGCTGCGCATCGCCTCGAGGTTCTGGGGCGATGCGAGGAGGATCGCGCGGCCCGCACCGAGGGCGACCTCGGGGCGGTTCAATCGCGATCCAAGCGTCCTGAGCTCCTGCAGATTGTGGACGTTGCGCGGGTCGACCTCCCGAAGGCGCTCGCGGGCCGACAGCGCCAGCTCCGGCCGGTCCGCGCCCGCGAGCTCCGCGACCTGCTCCAGGGTCGCGACGTCGGGAGGATTCTTCGACTCCACGATCGACGTAGCGATCGGCATCGCCTCCTCGGGCTTCCCGAGGCGGACGAGCACCTGCGCATGCAGCAGGGCGAGCGAGAGGTCGTCCGGGGCGGCGGCCCGGACCCGGGCGAGCGGCTCCAGCGCCTCGGCGGGGCGGGAGAGGAGCGCGAGAAGGCCCGCGCGCGAGCGCAGGAGTTCAAGATCGTCCGGGTGATCCTTCAGCAGCGCATCGCAGGCGGCGAGCGCCTCGATATCGCCGCCTCCCGCGCGCGCCAGCTCGACCTTCAGGCGGAGCGCTTCGGGATTGTTCGGTGCGAGCTTGAGGGCCCGATCGACGTACTGGGTCGAGGAGACGTCGAGGCGCTGCGCCTTCAGATACGCCTGTGCCGCTTCCGCGTCCTGCCCCAGGAGACGCAGGGCGTCCCCGCGGGTCGCCCAGAGGCCCTTGTCGGCGGGGGTCGCGGAGAGCGCCTGGTCGACCAATTTGACCGCCGTCGGCAGGTCCTCGTTGAGCGCCAGCAGAACGAGCGCCTTGTGATGGAGGAGGGAGGTGTTGGCCGGATTGAGTCGCAGACCGAGCTCCACCGCCCGTCGGGCGAGCTGCGGCATCGACGCCCGGTAGAAGGCCATCGCCGCCTCGTCGACGAGCGGGGCGACCTCCGCGGCCTGCCCCGTGATCCCGTCGGCGTTCCGCTCGGCGACGGCGAGGAATTCCTTCAGCGCCTCGATGTACCGGGCGCGGTCTGCGCCGGTCTCGGCCTGCTCCGCCGCACGGAACCGCTCCCGGATCTCCCGGACGGAGGGGGAGCGGGGGGGACGGGCGGAACTCGACACAACGAGGGTTCGACCGGTCCCGCGCGATAAATACGTTCGTTCAAAGGAAGCGAACGGTGCGGCGCCGGGCGGCGACCCTTTAATTCCGCGGGACGCTCCGCGCCCCGTGGTGCGTCGCCGTACCGCCGCCCACGCCGCCAAGTCGATCTTCGACCCCGTCCACGGGCCGATCCCGCTCGACCGGAGTGCGGTCGCCCTCCTGGCGACCCCCGAATTCCAGCGCCTCTGGGGGATCCGGCAGACCGGCTTCGCCCATCTCGTGTTTCCCGGCGCGAACCACACCCGGCTCGAGCACTCGCTGGGGACCTACTGGGTCGCGGGCCGCATGGCGGCCCGGCTCGATCTCACGGAGGACCGGACCCGATCCGTCGCGGCCGCCGCGCTCCTCCACGACCTCGGCCACCCGCCGTTCTCGCACACCCTGGACGGACCGCTGCGGGAGACGTTCGGGATCGAGCACGAGCGCATCACACGGGCCCGCGTGCTGGGGGACGACCCGACGGGGGCGTTCCCGGAGGGTTCGGTGGCCGGAACGCTCGAGCACCACGGCCTCGTGCCGAGGACGATCGCCGACCTGATCGATCCGGGACCCCGTAGCCCGGCGTCCCCGTTGCTCGGAGAGATCCTCCACGGTGCGATCGATGCCGATCGCATCGACTACATGCAGCGCGACGCCCACTACACGGGCGTCGCCCACGGCGCGGTCGATGCGGTGCGCCTCCTCGACACGGTGCGGGTCGCCGGCGGGCACCTGGGGTTCGCGGAGAAGGGGCGGGGGGCGGTCGAAGGTTTCCTGGTCGGCCGGGCGCTGATGTATTCCACGGTGTACTATCACAAAACGGTCCGCGCCGCCGAGACGATGGCCCAGGCGGCCGTGGAGCGGCTCCCCGGATACCCGGGCCAGGTCCGGGAGGTCTTCGGGCTCACCGATGGGGAGCTTCTGGTCCGTCTCCGGGATGCCGGCGGCCCGAGCGCGGGGCTCGCGAACGACCTGCTCGCGCGGCGCCTCTACAAACGGGTGCACGGGTGGCGGGAGCTGACGCGTTCGGAGCGCCCCGTGTGGAGCCGCCTCTTGCGATCGCCCGCGGACCGACGGTCACTCGAGGACGAGCTGTCCGCGGGGATCCGGGCCCCGGTCGGGTCCGTCCTGATCGACTTGGGGGGCCTCGAACCCCGCGGTCGACCCGCCAACGACTGGGGAAAGATCGGTCTCCTCGTCGACCGGAAACTGACCCATCCGTTCCGGAGCGACGGGCCCTGGCGGGCGCTCGCGGTCCGACCGCCGGCGGAGTGGGCCGTGGGAATCTACCTGGCGCCCCGCCGACGCTCCGCGGCGCCCCGGCTGAAGGGGCTCGTCGCTCGCTGGGCCCCGTAGAGAACGGCCGACGCTCCGTCCGGGCCTCGAGACACCGGCGGCTCGGGGCGGAACCGCGCCGCGCGCGGCGCTATCCGACGACGATCCCCTGGGGAGTGATCGCGAACGGCCGGCGCTCGGGATCGTGCGCGTACCCCCGCATCCTCACGATCTTGATCTGACGGACGGACCGATCTCCGATCCACTTGCGGGTGAGCAGGATCTCCCCGCGGGTCAGGATCTCCTCGGCGCTCAGGACTGCCGGGTCGGGGGGGGTCGCGGTGATCAGCGTCGTGACCCCAGCCTCCGAGAGGAACCGCAGCAGCGACTGGATCTCCGTCCGCTCGGCCTGAGGATCGGGCGACGATTTGATCGCGAACCGGCGGATCGACGTCATCGAGTCGACGACGACCCGCCGGAACGGGGTGTTCGACATCTGTTGGCGGAGTTTGAGCTGGATCCCCTGGATGGCGATCTCCTCGGAGTCGCTCGCCCGCTTCCCTTCGCTCGTCAGGTCCCGCATCGACTTCAGATCGTTCATCGCCCGGATCTCCTGGACCGCCGCCATCCGCTTGAACGCGCGCGTGCCCGGGTTCGCGTCCAACGTCTTGACCTGCGAGAGGTCCCAGCCGAACCCCTGGACGTTCTCGAGGATCTCGCTCGGCGGCTCGTCGACTGCGACGAGCAACACCTCTTCGCCGAGGCGCAAGCCCTCGATCAGGAACGTGAGCCCGAGGAGCGTCTTGCCGCTGCCCGATCCCCCGGTCAAGAGGTACGGCCGGCCGGCGATCAGCCCCCCGCCGAGCATTCGGTCGAGGCCGGGCACCCCAGTGGATACGCGGCTATCGGGGGGCGGCAGATCGGTCGTCATTTCGCTCCCGGATCCGTCGGCGGATGTTCCGACGCCGGCTCGGCGTCGGGGAGGGGCTCCGCGGTCGCCCCGACGACGTGCGGCGCCTTCCGCTTCCGGACGACCCGGCGCTTCGGCTTCGCCGCGGTCGCCTCGGTGGGAGGCTCCCCGCCGGCCCCTCCGGGGGGAGCCATCTCCTCGCCGGACGAGCCGGCCTTCTTCCGAGGAGGGGTCGTCCGGCGGCGTCGCTTCGGCGTCGGCTCGGGGACTTCCGAGACGAGCGGAGCGACCGGAGTCGTCGGAGCTGGTGAAGCGATCGTGGGCAACGGGGGAGGCACCGGGCCGGAGGCGCTCGCGCGCGCGGACCGAGGGACCTCGCTCGGAACGGTCGGCAACGGAACCGCCGGACGGCCGGGCGGTGCGACGACGGTTGGCTTCGGGAGCGCCTGCGGCAACGGCGGCGGCTCGGGCATCGGGACGGCCGGAGCGACCGAGGGAGCCGGGGGCCGAGTCGTCACGGGTCGCGGCACGGAACTATACGCCCCTCGAGCGGGGGTCGGGGGAGCGACGGCGGCTGGCGCGGGAGGCGGAGCGGGTCTCGGAACCAGCGTTGTCGGAACGGACGGTCTTCCCGCGTCCACCGCAACTTCCGACGGCGGCGGTCGAGCGGTCTCCACCGGTGGGACCGAAGGTGCGAGCGTCGCCGGGGGCGGGGTCGTCGTCGGAGGCGGCTCGACGGCGGTCGCGGGGACTACGGCCGGCGCGGGAACCGGCTCGGGCGTCGGATCGCCGGGGAGGACCCGTGCCGGGACCGAGGACGGCGCCGGCGCGGGAGGGGGGGGAGAGACCGGGAGGATCGCGAGGACCCGTCCGAGGTGTTCTTCGAGCTGGTCGGGGGGCGGCAGGACGGTGGGTGGGATCCCGACCCGAGCGGTGTCCGCCCGTTGAGCGATCCGCCGATGCGCGTCGATCATCGGGGAGGCCCCGGCGGAGGGGGGGGCTGAGTCGCGAGCGGCGACGTTCGCGGTCAACGCCCCGGTCAGGGACGAGATCCGCGCGATCGCCTGGATCGCGTCCTCGGTCCGCCCGGCCCGCGCCGCGGCGATCGCCGTTTCCACGGCGCCCCGGACGGGGGCGACGTCAATCCCGAGGGCGACCAGGTCCCGGACCTCGTCCGATACCGGCTCGAGCGTCGGCGCGGTCCCCGAAGCGGGGAACGCGGGCCCCGGGGCGACGATCGGCGACGGGATCTCGACGATCTGCCGGGTATCCCGCGAGATGGTGACCGAAAGGTTCACGTCGACCCCGTTGGGCCCGATCCGGTACGGATGCAACCGGACGTCGTGGGAGCTGCCGCGCAGCTTCTCGACCCCCACCGCGCGCACGGTCACGCCGTCGAGCTCCCACCGGAACAGGCGGATCTCCCCTCGCGCGAGCGTCCGCTCCGTCGTCTCGATGTCCTCGAGCGGCGACTCGACGGTGAGCACGGTCGTCGTGCGGAGGTCGGAGAGGAACCGGAGGAACGTCTGCGCGCCGCCGACCGGGTCGAACCCCTTCATGCAGAAGTACTGGAGCGCCGTCAGTGAATCGACCGCGATCCGGGAGTACTGCCGGCGGGCGACCTCCGATCGGAGCATCTGCTCGAGCGCGGTGATCGTCACCTCCACGCTCGACAGCTCCGGACTGCGTCGGATCTGCGGGGAGATCTTCCCGAACGGGGTGATCTCCCGGACCGACGCGATGTCCTTGAACGGCGCCCGCTCGTAACGCATCACGTCGGGGATCGCGTCGAACACCTCCACCCGGTCGAGCTCGGGCGCGAGGCCCCGGTGGTTCAATCGGACCTCGTTCGGGGGTTCCTCGACCGTGATGAGAAGGACCCGCTCCCCGTGGCGAACCCCCTCGCACAGGAACTGGAGGATCAGCTTGGTCTTTCCGGTGCCCGAGGGGCCGACGATCAGGTACGGCCGGTGAGGCACGAGGCCCCCCTCCAGCATCGCGTCGATGCCCGTGTTGCCGATCGAGACCCGGGCGTCGGCGGACGGGACGCGCGAAGGCGACTCGGGCACGAGGTGATTCCCGCGACGTGCAGGGCGTCGCACCGGAGCGATGGAAGGCCGAGATTCATCTACTTTCCCCGCGACGCACGGCGCCCCGCAAGGGTAATCTTCGAGGGCCGGAGGCGAACGACGATGCCGGGCTCGGTCGTTCCGGGAGCGGTGCGGATGCGGGCGCTCGCGGCCGACCTTCCGAACGGCCTTCTCACGGGATTCCGTCTCGGCCGGGAGCTCCCGATCGCGAACGCTTCCGATCCACCGCGGATCTACGCCGCGGGCATGGGCGGATCGGCGATCGCTATCGACCTCCTCCGAGGCCTCGTCGAGGCCGAAACGCGGATCACGCTCACGATCGTTCGGTCGCCCGATCTGCCGCGCGGGGCCGACCGGTCGGCCCGGGCGCTGATCGTCAGTTACTCCGGGGAGACCTGGGAGGCCCTCCGGGCGTACGAGGCCGCGGGCCGCGCCGGAGCCGACCGGGTCGTGATCACCTCCGGGCGAACCCTCGCGGAGCGGGCGGAGGCGGACGGGGTCCCGGTGCTCCGGGTGCCTCCGGGAATGCCGTCACGCGCCGCGGTCGGCCTGATGGTCGGGGGCGTCCTCGGTCTGCTCGATCCCCACTTTCCCGAGTCGAACGAGAGCCGCATCGCCCGGATCGCGGAACGCTTGCGCAGCGAGATCGGTCGGTTCGCTCGCTCCGGCGGTCCGTCGGAGGAGATCGCTGCATCGATCGGCGACCGGATCCCGTACGTGTACGCGGCCACCGGGTTCCGCGCGCTGGCCCGACGCTGGGAGACCCAGATCCAAGAGAACGCGAAACGCCTCGCTACGTCGGGCGAACTTCCCGAGGCGTTTCACAATGCGATGGTCGGTTGGGCGGGAATGCGTCGGGTCGACGGGGCCCGATGGATCGCGCTGATCCTCCAATGGTCGGAGGAAGACGCGACCGTCCGTCGCGGCACCCGCGTCTTCGAACACACTCTGAGCCGGAGGGGGGTGCCGGTGGTGCGGGTGCCCCTCGCGTCCGAGGACCGGCTCGAAGCTCTCCTCGAGGGCGTCGCGCTGGGGGACCAGGTGAGCCTCCGCATGGCGGAACGGAGTCGGATCGATCCCTGCCCGATACCGGAGATCGACCTCCTTCGCAGCACGCTCGGAGCTGCCGCGCGACCTGAGCCGATAGCGAACGGTCCGCGAAGCGTCGGTACACCCCGGATCCCGCTCGGGCCACCGGCGACTCGGAAGCGGACCCGTTCCCGCTGACGCGACGGACAACTCCGATCGCGGATCGACCACCTCCGCGGGTTCCGAGAGCGACTCGGCGAGATCTCCCTCGAGTGCGACCGGTCGGAACGATCCCGCTTCACCGGAGTTGCGCCCGGCTCCCGGGCGGCGCCGGCCGGCCGGCGCCGGCCTCCAGAGCGCGGCGACCAGCCC
>JBAQAF010000058.1:0-2709 GCA_049285595.1 Thermoplasmata archaeon
GCGGGCCGCCGCGCGCGCGGGCGCTCCGGCGCGACGGACCCCGGTCATCCAGGGAGAACTCCCGCGGATCGTCGTCGCCGAGCCGAGCGGCCCCTCGAAGCACTGACCCGTCGCCGCGGGCCGCCCGTTCGCCCCCGGCGCGCCGCGGTACGGGGTCCCTCCCTGACCGTTCCACGACCTCCCGTTCCGCGGCTCATATAGCCGGAATCGGTAGTATTCTCTGCAGCCACCCCAGGAAAGGTCGCCCCTACATCGCCCAAAGGAGACAGCACCGTGTCTCGGGCGTGCGGGGGACCTTTCCGTCCCTGCTCTCGAGTGGCATATTCCATCGTTCGAGCTCCGCCGAACCGATTACCTAGGCGGTCGGTTGGGACGGTCGACTTCGATGCCCTCCCGACGATCGTCCGAACCGTCCCGGAAACCCCCTGCCCCGACGCATTTCCGCTCCACGGATTCTGACCATCGCCCGCCCCCCCTGCCCGCGACCGGACCGCTCGACGCCCGCGGAACGCCTCTCCGCGGCCGACTCCACCGGCCCGGCTCCCCGGCCAAGTGATCATCCCACCGACCCGGCACACCGGGCCCATGGGCGGACGCCCGGCCGGACTTGGCGGGGCGGTCCCTCGCGTAGGTCGGCTCCGTGCGCGATCGTCCGGGACCTCGAAGTCGGAGTGGAAGGAACCATGAACCGCCGAACGTCGGCCGCCCTGCGCCCCCAACCCGTTCGTCGCCGAACTTCGTCCCGGACCGATCGATCGGCGGAGCTCCCGTGACCCGTTCGCCGTCGGTCGTGATGCGGTGCGCGGGCAGCGACCCTCAGCGCCGCCGGTTGTATCGAGCCCTCGCCCCTGCGGTGGAGTCGAGTCCCCGACCCGCCGCGGTCGTCTTTGTGAGCGACTCCGACGCCCCGGAGCCGTGGGTGGTCGTCTCTCCCCCATCGATCGTCGAACTCTTGCGGTCCGAGCCCGCCCACCGGGATGCGTGGGTGCCGGTGCCGTGGCCCGTCCGAGCCGCGTGGGCTCCCCCGGTCCGTTCCGGCCGGCTCGGTGTGAACGTACCGTCCCGCGATCGGTACCCTCCCGCGGCAGCCCGATCCTTCCCAGATCTTCCCGCGTGCGCACCGCTCGTCGGAGACGGTGGGCGGCTGACCGTGCAGACGCTGTGGCTCGGCGGCCACGGCTCCGGTCTCTGGACGGCCCGTCGCTGGTGGTACACCGCGGGGACGCCGGGGGAGCTTCCCGAACGGTTCGAGACGATCTCCACGGCGATGGCGGCCTCCTGGAGCGACGCCCTCGGGGTTCCGGCGCGCGCGCATCGGCTCGGCCTCGGATCCCGACGCGACTGGGAGCGCTTCGGCACTCGATCGATCCCTCGCCGTGCCTGGGTACGCCTCGGACCGGAGCGGGCCGATGCGGTCCCCGAACCCCGGTGGGCCCCCGGCCGTCCGCTCGAGCCGACGCGCTCCGGCCACGCCGTCGTCCTGGGAGCCTCGGGCGCGGGGAAGACGTGCTTCCTGGCGGAGCAGGCCGCGCGCGCGATCGCCCGGGGCGAACCGGTCGTCGTCATCGACATCCACGGGGACCTGGCTCCGGCGATCGTTGCTCGGCTCGATCGCGCCGATCGGGCCCGGGTCGCCGGCCTCGACCTGTCGGACCGTCCCGTCCCGGGGATCTCGGCGATCGCCCCGGGCGCGAGCCCCGAACGGGCGGCCGCTCACCTGGTCGCCGCGCTCAAGCGCCTCACTCCCGACGGGGGCGAAGTGTACTGGGGGTTCCGACTCGAACGGATCTTTGACGCGTTCGTTCGTCTCGTCCAGGAATCCGGAGGATCCCTCCTCGACCTGCACGCGCTCCTGACGGATCCGGATCTGCGCGACGCGGCCCGGCTCGCGACGCGCGAACCGGATCTCGCCCGGTTCCTGGAAGAGCTCGGTCCGGCCATCCGACGGAATCCGGACTTCCTCTGGTCCGCCAGCTCCCGGGTCGCGAAGGTCGTATCGATCCGGTCGCTCGCGGAACTGCTCGCCCCGCCCGACGGCGGGCTTCCCGTCGAGGAGATGCTCGCCGAGGGGCGATCCGTCCTCCTGCGGATCCCGTTCGCGCTCCTCGGGCCGGAGGCCGCGGCGTTCGCGGGGACGCTCGTGCTGGCCCGCATCTACCTCGGTCTCGCGGCGAGAAGTTCCGAGGGGGCTTCCCTCCCGCCGACGACGGTCGTTCTCGACGAGGTGCAGGGGCTGTCGCCCCGCCTCGTCTCGGAGATGCTCGCCGAGGGCCGAAAGTTCGGATTCCGGCTGGTGGTCGCCACTCAGTACCCCGACCGGCTTGCACCGGAGCTCCGCTCCGCCGTCACCGGGGTAGTGCGCGAGTTCGTCGCGTTCCGCGTCCCCCGACCGGGCGCGGTCGTCGCCGGGGGGTGGCTCGGCCTCGCACCGGGCGACGCCGAGCGGTGGCTCGTCGACCTTCCTCCGGGCCACGGGTTCGCGCGAGGGCCGGACGACCCGTCGATCCGCCCCGTCGTTCCCGCGGCGCTTCCGGGCGACGACGACCGCCCCGGATGGATCGAGACGGTTCGGGCGACCCGCACGGAGTTCGGGACGGCTTCGTCGAGCGGCGACGGCCCCCGGGGCGACGACCCGGTCTCCGAGCAGCTCCTCCTCGCCGTCCTCGGGGCGGAGGAGGAAGGACGCCCGCTCCCGCTCGAGGCCCTCGT
>JBAQAF010000059.1:0-17450 GCA_049285595.1 Thermoplasmata archaeon
ATATCTGAGGCACCGAACCGGCGGGGCGAGTCGCGGGCGAGTCCGAACGCACGAGGGATAAGTCGGCCGGCCACGAGAGCGACGTGACGGACCCCTCCCTCGCCGACGCCTACCTTTCGTTCGTCACCCTGCGCGAGATCCGGCGCTACATCGTCCGCTCGCACTCGGTGATGATGGCGGTGTTCATCGGGATGGTCTACGGACTGCTGGCGCTCACTCAGAGCGGGATGCTCGTTCTCGCCAATCTGCGCGGCGGCTACACGCTCCTCGCCGTGACGTCGGCCGGGAGTGGGCCCGGGTATCTCCTCATCGCGCCCTGGGGGGTGCTCTCGCTACCGATCCTGGGGCTCGTGGCGATGGTGCTGGTCGCGATCGGCGTGGCCCTCGGGATGGCCGTGGCCGTGCTCCTCAGCATCGCGCTCGTGCGACGCCGGAGTTCCTCCTCGGGAGGCCCGGCCTCGCTGGGCTCGATCGCGGGCCTCACCCCGGCGATGATCACTCTGCTCGCCTTCGGTGCCTGCTGCTCCACGACGGCCGCTGCGTCGGCGGGCGTCGGCGTGATCGCGCAGCTGAGCGGCTCGACGACGCAGAACCTGCTGATCAACGGCTGGTTCCTCTCGATCTTCCAGGTCGGGATCGTATGGATCGCGCTGATCGCGCAGGAGGCGCTGCTGCGCGTGTACGGGGGGTTGTTCGGAGACCCGGGAGCGGTCGCGACGGGCGCGCCGGCACCCTCCCCGCCCCGTCTCTCCCGTCGATCGATCGTCGGCACGGTCCTCCGGGGCCTCCTGTTGATCGGGGGCGTCACCTGGTCGCTCGCGATGTTCGCCGATTGGACGACGGTCTCCCCGGCCACGGCCTCTCTGGCGACGTGGGTCGACTGGATCCTGGTCCACCAATGGCTCAGCGCGATCGCGATCGGCATCGCATTGTTCCCTTCCGCCGCCTCCGAGGCGATCGAGGGTCGATCGGGGCCCGCGCTCCGCCGTGCCGTCCGGGGGATCTCGCTGATCGCGGGACTCCTCCTGGTCGCCGGTGCCCCTCCCCCGCTCGCCGCGTGGGGTCTCGAGGGCTGGGGCAATGAGATCCTGTCGCTCGCGGGAGTTCCTGCCGCATGGGGCGCGATCGCCCCCCTGTACGGGCCGGGAGTCGCGCTCGCTTTCCGGTGGGGCGTCCAGTACCTTCTCCTCGGCGGATTCGCGATCGCACTGGCGATCCGGCCCCGCGCGGCCTTGCGCCCCGTGCTCTGGTCGATCGGGTCGCTCGAGGCCGGGGTCCGGCCCGACCGGGCCGACCCGGGGGTCGCGGCCAGCGGATGAACCGCTCGAGCCCCCGCTCGGATCGCCCGTCGGGATCCGCGTTCTCCGCCGGAGAAACGAGATAGCCGCGCAGAGCTAGCACCGCCGATGGACGCCGTCTGGCTGCTCGCACCGGTGGCGGCCCTGATGGCGCTCGTCATCGCGGCGCTCGTACGATGGGCGTCCGAGACGCGGACGATCGTGGCGGCCTCGGTGGTCGTCTTCCTTCTCGCGATGATGGTCGCCATGTTCGTCGGGACGACGATCTATTTTGACGACCCGGGCACGCCATCGCTCGTCCTCGGCCTCTGGGCCGCCGCGGCGTTGATGGCCCTCAGCGTCTTCCCCGTGCTCGCGTTCGTGGTGCGGGAGGCCCGCGCGCACGAGGTGCAGGGCGTCGCCTACGCTCCCCGTCGTCTCTCGGACGTCCGCGGCCTCGCGGTCACGATCACGCTCTTGGTCCTCGCGGGCGAGCTCCTGATGGGCCGCAGTTTTCTGTTGGCCGACGCGCTCGGGAGCAGCGGGCGGGGAGGTCCGATCGGCCCGGTCCTCGTGGCCACGATCTCCTCGCCGTGGTTCCTCTTTCCGATGTCGCTCGAAATGGCGCTGACGCTCCTCTGGCTTCGGCACCGGTTGCCGGCGGCACTGGTCGCGACCCTGGCGACGCAGTCCGCGATGATGTTCCTCGCCCCGCCCGCGCTCGGGGTGCGGGGGTGGCTGCTCGGAAGTGGCCTCGCCACGGCGGCGGCAATGTCGCTTCTGATCGCGTACCTGCTCCGCGCGACGTACCATCGGAGCCGTTTCGGCACGGGCGTCCGGGGCTATCTCGTGCGATTCCTGCTCGTGAGCGCACTCCTGGGGTTGGGACTCGCGCTCTGGATCTCGTCCGACGGGCTCGCGCTCTTCGCGATCGCGACCGTCCTCGAAATGGCGATCTTCTTCACGGCGATCGTCGTCCCCGAATCGTTCGCCACCGGAGCGCCCGAACCGCTCGCCGACGCCCCTGCCCGGAACCCCCGGGACCTCGTCGCGCCACCGTGAGCCGTCCGGTGCGCACTACCTACGGAACTTGTAGGAACAAGGGCGAGATATAGGCGAGAACGGTCGTCGCGCCGGCGAGAGGAAGCCGCGGAGGGATCGCTGCGTTCGCGACAGAGGTCGTTCTCGCGGGCATCGCGCTCGCGATGGCGGTCGCGACCGCCTATCTCGTAAAATTCGCGGGGGCGGCCCGATCTCGCCGGGAGGCGGCGCTCGCCCTGTTCCTGCTCGCGATGATGGCGGAGATGTTCTTCGCAGCCGTCTTCTACCTCCGCGCCCCCAGCTCGCGGACCCTCGTCGAGGCTCTCTCGGTGAGCGGGTCCTTGATGGCGGCCTCCGCGGCCGCCCTCCTTCTCTCCCTCCCCGACAGCGACGGGCCCGCGGCGACCCCCGCGCCCCCGGAGGCCGCCCTCCGGTTCCACTCGCTCTACCTCGCCGCGGCGATCGCCCTGGTGTTGGCGAACGAAGCGTTCATGGCGTGGACCTTCGAGATCGTCTCGGGGGACGGTGCGGGTCCCGCTTTCGGGGGGGGCGTCCCCGCTGCTAACGCCGTCGCGGGCGTTCTCCTCTCGCCGTGGTTCGTTCTCACGATGGCGGCCGAGATGGCGATCGCCACGGTCCTGCTCTGGGAACGACTCGTCCCGGCGCTTCGGGCGATGCTCCCGGCCCAGGTGGCGATCATGGCGCTATCGCCGCCGACCCTGCCGACCGCCGACTGGGTGACCGCCTCCGTACTCGCGGGGAGCGGTGTGATGATCGCGCTCTACGTCTACGAGATGGAATACCTGTATCGGCACCGCTCCCTTGCCCCGGCGCTCGCCCGGTACCTCAGCGCCCTCCTCGGGGTCTACGCCGCGATGATGGGCGGCCTGTTCGTCTGGCTGTACTTCGGTTCGCCGGTGCTCCTCGCTGCCTCCGTCGTCGCCGAGATGATCGTGTACTTCGGCGCAGCCTTGGCCCTCGAGCGGTTCGTTGTCGAACCGACCATCGACTGGCAGGCGAGGCCCGACTGGACGTTCGGCGTCCTCTCGCTGATCTTCGTCGCCGAGATCTTCATGGGGGCCGTGATCGATCTTCGGATCGACCCCGCCGCCTACCTGGGCGCCTTCCCGTTCCTTCCGCTCGCCGGGTCCGCGGGGACGATCGCGAGCCACGCCGTCTCGAACGGATTTTGGTTCCTCGCGACCGCCTCGGCGTCGACCGGCTTCCTTGCGATGATGGGGATCGAGATGGGCGCGCTCGTCGTTTTCAAGATGCGCGAGACGCGGCATCTCGAGAACCGGATCCGTCTCGCGCTGATGATCGGCTGCTACGCGGCGTTCGCCGTCTTCTATCCGAGCCTCTACTTCGGGCTGTACTTTCCCCAGGCCCCTCCGCCGCAGACGGTTCCCGTCCTCGGCTGGAGCATGGGGATCGGCTCCTACCCGCTGGCGATCGGGGTCTTCGGGGTCGTCCTCCTGTCCTACGTGATCACCGGGGCTCTCGTCCTGCTGTTCGGCCGCCGGGTCATCTGCTCCGTGTTCTGCACCGCCCCCCTGATGTACCAGGGGACGGCGATCGACGCGATGAAATCGTTCAATCACTCCTCGCCCCCGGCCCGGAAATACCTCTCGAGCCGGTTCTCGGGCCTCTACTCGATCACGACCGGTGTCGTGATGGGCGCGCTCGTGCTCACCTCGGTCGTCTCGTACCTCGACTCGATCGGCCGGCTCTCCATCTATCTGCAGGGGAACGATCCGTCGGTGTTCCTGTTCACGCTCTCCTTCTCCGTTCTCTGGTACCTCATGTTCGTGACGATCCCCTACTTCGGCAACTACAACTGCGTCACGATGGGTTGGTGCTACACCGGCACGATCGCACAGGCGTTCCAGAAGATCGGATTCTTCAAGCTCAAGGTCCGCAGCAAGGAGGTCTGCCAGGCGTGCACGACCCTCGATTGCGCGAAAGGATGCCCCGTCGGTCTGGTCGACATGCCCGGGCACTTCCGCCGGACGGGCGAGTTCCGGAGCACGAAATGCTGCGGCGTCGGCGACTGCGTGGAGGCGTGCCCGTACGACAACCTCTACATCTCGGACATCCGCCACTGGATCCGTCGGCGCCTCGGTCACCCGGAATCGTCGTATCCCCGCGGGGTCCGACTCCCCATGGCCGGATCGTCCCGACCCGTCCCGAGCCACGCGGCGTCGGCGGCGCGACCGGGGGTAGCTCCGGTTGATACGTAGGATTGGGAACGTTCGTCCCGGAGGTTCGGGGCGGCACCGGCTGGGTCACCGACTTATAGTCGTACCCCGGTCGGCCGACCGCTGTCCGGGCCTCGCGTCGGCACGGTAACCCCCGTGCGGTGCGAGACGCAGCACACGGAGAAGTGACGAGATGAGCAAGCGATCGGCCTCGAGCATACTGAGCGTGATGGTCCTGCTGGCGTCGACGGTGGGTGCCGTCGTCGTCTTCACGGGGGCCGCGGGCGCCGCCCCGATCGGCTGCAACGTCTTCGTCGCCGGGGAGAACATCGGGGACACGGCGCTCCAGACGGCGATCAACGGGGCGCATGCGGGCGAGAAGATCTGTGTTGGCGCCGGCACGTATCCGGAACAGATCACCATCGCCACGCCGAACCTCCACTTGATCGGGGTCGCCGGAGGCGGGACGGTCATCGACCCGTCGTCCGGGGTCGTCAACGCCGTCGACTACGATTCCGGTTCGAACATGCCGTTGATCGCGGTCGTCGTTGTCGCGAACGTCAGCGGGGTCGTCCTGAAGGACCTCACCGTCAACGCCGCGGGGGCCGCCGCCTCGATCGCGGGCTGCTCGCCGGGGATCGTGGGGATCGACTTCCAGAACGTCTCGAATGCGAAGCTCGAGAGCTCGGCGGTCGAGAACGCCATCCTGAGCCCGAGCCTCCTCGGATGCCAATCTCAGACGGGCGTCTACGCGTACACCGGGTACTATGAGACCGGATATACCCCCGCCGTCGCGACCGTCACGGTCACCGGCACGACCGTCAGCGACTACGGCAAGGGCGGGATCGTCTGCGACGACCCGGGCCTCACCTGCGTCCTGATGTCGGATCACGTCGTCGGGATCGGCGTCACCCCCGCGATCGCCGCGAACGGGATCCAGATCGCGTACGGGGCGGTCGGAACGATCGTCGGGGACCATGTCTCCGCGAACGCCTTCGATGGCGCGACCGCGACGAACGACTTCTACGGGGCCGGATGGAGCTCGGCCGGGATCCTTCTCTTCCAGGCCGGCGCCGGGACTCGCGTCTCGAGCTCGTCGGTCGCCAACAACCAGATCGGGATCGTCGGCTACCAGGACGTCTCCGACCTGATCAGCAGCAACACGGTCACCAATTCGCTCGCCTACGGGATCGCCGAGTATGGCACTCCGACGACGGTCGCGCACATCCAGCACAACTCGGTCAGCAACCCGTCGACCAAGTCGATCGGCATCTTTGTCGCGAACGGGACGTTCTACCTGACCGGCAACGGCGTCTCCTGGGCGCAGCCGACCGGGACCCAGGGCGCGAGCCAGGCCGTCACCGGACCGGGGACGGTCTATCCGACCGCCGCCGCCCAGTACATCTCGACCGCCGCGATCCAGGCGGTCTCGGACGGGGGCCCGACCCTGGTCTACAGCATCGGGAACGTCTACAACCACGACACCGCGCGGATCGCCTCGCTCGCGGTGTTCGGCGGTACGGTGACCGTTCGAGTGTAACGCTCGCCGCCCACCGATCGATCTCCGGGTCGCCCGGGAGATCGCAACCCCTTCCCCTCGCCTGCGCTGGCTCCCCCCGGCTTCGGCTCTCCGCAATACCTATGGGCCACCGGCCCGATGCGCGCCCGTGCTCCGGAGCGACACCTCCGTGCCGTATCTCGCCACGGCACCGCTCCAGGGCACGGTACGGCGTCGACGACGCTGGCGGCTCCCGCTCCTCCTGGCGGGGACCGTGTTCACGGTGGCCGGCCTGACGATCCTGATCGCAGTTCCCGTGGGGCAGAGCGCACCGGAGAACTTCACCCTCGCGAACCCGAGCGGCTCGTTGTTCCCGGTCACCCAAGCACTCACGTTCCCGCACGCGGGAACGTTCGATCTCTCCTGGCAGAAGCTCTCGGGGTCGACCCCGACGTTCCAGTTCACCGTGCTCGCCCCGGACGGTAGGACGGTCTACGAGAGCAACGGCACGGCCGGGGGGAGCGCGTCGGTACGGGTCGGGGACGAGGGCCCGTACACCTTCGAGATCTACGACTGGCTCTCCGGAACCGTCTCGGTGTCGGGACGCCTGTACTTCTCCGCCCCGTTGCTCTAGACCCGGCATCGGGCGCGGGAACGCCGACCGCCCGTCTATTCGAGGATCTTAAGATCCGTCTTCGCGGCGCGGAAGCCGGAGGTACGATGCGATCCGTCGCACATCGGTTTGTGGCTCGAGTGCCCGCAGCGGCAGAGCGCCGCGCTCACCTTCCCGTCCACCATGACGAGGTTCGGCCCGTTCTCCGTGGCGACGATCTCGACCTTCGTCATAGCTTGGGTCCGGAGGGGGCGGGACGGCTCATAAGAGGGGAGTTCGGACTTTCCGGACCGTCGTCCGGCCCCGGAAGGGGGAGATTCGCGGCATCCGGAGGAGCAGCCTCCGTCGACGCCCGGCCCAGGGGGATTGGCATCGGGCCGGTGGAGGCCGCGGCGGCCGACGGCCGACCCCAGAGGGCCCGAGACGCCTCTTGGACCGCGAGGCATCCGGCGTGTTCCTGACAGTGGGACCAGCCCGGCTCGAGGTACGGAGCGAGCGCCTCGAGGCACGTGACCAACGCGGAACGAACGTCCAGATCCGGTTCCACCGCCCTCGGGGCGGATCGCAAGCCGAGTTCGTCCCGGGTGGCCGCCATCAGGAACGCGCCCGAACGCGTGGAGACTCCCGTCGGGATGGCCTGAGCTCCCGGGATCAACGGGACCCACCGTGATTCGATCGCGTGCGATGCGGGGTGCAGATCCGTGACCACGTTCCCAGGGATGGGTCCGGGGGGCACGTTCGTCGCGGGGGCAGGCACCGGGGGTGCAACCGGCGTCGCGGACGGATGCGCGGTCCGGCGGGGTAGGTCGGCGCTCAACGACGACCCCCTCGTAGTAAGGAGACACCGCGACCGAGCATCTCTGTACCCCTCAGGAAGGGGCCACGGTCTCCCGGCGCGGGCGGATCGCGGCGCAAGGTGTCCGTTGTTCGAGCCGGAGTATGGAAGGGCGTCGCCGTCTCGCTCACGGCCTCCGGGTGGTCGTCCGTTCCCCTAAATCACCTTCGCTCAAGCCGCCGGGCGGTTCGGCTCGAAGTTTCGAGGGCGCGGACGACTTAGTGGGCAGGTCCCCGCGGGTCTCCACCGAATGTTCCCGGGCGATGGGAGACCGACGGCGAGGCAGGGTATCGAAGGTCGTCGAACGGAGACCGACGGTTGGTTCGATGCTCATGATTAAGACAGGGCGGCCGCGTAGCGATCGCTGATGCCCGCGGGAGAGGAACCGCCCGCGCCGGACGGGCGCCTGTCCTTGGGATCGAGCGATCTGATCGACTTCCTCGCGGAGTATCTTCACGCCCCGGGCCCGAAATTCATCCTGATCGCCGCACCGGTGGGAGCCGGGAAGAGTACGCTGATTCGGACCCTCCTCCCGCGGCTCGGCGGTCCCAAACTGTTCCTCGCGTACCAGTGGCCGTCGGCCTCGGGCGCTCCGGGGTCGACCTCGGGCGGCGCCATACCGATGGTCTCGATGCTCCTCGTCGATCCGCAGATCGTTCCGACGGAGGATGAGGTCGCCGCCAAACCCACGACCGGCCAGCCACTGCTTGCGTTCTCTCCTCAGGATTCCCGGGGCGAGAATGCGATCGCGGGTCCTCTCTCCGAGGCGGTCGCGCGGCTCGCCGGAGCGGGCCAGGGGTCCGTGATCGTGGATTCGTGGGACCGGGGAACGGAGCTGTTCTTTCGGGCTCAGGCTCCTCGACCGGAATCCGTGCGCACGTTCTCGGCGCCCGCGAGCGACCTCGCGGGAATGCAGTCCGGGATCGTATCGAGCGCGAGCCACCTGCTTCTCGGAATAACCTCCGAGCTCGGCGCCCCGCTCCTATCGATGGCCGACGCGGTCATCGAGCTCCGGGCAGAGGAACACCCCGGCGGTCGGCTGCGGGTCCACGAGGTTACGAAGATCCGGGATACACGGGCTCCTCCGGCCCGCTCGCTGTACACGCTCGACGGCCAACGATTCCGGTCCCTCCCTCCGCTGCCCAGCGGATTCCGCCCCACGGTCAGCCTTCCGGACCAGGATCCCGATCCGAGCGCGGAATCGGGCTGGCCGGGTCTTGCCTCCCTGGAGCCAGTCCTGGGCCGCCTTCGTTTCGGCGGGATCACCGGCATCACGGTCTCCTCTGACAGCTCCGATGCGATCCCCCTCGCGCTGGCAGGTCCCGCCGCGATCCACGTCCTGCGGAGCGGGGGCCGGGTCGCATGGATCCCGTCACCGTCCGTTCGGCCCTCCCGGCTCATTGCGGCGCTCGGGGGCGCGCTACCGGTAGACTGGCTCCGCGAGCGGTTACGGATCCTCTCCGCCAGCGGCGACGACCCCGGGCTCGGCGAGTTGCGCCGGATCCTGATCCCCCTCACCCGCGAGGTGGGCGAGATACGGCAGGACCGGGTCCCGCCGGCGCCGGGAGTCACCCCCCTGTTCCCAGAGACGTACCGATTCTTGCGCGATCACCCCGACTCCTCCACCGCCCTCTACATCGTTTCGATCGAAGGGCTCCGGGCGGCCGCCCAGACGGCCGGCGTCCCCATCACCGACGCCACGCTCCCCGCCATCGCTGGATTCTACACCCGGCTCCCCCGGTTCCATCTATTGAGCTACGGAGGGATCGCCGACCCGGCCGCCCGGCTCCTGATGCCCGTAGCGGACATCCTCCTCCATCTCGAGACGATCCACGGGCGTCCGGTCCTCTTCGGAGACCGCCCGAAACGGCTTCCGATGGTCCTCGACTGGTCAGGGCCGGACGGCCGACTCAACGTACTTCCGCTCGGATAGACCGGGCCGCGGGTCCTCTGCCCGGGTACGACGCCGAGGGTTTAGATGGGCCGCGGAGGCACGACGGCCTCCACGACCCGCGAAGGAGTTCTCGATCGACCGAGGAAGGTCTAGTTCACGGACGGCTTCTTGTTGCGTCGCATCGCCATCGCGACGCCGGCGCCCACGGCTCCGGCGGCGACGACGCCGATGACGACCCATGCCCAGAGCGGCATGGAAGACCCGCCCGCCGCGGGCGAGTTCGACGCGGCGAAGGAGATTCCCTGGGTCACGGGCGAGCCGTTGACCAACACGCTGCCGGTCGAGGGCGTCGCCGTGAAGTTACCGATGATCCCCACGCTGTACGCGTAGGTCCCGCTCACGAGGGCCGAGAACGCGATCGTGGCCGTGACGGACGCGGTCAGCACGCCGTTGAGCGTCACCGACCAGCTGGTTCCGGCGGCGAGACCGGTCTCCGTGAACGTCGCGGTCGAGGTTCCCGCGGCTCCGGCCGCGAAGGAAATCGCTTGGCTGGCCGAGGCGCCCGACACCGTAACGGAGCCGGACGCGGGACTGGCGATGTAGCCGGCGAGATCGACCGAGTAGGCGTACGTTCCGCTCACGAGGTTGAAGACGACGGTCGCCGTCGTGGAGCTGACCAGCGTGCCGCCGAGCGTGACCGCCCAACTGGTCGCCGCCGGCAGCCCGGACTCCGTGAAGGTGACCGGGTACGAGGTGGGCGTCGAGGTCGTCGGGACCACGATCGTGCTGTCGGCCAGCGTCACGTCGCCGGACTCCGCCAGCGCCCGGCCGTCCAGGGTCGAACCGGAGTTCATCGTGATCGATGCCGAGGCGAGGATCGTCCCTTGGACGACCGACGTGGTGCCGATCGTCGCCGAGCTACCGATCTGCCAAAAGACGTTCCCGGCCTGGGCGCCGTCCGACAGAATCACCGTGCGGCCCGAGGTGGTGGTGAAGGAGGAGGCGACCTGGAAGACGAAGACCCCGTTCGGATTCCCCCCGCCGCTCAGCGTGAGGTCTCCCGAGGTGATCCCGAGAGTGGAGGTGGACTTGTACAGTCCCGGCGTCAGCGTCTGGCCTCCCAGGTTCCCCGCGACGGAGACGGGGCAGTTGGTGAGCCCCTTGGCGTCGTTGTAGGCGATCGTGACGTTCGCCTGGGCGCCCATCGCGATCCCATCCGCCCTGTACTCTGTGCCCGTGTACGTCCCGGATCCCGCCGCGAAACCGACGATCGAGGTGCCGGGGCTGACCCCGAGGTCCCCGGTCAACCGCGTCGGACCGGTGTTGGTGACCGAACTTCCGCCCAGAGCGGCAAAGGTCGAGGCCGAGGCGAGCGGGATCGCGGTCTCCCCGCACGCCACCGCCGGAGTCGCGGCGCCCGAAGGCGCCCCGACGATGGTGACAGAGGGTGTCGCCGCCGGGCTGGCGGAGGCGAGCGAGGCGATCGACACGGCAGCGGCGGACAATATCGCAAAACTGACCAATACAATCAGTACACGGCTTCCGATTCGAGGCGGGATTCTCGTCATTGGGTTCGTTCCTTTCGGTCGTTGGACCAAAGTTCCGAACCCGACCGCAATAGATGTACGGGCCCTTGATTCGAGTTGAGGGCGGACCGTGGGAATCAGAGGCGACCGGAGGATCCCATCCTTCGGACGACGGCGCGAGCGAGCGTATCGCGAAGCTTAATCACGAACTCCCCGATGGAGGGAACAGTGACGCAATCAACCGCCCTCGAAGTCCGACTCGAGGCCTACGCGAGCGGCGAGTTCTCCGAATCGCTTGCGGCCGCCATCGGAGCCGCTCTGGCGTCGCGCTGGCCGGCCGAGTGGGATGTGAAGCTACCGCCTCGCCCGAGCTTGACCCATCCGGCCGAATGGCGGGCCGTCGTACCGCTCTCCGAAGGCTCCACGCCCAACGCGCTCCATTCGGAGGTCGTGGCCGTGGTGATCGCGCTGGACCCCACCCGATCCGTACGATTCCGGACGCGATGGTCGTTCCAGGAATCTCCGAACCACCAGGAAGTCTACGAGGAGCGCTGGTCACCAGGGAGCGCCTGATATCGCCGGGAGAGACGCGCGGTCGGAAGCGCTACCCGCCACCGAGGACGGGAGCGGAACTCGGGATCGGCCGCTCCCGTACGCCTGCGGCGATGGCTCGATCGTTAGTGCTTGGATGTTCCGTGGCGAGGGCCGGCCGGCGAGACGTAGGCTTGGCAAGCCGAGAGAGTCCCCGAAGAGGGCGCGTGAGGCCGGGTGCGCCGGCCCGCCCGCGTGCTCCGCGGGGACTCCCTGAGTCGAAGATCGACCTCGAGTTTACGCGGGGTGGGTACCGTCCAGCCGGGGGGTCCCGATCAGTACCTGCGCAAGGAGGACGATTCCGGCGACGATCGTGAGGAACGATCCGGCCGCGACGAGGACCCAGTTCCCGACAACGACCCACGTGATCACGCCGAGCACCACGAGGACGATCCCGCCGGTCAGGCTCCGGTCCGCTCCCTGATAGTGCGTGATGCCCGAGTAGACCAAGATGATGACGCCGAAGATGATCGCGAGGACGCCGAACACGGCGGCGTCCACCGATCCGTAAAGGCGGGGCCCATACCGTGGTCCAAAGCTGAGGAGGAATCCCAGGATCCCGCCCAAGATGACCAAGATCCCGCCGAGCGCTGCCAAGACTGTAACTAAATTCCGCTGTACCATTGTGCTGCCTCGCCCCGTGGTAGGGGGGCGGTGGTATAGGCGCTCCCTTAACCCGGGTTAACGCCAGCCCGCGGGTTCTCGTGCTACTCCCCCGCTCGCCGAACGAAGGAGAGCGTGGGATACCAGGGGACACGGCGGGTTCGCCAACTCGGATGAGCCCATCGTCGCGGCTCGTCTCGAAACTCTACCAGGTCCGGGCGCTTACCGAGAAGACGCTCACGTCCACCGACGAGTGCGTCGCACGTCGAAGGAATAACTCCCGGCAAGGACGAACGCGGGGGCCCCGAGGGCGAGGATCGGAACGGTCAGGAGCGGATACTGCCACCCCCCGACCGGGAACAGCAGTACGACGAACGGATCGATGAGCACGAGCAGAAGGACGGCGTACAGCGCCCCACCGGTGATCAACCGGCTGCGTCGGTAGCGGCGGCCGCCCAGTTCGAGCCCGACGACGACACCGAGCCCGCCCAACCACGCGAGCCAGAAGCCGATGACCACCGAGTATGCCGTGAGCGGCTGGACCGAATGCAAGCAACTCAGCGCTTGGGTCGGCGAAGTGCGGATGCAGGCGGCCAGAGTCGGCGAAGACTGGAGCGAGAGCGCGGCGGCCGCGACGATCAGGAGCAGCCCGACGGTTCCGATGTTGCAGAGAATGGAGGCACTCAGAAACCAGCGGTCGAACCGTTGGAACGCACTGAAGCCGAGCCGATAGGCCATCAGGGAGACGGCGAGCAACAGCGCCCCGGCGAGGACGAGGAATACGGTCAGCGCGACGAGGAAGGTGCCGACGCGCAGAAGGCCGAACGTCGTATAGAACGCAAGTAGATTGACCGAGACCGGGAGCACCAGCCCGACCACGCCGCCCGCTACCCCGAACAGCGACCCGACGTAGAACCGTCGGAGGCCCTTCATTTCATCGAGGGGAGGCGGCGGTGACGTGACTACCACGATGCCTCGGTCTCGACTCGGTCGCTGACAACTCCGGACCGATGCACGGGCATTCGTGGAAGCGGAGAGCCGAACGGTCGAAGCGGACGCTTCAGCGAACCGGCGTCACTCGGCGCTCCTTTGGTAGGTTCCGCGATCCGGTGGTCGTCCCGCTCGGGCACTTCCGATGCTCCTCAGAGAGCGATGTAGCCGAAGAAGACGAGCGCTACGACGACGATCACGACGATCAGGATCCATCCGATCATGGTCCGATGCCTCACACCTGGGTATGGGGCGCATCATTCGCCGTCGCGGCCGTCGACGGTTCGGAGACGGTCGGGGGAGACCCATTCCGGGGGCGTTCCTTGGTCGATTCCTCCAAGGAGTGAGCGGCCGACCTCGTGACCTCCACGAGGGCCGAGCCGGCCTCCTCGAAGAGCTTCGCCCCGTCCTCCAGGAGTGTTCGGGTCCCTTCGACGATGGCACTACCCACGTCACGAGGTGCGTGCCGTAGTTTTTCTGACTCGGTCTCGGATCGAGGCGTTTGAGAGTTCCCCATTTCCTTTACCTCAGGTTCCACGAGGAGGCGGAACGGAGACAGCGGGTTAATCGCTCCGTTGGGTAGAATTAAGGAGATCGCGGATCGCGCGCAGTCGCCGGGGCGCCGATTCTGGGGTCTGCGGCGAATCTGGGTGGAGACGGCCACGAGAGTCGATCTCTCCCGCATGTCGAAGGGGCCGCGGGCCGATCTGGCCCTATCTGGCGGAATCCCGAACCGAGAGGTCGTACGACCGAGCTCCTGGGCTCCGTTTCCGAAGCGCGCCAAGGCAGAAGATTTCTTATTCGAGCGTTCCTCGATGGGGTCCCTCAGGTCTCATGCGGATTCTCATCGTGGACGACGACTCCGAGTTTCGCACGGACCTCGTCGAACTCATGGCCAATTCTGGCCACCAAGCAACCGGGGTCGCCACCCCTGCCCAGGCGATTTCTGCGTTGGAAGGTACGGAGTTCGACGTGATGTTCACCGACCTGAGAATGCGGCGCCACAGCGGCATGGACCTTCTGATGCTCACTCGGGAACGGTGGCCTCGAATGCAGGTCGTCATGCTGACAGGCCAGGCGACCGTGGAGTCGGCCGTGGAGGCCCTGCAGCTCGGTGCGGTCGACTACGTTCAGAAGCCCTACCGCCCCGATCAGATCGAGCGGGTGCTCGAACTGGTGACGGAGCAGCTGGCGCTCACCCGAGCGGGGGCGAAACCCCTCGATCCGGTGCGGTACGCCCAAGGGTTGGCGGCCGACGGAGGATACGAGGTGCTGTTGATCATCCCCCCGCCGCTTCCGACCACGGGAGAGAAGGTCAGCGCCTTCCCGTTGGACCCGGAGAATCCGTTCCGGATCCGAGACGCCGTGGAAGGCTTTGCCGCCTCGAGAGAGCGAGCCGCGGTCGTGCTGGCGGCGATCGAGGAGCTTCTCTCGCGGCACCGGGAAGAGGAGATCTCCGAGCTGCTCGAGTCGATTCGAGCGGTCCTGCAGGGAAAGGGGCCCTTGGCCGTCGCCTACGACCCGGATAAGATCACGGCAACCGGGGCGCTCGCGGTTCGGGCGTCGATCGTTTCCGCCGACGTTCACCAAACGTTAGAATCGCTCTCGAATCCGCTCCGCCGACTCGTGCTGCGCCGACTGGCCGACGGTCCCATCACGTTCATGCAGGCGATGGAGTCCGCCCACATCGACGACACGTCAAAGATCTCCTTTCACCTGCGGAAGCTGACGGAAAGTGGGTTGGTCGACCATGCGGCGGGAGAGCGATATCGCCTCACCCCCCGCGGGAAGGGAGCGATCCAGATTCTGAACTCCATCGACGACCTGGATTCCGGGAAGGGCAGCGGGAATCGCGTGTTCCCTTCGAAGGTACTGAGGGCCAAATCTCCCTGAGCCGAGGAGGTTTCCTACCGCCCGGGCCTAGTCGGGTCGGCCGAGCCGGTCGATCGCACTGGGGTTGCACGGTAGTACGCCGACTTCAGCGGTCTTCGCAGCCGGTCGTCGGAGCGAAATCTTTGAAAGTGGGCTACCCTCACGCCGGCCGCGGGCCCACAGCTTAGCTCGGTGGCCCTTCTGCTCCGCCCGTAGAACAGAACCTCAGGACGCGAAGGTGGACCTTTGCGCCCACTCCGAGCGGCGGTCCTGAGTGACGTTCCCCTAACCCTCCCGGGCACGAGCTTCGAGATGCCCCGCGAGTTCAGGAAGATCCTTCCAAAGCTCGCGATCCCTCTCGGCCCCGCCTCCCTCGCGCGGACCCCTCTCCAGGCAACCGAGGTGAGCCATCGGCAGTAACTTTGTATATATACTTCGTTACACTATAATCGGTGCGATGAGGCTCGAGCCTACGCTCTTCCGGGAAGAGGGTGAGCACCCGCTGCCGAAGCACATCGGCATCCCGATCGAGCCGCCGCGGGGCCGGCCCCGCTACGAATACCGACTACAGATCGACTCGGCAGACGATGCCGAGACCGCACGGAGGCACGACCTACCACTCCACCCACTTACGGCAAAGCGCGTGACGGACCTCGGCTACCCGATAAATTTCCCCACGCAACTCGTCGTGGCTCAGTCGCTGCTCCCGCGCGTTCAAACAAGCCTTCGAACGATTCCCTTCGCCTCGGCGGCGGCTGCAGGTTCGCCGCGGCAGGAGGATGCTGCCGTAGCGATGTTGCGGTTCGACATGATCGGCGCCCGAGCGCTTCTCGACCGGAACCCCAAGTGGGACACGACCTACCTGACGCGGCGGATCTGGGAGGAAGACCTCGGCCCTCGTGCGATGTACGTTCGATTCTTCGATCTCTTGCCCCTTACCCCGAGGGAAGGCGAGGCGCTCGATCGGGCAGCGTTGGAGCGGAAGCTCCGCAAGAACCCCGCCGGAACGGGGCTGTGACGCAGGATGGGGAACCGGCCGTAGTAGCCGAATGGCTGCGCACGACGATCGGGGTGCCGTTCATCGTCGTCGGTGGGTCGGCCGTGGGCCGGGTGGCGCTGGTGGCGACGAAAGACGTCGATGTTCTGATCCGAGACTCGGATTGGCCCACGATCGACTCGGCCCTCGAGTCTCGGGCGGATGCGAGTCCGCTCGACCCGGCCGGCGGAAGCATTCGCGGTACCATCTTGGTGATCGGAGGGGCGCGAATCGAGCTGGAGTTCATTTCAGGAGAGCCATTTTCCGGGCGGTCCTCGCCGGAATCCTTCGGACGGTACGTCAGAGAGTATGAATCAGTCGTCCACGATGGAGTGCGCTACGCGACCCCGGCCGTCGCATTCTACATGCGACTGAATACGCCTGACGACTGGCATACCTACCTTCCCGCCATCGAGCGCGACCTCGCTGCGGGCGTCCCCTCGCAGACACTGGAGGAGTCGGCTCGGATCGCCGGTCGGTTCGGTGTCGGTCCCGAGGTCCGCGAGAGGATCGCGATCCTGCGGGCGACGCTGAAGAATCTCGACCTCCGACGCGAATAGCGGCCTAGGGAACTGCATCGGGCGCCTTCCAGATTCCCCGGGCCGCCGGATCGACGCTTCTCCGAGATCGGACCACTGAGCGCGTCACGAACCCGATTCGGAGGGAAGGTTAGATCCAGCGAGTTTCGGCCCTTCGGACCCCGGGTCCAGCGACGAGTCCGAGCACTCTCACGCGCGCAACCCGTCCGCCTCAAGGTTTTTGGACCAGCAGTTTCGGTTGCAAGGCCCAGACCCATGACCGACGAGACTGGCGGACCTGGAATCCGACAACATCTGCGCGAGATTCGAAAGGCCCTAGGGGGGCTCGGCTCCGACGTCAAGATCGAAGTGGCCGACGCGCCCCACCTGGCCAAGGAAGGGACGAAGAACGCCTTCGCGCGCGCCGCGGGGGTCCGGCGGTCCTCGATGCGTGAGTGGTCCGAGCCGACCGGCGAGGACCCAAAGTAGCCTCCGCCCGTCTCCGGGGGTCGGGTCACTCCTCAATGTGGCGACGAGTTGCTCCTGGACCCCTCAGATAGAAAGGGACTCAATCTGTGGCAACGCAATCCTCCCGAAATCTCTAAAGGCAGAGGCCTCTCCGACCGCCGGGGCCCATAGCTTAGTTTGGCTGGAGCACCCGGCTGATAACCGGGAGGTCGTCGGTTCAAATCCGACTGGGCCCATTTCACGTCAGAGAATCGCGCCATCTCGAAAACATCGTCTGCCGTTAGGGGTTCGAAATCAGGGCTCCCATGGCCGCCCGGATATGGCTGTCGAAAACCGCGAATCCTTCGGTCATCTCCTCCTGCCCGACCCCGATGTAGTGCAGGGTCTGGTCGATCGAGCTGGCCCGCTGATCCGGCTCCTCGGGTCGCCGCAACTCGCCGGGGAGGAAGTGCTGCTCCAACTCCTGTTCCGGACGCCCGGCACTTGGGAA
>JBAQAF010000060.1:0-7347 GCA_049285595.1 Thermoplasmata archaeon
TCAGGCCGTGGAGCTCGTTCGGCGCGCCGGGGCTGCGGACCTCGCCGAGCTCGAGGCGGCGTGGCAGCCGGCGCCGGCCCCGGGGGAGCTCGCGGACTGGCTCGCGTCCCTGGTCGCTGACGGAACGCTCGGCGCGGCCGTGGGCGAGGACGGACGGGCCCGGTTCTGCCTCGCCCCGGGTCGGGCCGCCGGCCCCCGGGTGACGATCGACGCGACAGTCTTCGACCGGGCGCTCCGCCACCGGGACGAGATGCTGGACGCGGAAGGGGCGGACCCCTAGGACGGCTCTCGTCCGACGAGGTCGTAGTAGCGGTACGCCGCTTCGCCGGCCGCGAAACAGTATCGCAGGGTCGTGAACTCCTTCTTGAGCTCTCCGGCGGCCGCCGCGACCTCGGCGGTCGTGCGGCCCCGATGCAGCAGGTCGTCGAACAGGCCGGCAATGCGGTCCATCTCCCGGACGCCCATCCCGAGCCGAGTGACCTCCGGGGTGCCGAGGCGGACCCCGCCCGGCTGCTTCGGGCTCTTGTCGCCCGGGAGGAGGTTCTTGTTCGAGATGATCCCCGCGTCGGCGAGCCGCCGGGCAACGGCGGCGCCACCGCCCTCCCGTTCGACGCGCACGGCGAGCGTATGCGACCGGGTGAACCCCAGGTCGGGGGCGAGCACGTCGAACCCCCGGGCGTGGAGCGCTCCCGCGAGCGCCCGCGCGTTCTCGACCGTCCGGCGGGCGTACTCCCGGCCGAACTCGAGGTGCTCGGCGAGGCTGACGGCGAGGGCCGCCATGGAGTGGAGATGGTGGTTGCTCGTCACGCCGGGAAAGGCGCCCGACTCGAGGCGGTGCGTCACCTCGGGGGAAAGCCCCTCCCCGAGCAGGATCCCGTGCTGCGGACCGGGGAGCGTCTTGTGCGTCGAGGCGCTGATCACCGAGCACCCCTCGCGCAACGGGTCCTGGAACTCCCCGCCCGCGATCAGGCCGAGGACGTGCGCCGCGTCGTACCACCCCCGGGCCCCGATCTCCTCGAGCGTCGGGCGGAGCTCGTCGATCGGCATCGGGAACAGGAACAGCGAGAGCCCGAACAGGCACGTCTTCGGCCGCACCGCCCGCAGGATCTCCCGAGTCCGGGGGACGTCGATCGTCATGCGCGCCTCGTCCCAGGCGTAGTAGACCGGCTTCACCCCCCGCAGGCCGAAGGCGCCGAAGGCGGCGCTCGAGATGTGCGCCCCATCCGCGAGGCGGCTCGTTCCGACGAGATCGCCCGGCTCGGTGAGCGCCTTCAGCACCGCGAGGTTCGCGACGGTCCCCGAGGTGGGGCGCACGTCCGCGAACGAGCAACCGAACAGCCGTCGGGCGAGCTCCAGGCAGAGGGTCTCGACCTCATCGACCTGCTCGTTCCCCTCGTAGTACCGGTCGCCCGGAAGCCCTTCCGCGTAGCGGGAGTGGAGGTCGGAGATCATGAGCTCCTTGGCGTACGGCGAGAGCAGGTTCTCGCTCGCGATCAACGGGATCGCCCGCTCGAACCGCAGCGAGTGGCGGCGCACGGTCTCGCGAATCCGCGCGACGGTGGCGGCCATCTCGCCCGGAGCCGGGGGCGACCCCCCCACCCCCCCGCTACCAGTGGAACCGGACGGCATGCGCACCTAGCCGGACGGAGTCGCACCCCGACCGTCGGGTCCGCAGCCGCTCGAGCCCATATAGGGAACCGGGGTCACGCCGTCCGGGCATGTCCGAGCTGGCGGTCGACCCGCGTCCGTGGCCGGTCCGGAGACACTTCCACATCCCCTACCACGACATCGACGCGCTCGAACACCTCAACCACGCCGCGTACTTTCCGATGATGGAGACGCTCCGCTGCGACTACTACCTCCCTCTCCTTCCAACACCCGACCCGGCATCGCTCGACATCATCATCGCCGAGGCAACGTGTCGCTACCTTGCTCCGGTCGCCTACGGTACCGAACTGCTCGGCGAAATCGCTCCGGCAACACCTCTCGGTCGAACGAGCTTCGTGCTGCTCTATCGCTTCCGCGACGTCTCCTCCGATCGGATCACCGCCCGGGGCCGGACCGTCATCGTCACGTACAACTACCGCACGAACCAGAAATCCCCCATTCCGGTGGATCGTCGGGCCCGCCTCGAGCACGACGCCGTCGATCCTACGACCGAAGGGTGGCTCGCGTAGCCCTGTTCCACTCGCAACAGGGGGGTGGGGGGGTACGGTCCCCTACGGGTCCCGGTGCGTGCGAGATCGTGGGGGGTGGCCCGGGCCGCGGCACGGCGAACTCGGAGGTGTCGATCACCGTCCCGGCCCGGTAGAACGCGCCCGAGCCGCGCGCGCCCCGTGAGCCTTCGCGAGGTCCCTCGGAACCGGTCGACCGTCTCCCACCCGAAGGAGAGGTCGTTCGGGCCCCGTACGCGCCTGAAGCCGGTCGCCCGATGAATCCGCTCCGCGATCTCGAGCGGCGCCACGTCGCCCTCGGCGAGGTAGAGATCGACGGGCCCCGCATCGCATCCCACCGGCGAGGGAACGCTCGCGCCGCGTACCCAAAACGACCGCCGAGCCGGCCGGCGGGGGGCGTGCTAGGCCAGCAGGATTGCCGCCCGGACGGGTCGCACGGAACCCCCGCAGGCTCCTCAGCCCCGTCACCCCGCCAGCGTCGACGGGTCACGGTAAGGCTGCTCCCGTCAGGACCTGACCCGGTGCCCGTGATGGATACCCGCTAGGGCGCTCCTCCGAGCGCTCGTCGCGGGACCCGCGGCCCGGCGGAACAGGGCTTCGACGAAGCCACGCGAGACGTGCCACTCGTCCGGACGTCGTTCCTGCCTGTCACCCCCGCTAAGGACGGTTTCGGTGTGTAAGGGGACGCCCAACCCCCCGGTCAAGCCTAGCGAACGCTCG
Source organism: Thermoplasmata archaeon (assembly GCA_049285595.1). Lineage (GTDB taxonomy): Archaea > Thermoplasmatota > Thermoplasmata > Lutacidiplasmatales > UBA184 > Lutacidiplasma. The sequence goes on from JBAQAF010000060.1 coordinate 2,895, forward strand.
ACGCCCGGGCTCCTACATAGCCCTTGGCGTGCCGGGCCCGGGCCTAGCGGATGTGCTCGAGGCTGAACGAGCCGAGGTTGAACGAGCGCTTGGTGAACGTGTAGCCGACCCAGCTGCGCGCCTGCGCGTCGCCGATCCCGCGCACGGCGAGGAACGTCTTCATCTGCTCGACCTTCAGATTGATCGACCCGTCGACCATGTGTTCGAGCGTCTCCATGTCGGAGTCCGAGTGCATGCCGCTGTCGAGCACGTAGTAGCCGACCGAACTGTCGAGCTTGCGCCGCCCGATGAACGGCTGCAAGAACCGGAACGTCGACGCCGCGTCCATGTAGGCGGTGAGCGTGGAGACCGACTCGAAGATCAGTCGATACGTCGGACAGCGCTCCTTCAGCTCCTCCGCGAGGCCGTTGACGGACTGCCCGATCTGCTCGAGCACCGCCTTGTCGGTCGAGGAGAGGAGTCGGACCCCCGGGCTCGATGCGGTCGACCCGACCGAACGCGAGTAGAGGTCGACGTAGCGGATCATCCCGTTCTTCTCGGAGTCCGCGTAGCCGGGGAACAGCGCGGCGAGATCCTCGCGGACCTGGAGGTGCGTCTTGTCGGTGACGACCCAGATGGACGGGATCCCCTGCTTCAACCCCTCGACCGAGAAGAGGCGCGCCAGCACGTCCTTTCCGGTGTGGGCTGGCCCGTTCACCATCACCTGGACGCCCGGCGGGAAGCCACCGAACAGGAGGTCGTCGAGCCGACGGATCCCGCTCTTCACCTTCGCGCTCTGCGCGTCCGCGACGCTCTCCTCGTGCATCCGGTCCGCTTCCACCTCGGCGGTGCGGCCGCTCATCCGCTCGAGCTCCTGGACCCGCTCGCGCATCTGCCCCTCGCGCGCCTTCAGCTCGACCTCCTTCTGCGAGAGCTCGTGCCGGAGGTCCTCGAGGCGCTGCGCCTCGCTGACCGCCATCGTCGAGCCACTGGCGTTCAGCCCGCGCCGGATCTCCTCGAGGCGGCGGGCCTCGATGTCGAGCGCCTGGCGCCGGGTCTGCAGCTGCTGGTCGTAGGCGGAGAGCTCCCGCTCCTTGAACTCGATCGGACCGCGGCGTCGCTCGACCTCTTCCGCGCTGATCCGGATCTCCTCGAACTTCGCCCGCAGCTCGTTCTCCCGGGCGACGAGGTCGCGCTGCCGCTGGGAGATCTCCTCGAGCCGCCGGGTCGTCTCGGCGTCGATCTGGCCGGTCCGGGCGCTCGTCATCGACTCGCGCTCGCGCGCCTGCTCGGCCTCGCCGACGACGCGCCGCACCTCCCCCTCCAGCTGCACGACGCGTCGACGCAGCTCGGTCTCGCGCTCGATGTACTCGTGCTCTCGGTCCGCGAACTCCTCGCGCAACCGGCTGTCGGCCACCCCCGGGGCGATGCTCGGCGCCGCCGGAGCGGCGCTCGTGGCCTCCGCCACGCGGGGGGGCGGGGCGTCGCCGAGGGCGCCCAGCCGCTGACGCAACTGCTCGATCTCGGTCTCCTTCTCGCGGACCGCCGTCTCGCGCTCCTTCGCCTCGCGAGAGCGGACGTACTTGATGACGGCGATCGACCCGCGCTTCACGTGCTCGACCTGGTCCTCGAGCGTTTTGCGCCGGGTCCGCTCGTCGTAGAGCTGCCGTTGGAGGTCCTGGACCTCCTGGATCATCGCCGCCGGGTCGAACTGGTCGGTCTTGACGCGGTCCAACAGGCCCGTGAGCCAGCGGACGACCGTCTCCTCCCGCTCGAGGACGGCCGGGGTCAACGCGCCGTCGGCCCCGGCCCGCCGGTCGCCGACGTCGGTCGTCGAGACGCGCGTCGGGGACGCCGGAGCGCCCCCGGGGGCTTCGGAGGCCTGGATCCAATCCTCCATCGCCCGGTCGTCGCCGTCGACCCACTTGCGGAGGACGTCCGCCGAATCCTTCGGCGCGATCGACACCCTCCGGCGCCGGGGTCGGTCGGTGTGGCTCACGATACCGGCCCACCGCTCGAGCAGCTGGTCGTTGTCAGCGCTCGCCGCAGCGGGCGGGGCGGCCCCAGGTTCGAGGACGGCGGTCCGTTCCTGGGCATCGGCCCCGAACCGCTCGAGCTCCTCGGCCGACAGGGCCCGCACCGCCTCCGAAGTGGAGTACCCGGCCTCGACGAGCCGGCGGGCGGTCTCGAGCCGAAGGCCGAGCGACCGGGCGAGGTCTTGATCGGGAGAGGCCGGTGGGGGGGCGGCGGGTACGCTCTCCGTCGAGCCGTCCATGGGTCCCGGAACGTTCCTAGCGCGACGTAAGGTCATAATATGTCCCTCGGACGACCGCCGGAACTCGTCGTTTGCCCGGCGGCAGGTGACGCTCTAAATACCGCCCCGCCTCCGTGGGGATGTGGACCTCGAAGCGCGCGTCGACCGGGTCGTCCGCCAGACCGTCGAGGTGCTCACCGCGGAGGAGGTCCGGGCGCTGTTCGAACGTTCCGAACGCCCGCGCGCCTACATCGGCTTCGAGCCGTCGGGCGCGCTGACCGTCGCCCACCTGATCACGGCCCGGAAGATCATCGACCTCGCCGACGCGGGCTGTGACGTGACGGTGCTGCTCGCGGACTGGCACGCGTGGATCAACGACAAGCTCGGAGGGAGCCTCGAGCGGATCGACGCGGCGGGCCGGTACATGCGGGCGACGTTCGAGGCGCTCGGGGCGGACCCGGGGCGCGTCCGGTTCCGTTGGGCCCACGAGCTCGTGGGGTCATCGGAGTACTGGGCCCGGGTCGTCCGGGTCGCAAAGGCAACGACCCTCGCACGGACGAAGCGGGCGATGTCGATCATGGGACGGAGCGAGGAGGAGTCGAACCTCGACTCGTCGAAGCTGTTCTATCCGTCCATGCAGGCGGCCGACGTCTTCGAGCTCCCGGTCGACCTCGCCTACGGGGGGATCGACCAACGCCGGGCCCACGTGCTCGCGCGCGAGGTCGCGCACCATTACGGTTGGCCGGTCCCGGTCGCCGTCCATACGCCGCTCCTCTCCTCCCTCAAGGGCGGCGGACGGATGGATCCGCTCGAGGGGCTCGTGGAGGGGAAGATGTCGAAATCCGACCCGTCGTCCTCGATCCGGATCCCGGCCGACCGGGCCGAGATCTCCTCCCGGATCGCCTCGGCCTTCTGCCCAGCGAAGGCGGTGGACGGGAATCCGGTCGTGGAGATCGCCGAATACATCGTCTTCCCGTGGGAGGGCCGCCTGGCGATCGACCGCGCCGAGAAGCACGGTGGTCCGCTCGCGTTCGAGTCGGCGGAGGCGTTCCGCACCGCCTGGAAGGACGGGGGGCTCCATCCGCAGGATCTCAAGTCGGCCGTGGCCGCCGCGCTCGACCGGCTCGTCGAGCCGGCCCGGCGGTACTTCGCCGCGCACCCCGAGCTCTCGCCGGCGTCGTTCGCAGCGTCCGCCTCGGACCTCGCGCCCACGACGCGCACCGCTTAAATAGCAAGGGCCGTACCCAGCCCCACCCGTGAGCCGAGGATCCCCTTGCGGGGGGTTCCGCTGACGCGAGGAACCATGGCGCGACCGATTTACGTGCGATTCGAGACCCCGAGCGACCTCGCCGACAAGGCCCTTCAGCTGGTCCAGATCGCGAGCGAGACCGGCAAGATCCGCGTCGGCACGAACGAAGTGACCAAATCGGCCGAGCGCGCGGAAGCGAAGCTCGTCGTGATGGCGGAGGACGTCGACCCGGTCGAGATCCTCGTGCACATCCCGATGCTCTGCGAAGAGAAGCGGATCCCGTACGTCTACGTGCCGAAGAAGCAGCGGCTCGGGCAGACCGCGGGCCTCTCGAAGTCCGCGGCGAGCGTCGCGATCGTCGAGGCCGGCGACGCGAAGGCGCTGCTGGACGAGATCGCGGCGACCTTCCCGACCCTGAAGAAGTAGGGGAGACCCGGGGCGGGGACGCGGGATGGCGGAGGAGAAGGGGTCCCCGGCCGAGGTCGTCGAGCTCGTCGGCCGCACCGGCATGGCGGGCGAAGCGACCCAGGTGAAGGTCCGTGTCCTCGCCGGCCGCGATCGCGGCAAGATCATCACGCGGAACGTCGCGGGGCCGATCCGGCTCGGCGACATCCTGATCCTTCGAGAGACCGCGCGCGAGGCGCGCAAACTCTCCGTCCGTTAGAGGGGGGGCCGTGGTCGTCAAGCGCCAGTGCTCGTTCTGCGCCCGGGAGATCGAGCCGGGGACCGGCATGATGTTCATCAAGCGGGACGGGACCGTCTTCCACTTCTGTTCCTCGTCGTGCCGCAAGCAGCAGCTCATCCTCGGCCGCGTCGGCCACCGCTTCAAGTGGACCCGCGCGCACGAGCTCAAGCGCGCTGCGGAGCGCTCGAGTGCCGAACGCGGTTCGGCCCCGTCGCCGGCCAAGTCGAAGCGTCCCGGCCAGCGCCCCCCCGTGGTGAAGACGCCGGACGCACCGACCGCTCCCGCC
>JBAQAF010000061.1:0-3495 GCA_049285595.1 Thermoplasmata archaeon
CGCTCCGGCCGATCGAGTAGGTCAAGAAAGGTCCGCGATAACTCTCGACATTCCGCGCCAGCTCCATCCCAGATCATGTCCACTATGCCGGGCACCGCCCGCTTACGCTCGGCTCATTAACCTAGCTGTAGCCATTCACCTTTCTGACCGTCCAGTCGGTGATTCCCTTCGACCGTAACAACTTTCCGGCCTTCCGCGCCCGCGCGAAGCAAGGGCGACATGCAACCCCTGGTCCTCGAGAAGGCTCTCGAAGAGGATCGGCCCGGGGACCTCCCCCTTTCTCAGGAGAGGCGTCGCGAAGTTCTCGAACGGCTCCGACGGGCGACCCACATCGAGGAGGAGAACGATCGCCTCCGGGACGAGAACCGTCGGCTGAAGGAGGAACTCCGTCGCTACAAGTCGACCCTTCACCTCCTCGCTCCCGACGACAAAACCGCCGAAGCGTGGGGCGTGCCCTCGAGCAGGGTGTTCTATCGGCGTAAGGTCCGCGAGGACCCTCCGCGGCCCGCGGGGGGCCAGCTCGGCCACCCGGGCCGAGCCCGCCCTCGACCCGAGCCCAACGCCCCGCCCCTCCGCCTCTCCCTCGACCACTGCACCGACTGTGGAGCACGACTCGGATCTCCCTTCGAGGTCCGCAGGCGAACGATCACCGACCTACCTCCCCCCGAGCCGCTCGTGTTCGACGTGGAGATCCCTCGGTATCGCTGTTCGGGATGTCACCATCGGGTCGAGCCCATCGCCCCGTTCCCTCCGCACCGACAGTTCGGGTTCGTGCTGATCTCTCGTGCCATCCACCTGCGGATGCTCGGATTGAGCATGGCGAAGGTCGTGGACTGCCTCGAAGAGGCGCACGGGGTTCACGTGAGCCCCGCGGCCGTGCTGAAGATGGAGAGCTGGGCGGCAGAGACATTCGGGCCGCTCTACGAGTCGCTGAAGGCCCAAGTGCGCCGCGTCCCCGTGGTCCACGCGGACGAGACCAGCTTTCGGATCAACGGAGAGAACGGCTGGCTCTGGGTGTTCGTCCATGTGACCACGGTCGTCTACCGCATCGCGCCGAGCCGAGGCCAGGAGGTCGTCCGCGAGATGCTCGAAGGGTTCGAGGGAACGCTCGTGCGCGATGCGTGGGACCCGTACAACTGCGTGACGACCGCCTCGCACCAGCTCGACCTGTTGCACATCAACCGCTGGCTCGAGCGGGCGGAGGTGCTCTACCGTGTCGAGCCTCGGCCGCTGCTGAAGTAGGTCGAGGCGAAGCTCACGAGCGCGGGGCGACCTCCCGAGGAGTTCCTCGAGTTCGCCGATCGACTGAGAGGGTTGTTACGCGGGGTGGGGCTCTGGTCGGAGGACCATCCAAGCACCTCGGGGCGCGAGCGCCGGAGGATGCACAAGGCGGCGCGACGGGCGCTCGCCCACCTCGTGTTACATCCGTGGAAGGACCGGGACGCCGCTCGGATCTCGAAGGAGCTCTGGAGCAAACGGACGATGGTGTTCACGTTCGTGCGCAAGCCCGGGGTCGCCTGGCACAACAATCTCGCGGAGAACCACGTGCGCCAAGGCGTGCTGTATCGGAAGATCAGCGGAGGACGTCGCTCGTGGAAGGGAGCGTGGATCCTCGAGCGGCTGATGTCGGTCTTTCGGACGTGTCGAATCCGCGGGCTGAAGTTCGTCGAGGTGGTGCCCGACGCAGTGCGGGGGAAGGGCTACCCGGCGTTCGGCGCACCCTCAGCCTAACCACAAAGGTGAATCCCTACGTTGTGGCACTGGAACGGCGGCCGAGTACTTTCTCAAGTCGGGTTTCAGAGCGGCTGGTATTGATCTTTCCCCAGCGATGATACGCATGGCAAGGGGTAGGCTGAAGAGGTTTGTGAGATCCGGTCGAGCAGACTTCACTGTCACAAGCGCCGAGTCGTTCGACGTGGGGAGAGATTTCGTTATGGCGTACTCAATCTTCGACTCGTTGAACCGTCTCCCCGACATCGCCACCCTGGAACACTGCTTCAAGAGTGTGTTCGCATCTTGCACGGGAGGAGCGGAGTTCCTGTTCGATATGCTGACGGTTCGGGGCCTCGCTGAGCTCACGACGTACACGCTGCATCACTTAGACGGTGGGTCGCTCAGTACGAACCTGGTGTTCGATGACTCCCTCAGACGCGCCTACATTCGGACAGACGGTCTGAAGCCCACGAGGAACGGGCTGTTCGAGCGTTTCACGAACATCCATATCGAGACTGGGTTCCCAATCTCTGAGATACTGAAGGGCCTGAGTAACGCGGGCTGGAACCGCATCAGAGTAGTTAGACCAGACAATTTCGAGTTAACTCTCGAGTCACCAGAGAGGGCCACGCGAGTTGTCTTCCTTTGTTCGAAGGAGGGTCCGTCTTGATGACGCTTTGGCGTGAGTGAAGGCTCGGATCTACCTCGAAATTATCGATGTTAGAATCTCTGGGCAGTACAATCCCCAGTGAATCATAATCGTAACTCCAGAAACGCTCGAGTCCCCGGGGGGGGTTCGAGTATCTATGAGTCAAGCATGTGGATAGTTACCTAGGAGTTGGATGAAGAGAGATCTGGACTAGGAGCCCTGATTCGAACTCAGGTGTTCAAACGTGGGTATTCTTTCTTAAGGCACTCTTAAGTATTATGAATTGTTCCAGAAGTGTATAAATGTCTCGAATCAAACGCACCTCATTGAGTTCGAACCGCGCAAAATCTTCGGCCGCTTCTGGAGTTTCGAACTCTGCGACTCTCCCCTCACCCCGAATCGAACGACGAGTTGTGAGCTCGGGTTCTCGCGCTCGGGATGTGCCTTCTCCGGATAATCCATCCTCGATTGAGAGTCCTTACATGGTCGAATCGACACATGGGCGACAGGGGTTTCCCCACTCTCCTTCTGCGAGTCGCGGTGGAATGCGGAATGCTCTCGTTGGGTACTCCTACAAGACTAGGGTGACTCTGTTTCGCGCGGTGTACGAGTTAGAGCGTCACAGAGGCGCCCTTGAGATTCTCCTACTCTTGGGGCTAGGCGGACCTGCTTCTATGTCGAAACTTAGACGCCGCCTGTTTCCTGGGCCGGAGGCGTTAACCGGGGCAGCAAGGTCGTTAGAGAGACTGGGTTTCATAGTGTGTGAGCAGGGAACTCAGTTTCCGTTCAGCAAGATCTATAGACTGACGGGGAAGGGTTCTGCGATGATTGGCAAGGAGCCAGTTTCGTGGCCAGAAATTCTGGTGACTGAATTCACTTGAATACCCTATCGGGTCACGACCACCGAGGAGCGCAGAGCATCCTTTGCACGATGAGTCGTCATAGACTCGAAGGCCGGTTTCCCGTCAGCGGGGTGTTCGAGCTACCAAGAACAGTGGATTGTTTGAACTACTGACCATGCAGTAAGTGGGTTAATATCGACGTGAGCGCTACCCTCCTGTCATGGGACGGTGGGCGCAGCGCCATCGTGACACGGCCACTCTCGAAGAACGTCGCCTCCAAGCACTCTCGCT
>JBAQAF010000062.1:0-4769 GCA_049285595.1 Thermoplasmata archaeon
GCCTCGGCCGGCACGCTCGCGCGGATCCTCCCCGACCTCCTCGCGCCGGCCGATCTCGAAACGCTCCTCGCGACGGCGCTTCCCGACGAGCTTCCTCCGACCGACGACTCGGGCGGTCTCTTTCGAACGGGATTCGCGCCGGAAGTGGACCGGTGGAGGGACGAGGAACGCGGGGCGCTCGACGCCCTCTCGGCCCTCGAGCACCGGGAACAGGCCGCAGCGGGCGGGAAGGGGATCAAGGTCGGCTACAACCAGGTGTTCGGATACTACTTCGAGGTGACCCGACCGAACCTCGCGCGCGTCCCGCCCCACTTTCGCCGTCGTCAGACCGTTGCCCTGGCGGAGCGGTTCACCAGCGACGAGCTCGACGAGGTCGAGCGGCGGATCCGGACCGCACGGGAAGCGGCGCGTGCGGCGGAGATCGAGGCCTGGGAGGGATTCCTCGGCCGGCTCGACGTGCATGTCGGCGCGATCCATCGGGTCGCGCGGGCGGTCGGCGAGGTCGACGTGCTCGCCACATTCGCGCACCTCGCCCGCACTCGGGGCTACGTACGCCCCGGTGTCGACGACGGGCCGGGACTCATCGTCCGCGACGGCCGCCACCCGGTCCTCGACCGTCAACTGGGCGAGCGGTTCGTCCCGAACGACATCGAGCTTGACGCCGGCACCGGCCGATTGCTCGTTCTCACCGGTCCGAACATGTCCGGAAAGTCGACCTACATGCGGGCGGTGGGCCTGCTCGTCGTCCTCGCTCAGGCCGGGTCGTTCGTTCCGGCCCGGTACGCCCGGGTCGGCGTCGTCTCGCAACTGTTCACGCGGATGGGGTTCACGGACGAGATCGGCCGCGGCAAGTCGAGCTTCATGGTCGAGATGACCGAGGTCGCGGAGATCCTGCGCACCGCGGACGACCGTTCGCTCGTCCTGCTCGACGAGGTCGGTCGGGGGACGAGCACGTTCGACGGCCTGGCGATCGCCTGGGCGACCCTCCGCCACTTGCACGACGTCACGAAGGCGCGCAGCATCCTCGCCACGCACTACCACCAGCTCACCGAGCTCGTCGAGGGGTTGCGCGGGGCGCGGAACGCCCACTTTGCCGTCCAGGAGAAGCCGGACGGGATCGCTTTCCTCCACCGCCTCGTCCCGGGGGCGACCGACCGAAGCTACGGGGTCCACGTCGCGCGGCTCGCGGGCCTCCCGGAGCCGCTCCTCGGCGAAGCGGACCGCCTTCTGCGGCAGCTCGAATCCGACGGGGTCTCGCTGCCGGGGGTGGCACGGACCGCGCGCCCGCGCTCCACAAAGTACACCCAGGCGGTCCTCTGGGATTCGAGCGGGGCCGCGAACGACCCGCTCCGCGAACGGCTGCGGGCCCTGGTCGTCGACGGGCTCTCCGACGCGGAGGCGCGAAAGATCCTCGAGGAGCTGCGACGGCTTGCGGCGGAGCCCGGGGAGGCGGCGGAGTGATCGTTCCCGCCCCGAGCCCCCGTCGACCGATCCGCCGCCTCTCGCTCGCCACCATCGAGCGGATCGCCGCCGGCGAGGTCGTCGAGCGGCCGGCGTCGATCGCGAAGGAGCTCCTCGAGAACGCGATCGACGCGGGAGCGTCGTTCGTCGTCGTCCGGATCGTGGGCGGGGGGATCGACCGGATCGAGGTCGCCGACGACGGATCCGGGATCCCACCGGAGGAGCTCGACCTCGCGGTCGAACGCCACGCGACGAGCAAGCTCGCCCCGGACGGGCCGATCGAGACGATCGACGGGCTCGGATTCCGGGGGGAGGCGCTCGCGGCGATCGGAACGGTCGCGCGGCTGCGCCTCCTCTCCCGCCCCCCCGATCGGGAGTCCGGCGAAGGGATCTCGGTCGTGGGAGGCGCGGTCGTCGGCCGATTCTCCTCGGCCCGCGCCCCGGGGACCACGGTCGAGGTCGAGGATCTGTTCTTCAACACCCCCGCGCGAAAGAAGTTCCTCAGGTCGCCGGCGAGCGAACAGGTCGAGCTCGTCCGAACGATCGAGCGGGTCTACCTCGCACGGCCGACGGTCGGCCTGCGGGTGGAGGCCGAGGGACGCGAGCTCTCCGCGTATCCGCCGACCGTCCGTCTCGCCGACGCGGCGACGCACGTCCTCGGTCCCGAATTTCTCGCCGCGTCGTTCCCCCTCCGGGGCGATCTCCCGGGGGGACGCCTCTTCGGGGCACTCGGCCTCCCGTCGGTCGCGGCCCCGACCTCGGGGCTCCTGTTCCTCGCCGTGAACGGCCGCGCCGTCGTCTCCCGGCCGATCGCCCAGGCGGTCCGGGCCGCGTACTCCGAGAGCCTCCCCCGAAGCCGGTTTCCCACCGGGGTGATCCACGTCGAGATCGATCCGCAGGCGATCGACGTCAACGTGCACCCCACCAAGCGCGAGATCCGATTCGCCCGCGAACGCGATCTGACGGAAGCGATCCGCCTCCGGGTCCGGGAGTGCCTCCTCGGCGCTCCGGCCGTCGGAGAGCCGCCGGTGCGATCGTCGGCGCGGTCCGCCTCCTTCCCGACGGACGAGCTCGCGTTCCTTCCCCCGCCCTCGCTCCCGCCGGTCGCCCGCCCGCCGGCGCAACGTACGCTCGGTCCGCTCGAAGCGCTCTCCGCGGAGCCGCTGCCGTTGGAACGGGCGGGGACCCGTCGGTTCGAACTGCTCGGGGTGCTCGATGCCCTCTACTGGGTCGCCGCGACCGAGGACGGGCTCACGCTGATCGACCAGCATGCGGCGAGCGAACGACTCGTCTACGAGTCGATCCTGCGCGACGGGCGGCTCGGCCGGCAGCAGCTCGTCGCGCCGGTGACGGTCCGCCTGACCCCGGCCGAACGGAGCGCGTGGACGGCGCACGCCGACTCCGTGCGGGCCGCCGGGTTCGACCTGGATGCGTTCGGCCCGGACTCCGTGCGCGTCCGGACCGTTCCGAGCTACCGCGGCCGGTCCGCACCGTTCGATGCGATCCACGACCTCCTCCGCGAACTGGCCGAGGGGGGGCGTCCGACGTTGCCGGACGGACTGGAGCAGCGGACGGCCGCCACCATCGCCTGCCACGCATCGATCCGCGCCGGGGATCCGGTCGCCCCGGCGGAGATCGTTCGACTGCTCGCGTCGCTGGACGCCCTCCCCGACCGGGTTCGTACGTGTCCGCACGGTCGCCCGATCCTGGTCCGCCTTCCCCGCTCCCGGCTCGACGGCTGGTTCCTGCGACGCGGCCCATGAGCCGCGCCTCCGCCCCGGCCTGGCACGGTTCGGAAGCCGAACTGGTCGCGATCGTCGCCGGGCATCTTTCCCGGGAAGGATACCGGACCTACGTCGATCCCGACGGGAGCGACTACTTCGACCTCGTGGTACGCCGGGACGGCGTGATCGGGCTCGTGGAAGCGAAGCTCTCCCAGCCTCGCGCGCTTCTCGTGCAGGCGCTGCGCCGTCGGGCGTGGGGGGACTGGGTAGCGGTCGTCGTCCCGTCGGCGCGAACGGCGGAGCGGCTCGCCGCCTCGACGTCGGGCCGGCGAGCCGACCCGGTCGGCGTCTGGGTGCTCGACGGCGAGGGGGTGCGGATCGTCCGGACGGCGCGGCCGTTCCCGATGGGGGACGACCCGTTCGCCGCCCACCGGGCCCGATTCCACGCGGTGCTCGACCGGATCGACCGGGGAGAGCTCCCCGAAGGGATCCGGTGGGATGGGCTCGGCCGCGAGCTCGGGAGGGCGTCCGGGGGTCGGCGGTTTCGAGAGTGGCGCCTCGACGAACCGGTCGGGGACGGCGACTAGCCCGCGGTGGGGAACGGGTCGCCGAGCAGCTCGGCCGCGACGCGTTCGGGTAGAAAGCGGTCGGCGAACGGGAGCCCCCGGGCGGCGAGGGCGCGGCGTTGCGCCAGGTCCGCGACGAGCTCCGCCACGGCGGAGGAGAGGTCTCCCGGGTCGTCGCTCGCGACGACGCGAACGGCGCCGTTCGGCCCGGTCGATAGGCGTGCGGTCGGAAGGGCGACCGAGGCGACCCCCTGCCGTAGGGCCAGCACGAGGCCGGGGTCGAACCCCGGGACGCGCCGGGCGAACACCGCCACGTCGGCGGCCGCAAGGGCCCGGACGAACACCGAACGGTCGCGCTCCGGCACCGCGTGAACGCCCGGCTCTACCGGGGCCTCCGCCCCGGCGACGACCAGCCGCACCCCGGGGAACAGGGGTCGGATCCTTCGGAACGCTTCCCGGGCCCGGTCGATGCCGGCCTCCGCGGGGTTCTCGGAGGCCGCGAGCGCGACGACGACCGGAACATCGGTCGGCAACCCGAGGTCGGCGCGGGCCGCCTCGCGCGTCGGCGGCGCAGGTCCGAGCGCGACCGGGGGGATCGTCGATCGGATCCCGGCCCGCGGGATCCGGTACGCCTCGACGATCTCGTCGGCGACGAGCGGCGAATCGCAGAAGATACGGTCCGCCTCCTCGAGGGCTTCCTTCTCGAGCCGGCGGACCGCCCGCCGGTCCCGCCAGGTGTCGACCCGGTCGAGGAGGGTGTTCGGCCGGCGGCTCGCTCGCTCCCGGTCGAATTCGCCCAGATGGACCGCCCGGACGATCGCGTCGATGCGGTGGTTTCCGCGCCGGCGCGCGAAGGAAAGGGAACCCAGACCGGACGGATCGCGCAGTACGAGCGTCGCGTCCGGACGTACCCGGCGCGCCGCGGCGTGCGCGAACTCGGCGGGCTCGACGGCCGCGCCGGGACGACGGATCGGGATCTCCAGGGGGGCCGCGTCGACGCCCGTCGGCGGCGTTCCCC